>DASTFI010000063.1:0-123434 GCA_035708765.1 Marmoricola sp.
GCCGTCCCACAAGTCCTACCGCTGTGCGTACGTCGCTCGCCAGGTCGTGGTGAAGCATAAGTACGGCCTGTGGGTCACCGCGCCGGAGAAGGCCGCGATGCAGCGCGTCCTCACCGCCTGTCCCGGACAGCCGCTCACCCGTGACCGCTGGCACGCGCCGCTCCGGGTCGACCACGACATCCACGACCCCGGCGCGCCTGCTCCGGCGTCCGCCTCGCCGAAGCCGCGCCCCCTGACCGGCGCGGCGACGTACTACGACACCTGCACCGCAGCCCGCGAGGCCGGGGTCACTCCGCTGCACCGTGGCGACCCGGGGTATGACGACCACCTCGACCGCGACGGCGACGGGGTCGCCTGCGAGTAGGGCGGCCGCCGGTCAGCGGACGTCGTTGACCACGAACACCAGTCGGCGGCTGTCACCTTCGTTCTGGGGGCGTCAATGGTTCGAACGGGCCATGTGTGGCATTTCGTGGCCTGTGGCAAGAATGCCCCTCGCGTTGCATCCGCGCGGCATGACGGCAGCTCAGCTCGTGACGCGGTAGCGCACGAAGACCGGCACCAGTACCGCCGCGAGCACCACCCCGACCACCACGAGCACACCTCCGCCGGCGGCGGTGGCAGCGGTGCCGACCAGCGCCGCGACACCACCGTGCGCGACGTCCGCGATGCGCGGTCCGCCGGCGACCACGACGATGAAGACCCCCTGCAGCCGGCCGCGCACGGCGTCGTCGGCCGCTGAGAGCAGCATGCTCTGCCGGAAGGCGGCCGAGGCCATGTCGGCGGCGCCCCCGATGACGAGCATCAGCACTGCGAGCCCCAGCATCAGGTGCGCGGAGAGGTCGGCCAGCGCGACGGCGAGCCCGAAGCCGGTGATCCCCAGTCCCCACACGACGATGCAGACCACCACCGCGAGCCCCTGACGCCGGACCCGGGAGACCCATCCGGAGAAGATGCCGCCCACGACCGCGCCGAGCGGGATGGCGGCGAAGAGCAGCGCGAAGGCCAGCCCGCCCTCCGGCGGCCCGGCGAACGACTCGTCGGCGATCTGCGGGAACAGCGCGCGCGGCATCCCGAAGATCATCGCGATCAGGTCCACCACGAACGACATCAGCAGCACCGGGTGGCCGCGCAGGTAGGCCAACCCGTCGATCACCGAGCGCAGCCCGGGCGCGCCGGCCGCGCCTTCCACCGGCAGCGGCGGCAGGGCGATCACCGCCGAGAGGGTCGCGAACAGGGTGAGGGTGTCGACGAGGTAGAGCCAGGAGAACCCGAGCACCGGGATCAGCATCCCGCCGACCAGCGGCCCGGCGATCGCGCCGGCCTGGAAGACGGTCATGTTCAGCGAGTTGGCCGCGGGCAGCTGCCGGTCCGGCAGCAGCTTGGGCAGGATCGCGCTGCGGGTCGGCTGGTTGACCGCGAAGAAGGCCTGCTGCACCGAGAAGAGCCCGAGCAGCACCCAGACGTCGTTCCACGCGAGTGCCGCCTGGGCCCAGAAGCAGGCGCTCGTCGCGATCAGCCCGAGGGTGGTCACCTTCAGCAGCGTGCGCCGGTCGAGGACGTCGGCGAGGGCGCCGCCCCAGAGCCCGAACACCACGAGCGGCACCAGCCCGAAGACGCCGGTGAGACCGACGTACGCCGAGGACCCGGTGATGACGTAGATCTGCGCTGGAACCGCCACCACGGTGAGCTGGGCGCCGATGACGGTGATGATGTTCGCCGTCCACAGCCGGCGGAAGTAGGGGTTCTGCAGCGGCTCGGTGTCCGCGAGCATCCCGCGGACCCGCCCGTGCACCCGCTCGTGCCCCCGCCCGTGCCCCGGCCCGGGCGGCTCGGGCCGGTGTCGCCGCAGACTCACCCCGGGAGGCTACTTGGCCGCCGCGGTGACCGTTCCGCCGCCCGAGGTCGGCGCTGGGCTGGGCGGGCCGACCGCGAAGCGGTGCACCATGGGCACATGGAGTACGCCGCACTCGCCACGGGGATCGCCGCCGCGCTGATGGGCGGCTACCTGCTCGCCACCTGGATCGCCAACGGGGGGTTGCGCCGCGACGCCCACGGCAACAGGGTGTCGTCGCGGTTCGGACCAGCGCTCATCTTCGGCCACGGCGGCATGGCGGCCACCGGCATGGCGGTGTGGGTCGTCTACCTGCTCCTGTCGACCACGGTCATCGCCTGGGTCTCCCTGGGCGCGCTGGTGGCGGCCGCGGTCCTGGGCGCCACGATGTTCGGCCTGTGGCTGCGTTCCGGCTACGGCCGGCCCCGCGGGAAGCACGCCGCCGGGCCGCGGCACGCGGCCGAGGGCAGCCTCCCGCCGCCTGCCGTGCTCCTGCACGGCCTCTTCGCCGTCACGACGGTGGGACTCGTCCTGACCACGGCCGTCCAGGCCAGTCGCTGAGCAATCGCCTTGCCGCCGGCAGCCTCGCTCTGGTCGGATCACCCCATGCTGACGCGACTCTCCCGGGGATTCCTGGTCGCCGCCCTCCTCGCCGTACTCCTCTCCGGGCTCACCGGCTGCTCCAGCGGTGACGAGGACGCCGCCCGCACCGCGGCCGAGCGGGTCGCCCGGGGCCTGGCGTCGTACGACGTGGCGAGCGTGCGGCAGGCGCTGACCACGCCCGAGGACGCCGCCGGCCTGGACGACCTGATGGCGCCACTGGACAAGCTGACCAGCAAGGTGGCCGTCACCGACGTGGTGACCGACGGCGACGAGGCCACCGCGACGCTGCGCTGGGACACCCAGGCGGCCGGCGGGCACTGGACCCGCACGACGAAGGCACACCTGGTCAGGCGAGGGGACCGCTGGCTGGTCGAGGCGGACCCGGCGCTGGTGAGCCGGAAGCTGAAGGACGGCGACACCCTCCGGGTCAGCACGGTGCAGGCCGAGCGTGGCCGCATCCTCGGGCAGGGCGGCACCCCGCTGGTGCGACCACGGCCGGTACTGCGCATCGGGCTCGACAAGACGCAGGTCCCGCCCGGCCGCGCGCGGCTGTCCGCCCGGGAGCTGGCTCGGGCGCTGCACATCGACGGGGCACGCTTCGCCAAGGAGGTCGTCGCCGCCGGCCCCAAGGCCTTCGTCGAGGCACTCGTCGTCCGACGTCAGGGTCTGCCACCGGACTACCTGCTGGCCTTCGAGGGGATCGTCGGCGCACGGGCGATCTCCGACCACCTCCCGCTCGGACCCAGCAGGGGGTTCGCCGCGCAGATCATCGGCACCGTCGGACCCGCCACCGCCGAGCTGATCAAGGCGAGCAAGGGCCGGCTGGAGCCCGGCGACCAGACGGGGCGCTCGGGCCTCCAGCTGCGGTACGACGAACAGCTGGCCGGCACCGACGGCATCCGCATCAGCATCGTGCGCGGAGACGAGCAGGCGAACACGGACTTCATCGCCGCCGTCCCGGAGCTGTTCAGCGTCGAGCCGGTCGCCGGCAAGGACCTGCAGACCTCCTTCGACCAGGCCCTGCAGCAGCGTGCCGACGACCTGCTCGCCGCGACCGGCTCCGACAGCGGCCTGGTCGCGATCCGGCCGTCCACCGGCGAGATCGTCGCGGCGGCCAGCGGTGCCGCGGACAACGGCTACAACACCGCCACGTTCGGCCGCTACGCGCCCGGCTCCACGTTCAAGGTCGCCAGCGCGCTGGCCCTGGTGCGTGCCGGGGTCACCCCGGCCAGCACCGTCGAGTGCGCCCCGGCCGTGACGGTGAACGGCAAGCGGTTCGAGAACTACGACGACTACCCGCCCAGCGGGCTGGGGCGGATCCGGTTCGAGGACGCGTTCGCGAACTCCTGCAACACCGCGTTCATCTCCCAGCGGGACAAGCTCCGCGGCGGCGACCTCACCCGCGCGGCGGCGTCCCTGGGGCTGGGCGTCGACCACGATCTGGGCTTCCCCGCCTACTTCGGGCAGGTGCCGCCTCCGGAGGGCGAGACCGAGGCTGCCGCCGACATGATCGGCCAGGGCAAGGTGCTGGCCTCACCGATGGCGATGGCCACCGTGCTCGCCAGCGTGATGAGGGGCCGGACCGTCGTACCCCACCTGCTGGCCGACCACCAGCCCACCGCCGGCCCGGAGCAGCCGCTCACCGCGCGGGAGGCGGAGGTCCTGCGCCAGTTGCTGCGTGCCGTCGTGGTCCGCGGCAGCGGCACCGCGCTGCAGTCCCTCGGCCCGGACACGCTGGCGAAGACCGGGACGGCGGAGTTCGGTGAGCCGGCTCGCGACGGGTCGCTCAAGACGCACGCGTGGATGCTCGGCGGCGTCGACGACCTCGCCGTCGCCGTCTTCGTCGACGAGGGCTCCTCCGGATCCGGCACCGCCGGGCCGATCCTCAAGTCGTTCCTCGGGTCCGCCAGCCACTCGTAGCCCCGCCGAGGCGTCAGTTCACTGCAGTCCCCGGGCGCCGAGGCGTCAGTTCACTGCAGTCCCTGAGCGCCGAGGCGTCAGTTCGCGCCGGCCAGCCGCAGAGCCCGCTCGGCCAGCGGCACGGCGCTCTCTCGGTCGACCGGCACCAGGCCGACGCGGGTGCGCCGGTCCAGCAGGTCCGAGACGTCGGCGGCACCCTCGTGGGTGACCCCGAAGACCAGCTCCGCCAGCGTGACCGGCACGGTGTCGGAGACCGGGGCGAGCAGCTCCTCGTCGGGGAGGCCGGTGACCGCGCGGGCACTGTCGAGCACGAGCGACGCCTCGGTGCCGAAGCGCCGGACCAGCCGCTCGGGAGCGTCCAGCCGGGCCAGCTCGGCGGGCCTGGCGGCGCCCAGGAGGGGCAGCCGCCGGGTGCGGCACGGGCCGGCGCTGAGGCCGGCCTGCGCCACGGCCCGGTCGACGGCGTCCTCGGCCATCCGGCGGTACGTCGTGAGCTTGCCGCCCACGACCGTCACCACACCCGTCCGGGACGTCAGCACGGCGTGCTTGCGGGAGATGTCGGCCGTCGCCCCACCGGCGTCGAGGAGCGGTCGCAGTCCGGCGTACGCCCCGATCACGTCGTCGCGGGTGAGCGGCCGCTGCAGCGCCAGGTTGATCACGTCGAGCAGGAAGTCGACGTCCTCCTCCGGCGGCGTCGGCACGTCGGGGACCGCGCCGTCGACCTCCTCGTCGGTCAGGCCGATGTAGAAGGTGTCGTCCGGCTGGGGCAGGGCGAAGACGTAGCGGTTGGGCTCGCCGGGCACGGGCGCCATCACCGCGCACCGGACGCCGGGGAGGGACTCCTTGCGGACCACGGCATGGGTGCCACGACTGGGACGCAGGCTGATCTCCTCGACGAGGTCGGCGGCCCACACCCCGGTGGCGTTGACCACCGCCCGTGCGGTGATCGTCCGGGTCCGGCCGGTGAGCTCGTCGCGGAGCAGGGCGCTGGTGCCGGTGGACTCGAGCACCCGGGTGCGGGTGTGCACGTGGGCGCCGTGGGCGGCGGCGGTGCGGGCGATGTCGAGCACGAGTCGGGCGTCGTCCTCGAGCTGGCCGTCCCACGACAGGATGCCGCCCCGGACGTCGTGGCGCACCACGCGGGCCAGGGTGCGCGTCTCGGTGGCACTGATCCGGCGTGGCTTGGGCAGGGTGCCGCGCCGGGTGCGGGCGCCGAGCCGGAGCAGGTCGCCGGCCCGCACGCCGCCGCGCGCCAGGAACGCCTGGACCGGCGTCACGTCGTCGGTCAGGGGAATGAGCATCGGCAGCGCGTGCACCAGGTGCGGGGCGGTGTGCTCCATGAGGATGCCCCGCTCCACGGCGCTCTCGTGGGCGATGCCGACCTGCCCCTTCGCCAGGTAGCGCAGCCCACCGTGGACGAGCTTCGAGCTCCAGCGCGACGTGCCCCAGGCGACGTCGAAGGCGTCGACGGCCACCACCGAGAGCCCGCGCGAGGCGGCGTCGAGCGCGACGCCGGCCCCGGTGACACCCAGGCCGATCACGAGCAGGTCGGTGCTCTCGGGGACGCCCGCCGCGCCCGGGGTGATGCGGGCGTCGTCGCCGCTCGCAGCCGGACATGCGAATGTCGCGGACGTGGTCATCGAGGTGCTCTCCTGCCCCTTGCGTGACATTCGCATGCTGGTTTGCGCGCCGGGCTCACGCGGCCAGGTAGCCGCGGAGCATCCGCGCCAGCTCGGCATCGAAATCGGCGGGGTCGCCCATGGTGTGCGCGGACAGCACGAAGCCGTGGGCGGCGAGGACGACCGAGCGGGCCAGCGGCTCGGCGGGTCCGAGCCGGATCACGCCGGCGGCCTGGCCGGCCCGGACCTGGCTCGCGAGCAGCTCGACGACCAGCTCCTGGGACCGACCGCTGCGCTCGAGCAGGTAGGGCAGCACGACGTCGGGGTCGAGCTCCAGGATCCGGTGGAACAGCTCGTTGTCGCGGATCGCGGCGACGGTGCCGAGCACGCTGTCGATGATCCGGTCGAGCTCGTCGCCGCCGCTCGCCGCGACGTAGAGCAGGGCGGACCACTCGCGGGTCATCAGGTCGGCCACCAGCGCGCCCATGTCCGGCCAGCGACGGTAGATCGACATCCGGCTGACGCCGGCGCGGCGGGCGATGTCGGTGAGCGTCGTACGGCTCCAGCCGACAGCGAGGATGGCGTCGCGGGCGGCGTCGAGGTAGGCGTCCTCGGCCGAGACGGCCTTGTGACGAAGTGACGACATGTGTCACAGTGTAACGCATGAGTGAGATGCACTGGTCGCGCTGGGGCGACCCCAACGAGGCAGCGGCCCTGCCGGAGCAGGCGCGCGGTCTCGTCGACGCGTTCATCGGCACCACCGACACCCCCGCGGTCGAGCCCGGCGAGGTCCGGCTGAGCGAGGCGCTGTCCTGGGACCTCGTCGCCGAGCTCGGGTCGCTGATCGGGCCGCAGAACGTGCTCACCGACACCGAGGCCCGGCTGCACCGGACCCGGGGCAAGTCGACGCCGGACCTGCTGCGGCTCCGTGCCGGTGACGGCACTGACTCGCCCGATGCGGTCGTCCGCCCCGAGAACCACGGCCAGGTCATGGACGTCATCGAGTGGTGCGAGCGGCGCAAGGTCGCCCTGGTGCCGTTCGGCGGGGGTACGTCGGTCGTCGGCGGCCTCGTTGCCGACCGCGAGGGCTTCGCAGGCGTGATCTCGCTGGACCTGATCCGCATGAACAAGGTCGTCGAGGTGGACCACGAGTCCATGACCGCCGTCCTCGAGCCCGGGCTGCGCGGCCCCACGGCTGAGGCACTGCTCTCCCGCGAGGGCGTCACGCTGGGACACTTCCCGCAGTCGTTCGAGTACGCCACGATCGGCGGGTTCGCGGTCACCCGGTCGTCGGGTCAGTCCTCGGCCGGCTACGGCCGCTTCGACGATCTCGTCGTCGGCCTGACCGTGGCCACGCCCCGCGGCATCCTGCAGCTGGGCAACTCCCCGGCGAACGCCGCCGGACCGGACCTGCGCGAGCTGGTGATGGGCTCGGAGGGAGCCTTCGGCGTGGTCACCGCCGTACGGGTGCGGGTGCGTCCCGTCCCGGACGTGAAGGCCTACGAGGGGTGGCAGTTCGGCTCGTTCGCCGACGGCGCCGCCGCGATGCGCACGCTGGCGCAGACCGGTGTGCTGCCCACGGTGCTGCGCCTCTCCGACGAGACCGAGACCGCGGTCAACCTGGCCGACCCCGACAAGGTCGGTGGCGAGTCGACCGGCGGCTGCCTGATGATCGTCGGCTACGAGGGCACCGAGGAGTCGGTGGACGCGCACCGTGCGGCGGCCACGCCGGTCCTCTCCTCCGCGGGCGGCAGCGAGCTGGGTGAGCAACCCGGGCGAGCCTGGTCGGAGGGCCGGTTCCACGGGCCCTACCTGCGGGACTCCCTGCTCGACGTCGGCGTGCTCGTCGAGACCCTCGAGACGGTGACCTTCTGGTCCAACCTGGCCAACGCCTACGAGAAGGTGACGCAGGCGCTGAAGGAGGCGCTCGGCGAGACGACCCTGGTGCTCTGCCACATCTCGCACGTCTACGAGACGGGCGCCTCGCTCTACTTCACCGTGGCGACCAAGCAGGCCGAGGACCCGGTGGCGCAGTGGCTCGCGGCCAAGGCCGCCGCGTCCGACGCGATCGTGCACGCGGGCGCCTCGATCACCCATCACCACGCCGTCGGCCGCGACCACAAGAGGTGGCTCGCGGAGGAGATCGGCCCGGTGGGCGTGGAGATGCTGCGCGCGGTCAAGGAGCGGCTCGACCCCAAGGGCGTCCTCAACCCGGGCGTGCTGATCCCCTAGCTCGCCGTCAGGAGAACGCCCACACCCCGATGAGCGTGCGGCTCTCCACCTGGACCGAGGCGCCGCCCTCGCCGACGAGGCGGGCGGCGTCCGCCGGGCCGAGGTGCGCGTCGCCGACCAGCAGCCGCCCCGCGACCACGAACAGGTGCAGCATCGCCGCCTCCGGGAGCACCAGCTCGCCGGCCGGCGCCGTGCCGGCGAGGAAGCAGGCGCCCGGGACGCCCAGGACGAGGCAGCCCGGGCCGACGAGGGGGTGCAGCCCGTCGCGGTCGGGCACGGTGGTCAGGTCGTAGGACGGCTCGGCGTCGACGTGCTCGGGGCGGAGCATCATCTGCAGGAACCGCACCGGGTCCGTGCCGGTGGCGCGCTCGGCGTGCACGATCCCCGAGCCGGTCGAGGCACGCGCGATCGTGCCGGCTCCGTGCACCGCGTCGTTGCCGAGCGAGTCACGGTGGTGCAGCGATCCCGAGACGACCCAGGTGACGATCTCGGTCGCGGCGTGGCGGTGGTCGTCGTACCCCGTGCCGGCCGGGAGGCGCTCGTCGTTGAGTGCGACCAGCGGACCGAAGCCCACGTTGGCGGGGTCGTAGTGGATGCCGTAGGAGAACGAGTGCCGGGTGGACATCGCGCCGACCCGGGTGACGAACCGGTCGGCGGCGCGGTGGACCTCGATGCTCACCCGGGCATCCTGCCAAGGAGGCCGCCGACACCGACGTCCGGGAGGGCTCCCGCAGGAGCGTCCGGACCGGTTGAATGCTCAGCATGAGCGGAGGACACGTGACGAGCCCGTACCCGTTGCTGCCGGCGGGCTTCACGTTCGGCACCAGCACTGCGGCGTACCAGATCGAGGGGGCGGCCGCCGAGGACGGCAAGGGCCCGAGCATCTGGGACACCTTCACGGCCGAGCCGGGCAGGATCCAGGACGGCAGCACCGGTGCCGTGGCGTGCGACCACTACCACCGGTACCCCGAGGACGTCGCGCTGATGCGAGAGCTCGGCGCCGACGGCTACCGGTTCTCCATCTCGTGGCCGCGCGTCCAGCCCAGCGGCCGCGGACCGGTCAACGCCGACGGCCTCGCGTTCTACGACCGGCTCGTCGACGCGCTGCTCGCGGCGGGGATCCAGCCGATGGCGACGCTCTACCACTGGGACCTCCCCGAAGCGCTCCAGCAGGCGCAACGCGGCGGACTCAGCGGCTGGCAGCTGCGGGACACCGCCGAGCGGTTCGGGGAGTACGCCGCCGTGGTGGCCGAGCGCCTCGTCGACCGGGTGGCCCACTGGGTGCCCGTCAACGAGCCCAACGTGGTGACCTTCCTCGGCCACGCCCTCGGCCTGCACGCGCCTGGCAAGGAGCTCCTCTTCGACAGCCTCCCGGTCGCCCACCACCTCAACCTGGGCCACGGCCTGGCGGTGCACGCCCTTCGGTCGGCCGGCGCCACCAGCATCGGCACGGCCAACAACCACGCGCCGATGTGGCCGGCCAGCGAGAGCGAGGCGGACCGGGACGCCGCCGGGCTCTTCGACACCCTGTGGAACGGCCTCTTCGCCGACCCGATGCTGCTCGGCCGCTATCCCGAGGGCTTCGGCGACGCGATGCCCGGACCGGTGGTCGACGACCTGGCGATCATCGCCCAGCCGCTCGACTTCTACGGGATGAACTACTACAACCCGATGTCGATCGCCGCGGCAGCCGGTGCGCTGCCGTTCGAGCAGCGGGAGCTGACCGGCTACCCGACGACCGACTTCGGCTGGCCGATCGTGCCCGAGGGGCTCACCGAGATGCTCACCCTGCTGCGGGAGCGCTACCCCGAGCTCCCGCCGGTCTTCGTCACCGAGAACGGCTGCTCGTGCGCGGCGATGGACGACCAGCTGCGGATCGACTACCTCGACGCGCACCTGCACGCGGTCTCCAACGCGATCCAGGGCGGGGTGGACGTGCGCGGCTACTACTGCTGGTCGCTGGTCGACAACTTCGAGTGGGCAGAGGGGTACACCCAGCGCTTCGGACTGGTGCACGTGGACTTCGACACCCAGGAGCGCACCCCCCGCGCGTCGTTCCGCTGGTACGCCGACACGATCCGGGCCAACCGGTGACGCGGAAGCCGGCCGCCTCACGGCTCGGGCGGGTCGTCGGCCGATGAGCATCCCGCCCCAGGGGCCGCGGGCCGCGGCCGGGCACGTGCCCGCGCACCGCGCACCGGCGGAGCCGGTCCGGCCGGTCTCGAGGTTGTGGGTGCTCTGGCTGTCGCTGATCAGCATCGGCGTCTGGTCCGGCTTCTTCGGCCCGATCCAGGTGCTGCTGGCCCAGCAGGCGGAGGCTGTCAGTCCCGACCACAAGGAGGCGGTGCTCAGCCTCGTCACCGGGGTGGGGGCGGCCGTCAGCACCGTGCTCAACCCCGTCTGGGGCGCGCTGTCGGACCGTACCCCGTTGCGGGTCGGGCGTCGGGTGCCCTGGGTCGCCGGCGGACTGGTGGGCGGAGTCGCCGCGATGGTGCTGCTCTCCTCGGTGGACTCGGTGCTCGGGATGGTGCTCGGCTGGGCGCTCGCGCAGGCGTCGCTCAACGCGATGCTCGCCGCGATCACCGCGACCGTTCCCGACCAGGTCCCGGTCGCCGAACGCGGCACGGTGGGCGGCTGGCTGGCGATCGCCCAGACCGTCGGCGTCGTCGCCGGGTCGGGGATCGCCGCCGCGACGGGGTCGATCGCCGTCGGCTACCTCGTGACCGCGGGCGCCCTGGTCGTCCTGTCCGTGCCTTACCTCGCCGACGCACGCGACCTCCCGCTGCCCACGGAGGAGCGACGTGCGCTCCGGCTCGGGGAGTTCGTCCGCGGCTTCTGGGTCAGCCCCCGCACGCATCCCGACTTCGCGTGGGCCTGGCTCACCCGGTTCCTGATGAACCTCGGCAACGCCCTGGTGATCCTCTACCTCCTCTACTACCTGCAGGACGCCATCGACCTGACCAAGGAGCAGGCCGAGCAGGGGGTCTTCTGGTTGACCGGCCTCTACGGCGTGGTCACCGTGGTGACCGCGATCGCCGGCGGGATCTGGTCGGACCGGGTCGGCCGGCGCAAGCCGTTCGTCATCGGATCGGGCCTGATCGCCGCGGCGGCGCTGCTCCTGCTCGCCTTCGCGACGACCTGGCCGCTGGCCATCGTCGGCGCGGTGGTGCTCGGCGTCGGCTTCGGGACCTACACGGCCGTCGACTTCGCGATGATCACGCAGGTGCTGCCCAGTGCCGGCGACCGCGCCCGCGACCTCGGCGTCATCAACATCGCCAACGCGCTGCCGCAGGTGCTCGCCCCGGTCGTCGCCGCCGCGATCCTCGGCCTGGGACTGGGGTACGGCGCCCTCTACGTCCTCGCCGCCGCCGTCAGCGTCGCCGGCTCCTGGCTGGTGGTGAACATCCGCTCCCTGACGTGAAGGACGTGGGGGACCGGTCCGGGCTCATCCCAGGGTCAGCTCCGGCTTCACCCGGGAGACCGACCAGACACGCTGGCGCCGGGCCGCCCACGAGGTGAACCCGAGCGCGACGAGGAACCAGAGCACCAGGACGAGCACGTCGCGCAGGACGAGGTCGGAGACCCCGCCGTACATCAGCTGCCGGAGCCCGTCGACCGCGTAGCCCATCGGCAGCAGGTGGTGCAGCCAGTGCAGCGGCGTCGGGATCGTCTGCCAGGGGAAGGTGCCCCCCGAGGTCACCAGCTGCAGCACCATCAGCACGAGGCCGAGGAACTGGCCGGTGCTGCCGAACCAGGCGTTGAGGGCGTGCACGATCGCGATGAAGCACGCGGAGGTCAGCACCATGAAGGCCAGCGTCCCGAGGACGTTGCGCGGCACGATGTCCACCGCGAGCAGCACCACGAGGAGGACCACCGCCATCTGCACCGCACCGATGAGGGCCGGCGTGATCCAGCCGGCGAGCGCGGTGCGCACCGCGCCCTGGTTCGCGGACAGGGCCCGTCGGGACAGCGGCCTGACGAGCAGGAACAGCACGTAGCCGCCGATCCAGGCGGCCAGCGCGATGAAGAACGGCGCCAGCCCGGCGCCGTAGGAGCCGGCCCGCGCCTGGGAGACGTTGTCGATCGCGACCGGGTCACCGATGGTCCGGGCCATCCGCTGGCGCAGCGCGTCGTCGACGGCCGGCACCTTGCGGGCCCCGTCGGCGAGCTTGTCCTGCAGCGTGGTCGCCCCGCGGTGGAGCGTGCGGACGCCGCGGTCGAGCTGGGCGGCGCCGGTGCGGACCCCGTTGGAGCCGCGGACCAGCGCGGCCGAGCCGTCGTGCGCCTTGCCGACGCTGTCGAGGAGGTCCGGCATCGCGTCCGCCAGCCGGTCGGTGCCGGCGGCGACCCGGTTGGCGCCGGCGGAGAGCCGGTCGAGCCTGCCCGCGGCGTCCTGGAGGGTCGCGTTGGCACCGGTCAGCGACGGTCGCAGCCCGTCGTACACCTCGAGGACCGCCTGCTGCTCGCGGCGGTCGAGATCGGCAGCGTCCATCTTCTGCACGAGGGCCGCCCGCCGCTCGCGGTAGCGCTGCAGGACCAGGTCGCCAGCGGCGGCGACCTGGTCGCCGATACCGGCGACGCGCCGGTTGCCGGCCGCGACCTGTGCCGCGCCGTCGGCGAGGGTCCGGGTGCGGTCGGGCAGGGGCGCGACGGCGTCCTCGAGATCGCCGAGGCCGGTGTCGAGCTGGCGTGCGCCGGCGGCCAGCCGGCCGGCTCCCTGCTGCAACCGGGCGGTGCCGCGTTGCGTGTCGGCGAGCCCCCGTTCGAGCCGGCCGGCGCCGGCGGCGGCCTGCTGCAGTGCCTGCTTGACCTCCCCGAAGCCGAGCAGGAACTGCTGGGCGGCGTCGGCGCCCACCTCCTCGGCGAGGGCGTCGCGGACGTTGTCGGTCACCGTGTCGGCGATCGTGGAGCTGAGGTAGGAGTTGGCGTCGTTGGTGGTCATCCGCAGCCGCGCCCGCTCCGGGTCGAACCTCGCCGAGGACGTGAGCGCCGAGGAGAAGTCCGCCGGGATGGTGAGCGCGAAGTCGTAGCTGCCCTCGTGGACCCCGCGGCTCGCCTCGCTGCCGGTCACCTCGTGCCAGTCGAAGTCGTGCGCGTCCAGCAGCTGGTCGGCGACGCGCCTGCCGATCTCCACGTGCTTGCCGTCGGGTCCGGTAGCGCCGTGGTCCAGGACGACCAGGGCCGCCGGGACGCGGTCCAGGCCGGCGTACGGATCGTGGTTGGCGTAGAGGTAGAGGCCGGCGTAGATCGTGGGGATCAGCGCCAGGGCGATCACCGCAGCCCGGGACAGCCGGGTGGCGAGGAGCCGGCGCAGCTCGCTGAAGGCCATCCGGATCGAGGTCATCGCTCCTCCTCCGTGCTGCCGCCCGTGCGCACCATCGGCGGTGTGGCGTCGAGCAGGCCTGCTGCCGGGTCGCTGTCCTCGGCCTCCTCGTCATCGCCGATGGCGACCACCTGCAGGCCGGGATGGTCGGCCCGCACCCGACCCGCCACGCCCACGGACGTGG
This sequence comes from Marmoricola sp., assembly GCA_035708765.1. Lineage (GTDB taxonomy): Bacteria > Actinomycetota > Actinomycetes > Propionibacteriales > Nocardioidaceae > Marmoricola. The sequence continues at coordinate 13,713 of DASTFI010000063.1, forward strand.
TGACCACGAGGCCGAACCCGGCATCGGTGAGCTGCCGCGCACCCGGCAGCCACAGGTCACCGACGTGACCGTTGCGCTCGGGCAGGGTCACGACGAGGAAGAGCACGCCGGGCCGGCTGGCGGTCAGCAGGCTGAGCACCCGGAGCCGCTCCGGCGCGGTGAGGTCCTCCATCCGGGCCTCGAGCCGGTGGCCCAGCCCGTACTTCGTCAGCCAGTCGCGGACATCCCTGCGACCGGCGGGCTCGCGAGCCATCGCGAGGCCCTCACCGGTCACCGTGGTCAGGGGCAGTACGTCGTCGGGGGCGCTCACCTCGGGTACGTCGACCAGGCCGACCGCGTCCTGGAGGACCGCAGGGTCGGCCACGCCGTCCAGCGTCACCACGCCCTCGTCGATGGGCAGCCGACCCGCCAGTGCGAGGGCGAGAGCGGCGTGGGCCGGGCCGGGGTCGCCGTACAGCAGGACCAGCTGACCGGTCGCGACGCGCAGGGACGTGGCCGGCAGGAGTGGACGGTGCCGCTGGTCGACCCGGACGTTGCGCGCCTCCAGCCTGGTCATGCGACGCTCGCGCCCAGCGGGAAGGAGGCGAGCTCGGTCACGTCGCCGTGGTCGGAGTGCAGCAGCGTCGCCTCGCGGAGGTGTCCGGCCAGGGGCAGCGGACCCACGACGGCGTCTTCGGGGATGGTGAGGTGCGGGACCACGATGTCGAACTCCCCTCGGTAGGGCGGGTACTCGGGGAACAGCCGGTGCAGGCCCTGGGTGAGCCGGCTGAACCGGGCGGCCGGCTCAGGGGAGAGGTAGCGGATCCCGGAGGGGAAGGTGCACACGTCGGTGAGCCGGAACGCGAACGGTGCCTGCTCGGCGAAGAACCGGGCCACCTCGTCGAGCTCGCCGCTCGTCGGCGTCGACTCCCGACCGAAGGGCGCCAGTAGCGTGATGTGGGCGTGCGGCGTGATCGCGCGTGCCTGCGGGACCATGACCACGACGCCGGTGATCACGGGCGCGAACGTCTCCGTCACGCTCGCAGGGTAGTGGCCCGCGGCCGGTCCTCGAGGAGAAACCGCGCCAGCGGGCCGGGCACTACGGTTGGCTCCATGGGCGCGGGCCACACGCACGACGGCGGACACGAAGCCGGTCGAGCCGCGGATCGTCGCCGGCTGCTGCTCGTCCTGGCCGTCACCGGCGGGGTCGCCCTGGTGGAGCTCGTCGGCGCCTGGCTGTCCGGTTCGCTGGCGCTGCTCGCCGACGCCGGCCACATGTTCACCGACGCGGCCGCCCTCGTGCTGGCCCTCTCCGCCTCGCTGCTGGCCAGCCGGCCGGCCACGCCGCGGCGCACGTTCGGCTACCACCGTGCCGAGATCTTCGCCGCCCTGGTCAACGCCCTGGTGCTGCTGGGCATCTGCGGCTTCCTGGTGGTGACCGGCCTGCGCCGGCTCGGGCGGCCCACCGACGTCGACGCCGGCCAGCTGCTCGTCTTCGCCGGCATCGGCCTGGTCGCGAACGTCACCTCCCTGGCGGTCCTGGCGTCCCGTGACCGGGACAACCTCAACATGAGGGGCGCCTTCCTGGAGGTGCTCAGTGACACCGCGGGCTCGGTGGCCGCCATCGTCGCGGGCGTGGTCATCCTCTCCACGGGCTTCCTCCGAGCCGACCCGATCGCGTCCCTGGCCATCGCGGCGCTGATCCTGCCGCGCTCCTTCGCACTGCTGCGCGAGTCGGTCGGCGTCCTGCTCGAGGCCGCGCCACCGGGCATCGAGGTCGACGACGTCCGCGGACACCTGTGCGGCGTGGACGGAGTCATCGACGTGCACGACCTGCACGCGTGGCAGATCACCAGCGGCCTACCGGCGCTCTCGGCCCACGTGCGGGTCACCGACGCGGCCCTCGCCGAACGCGGCGTCGGGCCACTCCTCGACGAGCTGTCGGCCTGCGTGGCCGAGTGCTTCGGCATCCAGCACGCCACCTTCCAGCTCGAGCCGGCCTCGCACGTGGCCCACGAGCGGCTGGGCGACAGCGAGCACGCCTGAGGACCGAAGGCCCGGGCACCTGGACCCGTGAAGTTGAGTACGAGAGCCCATGCGGGTGGTCCGCCCGACTGGGACGGTGGTGTCATGACCCAGCCTCGTTCCGCCGACCGCATCGTCGACGCGCTCGTCACCGAGCAGCTCATCGCCCCCGCAGCGGCAGCTCGCGCCCGTGGTGTCGTGGCGCGCATCCTCGATGCCCCGGCCGCCGCCGGGCCGGCGCCTTCCTCGGGCATGGCGAAGGTGGTCGAGGTGGTCGCCTACCTCGGCGGCGCGCTCGTGCTGGCTGCCGGCACGCTGTTCGTCGCGCAGTCGTGGAGCGAGCTGGGCCGGGGCGGACAGGTGCTCGCCCTGGTTGTCGTGACCGCGGTGCTCGCAGTCGCGGGGCTGGTCGTGAGCACGGCCGATGACGGGGTGGCGCAGCTGCGCGACCATGCTGCGCGCCGGCGGTTGGCCGGAACCCTGCTGACCGGCGCGGCGCTGGCCGCCGCAGGGGCCACCGCGGTGGCGATCGAGAACCCGTCCGACCGGGACTTCACCGGGGTCGACTGGCCCACCGTGCTCGGGTCGCTGGTGTTGCTGGTCGCCGCTGCGGTTGCCTACCGCTGGGCACCCACGGCCCTCGGGCTGCTGGCCATGCTCGGCGCCGCCCTCACCGGTGTGGTTGCGACCGTGACCGGTGTCGTGGACGACCGCGAGGGGCTGGTCGTCGGCCTGGCGATCCTCCTCCTCGGCGTCGTGTGGCTCCTGGTGACCGAGGCGGCGGTGTTCCGCGAGACCACCGCGGCGCGGGCACTCGGCGTCGCCGTCGCCCTCGTCGGTGCCCAGGTCGTCGTGGTCGCCGACGAGCCGGCCGGCCTGGGCTACGCGCTGACGGCGGTGGTCGCCGGGGTGGCGGTGTGGCTCTACCTCACCCGGGTGGACTGGCCCTACCTGGCGATCGCGGTCGCCGCGGTGACCATCGTGGTGCCCGAGGTGGTCAGCGACTGGACCGACGACTCCCTCGGCGGAGCGGGCGGCGTGCTCATCACCGGTCTCACGCTGCTGGCCGCGTCCTTCGCCGGCTACCGGCTGCGCGAGGAAGCCACCGACTGAGGGACGCCCGACCGCACGGGTGGGAACGACCGCGACGCGGCCAGCCGGACCCCCTGGCCGATCGCCCGCTCGGCATCCAGCTCCGCAGCCAGGTCGGCCCCGCCGATCAGGTGCACCGCGGGCGCTGCGTGTCCGGGCTCGGCCAGCAGCTCGTCGTACAGACCCCGGACCGATTCCTGGCCGGCGCAGACCACGACGTGGTCGACGTCGAGCAAGAGTGGCTCCCCGGCGACGGTGAGGTGCAGGCCGTCGTCGTCGATCCGGTCGTACGTCGCCCCGCTGACCTGCTGCACACCGGACTGCCGGAGCACCGCCCGATGGGCCCAGCCGGACGTCTTGCCGAGGTCCTTGCCGATCGGCGAGGCCTTGCGCTGCACCAGCGTGACGTCGCGGGCAGGTTGCCGCGCCGTGGGTTCGGTCAGGCCCGCCCGGACCAGCGCGGGGTCGCCGACCCCCCAGTGCGCGAGCCACTGCGCGTCGGTCTCCCGCTCGCCGCCCCCCGGCCCGGTCGCGGGGTGGGTGAGGAAGTGGGCGACGTCCACGCCGATGCCGCCGGCGCCGATCACGGCCACCCGGCTCCCGACCTCCACGGAGCCGTCGAGGACGTCGGCGTAGGACACCACCTTCGGGTGGTCGATGCCGACGATCTCCGGGACGCGTGGCTCCACGCCACTGGCCACGACCACCTCGTCGTACGCCAGGAGGTCCGCCGCCGTCGCATCGGTGCCGAGCCGGACGTCGACCCCGAGCACCTCCAGCCGGCGGCGGTAGTAGCGCAGCGTCTCGGCGAAGTCCCCCTTGCCGGGAATCCGCATCGCCAGCCGGAACTGGCCACCGAGCTGGTCGTGCTTCTCGAACAGCGTCACCGCGAAGCCGCGCTCGGCGTACGACGTCGCCGCGCTCAACCCGGCGGGCCCGGCGCCGACGACCGCGACGGTCGGCCGCGGCCTTGCCGGCACCGTCGTCGGGAGCGGCAGCAGCACGAGCTCGGTCTCGTGGCAGGCGCGCGGGTTGACCAGGCAGCTGGCGCGCCTGTTGGCGAAGGTGTGGTCCAGGCAGGCCTGGTTGCAGGCGATGCAGGTGTTGATCTCGTCGGCCCGACCGGCCGCGGCCTTGGCGACCAGCTCCGGATCCGCGAGGAACGGCCGGGCCATCGAGACCAGGTCCGCGCTGCCGCCGGCGATGAGGTCGTCGGCCAGCTCGGGGGAGTTGATCCGGTTGGAGGCGCAGACCGGCACGGACACCTCGGCGCGGAGCCGGGCGGTCGTCGCGGCCCAGACGCCGCGCGGGACCTGGGTGATGATCGTGGGTACCCGTGCCTCGTGCCAGCCGATGCCGGTGTTGAACAGGCTCACCCCCGCCTGCTCCAGCAGCAGCGCCAGCTCGACGGTCTCGTCCCAGCTCTGTCCGCCCTCGACGAGGTCGAGCAGCGAGATCCGGTAGATGATCGGGAAGTCGGGCCCGACGGCCTCCCGGGTGCGCCGGACGACCTCCACGGCGAACCGCATCCGGCGGGTGGGGGAGCCGCCCCACGCGTCGTCGCGCTGGTTCGTCCGCTCGGCCAGGAACTGGTTGACGAGGTAGCCCTCGGAGCCCATGACCTCGACCGCGTCGTAGCCCGCCCGCTGTGCCAGGGCCGCCGAGCGGGCGAAGTCCGAGGCGGTCCGGTCGACGGCCCGGCCCGACAGCGCCCGGGGCCGGAACGGCGTGATCGGTGACTTGATCGCGGAGGGAGCCACGCTGAACGGGGTGTAGCCGTAGCGGCCGGCGTGCAGCACCTGCAGCGCGATGGCGCCGCCCGCGTCGTGCACCGCCCCGGTCACCTGGCGGTGCCGCTCGGCGTCGAGCCGGCTGGACATCTCCCCTGCGAAGGGCTTGAGCCAGCCTCGCTTGTTGGGCGCGAAGCCGCCGGTGATGATCAGGCCGACGCCTCCGCGGGCCCGCTCCGCGAAGTACGCCGCGAGCTTCGGCAGGTCCCACACGTGGTCCTCGAGGCCGGTGTGCATCGAGCCCATCACCACGCGGTTGCGCAGGGTGAGGCCGGACACCGGGTTGCCGAGGGTGACGGGGGCGAGCAGGTGCGGGAACGGGTGGTCGGTCACGGGCTGCGTCATCGGTGTCCCTCCAGGTACTCGGTCAGCCAGTCGATCCAGAACTGCTCGAGTCGCAACCCGCCGCGCAGGACGAGGTACTGGTCGAGCCGCTGGCCGGTCAGGGTCGCGGGCTCGGGATAGTCGCGCTCGCGCATGGCCTCGTAGTGCGCCAGCCGCACCCGGTGCTCCGCGACACGGTCGGCGATGTCGGCGAGCAGCGCGGCCCGGTCGCCGTACGACGCCCCGCGCATCTTCACCGCCAGCTCGCTGCGGAAGGCCTCCGCCGGCGTGCTCGCCGCCAGCCAGCCGGCCAGCGCGGTCGCGCCCCGGTCGGTGACCGTGTAGACCGTGCGCTCACGGCGGCCCGGGTCGCGGACGACGTCGGAGGTGACCCAGCCGTCGCCCTCCATGCGGCGGAGCACCTTGTAGATCTGCTGGTGGGTGGCGTTCCAGAAGAACCCGAACGACCGGTCGAACCGGCGGGTGAGCTCCAGCCCGGAGGCGGGATGCTCGCGGAGCGCGACGAGGAGCGCGTGTTCGAGGGCCACGGGACCAGCGTGCCGGCACCAAGGCATGTTTGCAACGAGTTGCATCTGTGGCGCCGATCACTTGGCAGATACCCCACGGGGGTATATCTTCGCGGTCATGGATTCCGGAACGAGCCACGACCACGTCCACGGAGAGCACGAACACGACGCCCAGCACCGGTCCTGGTCGATGGCCGTCAGCGCGACGGTGCACTGCCTGACCGGCTGCGCCATCGGCGAGGTCCTCGGCATGGTGCTGGCGACGTGGTGGGGCTGGTCCGACCTCCCGAGCATCGCGCTCGCGGTGGTGCTGGCGTTCCTCTTCGGCTACCTGCTGACGTTCCGCTCCGTGCGCCGCCACGGTGCCAGCCTCCGTCAGGCCGCCCGGCTGGCGCTCGCCGCCGACACCATCTCGATCCTGACCATGGAGGTCGTCGACAACGCCATCATGCTGTTGGTCCCGGGCGCGATGGACGCCGGTCTCCTGGACCTCCTCTTCTGGGGCAGCCTGGTCGCGTCGCTGGCGATCGCGTTCGCGGTGACCGTCCCGGTCAACCGAGAGCTGATCCGGCGGGGCAAGGGCCACGCGGCCGTGCACGCGATGCACTGAGCCGCCTCGACGTGGCACCCTCCGCTCCGCGGTCGGCCGTCTGCCATGATCGGCGCCCATGGGCATCGAACTCGGAGGCGGCACCGGACCCCTGCGTGGCGTACGCGTCGTCGAGCTGGCCGGCATCGGACCCGGGCCGCACGCCTGCATGCTGCTCGCCGACCTCGGCGCCGACGTGATCCGGGTCGACCGGCGGGGCGGCAGCCTGCTGGGCGGTGGGGCGCACGACATCCTCACCCGCGGACGACCGAGCATCGCCCTCGACCTGAAGCACCCCGACGCGGTCCGCACGGTGCTGGACCTGGTCGCCTCGGCCGACGTCCTGGTCGAGGGCATGCGTCCCGGCGCCGCCGAGCGGCTCGGGCTCGGCCCCGAGGAGTGCCACGCCCGCAACCCGCGCCTGGTCTACGGCCGGATGACCGGCTGGGGCCAGGACGGGCCGTTGGCGCACAGCGCGGGCCACGACATGAACTACATCTCGGTCGCCGGCGCCCTGTTCGGACTGGGCCAGGACCGCGACCGGCCACACTTCCCGCAGAACCTGCTCGGTGACTTCGGCGGCGGCTCGACCTATCTGGTCATCGGCATCCTCGCCGCCCTGCTCGAGGCCCGCGGCTCCGGCCAGGGCCAGGTGGTGGACGCGGCGATCGTGGACGGTACGGCGCACCTCAACGCGATGGGCGCGGCCTTCGCGGCCGCCGGGATGCCGGTCGATCGTCGTACCTCCGGGCTGCTCGACGGCGGCGTGCCGTACTACGACGTCTACGAGACCGCCGACGGCCGGCACATGTCCGTCGCGCCGCTGGAGGGCCAGTTCTACGCGGAGTTCGCCCGCCGGCTCGGGCTCCCCGACGACGCCCCGGACCGCGACGACCTGTCGACGCTCGCGGACCTCCGAGCCCTGATCGCGGCACGCTTCCAGGAGCGCCCGCAGGCCGAGTGGGTCGAGGTGTTCGAGGGCACGGACGCGTGCGTGGCGGGCATCATCTCCCTGACCGAGGCGTTCGAGCACCCCCACAACCGGGCGCGCGAGACGTTCGTCGAGCGCGACGGGATCACCCAGCCGGCCCCGGCGCCACGGTTCTCCCGCACCACCCCCACACTCACCTCCGGCCCGTCCGTCGCCGGCGGCCAGACCCGCGACGCGCTCGAGGCCTGGGGGATCACGAACGTGGACGACCTCCTCGCCTCGGGTGCCGCGACCCAGGCCTGAGTGCGCGGACGCGGGGGCGGGACGGTTTCACAGGAGCGGGACGGTTTCACAGGAGAACGTGGGAACCCGTCACCTCACCGGCGAAATTTCACCTGAGAAGTGAGGGAGTCACGGGAGAACCTGTGAAACCGCGGCCCTCACCCGAGCGCGATCACGGCGTCGCGGACGAAGTCGGGATCGGTGAGGCGGTCACCGTAGAGGTCGCGGAGCTGGCCCATCCGGTAGCGCACGGTCTGGGGGTGCACGAAGAGGGCGGCAGCCACGTCCTCGCGGCGGCCCTGGTGGACCAGCCAGGAGTACAACGTCTCGACCAGCTTCTCGACCTGGCTGGGCCGCAGCTCCGCGAGGGGGGCCACGACCTGGGCGCGCAGGTCGGTCAGCGCCTCCGGATCGGCGGCCCGGACCAGGTCGGCCAGCTGCGTCTCGGTGTCCACGTCGCGCCCGGGCAGCTCGAGTGCACGGGTGACCCGGTCCACCGAGCGACGGGTCTCGCGCCAGGGCCTCGGTGGACCGGCCACCGAGCCGGTGTCGTGCAGGGCACGCAGGAGAGCCTTGCGGCCGGGGCCGTGGGCATCGGGGACCAGCACCAGCGCGTGCGCGTCGTCGAGGGCGTCGGGCGCGACCAGGGAGCGGTCGGGCAGGGACATCAGCAGGCCGCGGGCGCGGCTCGTCGGGCAGACGACCGCGGTCAGGGTGGTGGGCAGCGGCCAGTCGACCTGCTCGGCCAACGCGTGCACGAGCTGCTCGTCTCCCGCCGCAATCGCGGTGGCCAGCCGGTCGAGCAGGCGCTCGCGGACCCGGCCGGTGGTGGCGAGCTCGTCGGAGTGCCCGGCGGCGCTGGAGGCCGAGAGCGCGTCGATGTAGGTGAAGACCAGCTCCGCGAAGGCGGCGAGGGTCTCCCCGTCGAGGTCCGCCCGGACCGCGCTGGCCGACATCTCGCGCCAGGACACCCGGGCGCCGATCCGGTACGCCGCCAGCAGCGCGTCCATCGACCGGCCGCTGCGCGCCTCGCCACGCCCGAGCTGGTAGGCGCCCTCGATCGCCGGCGCGGCCGGGGTGCGCACGCTGTCGCCGCGACTCCGGGTGGCCACCGAGATGAAGCCACCGAGCGCGAGCTGGACGGCCTTGCGGATGGTCTCGCCCATCGGACCGGTCAACGCATCGGCGTAGGTGGGCACCTCGGCGATGATGGCGCGGACGACCTCGTCGCCGACGTCGGGCAGGGCGGCCCGCATCTCGGCGAGGACGTCGGGGGTCAGCCTGAGGTCGTGCGGGATCGGTTGCCGGGGACGTTCTCGGGGTGGCATTTGTTCGCTCCGCACAAAAAGGTGTCGGGGATTCACGCTGACAGGTCAGGAGTTTACGCCACGGAGGCGGCAGGCTCTGAGTATGACCACAGGAACGCTCCGACGGTTCGCGGAAGCCGCGCTCACGCCGCTCGTCCTCGACGACTACCTCGACCTCTTCGCGCCGCTGCGCGCCGGGGCGCCGCTGCGTGGCCGGATCCTCGAGGTGCTGCCGGAGACCCGTGATGCGGCGACCATCGTGATCCAGCCGGGAGCGGACTGGGCGGGCCACGTCCCGGGCCAGTACCTGCGGATCGGCATCGACGTCGACGGGGTCCGCGAATGGCGGGCCTACTCCCTGACCCACGGTCCGCGGGCCGACGGCCGGATCTCGATCACGGTCAAGGCGGTGCCGGACGGCAAGGTCAGCCACCACCTGGTCCACGAGGCGCGCCCCGGCACGCTGGTCCACCTCGAGCAGGCGGCGGGCGAGTTCGTGCTGCCGGCTGCTGGACTCAGAGGGCGGGTCAAGCTGCTCTTCGTCACGGCCGGCTCCGGCATCACGCCGGTGATCGGGATGCTGCGCAACCTCTTCCCGGCGACCGACGAGGGCGTGCTGCAGCCGGCCCGCAGCGCGGCGTACGACATCACCGTCGTGCACGTGGCGCCGACCGAGCCCGACTCGATCTTCCTGCGCGACTTGCAGGCGCTCGCGTCCGCCGGCGCAGTCCGGCTCGTCGCCCGGTACGACGACCGGCACGGCGTCCTCGACGTCGGCGAGCTGGGTGACCTGGTGCCGGACCTGGCCGAGCGGACCACCCTCGCCTGCGGACCGGCCGGCCTGCTCGACGCCCTCGAGCGGCACCACGCCGCGGCCGGCCTGTCGCTGGTCGTCGAGCAGTTCCGCCCGGCGCTGCTCGTGGCCGGCGAGGGCGGCACGGTGAGCTTCCGCGACGGCACGTCGGTGACCTCCGACGGTGCCACGCCCATCCTCGACGCCGCCGAGGCGGCGGGGAAGCTGATGCCGAGCGGCTGCCGCATGGGCATCTGCATGGGCTGCGTGCTCCCGCTCAAGGAGGGGGCCGTCCGCGACCTCCGCACCGGCGAGGTCACCACCGTCGACCCGACCACCTCCGCCGCCGGCGGAGTCTCCGTACAGACCTGCATCAACGCCCCCGCGGGCGCCTGCCAGCTCGACCACTGAGGAGCAAGATGACCACCATCCAGAAGCAGTCCGAGAACCCCATCGCCCACCTGACCGCCGAGGACATCGAGCTGATCGGCAAGGAGCTCGACGCGATCCGGGCCGAGGTCATCGAGGCCCGTGGCGCCAGCGACGCGGCGTACATCCGCAAGGTCGTCGACACCCAGCGCAAGCTGGAGCTGGCCAGCCGTGCGGTGCTGCTCTTCAGCCTGTTCCCGCCGGCCTGGGTGGTCGGCACGGCCGGTCTCTCGATCGCCAAGATCCTCGAGAACATGGAGATCGGCCACAACGTCATGCACGGCCAGTGGGACTGGATGCGCGACCCGAAGATCCACTCCACCACCTGGGAGTGGGACAACGCCTCCCCGTCGGAGGGCTGGAAGCACTCGCACAACCAGATCCACCACACCTACACGAACATCGTCGGCAAGGACAACGACCTGGGCTACGGCATCATGCGGGTCGACGAGGAGCAGCGCTGGCACCCGATGCACCTGGGACAGCCGCTGTGGAACTTCATCAACGCCTGCTTCTTCGAGTACGGCATCGCCGCCTACGACCTGGAGCTGGGCCGCAACCTGCCGCTGCCCAAGGAGCGGCGCCCCGCGTCGTTCACGCGGGCTGCGAAGCGAACCCTGCAGAAGATCCGCCGGCAGGCCACCAAGGACTACGTGGTGCACCCGGCGCTGTCGCTGCCCACGGGTTCGTTCCTGACCACGCTGGCCGCCAACTTCACCGCCAACCTGGTGCGCAACCTGTGGAGCCACTCGGTGATCATGTGCGGTCACTTCCCCGAGGGCGTGGCCACCTTCGAGAAGGCGTCGCTCAGCGACGAGGAGACCCGCGGCGAGTGGTACGTCCGCCAGATGCTCGGGTCGGCCAACATCTCCGGCTCGAAGCTGATGCACCTGATGACCGGCAACCTCTCCCACCAGATCGAGCACCACCTCTTCCCCGACCTGCCGAGCAACCGGTACGCCGAGATCGCGCCGAAGGTGCGTGACCTCTTCGCGCGCTACGACCTCAACTACCACGCCGCGCCGTTGCCCCAGCAGGTCTACTCCGCCTGGCACAAGGTGGTCCGGCTCTCCCTGCCCAACGGCTGGCTGGAGAACACCACCCCGAAGAACGTGCCCCAACAGCTCGCCACGCTCTACAAGCTCACGACCGGTGGCCCCAAGGTGCGCCGCGTCTACCAGCGGGCGATGGAGCGTGCCGCCGCCTGATCTCATCCCGGTCGGGCCCAGGTTGTCGCTGGGTGTGCGGCTCCAGGCGCACGACCAGCCCGGTCAGTCCGCCACGTCGACGTGTACGTGGTCGCGGTGCTCGAGGATCGCGGCCGTGCGGCGGTCCTCGCCCCGGGTGTCCACGCGGTACTCCCGCCATCCCTGGGCGCCGCGCCGCGCGGTCCAGATCTGGTCGTCGAAGATGACGGTCGCGATCCGCAGCCGCTCGGCGTTCGCCACCAGGTACTGCGCCAGCGCCCAGCCCTGACGCTGGTGGCGGGGGTCGATCGGCCGGAAGAACACGTCGATGGCCCGGCCCTCGTAGTGCGCGGATCCCTTCATGTGACCGCTGCGCACCCCGCCGGGGGCGAAGCCGCCGAGGTCGAGGTCTCCGAAGGCGGCCTCCATGTCCCGCCGGACCGCCTCGGCGCGAGGCACCAGCCCGTCCGGCCCGAGCCGGTCGCTCGCGGACCGGAACGGGCCCACGTGCTGGCAGCTGAGCGCGCCCTGCAGACGGCCGGTGAGCGCGTCGACCACGACGACGGCGTCCTTGCGGTCGCCCTCCGATGGGGAGTCGTCGAGGAGGTGCGCGACCCGCTCGACGAGCCGCTCCCGCGGCGCCTTGCGGCCGACTCCTGTGCCCGCCGCTGCACCACTCCGGGCACTACTCTGGGCGACACTCTGGGCGACCACCCTGGCCGCCGCCTCCGCCTCGCCGGCGTCCAGTTCCACCGTCGCGTCGCCACGCTGCACCGCGCAGTCGGACTCGCCCCAGGCCCAGCGCACGGCCAGGATGCCGGCCGTCGCGAGGACGCCGGCCACGAGGGCCAGCACGAGCACGCCGACGACGACGCGGCCCGCCCTGGTCAGCCGGGTGGTCACGGGCCCAGTCTTCCGGACGCCCCCAGCCGGCGCGGGCGACGGCGCCGGAGCCGGGCTGCGGGTGACCCAGCACACAGCAGGTGCCCCATTGACGTTGACAGTCCTACTGTCAGAATGGGAGTGGCGACCGCCCACCCCGGCGCCCCGCTGCCCTCCTCTCGTGGCGGCGAGTCCCAGCGAAAGTGAGTAGCGCACATGGCACCAGCAGAAGCCTTCGTGTACGACGCCATCCGCACGCCCCGCGGCAAGGGCAAGAAGGACGGCTCGCTGCACGGCACGAAGCCGGTCGACCTCGTCGTCGGCCTCCTCGACGCGATCCAGGAGCGCAACCCGAGCCTGGACCCCCACCGCGTCGACGACGTCGTGCTCGGCGTGGTCACGCCGATCGGCGACCAGGGCGGCGACATCGCGAAGACCGCGGCGCTCGCCGCCGGGCTTCCCGAGACGGTCTCCGGGGTCCAACTGAACCGCTTCTGCGCCTCGGGACTGGAGGCGGTCAACCAGGCGGCGAGCCGGGTGCGCAGCGGCTTCGAGGACCTGATCCTCGCCGGCGGCGTGGAGTCCATGTCGCGGGTCCCGATGGGCTCTGACGGCGGAGCCTGGGCGTCGGACCCGGCCACCGCGTTCACCACCGCCTTCGTGCCGCAGGGCATCGGTGCCGACCTGATCGCCACCCTCGAGGGCTTCCGGCGCGAGGACGTCGACGCGTTCGCCGTCGAGTCGAACCAGCGCGCGGCCAAGGCGTGGGCCAACGGCTACTTCTCCCACTCGGTGGTCCCGGTGCGGGACCGCAACGGCGTCACCATCCTGGACCGCGACGAGTTCATCAAGCCCGACTCCACCGTGGAGGGCCTGGCCCGGCTCAAGCCGAGCTTCGCCGGCATCGGCGAGCAGGCCGGCTTCGACAACGTGGCGCTGGAGAAGTACCACTGGGTCGAGAAGATCGACCACGTCCACCACGCCGGCAACAGCTCCGGCATCGTCGACGGCTCGGCCCTGGTCGCGATCGGCAACGAGCAGGTCGGCAAGGACCTCGGGCTCACCCCACGGGCACGCATCGTCTCGGCGGCCGTCTCGGGGGCCGACCCGACGATCATGCTCACCGGGCCGGCGCCGGCCGCGCGCAAGGCACTGGGCAAGGCGGGCCTGAAAGTCGACGACATCGACCTGTTCGAGATCAACGAGGCGTTCGCCGCGGTGGCAATGCGGTTCATGCGGGACCTGGGCATCGACGACTCGATCACCAACGTCAACGGCGGCGCCATCGCGATGGGCCACCCGCTCGGCGCCACCGGCGCGATGATCCTCGGCACCCTGGTCGACGAGCTCGAGCGGCGCGACCTGCGCCGCGGCCTCGCCACGCTCTGCGTCGGCGGCGGCATGGGCATCGCCACCATCGTCGAGCGCGTCTGACCCCCGCACCCACCGACTTCGAAGGAACACCCATGTCTGACAGCGGATCCAACAACGGGGCAGTGAAGTACGACCGGGGCGACGACGGGATCGTCGTTCTCACCCTCGACGACCCCACCGCCAGCGCCAACACCATGAACGAGCTCTACAAGGAGTCCATGGGCGCGGCGATCGACCGTCTCCACGCGGAGAAGGACGAGATCACCGGCGTGGTGATCACCTCGGCGAAGAAGACCTTTTTCGCCGGCGGGAACCTCAAGAACATGCTCGCTGCCGACACCGACGACGCCCAGGCGATCTTCGAGACGGCCGAGACCATCAAGGCCGACCTGCGGCGCCTCGAGCTGCTGGGCAAGCCGGTGGTCGCGGCGATCAACGGCGCTGCCCTCGGCGGTGGCCTCGAGATCGCCCTCGCCTGCCACCACCGCGTCTGCGTCGACGACGACAAGGTCGCCCTGGGGCTGCCCGAGGTCACCCTCGGTCTCCTCCCGGGTGGCGGTGGCGTCACCCGCACCGTCCGGATGCTCGGCATCCAGTCCGCACTCATGGACGTGCTGCTGCAGGGTCCGAGGTTCAAGCCGGCCCAGGCGAAGGAGAAGGGCCTGGTCGACGAGCTCGTCGAGACCCGCGAGGACCTGCTGCCCGCCGCGAAGGCGTGGATCCTGGAGCACTCCGGGGACACAGCCGACGAGTCCGCCTTCACCCAGCCCTGGGACCGCAAGGGCTACAAGATCCCCGGCGGCTCGCCCTCCAGCCCCGCGCTCGCGCAGTTCCTGCCCGCGTTCCCGGCGATGCTGCGCAAGCAGCTCAAGGGCGCCGACTACCCCGCTCCCCGGGCGATCATGGCCGCCGCCGTCGAGGGCGCCCAGGTCGACTTCGACACGGCGAGCACGATCGAGTCGCGCTACCTGGCCGGCCTCGTCGTCGGGCAGAACGCCAAGAACATGATCACCGCGTTCTTCTTCGACCTGCAGGCCATCAACGGCGGCGCACTGCGACCCGACGGCGTGGCGGTGTTCCAGCCGACAAGGGCGCTGGTGCTCGGTGCCGGCATGATGGGCGCGGGCATCGCCTACTCCTGCGCGCGCAGCGGCATCGACGTGGTGCTCAAGGACGTCTCCCTCGAGGCGGCCGAGAAGGGCAAGGCCTACTCCGACAAGCTCCTGACCAAGGCCGTCGAGCGCGGGAAGATGGACGAGGCGAAGAAGGCCGAGATCCTCGGTCGGATCACCGCCACGGACGACCCGCAGGCAGCCGCCGGCTGCGACCTCGTCATCGAGGCCGTCTTCGAGGACCCGGCGCTGAAGGCCAAGGTCTTCGCCGAGATCCAGGACGTCGTCAACGCGGACGCGCTGCTCTGCTCCAACACCTCGACGCTGCCGATCAGCGAGCTCGCCGAGGGGGTGGACCGGCCTGCGGACTTCATCGGCCTGCACTTCTTCTCCCCCGTGGACAAGATGCCGCTGGTCGAGATCATCAAGGGCGCCGAGACCTCCGACAAGGCGGTCGCGCACGCGCTCGACGTCGTACAGGCCATCCGCAAGACGCCGATCGTGGTCAATGACAGCCGCGGGTTCTACACCTCCCGCGTCATCGGCACGATGGTCAACGAGGGCCTCGCCATGCTCGGTGAGGGCGTCCACCCGATGTCGGTGGAGCGGGCGGCCACCCAGGCCGGCTACCCGGTCGGGACGCTGCAGCTCAGCGACGAGCTCAACATGGAGCTGATGGCCAAGATCGCGAAGGCGACCAGGGACGCAGCCGGCTCCGACCACGCCGAGCACCCCGCGACCGCGGTGGTGGCGAAGATGATCGAGCTCGGCCGTCCGGGTCGCCTCCGCGGCGCCGGCTTCTACGAGTACGACGAGAACGGCCGGCGGGGCGAGCTCTGGAAGGGCCTCGCCGAGCAGTTCCCGTCCCAGGAGCAGCCGGCCGACATCGAGGACCTCAAGGACCGCTACCTCTTCATCGAGGCGCTGGAGACCGCCAAGTGCTTCGACGAGGGCGTCATCGAGTCCGCCGCTGCGGCGAACATCGGCTCCATCATGGGCATCGGCTACCCGGCGCTGACCGGCGGGACGGCGCAGTTCATGCAGGGCTACGAGGGTCACACCGGCAAGGGCCTCGAGGGCTTCGTCGCCCGCGCACGCGAGCTCGCCGACAAGTACGGCGAGCGGTTCACGCCCAGCGCGCGCCTGGTGGAGATGGCCGAGAAGGGCGAGGCCTTCCCGGCGTGAGTGACCGGCGTGAGTGACCGGCCGAAGGTGACCTGAGCGGGCGCCGTGGGCGCGGACCGAAATGTCCGAACCCACGGCGTCCGTTCGCGTCGGCTGGGAGAATGACCCGGTGAACGAACCACACAGTGCTCGGGCCTCGGTGGTCCCGTTGGGCCCGGAGCGCGACACCGCCCGGATCGCGGTGAGCGACCTCTACGTGCGCTTCGGGTCGGTCGAGGCCGTCAGCGGCCTGTCCCTGCAGGCCCGGGCCGGCCACGCCACCGCACTGCTCGGCCGCAACGGCGCCGGCAAGTCCACCACGATGCGGGTGCTGGCGGGGGTGATCCCGCCGACCGACGGGCTGGTGCAGGTCGCCGGCCTGGACGTCGCCCGGGACAACCTGGCCGTCAAGCGGCTGACCGGCTACTGCCCCGACGTGGGCGGCCTGGTGCCGCGGGCGACGCCCTGGGAGCACCTCCAGCTCGCCGCCCGGCTGCGCCGCATCGACGACTGGGAGACGACCGCCCGGGACCTGCTCGAGCGGTTCGAGCTCGGCGCGGCCGCCCACCGGGTCACCGGGGGCTTCTCCCACGGCATGGGACGCCGGCTCTCCGTCGTACTCGCTGCCTTCCACGGTCCCGACGTGCTCCTGCTGGACGAGCCGTTCGATGGCGTCGACCCGCTCGGCGTCGAGGCGACGCTCGAGGTGATCGCCGACGCGTGTGCCCGTGGCGCGGCCGTGCTCGTCTCGACCCACCTGCGCGACCTGGCCATGCAGGCGTGCCCGACCGCGCTGGTGCTGCGCGGCGGCTCCGCGGTCGCCGAGCTGTCGGCGGCGGAGCTCAGCGGTGAGGAGGGCGCCCGTGTCTATCGTGCGCTCCTCGACTGACCGCGCGGCCACGACACCGGCTGCGAGGGTACGACGCCGCAGCTGGTGGGCCGGACTGGTCGGGGACCTCTTCGGCAGCGGCGCAGACCTGCGTGCCCTGCTGAGCTTCCGCCGGTCCAGCCTCACCCAGCGGCAGCGGCGTCGCCTGGGCCTGGGCGGCCTGGTCGTGCTCGCCCTCACGGCCGCCTCGATCGTGGGTCCGGCGTACGCCCGGGAGCCGCTGCAGGCGCAGCACGCCGGCGAGCTGGTCGCCGTCCTGCCCAGCTTCTACCTCGCCTTCATCCTGCTCGCCGTGGTGTCCTCGATCGCCTCGGGTGGCGGCCGCGAGGTGGTGCCGCGCGAGCAGGCCGTCGCCTTCCCGGTCTCGACGTGGACCGAGCACTTCGGTGCGCTGCTGCTGGCGCCGCTCAACATCGCCTGGCTGCTGCAGGCGTGGACGCTGCTGGGTGCCACCAGCTACGTCGTCGGCCCTCCTCACCTCTGGGCCTCGACGCTGCCGATCCTGCTGTGGATCGTCGCCGGCACCGCGCTGGGTCAGGCGGTCGGCTGGGTGGTCGAGGCGCTGCGCCGCGGACGGTACGGCGTCTGGGTGATGCGCGTCCTCCTCGGGGTCGCCGGCCTCGGTGGTGGCGCGCTCGTGGTCACGGGCAACGTGACCACGGTGCTGGACCGCAGCCCCACGATCCGGCTGCTCATCCTCGCGGCCCAGGGCACCGGTGGTGCCTGGCTGCTCTGGCTGAGCGGCATGTTCACGCTGACGGTCCTGACCGTCGGGACGGTGCTGCTGGGCGGCGTGCCGGCCCGCTGGGCACTGCAGCGGGCCCAGCGTGAGGAGGCGCGGCTCGACTCCGGCAGCCACCGACCGCGCCCCAACCCCGGGTCGGACCTGGTCGCGATGGTGCGGGTGGACCGGGCGAGCGTCTGGCGCTCGGTGCCCCTGCGGCGCGGCCTGCTGGTGCTGGCCCTGATGCCGGGCCTGGTCGCAGCGGCCGGCTCGCTGCGCTGGGACCTGATCACCATCCTGCCCGGACTCGTGGCCTCGGGTGGTGGCCTGCTCTTCGGAGTCAACGCCTGGTGCCTCGACGGCCGGGGTGCGCTGTGGCGCGACAGCGTCCCGGTCGACCAGCGACTCGTGTTCCTCTCGAAGGTCGTGGTGGTCTTCGAGGTCCTGCTGATCGCCGCGACCGTGACGATCCTGCTGGGCGCCGTGCGCGCGGGAGCACCCAGCGCGACGGAGCTGTCGGCCACCGTCTGCGCGGCGCTCGTCGTCTCGACCTCGGTGGTGTCCGGGTGCCTGCGCTGGTCGGTCGTGCGCCCGTACGCGGTGGACCTGCGCAGCGCCCGGGCGACGCCGGCGCCCCCGGTCGTCATGGTCGGCTACAGCACCCGGCTCGCGCTGACCACCACGGTCACCGGCCTGTTCTTCTCCTGGTCGGCGTTCGCGCCGGACTGGCGCTACCCGATCGCGCTCGCCGTGCCGATGCTGCTGTGGTCGTCGTACCGGCTCGCCCGGACGCTGCGGCGGTGGCAGGATCCGGCCGTGCGCGCCCGCGTGGTGGCCGTCGTCTCGGGCTGAGGCGCGGGCTCAGCCCCCGGTGACGCACTGGATGAGCTGGTGCTCGACCGACGTGCGGGTCTTGCTCTCCTTGCCGAGGAGCTCGTCGAGCATCGCCTGCTGGGCGTCGTCCTCGTCGATCTTGTCGGCACAGTCGGCGAACTGCGCCTTGTCGATGATGTCCGGCCGCCGCTTGTCGTACTGGATCGCCTCGTACTTGCCGTAGTCGACACAGTCGAAGTAGGAGTCGACGTACGGCTCGAGCACGTCGCGGTGCGGGCGCTTGGTGTTCTTGGTGTTGAAGGTGTTGCCCTTGGTCAGCACCCCCTCGTCCCGCAGCTGCTCCACGCCCGCGTCATCGACCCACTCCTCCGCGACGCAGTCGGCGTCCTTGGCGGTCAGGCCCTCGTCCTGGAAGGCGCGCGACATGCTGTCGGCCGCCTTCTGCTCCTGCTCGTCGAGACCGCCGCACCCGGCGGCGACGCCGGCCAGCAGGGTCCCGGTCGCGATGGCACCGATCAGTCGGCGCAGGCGGCGACCCGGCGGGGCGGGGCGGGACCCCGAGGTGGTGCGGCTCACTGCTTCTTCGTGCCCTTCCCCTTGCCGGAGTCCTGCTTCCCGGACTGCTTGCTGGTCTTCTGCTGGCACGCGGTCACCTGCTCCTGGGCATCGGTGACCTCCTTGCTGGTGCCGGACTTCCCCGTCTGGTTGTCGACGATGACCTGCCGCACGGTGTCCTTCGGCAGCTTGTCGTCGAGGCAGGCGGCGAACGCCTTCTCGTCCAGGCTCGGGTCCTGGGCGGCGTAGGCCTGCGCCACCTGCTCGCCGAAGTCGACGCAGGCGAGGTAGGCGTCGGCGTACTTCCCCGCGAGGCCCTTGTCGAAGGTGGTGCCCTGCTGCTGCACGGCACCATCCTTGTCGATGAGCCCCGCCTTGCGGAGCGCGGGCACGCCGGCCCGGTCGACGAACTCGTCGGCGAAGCAGGTCGCCGCCTTCTTGTCGAGCTTGCCGGCGTCACTGCCGGAGAGCTCCCGGGCGATGTTGCCCGCCACCTTGCGCTCCTTGTCGCTGAGCTGGCTGCCGTCGCTGCCGCACGCGGCGGTCACCAGCAGCAGTACGGCGGCAAGCGCACTGAGGGCCTTCTTCATCACAGGTCTCCGGGTCGGGAGGGCGCGGCGGCGTGCGCCGCAGCCGGACGTGGTACCGCACAAGAGTGCCTCATGGGTGGTGATCACCGCCCAGCGGCCACGCCGCGACCGCACCCGCGTGCACGTAACCTCTCGTCCCGCACCTCGTTGGTCCCGTCGCTGAGGACCGCGCCGCACGACGCGGTGACCTCACGGGCGAAGGTGGGAGTGCCGATGGACAAGACACGCGGCCTGGGGGCGGTGCTGGTGCTGCTCGTCGCCGGCCTCGGCATCACCGTCGGGTTCGCCCCCGCCGCGCAGGCGTATCCCGACGTCACGTTCCACGCCGCCGTCAGCGACCAGCGCGTCTTCTCCGGACAGTCCTTCACCGCGACCTCGTCGGCGAACGTCGAGTGCGCGTGGACCCACGAGTGGAACGGCACCTCCCATCGAGGCGTCGGTCAGGCCTTCACCTCCCGCTTCACGGCGCCGGACGTGCAGAAGCGGACGGTGATCCCGCTGCACTTCAGCTGCACCTACGTCGCGGCCGCCGGGGCCGGCACCGTCGCGGCCAGCTCGGCGACCTGGACGAGGACCCTCGACGTGACGGTGCTGCCGGCCAGGTCGCGGGAGGCAGTCGCCGCGCCAGTCACCACCACGGGTCGCACGAGCAACGCCGCGGGCCTGCCGGCGAACCTCGACGGGTCGGACCTGCCGGACACCGGTGGTCCGAACGTGGCGTTCCTCGTCGCCGGACTGGTGCTGCTGCTCTCCGGGGCCGTCGCGGTCCGGGTGGCGCGCGGCCGCCTCGACGGCGACTCCGAGAAACCGCAGGCCTGAGTCCTGGGCCGCGTCACCCGCCGCGGGTTTCTCCTCGGCGTCTCGCTCGTCCTGGTCGCCGTCGTCGGGATCTTCACCGTCCAGGCGTGGCAGGCCGCCTCGGCGCTGCTCTCCGCACGCAGCCGAGCCGTAGACGTCCAGCGCCTCATCTCCGGAGGCGACTTCGATGCCGCCGGCCGCGAGATCGACCGCCTGAGCGGCGACACGGACCGCGCTCGAGCCGCCACCGACGGCATCCTGTGGGACCTGGGCCGGCACCTGCCGATCGTCGGCGCCGACGTCGCGGCCGTCCAGACCGCGAGCTCCGCCCTGGCGGTGGTCACCCGGGACAACGCCCCCGTTGCGCTGCGCCTGGCCCGGGCGGTCGACGCGGGTCGGCTGCGACCGCGCCACGGCCGGATCGACGTGGCTGCGATCCGCCGGCTCACCCCGGCGGTGGAGCGGGCCGCGCGCTCGATCCGGGCGCAGCATGCTCGCCTCGACGCGGTGGACCTCGACGCCCTGACCTTTCCCTTCGACGAGGTGCTGCGCGAGCTCGCCGGGCAGGTGGGCAACGCGGAGCGGGCCGCGTCGGCAACCGCGACGGCCTTCGACCTGCTGCCCGGCATGCTCGGTGCCGACGGCCCGCGCAGCTATCTCCTGCTGGTCCAGAACAACGCCGAGGCCCGCTCCACCGGCGGGATCCCTGGCTCCGTCGCGGTGCTGCACGCCGACCACGGCCGGGTGCGGATGGGCTTCCAGGGGTCGGCCGCGGACATCACCGCCCCCGTCGGTCCGGTGCCGGGCCTCCCGCCGAGCGTCGTCCGGGTGTACGGCGACACCGTTGTCAGCGACCTGCGCGACACGACCTTCGACCCCGACTTCCCCGATGTCGCGCGGGTGGCGGCCGCGATGCTCGCCGAGCGTCGCGGCATTCGCGTCGACGGAGTCCTCAGCGTCGACCCGGTGGCGCTGGCCCACCTGCTGGCGGCCACCGGCCCGGTCACCGTTGAGCAGCAGGGCCACCGGGTGGCGCTCACCCAGGCGAACGTCGTCAGGGCGCTGCTCAACACCACCTACCAGGTGCTGCCCGACCCCGACACCCAGAACGACTTCTTCGAGGCGACCGCGCGGGCGATCTTCGACACCGTGATGTCGGGCCGCGGCCGGTCCAGCCGCGCCGTCGCGGGACTCGGCGCCGGCGTCGCCGAGCACCGCGTCCTCCTCTGGTCGCGGCATCCCGGCGAGCAGCGGCAGATCACCGGGACCGCAGTGTCCGGTGAGCTGCCGTCGGCCATTGACGACCGGCACCCCCAGGTCGGGTGGTACCTCAACGACGCGGTGGCCGGGAAGGCGGAGTACTACCTCGACCACCAGGCGACCGTCGACGCCGTGTCGTGCCGGCGCGGCGTGCAACGGCTGGACACCTCCATCGCGCTGAGCTCCTCGATGCCCCACCAGCACTCCGGCCTGTCCGACTTCATCACCGGCACCGGCGCCTTCGCCCCGCGCGGCACCATCGCCGTCAACCTCCGGCTCTACGGTCCCGTTGGGGGCCGGGTGGCCGGCCTGACGGTGGCCGGCCGCCCGGTGCCGATCACGGTGGACCGGCACGAGGGCCGCCAGGTCGCGGTCGTGCCGCTCGCCCTGGCGCCGGGACAGCGGGTCGTGGTGCGGGCCCGGCTCGTGAGCGGACCCGGACAGACCGCCGGCCCGGTGCTCTCCTCGACCCCCGGCATCCGGAGCCAGCCCAACGGGGTGCGCACGACGTCCGCGTGCGACTGAGCCCGGTCCGCACCCGGACCGGACCAGCCCGGCGACGGCCGGCTCGGATCGGGCTCGTCCGGGTCAGGCGGGTGCGGGCGGAGGGGACCGGAACTGGCCGACCAGTCCTGGGACGGCTGCCTCGGCCAGCGCGACCGCGACCGGCTCCGGCACGTCGTACGCCGTGCAGGACTGCCGTCCCGCCGAGGTGGTGGCGACCAGGTCGCAGAGGCCGGCCCGCCGCTGGAACCAGCTCTGCTGGATGTTCCAGCCGATGATGCCGTCGCGCTCGAGCACCATCCGGCTTCCCGTGAAGGTGCCCGAGGAGACCACCAGGAAGCGCTCGTCCAGGTGGTGACCCAGTCTGCGGTAGCGGTCCCGGGCGAGCGGCTCGGCGCCCAGCAGGAGCAGCGCCGTCGGGACCAGCGCCCATCGCCAGCCGGCGTCGTACGACGACAGCACCGCCGCCACGACCAGGGGCAGCGCCAGCCCGGCGGCGGCCCGGTAGTAGCGCCGGCGCAACGCGCGTGGACCGTGCCGGCGCAGCGGCACCACGAGAGCCGGTGAGCCGTCGAGCATCCCGGTGCCGAGGGAGGTGACGACGTGGGCGGGGGCCGTCGGGGTGAGCAGCGCGGAACCGCCCGACCGACGGTCCAGCCCGGTGACGGCGGCGTCGAGCCGGGCGGCGCCCACCAGCCGCTGCGCGAGGGGCTCGTGCAGGGTGAGTCCGCGGATCCGCTCGCGCTCGAGGCTGGTCTCCCGGGTGGTGACCAGTCCGCGGACGACGTGGAAGGAGCGGCCGGCTGCGTCGACGGTCAGCCGGTAGCCACCGTTGGCGACCAGGTAGCCCAGGATCGACAGCGCCGCGAGCACCACGCCTGCGACCACGAGCCCCAGCGGCAGCAGCACCCACCAGGGCGAGCCGGGCAGCTGCGGCAGTGACCACCCGGTGAGCTGGTCGCCAGTCGCGTCGAGGAGCTGTCCGACCAGCGCCGCCAGCGCCGCGGCGATCACCACCCCGGAGCTGGTCAACGGCGCGTAGCGGACCCAACCGGGGTCGAAGCGCAGCAGCAGCCGGTCCGCGGCCTCGGCCGGCGGTGGGAGACCGACCGCGCCGGAGGCGTCCGTGGACGGCTCGGCCGGGTCGGCCCGGTGCAGCAGCGCTGCCCGCAGCGTGCGTGCCTGCCGGATGCCGAGGCCGTCGAGCTGGAGCCGGTCGTCGTTGCCGCGGGCCGCGCTGCCGGTGCCGATGCTGACCCGGGCGAGGCCGAGCAGCCGGTGGATGGGCGTCGAGGTGACCTCCACGGTGCGCACCCGGTCGAGGCGGGCGGTGAGGATGCTGCGGGACACCAGCCCCCGGCGCAGCTCGATCTGCTCCGCGGTGATCCGGTAGCGCGTGGTGACGAAGCGGCCCACGCCCAGCGCGATCGGCACCGCGATGCCCAGCCACCGCCACGGACCCCGGTCTTCTCCGGAGGCGCCGAAGACGAGGGTGGCCAGGACCAGGGGGAAGAACCGGACGAGCTCGTTGACCGGGTGCACCAGGAGCATCAAGGGGTCCAGTCGGCGCCACTCCTGCTGCTCAGGTGGCATCGCTCTGGTCTGCCTCGGCCCGGTGGGTCAGCTCGTCGACCAGGTGTTGGGCCACCTCGACGTCGAGGGCGGCCACGTGCAGCGGCCCGGCGGCGCTGGCCGTCGTCACCGTCACCGTCGCGAGGCCGAGCAGGCGGCTCAGCGGCGACTGGTCGAAGTCGACGGTCTGCACCCGCGACATCGGCGCGATCCGGCGCTCGCGGCCCAGCCACCCGGTCTGGGTGTAGACCGCGGTCGCGGTGCTCTCCCAGCGGTGCACCCGGTAGCGCACGGCCGGCATCACCGCGACGTAGCCGGCGACCACGACGACGTACGCCGGCCACAGCCACGTCGGCACGGCGAACCAGCCGAGCCGGTCGCCCACGGCCAGCAGCACGAGCAGTGCGACCGCGGGCAGCGCGGCACCCAGGCCCCAGAGCAGCGGCGCCCGGGACGACACCCGGTGCGCCGGCTCTCGCAGCGAGGCCGCGTCGACCGGTGCCTGTGTCATGGCGCACAGAGTAGGCCCCGCCCCACAGCCGCCGGTCTACGCTCGTCGGCATGAGTGGACGCGTGGTTCATTTCGAGATCCCCTTCGACGACGCCGAGCGGGCCAGCAGCTTCTACCGCGAGGCGTTCGGCTGGAAGATCGACGAGCTGCCGCAACTGCACTACCGACTGGTGCAGACCGGGCCGACCGACGACGAGGGCTTCCCGGCAGGGACCGGCTACATCGGCGGCGGCATGCTCAAGCGCGAGTCGCCGACGGACCGCCCGGTCATCACCATCGACGTCGACGACATCGACGCCGCGCTGGCCAGGATCGAGTCGCTCGGCGGGATGACCGTGCTGGGCCGGCAGGACGTCGGCGACATGGGCTGGGCGGCGTACTTCAAGGACGTCGAGGGCAACCTCATGGGGCTCTGGCAGGCCCGCAGCGCCTGATCCGCTCGACCCTGTGCGGTCCGGCCACGCGTGTCGGGCCCGGCACCTAAGGTGTCCGCGTGACGTTCAGGGTGCATCGGGCGGTGCGGGCCGACCAGTTGGTCGACGGGCTGGCCGCGCTGCTCGCCGACCCGCTCCCCGACCCCTTCGCCCGGGAGCTGGTGATCGTCCCGGCGCGCGGCGTGGAGCGCTGGCTGAGCCAGCGGCTCTCGCACCGCCTCGGCCCGACCCCCGGTGCCGACGACGGCGTCTGCGCGGCGGTCGACTTCCGCAGCCCGCAGGGCCTCCTCGCCGAGCTCGTCGGCACCACGGAGCAGGACCCCTGGGCGCCGGACGCGCTGGTCTGGCCGGTGCTGCGGGTGATCGATGCTTCCTGTGGTGAGCCCTGGGCGGCCGTGCTGGCGACCCACCTCGGTCACGGGCGGACGGGCGACGAGGCCGAGCTGCGTCGGGGCCGCCGTTACGCCGTGGCGCGCCGGCTGGCCGGCCTCTTCGCCGCCTACGCCGGCCAGCGCCCACAGCTGCTCGCGGAGTGGG
Source organism: Marmoricola sp. (assembly GCA_035708765.1). Lineage (GTDB taxonomy): Bacteria > Actinomycetota > Actinomycetes > Propionibacteriales > Nocardioidaceae > Marmoricola. Next base: position 38,708 of record DASTFI010000063.1, read on the forward strand.
AGGCGGGCCGAGCCACCGACGGGGCCGGACACGACCTCCCACCGGACCTCGCGTGGCAGCCGGAGCTGTGGCGCCGGGTGGTCGCCGAGAGCGGTCTCCCGAGCCCGGTACGACGGCACGCCGGCGTCGTGCGCGCCCTCCGTGACGGCGCTCTCGAGCCGGCCCTCCCGCCGCGGCTCTCGCTGTTCGGCCACACCACGTTGAGCCGCACCGATGCGGAGCTGCTCTGCGCACTGGGCGACCGACGCGACGTGCACCTGTGGCTCCCGCATCCCTCGCCCTCGTCGTGGTCGGCGCGGGAGCGGTCCGCTGGCGACCAGGTCGAGCGCGCGGGCGACAACCCGCTCCTGGTGAGCCTGGGCCGCGACGTCCGCGAGCTGCAGGACGTCCTGGCCGCCGTGGGCGCCGTGGACGAGGGCGCGCTCCCGCCGGCGCCCCCGACGGCCGACACCCTGCTCGGTCGGCTGCAGGAAGACCTGGTCGCCGACCGGACGCCGACCCCGGGCCCGCGCGACGACACGATCTCCGTGCACGCCTGTCACGGTCCTGCTCGTCAGGTGGAGGTGCTGCGCGAGCTGCTGCTCGGGCTGCTGGCCGACGACCCGACCCTGCAACCGCGCGACATCGTGGTGATGTGCCCCGACATCGAGGCCTACGCGCCGCTGATCACGGCCGCCTTCGGCATGGGCGACGCTGTTGCCGGAGGCCATCCCGGACAGCAGCTGCGGGTGATGCTCGCCGACCGGTCACCGGTGCAGACCAACCCGCTCCTCGGGGTGCTCGGCGCGGTGCTCGAGCTCGCCGACGGGCGGGTGGAGGCCAGCCGGGTGCTGGACCTGCTGGCCACCGAGCCGGTGCGCCGCCGGTTCGGCTTCGGCGACGCCGACCTCGAGACGCTGGGTGGGTGGGTGGCCCGCTCGGGGGTCCGTTGGGGCTTCGACGCCGCCCACCGGTCGCCGTACCGGCTCGAGGGCTATCCGCAGAACACCTGGCGCTTCGGCCTCGACCGGATCCTTGCGGGGGTGGCGCTCTCCGACGACTCCGACCTGTGGCTGGGCCAGGCGTTGCCGCTCGACGACGTCGCGAGCAGCGACATCGCCCTGGCCGGCCGGCTCGCCGAGGCCCTCGACCGGCTGCAGGCGTTGACCGACGGGCTGCGGGGCGTGCACCCGGTCTCGGTCTGGCTGGAGCGGCTGCGCACCGGCGTGCAGCAGCTGACCGCGGTGCCGCGGGGCGAGGAGTGGCAGCTCGCGCAGCTGCACCGCGAGCTGGCTCGGCTGGGCGCCGCCGACGCTGACGCCGAGCTGCGCCTGAGCGACGTCCGGGCACTGCTCCACGGGCAGCTCGCGGGCCGGCCTTCACGGGCCAGCTTCCGCACCGGCACGCTGACCGTCTGCACGCTCACTCCGATGCGTTCGGTCCCGCACCGGGTGGTCGTGCTGCTCGGGCTGGACGACCACGTCTTCCCCCGGCTGCGCTCCCGCGACGGGGACGACGTCCTGGGTCGGTCGCGGCTGCCCGGAGAGCGCGACCCCCGCAGCCAGGATCGCCAGCTCTTCCTCGACGCCGTGCTGGCCGCCGGTGAACGGCTGATCATCACCTACACCGGCTTCCACGAGTCGACCGGGCAACCGCGCCCACCGTCGGTGCCGCTGCGCGAGTTCCTCGACGTGGCTGAGCAGACCGCCGGTGTGACGGACCTGGTCACCCGGCACCGGTCCCAGGCCTTCCACGGTGACTACCTCGGCGGCGCGCTGGGGTCCGACGCAGGGCCGTTCAGCTTCGACCCGCACGCCGTCGCCGCTGCCCGCGCGGCCCAGGGGGAGCGGGTTCTCGCCGAGCGACTGGCCGACGTGCGGCTCCCGCCGGCCCCCGCCGCGGACCTGGAGCTCGATGCCCTGGTCGAGGCGGTGACCTTTCCGGTCCGCGCCTTCGTCCGCCGGCGGCTCGGTGTCGACCTTCCCCGCGAGGAGGAGGAAGTGCTCGACAGCCTGCCGGTGACCATCGGGGGCCTCGATGAGTGGCAGGTCGGCGACCGCATCCTGCGCGAGTTGCTGAGCGGCCGGACGTTGGACCACGCGCTGCAGGCGGAGTGGCGCCGCGGCACGCTGCCTCCGGGAAGCTACGGCTGGCGGGCTGCGCACCGGATCGCCGACGCGGTCGGCCCACTGGCCCAGCTCGCCGAGACGTGCACGCAGGGCCGGGACGCCCGCTCGGTCGACGTGGACGTCGCCCTGGGCGACGGTCGGCGCCTGGTCGGCACGGTCCCGGGGCTCTACGACGACCGGTTGTTCCGGGTCGGCTACTCACGGCTCGGTGCCAAGCAGCGGCTCGAGGCCTGGGTGGCCCTCGTGGCGCTCGCCGCCTCGGGCCACCGCGTCTCGCTCGCCGGCGTGCTCGGCCGGGCGCAGGAGGGCGGTGCCCCGTTCCGGGCGACGTACCGCCCGCCGGAGGACGCCCTGGCCGTGCTCCACGGACTGGTCGCGGTGCACGACGAGGCGCTCTGCTCACCGCTGCCCTACGGCGTGGAGACCGCGCGGGCATTCCTGACCACCCGCAGCATGCGCCCCTGGGACGCCCGCAAGGAGCTGGCCAAGGCCTGGCGCAACGACTGCCACGGCCGCGAGTTCCTCCTGGCCTGGGGAGAGCGCGCCGCGATCCCGACGTACGACGCACTCGCCGACGACGACCGCTGCGAGCGGCTCGCCCGGGCGATCTGGCAGCCCGCCCTCGAACGGGAGGCCGAGTGATGCGGACCTTCGACATCGCGGCCACCCTGCCCGGGCCGGGGGTGAGCGTCCTGGAGGCCAGTGCCGGCACGGGCAAGACCTGGACCGTCGCCGCCCTGGCCGCGCGCTACATCGCCGAGGGGGTCGTCACCCTCGACGAGCTGCTGGTGATCACGTTCAGCCGGGCGGCGACCCAGGAGCTGCGCGACCGCGTGCGCGAGTCGCTGGTGCGCGCGGCCGACGGACTCGAGGACCCTGACGGGCCGGTGGACGACCTGGTCGCGGCGCTGCGCCACACCGAGGACGGCGCTCCCCTCCCCGACTGCGAAGTCACCCGGCGACGGGACAACCTCCGTGCCGCCCTGGCCGACTACGACGCCGCGACCATCGCCACGACGCACGAGTTCTGCAGCATCGTGCTGCGGTCGCTCGGCGTCGCCGGCGACACCGACTCCACCGACAGGCTCGTCGAGGACATCGCCGACCTGGTCGAGGAGGTGGTCGACGACCGCTTCCTGGTGACCTACGGCGCGGTGGCCGAGCCCCCCGTCGACCACCGCACCGTGCGCCGGGTCGCCCGCGCGGCGCTGGCCAACGTGCACGCGCGCATCGAGCCACGCGACGCGACCCCTGGCTCCGAGGCGGCCGCGCTGGTCGACTTCGCCCGGGACGCCGTCGAGGAGGTGGAGACCCGCAAGCGTCGCCGCAACCTCCTGACCTTCGACGACCTGCTGGGCCGGCTCGCGGACGCCGTCGACCAAGTGCCCTCCCCGGCGGCGGAAAGGATGCGCACGCGGTGGCGGGTGGTGCTGGTCGACGAGTTCCAGGACACCGACCCGGTGCAGTGGCGGGTGCTGCAGGGCGCCTTCGCGCAGGCGGCGCGGCTGGTGCTCATCGGCGACCCCAAGCAGGCCATCTACGCCTTCCGCGGCGGCGACACCCCGACCTACCTGGCCGCCGTCGCGGATGCTGACCAGCAGACCCTGGGCCGCAACTGGCGCAGCGACGCCGCGGTGGTCGACGCGCTGCAGGTGCTCACGCACGGCGCCGCACTGGGGGACCAGCGGATCACCGTCCGCGAGGTCCGTGCCGAACGGGACGGCGCCCGCCTGCTCGGCCGCGACGGCACCGCGCTCTCCGGCGTGCGGCTGCGTCAGCTGCGCCGCGAGGACCACACCACCACCAAGAGCGGCGGCATCCCGATCGGCGTCGCGCGCGAGCACGTCGCCCGCGACCTGGCGGCCGACATCGCGAGCCTGCTGTCCTCCGGCGCGACCTACGAGGGTCGACCGGTCTCCGCCGGAGACATCGCGATCCTGCTGCACTCGGTCAAGCGCGACGGCCCGCTGGTGACCGCCCAGCTGCGCCACCACGGGGTTCCCTACGTCGTCAACACGGCGACCAGCGTGATGAGCGGCCCCGCGGCCGGTCACTGGGCGCGCCTGCTCGACGCGCTGGAGAGCACCCAGCGGCCCGGAGTCGTGCGGGCCGCGGCCCTGACCCCGTTCTTCGAGGTGACCGCGGAGGCGCTCGACTCCGGTGGTGACGAGCTCACCGACCGGTTGGCCGAGCGGCTGCGCAGCTGGCTCGACCTGTTCCGCTCGCGTGGCGTGGCCGCTGTGCTGGCCGCTGCCCAGGCGGACGGACTCGCCGAACGCGTGCTCCGTCGGCCCGACGGGGAGCGGCTGCTCACCGACCTCAACCACGTGGGTCAGCTGTTGCACGAGGCGGCGACCACCCAGCGGCTCGGCATCACCGGCCTGCGCAGCTGGCTGCGTGAGGCGGTCGAGGAGGGCGATCGCAACGACGCCCGGCGTCGGCGGCTCGACATCGACGCCGAGGCCGTGCAGCTGGTCACCATCCACGGCGCCAAGGGCCTGGAGTACCCCATCGTCTACCTGCCGAAGCTCTACGACGAGGGTGGCGTCGAGGACTGGGTGACCATCCACGCCTACCACGACGACGACGGTGCCAGGTGCCTCGACGTCGCCGACTCCGCGGCGGCCAAGGTCCGGGCCCGCGCCGAGGACGCCGAGGAGGACCTCCGCCTGGCCTACGTGGCGATGACGCGAGCGGCCGCGCAGGTGGTGATGTGGTGGGCGCCGACCTACAACGGCGTCCGCAGCAGCCTGACCCGGCTGCTGTTCGGACGGTCCCGCGACTCGTCCGCGGTGCTCCAGACGGCGGAGGTCCCGGCCTCGGACGAGGGTGTCGACGAGGTGCTCCGCGGCTGGGCGGATGCGGGCGGCTTCCGGTGGGAGCGGTCGCTCGTGGCCGACGCGGGCGTGCTCCGGCGCACCGACCGGGCGCGCGGCCTGCGAGCACGCCGGTTCGACCGGACGGTCGACACCGACTGGCGACGCACGTCGTACTCCGGCCTGATCCGCGCCGAGGAGCAGCGCGTCGAGGCCGGACTGACCTCCGAGCCGGAGGACCCGGGCACCGTCGACGAGGACGTGGCACCGGTCGACCCGGGCGTCGCCGCGACGGCGCCCTCGGCGCCCCCCGCTCACGACCCGGTTCCCGACGACGCCCCTGCGTCGCCGATGGCCGACCTCCCGGCGGGTGCCGGTTTCGGCTCGCTCGTGCACGCTGTGCTCGAGCACACCGACCCGCAGGCGCCCGACCTGCGGGCCGAGCTGCTCCGGCACATCGAGGAGCAGCGCCGCTGGTGGTCCGTCGACGTCGCGTCCGAGGTCGTCGCCGACGCGCTGCTTCCCCTGCAGCAGACCTCACTGGGTCCCCTGGCCGGGCGACGCCCGCTGCGCGACATCCCGCGCACCGATCGGTTGTGCGAGCTCGACTTCGAGTTTCCGATGGCCGGTGGTGACCGGGCCACGACGGCCGACCTCCCCCTCTCCGCGGTTGCCGACGCGCTGCGCCGACACCTGCTGGCGGATGACCCGGTGCGGGCGTACGCCGACCGGCTCGACAACCCCTCGCTGGGCGGACAGCGACTCCGCGGCTACCTCAGCGGGTCGATCGACGTGGTGCTGCGGATACCCGACGCGAGCGTGCCCGGTGGGAGCCGCTTCGTCGTGGTCGACTACAAGACCAACCGGCTGGGCGATCCGGAGCGGCCGATGACCGCGTGGGACTACCGCCCGGAGGCGTTGGCCGAGGCGATGCTGCACTCGCACTACCCGCTCCAGGCGCTGCTCTACACCGTCGTGCTGCACCGGTACCTGCGCTGGCGACTGGGCGCCGCCTACGACCCGGCTGCGCACCTCGGTGGAGTGCTCTACCTCTACCTGCGCGGGATGTGCGGACCGGAGACCCCGGAGTACGACGGGGTGCCGGCCGGCGTGTTCTCCTGGCGGCCGCCGGTCGCGCTGGTCGAGGAGCTCTCCGCGATCATGGCCGGCGGGACGGGAGAGCCGTCATGACCAGCACGCCGGCGACCGGTCCAGTCTCCGGGTCCGCCACTGGGTCCATTCCCGGGTCCACTCCCGGGGCCGTGCCGGGGCCGCTCCCCGGATCGGACCCCGGCTCCGCCCGACTGGCCCTGCGCGCCACCGGCCTGCTGGCCGACTTCAACACGGCCGGAGTGCTGGAGTCCGCCGACGTGCACGTCGCCCACCGGGTGAGTGCCCTGGCCGAGGAGCGTGACGAGGCGGTCCTGCTGGCACTCGCCCTGGCGGTGCGGGCCGTGCGGCACGGCTCGATCTGTGTGGACCTCGCCAGCGTCGCCGAGCAACCGTTCGAGGTCACCGGCACCGGTGACGAGGACGGCGCGACCGCGCCCGTGCTGCCCTGGCCGGACGCGCACGGCTGGCCGGACCGGGTGCGCGCCAGCCGGCTGGTCAGCGAGGGTGTGCTCCGCATCGAGGACGCCGACGTCTACCTCGACCGCTACTGGCGCGAGGAGCAGCAGGTCTGTGCGGACCTGGTCACCCGGCTTCGCCGCCGGGCACCGGAGGTGGACACCGTCGTCCTCGATGCCGGCATCGGCCGGGTGTTCCCGGCCGCGGGCTATGACGAGCAGCGGGCGGCGGTGCACACGGCCGCGCAGCAGTGGACCACGATCCTGACCGGTGGCCCCGGCACCGGCAAGACCACCGCCGTGGCCGGCCTGCTGGCTCTGGTCGCGGAGCAGTTCGAGGTCGGGCGGGGGCGCGCTCCCCGGATCGCGCTGGCCGCTCCCACGGGGAAGGCAGCGACCCGGCTGCTCGAGGCGGTCGCCGGCGAGGCCGAGCGCCTGCCCGACGAGGCGGACCGCGCGCGGGTCCGCGGCCTCGAGAGCAGCACCCTGCACCGGCTGCTCGGCTGGCGCCCCGACTCCAGCGTCCGGTTCCGCCACCATCGCGGCAACCGGTTGCCCTACGACGTGGTGGTCGTCGACGAGACCAGCATGGTGTCGCTGACGATGATGGCCCGGTTGCTCGAGGCACTGCGGGCCGACACCCGCCTGGTGCTGGTCGGCGACCCCGACCAGCTGTCCTCCGTCGAGGCCGGCGCGGTGCTCGCCGACCTCGTGGGTGGCTTCGCCGGCAGCCCCGAGTCGCCCGTGGTCGCGCTGCGCACCCCCCATCGCTACGGTGCGGGCATCGGCGCCCTGGCCGAGGCCCTGCGCCTGGGGGATGCCGACCGGGTGGTGGCCCTGCTGGCGGGCGGGACCCCGGAGGTCGAGCACGTCGATCCCGACGACGAGGACGCGATGGCGCGGTTCCGCGACGCTGTGGTGTCCGTCACCGTCGACCTGCAGGAGGCCGCCGACGTCGACGAGGCCGAGCGGGCCCTCGACCACCTGGCGGCACACCGGCTGCTGTGCGCCCACCGTGAGGGTCGCTACGGCGTGGCGGGCTGGAACCGGCTCGTCGAGCGGCTCCTCACCGAACGCACCGGGGTCACCACCTGGGACGAGTGGTACGTCGGCCGACCGGTGCTCGTCACCGCCAACGACCGGGGGCAGCGACTCTCCAACGGCGACCTGGGGGTGACCCTGCGGGAGCCGGACGGCCGGATCCGCGTCGTCATCGCCGACGCCCAGCGGCGCAGGTTCGCCCCGACGCGCCTCCCGGAGGTGCAGACCGTGCACGCGATGACGGTGCACAAGTCGCAGGGCTCCCAGGCGCGGACGGTGAGCGTCGTGATGCCCCCGGAGGACTCCCGGCTGCTGACCCGCGAGCTGTTCTACACCGCCGTGACCCGGGCCCAGGAACGGGTTCGGATCGTGGGGACGCTGCCCGCGATCCGTGCCGCGGTCGGCCGCGACGTCCAGCGGGCCAGCGGGCTGGAGCGCCGGCTGCGCACGGCGCTGGCGCAGCCGACCCGGCTCCGCTGACCGCCGCTCCTCGACGTGCACGGCAGCAGCCGGGACGCGCGCCGTCCGCGCCGACCGCGTCGGTCGCGCCCGGCGGGGCCGCTCAGGACCTCGGGCCCACCTCCCGGGCCAGCTCCTCGGTCATCGGCTCGTAGTGCGCGAAGGTGCGGGAGAACGTCCCCGTGCCATGGCTCGTCGAGCGCAGGTCGATCGCATAGCGGACCAGCTCGCGCTGGGGGACGTGCGCCCGGACGACCGTCCGGGCGTCCCCGTCCTTGTCGGTGCCCAGCACCCGCCCACGGCGCGCGGAGAGGTCGCTCATCACGGCGCCGACGTCGTCGTCCGGGACCACCACGGCCACCTCGTCGTACGGCTCCAGCATCGCGATGCGCCCCGCGTCGGCCGCCTCCCGCAGGGCCAGGGCACCGGCACTCTGGAACGCCATGTCGGAAGAGTCGACGCTGTGCGCCTTGCCGTCGATCAGCGTGACGCGCAGGTCCACGACCGGGTAGCCGTTGCGGACCCCGCGCTCCATCTGCGCCCGGACGCCCTTCTCCACGCTCGCGATGAACTGGCGCGGCACCGCGCCGCCGACGACCTTGTCGACGAACTCGAAGCCGCTGCCCTCGGGGAGCGGCTGCACCTCGAGGTCGCAGATGGCGTACTGACCGTGTCCGCCCGACTGCTTGACGTGCCGGCCGTGGCCCTTCCCCGGCACGGTGAACGACTCCCGCAGTGGGACGGCGACCTCGTGCTGCTCCACGCTGACCCCGTAGCGCCTCTCCAGCCGGTCCAGCGCCGCCTCGACGTGTGCCTCGCCGAGCACCCAGAGCACCAGTTGCCCGGTCTCGGTGTTGTGCTCCACCCGGAGCGACGGGTCCTCCGCGGCGAGCCGGGACAGCGCCGAGGAGAGCTTGTCCTCGTCGGACTTGGTGGCCGCCTCGATCGCCACCGGGAGCAGCGGCTCGGGCAGCTGCCAGGGCTTGAGGACCCTGGGGGCATCGACCGCGGACAAGGTGTCTCCGGTCTCGGCTCCGGTGAGCCGCCCGACCGCGGCGATGTCGCCCGCGACGACCTTGTAGGCCGGGACCAGCTGGTTGCCGAACGGGTAGGACAGCCCGCCCACGCGTTCGTCGTCGTCATGGTCGTCGTGCCCGGCCACGCCGAAGAACGAGGAGAAGTGCCCCGAGACGTGCACCGGTGCGTCGGCGGTGAAGCACCCGGAGAAGACACGGACCAGGCTGACCCGGCCGACGTACGGGTCGCTGGTGGTCTTCACCACCTCAGCCACCAGCGGGGCGGCCGGGTCGCAGACGACGGATGGGGCCGGGGCGCCGGCGGGCGTGAAGACCTCGGGCGGCACGTGGTCCGACGGCGCCGGGAAGGCGCGGACGCAGAGGTCGAGCAGCTCGTCGAGCCCGACCCCGGACATTGCGCAGACCGGGACCACCGGGAAGAAGCCGGCCTTGGCGATCGCCTTCTCGAGGTCGGCGACGAGCTGCTCCTCGTCGACCTGCTCGCCGCCGAGGTAGCGATCCATCAGCGTCTCGTCCTCGGACTCCTCGATGATTCCCTCGATCAGCGCGCCGCGACGAGGGTCGTCGGCGCCGCCGGTGATCAGGTCGACCAGTCCGGCGGCCGCTGGGCCTGCCCCGGAGCCAAGGACGTGGACCGGCAGCACCTTGTCGCCGAACGACTCCTGCGCCCGTCGTACGACGCCGTCGACATCGGCCCGGGCATGGTCGAGCTTGGTCACCACGAGGGCGCGCGGCATGCCGACCCGACTGCACTCCTGCCACAAGGACGTGGTCGCGTGGTCGATGCCCTCGTTGGCCGCGACGACGAACAGCGCACAGTCGGCGGCCCGCAGGCCGGCGCGCACCTCACCGACGAAGTCGGCGTAGCCGGGGGTGTCGAGCAGGTTGAGCTTGGTCCCCCGGTGCACGAACGACGCCACCGCCAACGACATCGAGCGCCCGTGCTGGTGCTCGCCCTCCTCGAAGTCCGAGACCGTGGTGCCGTCCTCGATCGTGCCGGGACGTCCGATGGCGCCGCTGTGCGCGAGCAACCGTTCGAGCAACGTCGTCTTCCCTGCTGACCCGGGCCCGACCAGGACGACGTTGCGGATCCGGTCGGGCCCGGCCGGATCCAGATCGTGGCTCCCTGTGCGTGCCTGCCGCTCCGCCATGTGTCCAAGAAACTCCACCTCGGGGCCATGCACAAGGGGGTCGCCGCGATCGGGCGCCCGGTCGGACAGCTGCCCCGGGAATGCGCCGACCCAAGGTGTCGTTACACATTCAACTACTTTGGAGGCGACATGGAATACGGCATCTTCACCGTCGGCGACGTCACCACGGACCCGACGACGGGCCGCACCCCCAGCGAGCACGAGCGGATCAAGGCGACCGTCGCGATCGCGAAGAAGGCCGAGGAGGTGGGGCTGGACGTCTTCGCCACCGGCCAGCACCACAACCCGCCCTTCATCCCGAGCGCTCCCACGACCACGCTGGCCTACATCGGCGCCCAGACGCAGCGGATCAAGCTGTCGACCAGCACCACGCTGATCACGACGACCGACCCGGTGCGGATCGCGGAGGACTACGCGACGCTGCAGCACCTCGTCGACGGCCGGATGGACCTGATGCTCGGCCGGGGCAACACCGGCCCGGTCTACCCGTGGTTCGGCAAGGACATCCGTGACGGCATCCCGCTGGCGATCGAGAACTACGCGCTCCTGCACCGGCTCTGGCGTGAGGAGAACGTCGACTGGCAGGGCAAGTACCGCACGCCGCTGCAGGGCTTCACCGCCACGCCGCGGCCGCTCGACGACACCCCGCCGTTCGTCTGGCACGGCTCGATCCGGAGCCCGGAGATCGCCGAGCAGGCCGCCTACTACGGCGACGGGTTCTTCTCCAACCACATCTTCTGGCCGGCGTCGCACACCGCCCGGATGGTCCAGCTCTACCGCCGTCGGTTCGAGCACTACGGGCACGGCACGGCCGAGCAGGCCGTCGTCGGGCTCGGCGGCCAGGCGTACATCGCCCGCAACAGCCAGGACGCCGTGCGGGAGTTCCGCCCCTACTTCGACAACGCCCCCGTCTACGGCCACGGCCCGTCGCTGGAGGAGTTCACCGCCCAGACCCCGCTGACCGTCGGGTCGCCCGCGCAGGTGGTCGAGAAGACGCTCGGGTTCAAGGAGTACGCCGGCAACTACGACCGCCAGCTCTTCCTGATGGACCACGCCGGCCTGCCGCTCGACACGGTGCTGCGCCAGCTCGACCACCTCGGCGAGGTGGTCGGGGAGCTGCGCAAGCACGAGTCGGAACAACAGCTGGTCACTGCTGGTTGAGCACGGCGCACCGCGACTGACCCACTGCAGTGCCCCAGAGGAGACACCATGACCCCACGCACCATCGTCGTCGTGACGGCCGGACTGTCCGAGCCGTCCTCCACCCGCCTGCTCGCGGACCTGCTCGCCGACGCGGTCCGGTCGGAGGAGGTGACCACCGACGTGGTCGAGCTGCGCCCGCTCGCGCACGCACTGGCCGACAACCTGCTCACCGGCTTCGCCACCGGTGAGCTGGCCGAGGCGCAGCGGAAGGTCGCGCACGCTGACGGCCTGATCGTGGTCACGCCGGTGTTCAGCGCGTCGTACTCGGGGCTGTTCAAGATGTTCTTCGACGTCCTCGAGCAGGGCACCCTCGAGGGGACCCCGGTGCTGGTCGCAGCCACCGCCGGCACCGCCCGGCACAGCCTCGTCCTGGACCACGCACTGCGGCCGCTGTTCAACTACCTGCGCGCCGTCGTGGTGCCGACGGCCGTCTTCGCCGCCGGCGAGGACTGGGGCAGCGACGGCGCCGGCGAGCAGCTCCGCGCGCGCATCGAGCGCGCCGGCGCGGAGCTGGTCGCCGCCGTCCGCGCACGCCCGGCCACCGAGCGGCTCGACCAGTTCGACCGCGACCTCGCCGCGATGGGGGACTTCGCGAGCCTGCTCCAGGGCTGAGCACAGCCGGCGCTCACCGGAGGCGACCTGGTCTGTCGCACCGGACGACGCCGGATCGACCGCAGGGCCACAAACCGCAGGGCCACAACTCGCGTGGACCGCACCCGTAGGCTGGGCCTGTGGTCCGGCGTACAGCACTGGTCGTCGCGGCGCTGACGACGGTGACGATCCTGGCGGGATGCGGCTCGGTCGCGAGCAGCGAGGACGCCCCGACCCGCGACACCCCGGCACCTGCGACCCCGTCCACCTCCTCGGCCCCGGTGCCGAGCACCTCGCCAGCGCCGGCCACCTCGGTGTCGAGCTCGGTGCCGACCCCGATGCCGACCGTCTCCCCGCCGGTGCACACCCGGCCCGCCAGGCCGACACCGGAGCTGGGCACGGTGCCACCACCGTGGCTCGGCAAGCGGGTGCTGCCGCGCACGGCCGACGGGTTCGGCGAGATCAGGCCGACCCCACCTGCGCTCCGCGACCGGCGCTTCACGCTGCCGGACCGGCTGCCGATGCTTCCTGGCAACGGCTTCGCCTCCCGCGTGGTCTCACCGGCGCCGCAGCAAGTGCTCGACCGTTCCACGTGGGCACCCGGCTGCCCGGTGGGGAAGGCGGACCTGGCCTGGGTCCAGCTCGCGTTCTGGGGCTTCGACGGCCACCGCCACACCGGGGAGCTGCTGGTCAACAAGAGCGCGGCCGAGGGCCTGGTGCAGGTCTTCGGCGACCTCTACCGGCGGCACTTCCCGATCGAGGAGATGCGGATCACCCGCAAGGACGAGCAGACGGCGCCACCCACCGGCGACGGCAACGACACCGGAGCGTTCAACTGCCGTCCGGTGCGCGGCGCCACGTCGTACTCCCAGCACGCCTACGGGCTCGCCGTGGACGTCAACCCCTTCCAGAACCCCTACACCAAGGGCGATGTGGTCCTGCCCGAGCTGGCCAGCGCCTACCTCGACCGGGATCGGCGCGCCCCCGGGATCATCCATGCCGACGGTCCGGTGGTGCAGGCCTTCGCCCGCATCGGGTGGGGCTGGGGCGGGTCGTGGCACTCGCTGAAGGACTTCCAGCACTTCTCTGCCAACGGCACCTGAGCGCTCGCGTCGGAGGGACTACCGTCGGGGGATGCGCAGGAACTCTTTCGGGACCGGCGCCGCGGTGATGTTCCTCGTCCTCGCGACGGGTTGCGGCCAGGCGGGCACCGACGACCGGCCCACGGAGTCGGCCGCCGGGACACCGGGCCCGACGCCCGGCGTGCCCGAGGTGCGGATCTTCACGCTTCTCGACCGGACGGCGCTCCCGGCCGGCCAGCGTCAGGCGCACACCGTCGAGATCACCGGTGCGGCTGCGCTGGACACCGTGGTGCCGGCACGCGCCTTCCCCGACGACGAGCTGCCGGAGCTTCCCTCGCTGGGCAAGGGGGAGCGCAGGTTCGCCGCGGTGACCAGCGGCTGCCAGGAGCAGGATCCGCCGCAGATCTCCGGGACCGCCGGCGCCTGGCACCTGGCGTTCGCCGACAACGGGGTGCGCTGCGTCGCCCCCGACTACTACGTGGTCGTCTGGGACGTCGAGGACTGAAAGGTCGCGGGGCGTCGGCGCCAGCGGACGCTTGCCGCGCCCACCCGCTGGGCACAATGGAGGAATGGCCACCACTGACGCCCGCACCCTCGCCACCACCGGACTGCTCGAGCTCGAGTTCCCCCAGTCCCTGGCGGTCTACGAGAAGTACGCCGATGCCCAGAAGGCGGTCGACTTCCTCTCCGACAACGAGTTCCCCGTGCAGAACTGCATGATCGTGGGCACCGAGCTGAAGCAGGTCGAACGGATCACCGGCCGGCTGACCACCGGCAAGGTGGCCGCGGCCGGGCTGCTCTCCGGTGTCTGGATGGGCATCTTCGTCGGCCTGCTGCTCGGCATCTTCGCCGACGGGGCCTGGCTCGGCATCCTGCTGGTCTCGGCCGCGTTCGGCGCCCTCTTCGGCGTGCTCTGGGGGCTCGCCGGCTACTGGGCCACCCGCGGCCGTCGGGACTTCTCCTCCGTCACCGCTGTCGTGGCCACCAAGTACGAGGTGCTCGTCGAGCACAAGCACCTGGGCCGGGCGCGCGAGCTCCTCGGCCAACTGCCCGGTGCGCTGCCGAACCCGTTCGCCTGAGCCGGGACGCTTCACCCGCCCGGCGCGCCGGCCAAGTGACCCGCGGGTAACCTTGGGGTCATGGAGCGCACCGTCTACGAAGCAGACCACGAGGACTTCCGCGCCTCGGTCAAGGAGTTCCTCGATCGCGAGGTCGTCCCGCACCTCGAGGAGCACGCCGAGGCGCACGGCCTGCCTCGCGAGTTCTGGCTGAAGGCCGGCGAGATGGGTCTCCTCGGCCTCGAGATTCCCGAGGAGTACGGCGGGTCGAACGCCGGCGACTACCGGTTCAACGCCGTCCTCACCGAGGAGCTGGCGAAGGTCAACATGACGCTGCCGAGCTGTGTCGGCATCCACGCGGACATCGTCGCGCCGTACCTGGTGCACCTGACCAACGACGAGCAGAAGAAGCGCTGGCTGCCGAAGTTCTGCACCGGTGAGCTGCTCACCGCCATCGGCATGACCGAGCCCAGTGGCGGGTCGGACCTCGCGAACCTCAGGACGACCGCGGTGCGCGACGGTGACGACTGGGTCCTCAACGGGTCCAAGACCTTCATCACCAACGGCGGCAGCGCCGACCTCGTCGTGGTCGCCGCCCGGACCAGCCCGGAGAAGAAGGCCAAGGGCATCTCGCTGTTCGGCGTGGACACGACCAAGGACGGGTTCTCCGTCGGCCGGGTCCTCGACAAGGTCGGCCAGGACGAGTCCGACACCGCCGAGCTGGCCTTCGACGACGTCCGGGTGAGCAACGACGACCTCATCGGCGACCTCGACACGGGTTTCATCTCGATGATGCAGTTCCTGCCGCAGGAGCGGCTCGGTTCGGCGGTCACCAACATCAGCCATGCCGCGCAGATCCTCGAGGAGACCATCCAGTACGCCCACGACCGTAAGGCGTTCGGCGCACCCATCGGGACCTTCCAGCACAACAAGTTCCTGCTCGCCGAGCTGGTCACCAAGGTGGAGGTGACGCAGGCGTACGTCGACCAGTGCGTGCTGGCGCACACCCGCAAGGAGCTGACCCCCATCGACGCCGCGAAGGCGAAGTGGTGGAGCTCCGCGGTGCAGAACGAGGTCCTCGACCACTGCGTCCAGGTCTACGGCGGCTACGGCTACATGAACGAGTACCGGGTCGCGCGGGCCTGGCGCGACGCCCGGGTCACCCGCATCTGGGCCGGCTCCAACGAGATCATGAAGGAGCTCATCGGCCGCGATCTCGGCTTCTAGCCCCGGATCTCCCGATCACGCCCTGACTGGCAGGCTGGGAGTGTGCGGATGTTCGTGGCGGTACGGCCGCCCCCGGAGGCGGTCGACGACCTCGACGCGTTCCTGGCCGTACGACGAGAGGCGGGTGACTTCCGCTGGACGGTGGCCGAGCAGTGGCACCTCACTCTGGCGTTCCTGGCCGACGTGCCCGAGCGCAAGGTCGACGACCTCGAGGCGAGGCTGCAGCGGGCCGCCCGCAAGCGCCGGGCGCTGCCGGTCCGGTTCGCCGGAGGCGGTGCGTTTCCGCACCCGGGCAGGGCCAAGGTGCTCTACGCAGGTCTGGCGATGAGTGCACCGGACCAGGTCGAGCTCGACCGCTTGGCCACCGGCGCCAAGGCGGCGGGCAACAAGGCGGGGGCGCCCGCCGACGGGCAGCGGTTCCGGCCGCACCTGACCCTGGCCCGACTGGGCTACCCCCGCGACGTCAGCAACTGGGTGCGGCTGCTCGACTCCTACGCCGGCCCGTCCTGGCTGGTCGACGAGATCGCGCTCGTGGCGTCGTACCTCGGCGAGGGACCACGACGTCGCCCGCGCCACCAGGTCGTCTCCACCTTTGCCCTCGGTGCAGCATGACGTCGGGTGTCGCATGAGGCTCGCCCGCGTCGGCTTCGTGCCGCTGAAGGGAACCCGGCACCCGGCGCTGCCACGAGCCGAGCTCGCCCTGGGTGGTCCCGTCGGCGATCGGCTGTTCTGCCTGGTGGACCCCGAGCGCGCGATGGTGCTTCGCACCGTGGCGAACCCCCAGCTGATGCAGGTCGAGGCCCGCTGGCGCGACCGGGAGCTCAGGGTCTGCCTGCCGGACGGCAGCGAGGCGGGAGACGTCCCGGAGCCGACCGGGCAGCGGCTGGACCTCGACTACTGGGGCAGGCGCCCGGTGCTGGCCGTGCAGCGCTCGGCGGTGGCGGTGGCGATGTCCGACTTCCTCGGCCGGTCCGTGCTGCTCGCCCGGGTGGTGGGCGACGGAGACGTGGTCTACGGCGACCCCGTCACCCTGGTGACCACCTCCGAGCTGGCCGAGCTGGGTGAGCGGGTGGGCCGGCCGGCCCTGGCGGAGGAGTCGGCGCGTTTCCGGGCCACGCTCACCGTGGACGACGGTGACGCTCCCGGCTCGGTGCGGCCGGGGGTCCGGCTCCAGGTCGGCGAGGCCGTCGTCGAGGTGACCGGCGCAGTGCCGCGCTGTGCGGTGATCGACCGCGACCCCCGCACCGGTGAGCGCTCGGGTGCCCTGCTTGCCGCGCTGGCCAGCTACCGCCGCCGCGAGGGAGAGGTCTGGTTCGGCGTGCAGGCGCGGGTCGTCGTCGCCGGCGCCTGCGCTCCGGGGGGCGTGGTGCAGGTGCAGCGATGATTGCGATGTGGAGACTTCCGCCGCGCCGCGAGGCCCAGGACTAAGGTCGAGGCATGTCGTACCTCCTGCGGGTCGAGCTCCCGGACGTGCCCGGTTCGCTGGGCCGGCTGGCGACGGCCATCGGCGACGCGGGCGGGAACATCGCGGCGATCGAGATCATCGACCGCACCCCCGGCGCGCACGCCGTCGATGACGTCTTCCTCAGCGCGGACGGGGTCATGCCGGACACCATCGTGTCGGCGTGCAACCAGCTCGAGGACGTCGAGGTGCTCTGGATCTCCCGCTACGGCGCCGGGGGCAACCTGTTCATGGACCTCGAGGCAGTGGAGTCGATGACCGAGGCGCCCGGCGAGTCGCTGGAGCGACTCGTGGAGGCGCTTCCCGAGGTGTTCCGCGTCGACTGGGGCATCCACGTCCGCCGCGCCGGCGACCACCGCATCGAGGTGGTCCAGGGCACCAGCGCGGCCCCCGGCACCATCCCGGAGGACCTCAGCTGGCCCGGCCGCCTCGAACGCGGTGAGCGGATCGACGTACCCGACAAGTGGGAGGGCCTGGTGGTGGCCGGCACCGCGATCGACGCGGACTCCGCCATCGTGGTGGGACGCCGCGGCGGCCCCGAGTTCCTGGACTCCGAGATCGCCCGGCTGGGCCACCTGGTCGCGTTGGCGAGCTCGATCGCCCGCAACGCCTGATCTCGCAGTCGGGCTAGGCGGCCGGCTCGAGGAGGAACACCGGGATCTCCCGGTCGGTCCGGTGCTGGTAGTCGCCGTACGTCGGCCAGGTGTCGACGGCGTACTGCCACCACTCCTTGCGCTCGTCGCCGTCGAGCAGCCGGGCGCGGTAGGTCTTCCTCTCGGCCCCGTCCTGGAGCTCGACCTCGGGGTGGGCGACGAAGTTGTGGTACCACTCCGGGTGCTCGGGTGCGCCGCCCTTGGAGGCGACCGCGACGTACCTGCCGTCGCGCTCGACCCGCATCACCGGGTTCTTGCGCACCGTGCTGGACTTTGCGCCGCGCGAGGTGATCACCACGATGGGGTCGCCGGTGTCGCGCAGTGTGTTGGCGCGCTGGCCGTTCGAGGCCTCGAACACCTCGACCTGGTCGCGCACCCACCGTTGGCTGCTGGGCGCGTACTCGCCTTGGATCGTCATGTCAGGTTCAGTGCCCGGGTGGTGCCCAGATATTCCCGCCGCCATTCTGTTCGCGCCGCGTCGATACCCTCCGGCCATGAGTGCGATCGACGGTGTCAGCGAGATCTTCGACCCTTCCGCCTGGGACGCTGTGCCCGGCTTCGACGACTTGACGGACCTGACCTACCACCGCGCGAAGGCGCACGGGACCGTCCGGGTCGCCTTCGACCGACCCGACGTGCTCAACGCGTTCCGCCCGCGCACCGTCGACGAGCTGCTCCGCGTCCTCGAGCACGCCCGCACCTCGGCCGACGTGGGCTGCGTGCTGCTGACCGGCAACGGTCCCAGCGCCAGGAACGGCAAGTGGGCCTTCTGCACCGGCGGCGACCAGCGGATCCGCGGCAGGGCGGGCTACCAGTACGAGGATGGTCCCGCGTCCGGCTCCGGCACGGGGGCCGAGGACCCCAGCCCGATCGACAAGGCGAAGCTGGCGCGGCTGCACATCCTCGAGTGCCAGCGACTCATCCGGTTCATGCCGAAGGTCGTCATCTGCGTGGTGCCCGGCTGGGCGGCCGGGGGCGGCCACTCGCTGCACGCCGTCTGCGACCTGACGCTGGCGTCGCGTGAGCACGCCCGCTTCAAGCAGACGGACGCAGACGTCGGCTCGTTCGACGGCGGCTACGGCTCGGCGTACCTCGCCCGTCAGGTCGGCCAGAAGTTCGCCCGCGAGATCTTCTTCCTCGGCGAGGAGTACGACGCCGAGGCGATGAACCGGATGGGCGCCGTCAACCGCGTCGTCGAGCACGCGCAGTTGGAGGAGGTCGCCCTCGACTGGGGCCGCAAGATCAACGCCAAGTCGCCGACTGCCCAGCGGATGCTGAAGTACGCCTTCAACCTGCTCGACGACGGCCTGGTCGGCCAGCAGCTGTTCGCCGGGGAGACGACCCGCCTCGCCTACATGACCGACGAGGCCCAGGAGGGCCGCGACCAGTTCCTCGAGAAGCGCGATCCCGACTGGTCGCCGTACCCCTGGTACTACTGATCTGGCGCGTTTGCGCAGGTCAGCGGCTTGTTTGGTGTCCTTGCGTGGCAGATGCGTGGCAAGAATCGCGATTGAGTTGCCGTGGCCGGACGATTCGGCCGCGCGCTTCTTGCCACGTTCGGCGAGCATGAGCCCATGACGTCGAACGGGCCGGACGCGCGGGCGCGCTTCGAGGCGAAGGTCTTGAACCTCGTGGGCCGACGGGTCTTGGCCGTGGACTACTGGGACATCCACAACTTCAGCTCGGAGACTGCTCGCTGGGATTACGGCGACTGGCACCACGCCGTCATGGGCGTTCAACTCTCGACAGATGCCGGCGCGATAACGGTGACCTGGACCAGTGTCACTCGTCGCGCCAGAAGGATCCCAGCGGAGAAAGTCCCGCGGTGCGATTCTGCGCGGCGTCGAACCGGTAGTCGTACTCCCATGGCGCGACTCTGCCCATTCGTGCTGCGACGGTGACCCAATCTGGACCAGGGCTGCATGCGGCGACGAGCCGGTCCAACGCCTTCCGGAGCTCCGCTTCAGACCAGGTCTTCATCAGCCAAAGACCGGTCACGGGTAGGACCTCGCCGCCGGGCAGCGTCTCGTCGCTGTCCCAGGCATTTTGTGCGTAGATCTCGGCAAGCTTGCGCGGTGAGCAAACCGTGAGATCGAACGAGTCTGCGGCGTCCTCACCCACCTCACCGATCAGCACCTGCACGCCGACTCGGAAGTGGTCGGAGCCATGCTCCGCCTCGTCGCCGTACGGCCAATGGAGGATCACGCTCTTGATCTCGGCGCTCGTTCCTTCAGACATGGCGTCAGTCTCGCCTGCGAGACGGCCCGCGAACTCCGCGGCACGCGCGGTGCGCACCAGAGGCTGTGCACGATGAGGGCCCCGTGGAGGTTGTCGCGCGTAGACTGATGGCATGTCGTTGAGCGAGTCGGAGTTCTACGAGGCCGGGATGTCCCTGCCGCCGGACGTGCGCAAGCACGTTGCTCTGCGGCTCCTCGAGTCGGTTGAGTCCGACGACGCATTTGACGAGGCAGCCGAGAGTTGGCTTCAGACCGAGGCGGCAGCCGCCTACGACGCGCTGAAGGCCGACCCGCCCCGCGCGATTCCTGCTGAGGACGTTCGTGCCGAGTTCGAAGCGAAGTGGGCCGCCCGTTCATGACGGGCCGGATCAACTTAACCCCTGAGGCACGGCAGCACCTCCATCACCTCGACGAGTGGATCGCTGAGAAGGCGACGACTGAGACCGCTCGGCGGTTCGTAGCTGCGATCATCGACCGCATCGACGGCGTCCTCGTCTTCCCGCTCGCCGGTCGAGCTCGCGACGACGTCCGACCGGGCATGCGGACGGTCACCTTCAAGAAGCGGACTCTCATCGCCTACGAGGTCGACGAGTCTTCCGGTGAGCTCGTAGTCAACGTCCTCGGCGTCTTCCACGGCGGCCAGGATTGGGAGGCTGCTCTCGGCGAGGACCAGGGCGATCCGGAGGCGGGCCAATGAGGTGGTCGTGCGTGGCAAAAACGTGGCAGGAGAGTCGTCAGAGCCCGTCGATCACCAACGCCGCCAATCACGTTTCCGCAGGTCAGTCGCACAATGCCGTCGCCGACCAACAACACCCGCTGAGCGTGCCGCGCTTCCCCTGGTACTACTGATCCGGCAGCCGGACCACAGCCCGTGCGGGAACGTCAGCCGGGGACGCCCGGCACCAACGTCAGGAGGCTCGAGGGCGGCTTCGCACACCTGGGCGTGGCCCGGAGCAGGAAGTGCGCGAGCTTCCTGGCCTTGTGCTCCGGCGCGGCGCGGCTCAACGGCAGCCCAGCGCCAGCTGCTGGACGCGGGCGGTAACGGCCGGGTCGCTGGCGCCGAAGGCCGGATCCTGCAGGCGGGAGACGGGGTACTCCTCGACCAGGCGCCCCGCCAGGCAGTGGGCGGTCGGCTCCGGCGCACCTGCGTTGAGCAGCCCGATCCCGAGGTAGGTCCGGGTCGCGACGAGTCCGAGCGCGTCAGCGGAGTCGTCCTTGCCGACCCGGGACTTCTCACCGGGATCGCACGACTCGAAGTGCACGGCCCGACCGGTGCTGCTGACCTGCGCTGGTGAGCCGTGCGCGGCGGCGACCCAGTGGTGCAGCGCGGCGAGCATCCGCGAGGTGTCCCGGCCGGTCCGACCCCGGTAGGTGACGCGGGCACAGGTCGCGTCGTCGCGCTCGAACGCGACGTAGGCGTCGGCGCCCCAACCGTCCGCGGCCGCCAGCGCGTCGCGCACCGGCATCCGCTCGGCCAGCATGAAGTACCACGTGAGCACGCCGAGCTCGCCCGAAGCGAACTCCTCCTCGCCGTCCGCCAGCGTCGGCACGTCGACGGGCGCGGCCTCGGAGCCGTCCTCCAGCACCGTGAACGGATCCAGCAGCGCGTCCTCGTGGGTGGGGGTGTCGCGGAACAACCGGTCGACCGCGCTGTTGCCGCCCTCCGCCGCGACGGCCTGCACCATCGCCTCGCCGAGGACGTACGGCGAGCTCAACATGGTGCCGACGACGTCCGGGATGCCCTTCAGCTCGGTCGTGACCCGGTCGGTCTCGCGCTGCTCTCCCGCAGCGATGGCGCGGCGCTGCCGAGGCGGGAGCGACTCCCGGTAGCTCGTGGCCACCCGCTCGGCGTCGCCCTCCACCACGGCGTCCAGCACCGAGGCCTCCGAGGTGAGCGCGCCGTCCTCCGCCGCCGCCTGCAGCTCCTCCATCCGCTTGCCGATGCCGAACTGCTGGTCCTGGAGGGCGTGGGTGAGCTCGTGCACCAGCGTCGCGCGCACCGCCGGTCCGAGACGGGTGCCGCGAATGGTGATCCGCTGGTCGTCGAAGGAGTAGTAGGCCAGCGTCCCGGAGGTGGTGGCGTCGTTGAAGGCCGCGAAGAGGTCCACCTTGCCGGTGATCAGCCCGAGCGCCCGCATCAGGCCGGTCGTCTGCTCGATCTCGGTGCGCTGCTCCTCGTCGAGGTCCTGCTCGTCGCTGCGGATGTCCTTCTCGAACTGCGCGGGCGGCAGGAAGCGGACCGCGACCGGGTGCAGGAACGTCAGCCCACGGTGCTTCTCGACGACCTTCACGTACGGCGCGACGCGGGCGTCCCAGGTCGCGGGGTGGTTCGGCGTGTCCTCCGGATCGCTGCGCAGCACCGTCACCGCGACCAGACCGGCCGCCGCCACCATCACGAGAACGGCGAGGACGATCACCCACATCGGGATCTGGTTGGCCGGCTCGATGTGGGTCGGCTCGGTGTGGGTCGGCTCGGTGTGGGTCGGCTCGGCGTTGGTCGGCTCGGGCACCACCAGGGCTCCGTCGGGCGGTGCCTGCGTCTCGCTCATGCGGGGCAGGATAGGAGCGGCCGGCCGCGGAGGTGACCGGACTCGGAGACTAGCCTTGCGCGCATGCGGATCGTCGTACTGACCGGAGCCGGCATCTCCGCCGAGTCCGGGCTGGCGACCTTCCGCGACGCCGACGGGCTGTGGGAAGGGCACCGGCCCGAGGACGTGGCCACGCCCGAGGCGTTCGCGGCCGACCCCGAGATGGTGCACCGGTTCTACGACGAGCGGCGCGCGGCCGTACGACGAGTGCAGCCCAACGCCGCACACCGGGCGCTCGCCCGGCTCGGTGCCCTGACTGGCGACGACCTCTACCTGGTCACCCAGAACATCGACGACCTGCACGAGCGGGCCGGCAGCCGGCACGTCCACCACCTGCACGGGGAGATCCTCAAGGCGCTGTGCGCGGCCTGCGGTGAGCGTCACCACTGGCCCGGCTCGCTGCTGGGCGCCGGCCCCTGCGACGCCTGCGGCAACGACATGCTGCGCCCGGACGTGGTGTGGTTCGGCGAGGTGCCCTACGGCATGGACGACATCCATCGTGTGCTCTTCGACTGTGACCTCTTCGTCTCGATCGGCACCTCCGGAACCGTCTACCCGGCCGCTGGGTTCCTGCACCTCGCGGCGGCGAACGGCGCCCGCACGCTGGAGCTCAACCTGGACCCCGGCTGGCACAGCAGCGACTTCGACGAGTCCCGCACCGGCCCCGCCACCGAGCTGGTGCCTGCCTGGGTCGAGGAGACCGCCGCCCAGCTGTGCTGAACCCCTGGTAGGGGAGCCTCGCCTTCGTTGCACGCGACTCTCGATCGGGCTTGGCTTGTCCCATGCCCAGCGACACCCACACCGGTCCCCGGGGCGACGGCCTCCAGCCCGGTCCGCACGACGACGAGCCGCACGCCCTCGGCACCAGCGCAATGCTCAACTGGCTGCGCGCCGGCGTGCTCGGCGCCAACGACGGCATCGTGTCGACGGCGGGCATCGTCATGGGCGTCGCTGGCGCGACCGACGATCGCGGCACCATCCTCATCGCCGGGGTCGCGGGCCTGGTCGCCGGCGCGATCAGCATGGCGGCGGGTGAGTACGTCTCGGTGAGCACCCAGCGCGACACCGAGGTCGCGCTCCTGCACAAGGAGCGCCGCGAGCTCGCCGAGGAGCCGGAGGAGGAGCTGGCGGAGCTCGCCGGCCTCTACCGGCAGAAGGGCCTCAGCGAGCAGACCGCCTGGCGGGTGGCCACCGAGCTGACCGCCCACGACGCCCTCGCGGCGCACGCCGAGGTCGAGCTCGGCATCGATCCCGACGACCTGACCAACCCGTGGCACGCGGCGTGGGCGTCGATGGTCTCCTTCACGGTCGGAGCAGCCCTGCCGCTGCTGACCATCACGCTGCTGCCCGCCGGCGTGCGCGCGTGGGCGACGGTGCTGGTTGTCGCGCTCGCCCTCGCCCTGACCGGCTTCGTCTCGGCCCGGATCGGCGAGGCGCGCACCCGTCGCGCGGTCCTGCGCAACGTCGGCGGCGGCCTCGTGGCGATGCTCGTCACCTTCGTCATCGGCAGCCTCGTCGGCGCCGGCGTGGGGTGACCTGACCGCCCTCGCGCGCAGCAGCCGGGACGACCGATCGTCAAGACGAGGGGTGAGACGCCCGTCTCAAATGACGGAGGTCTGCGCCGGCTTGCAATACGTTGCACGCGTGAAGATCGCAGTAGCAAGGGAATCCCGCGAGGGTGAGACCCGTGTCGCGATGGTGCCCGAGCTGGTCGGCAAGCTGACCGCTCTGGGCTGCGAGGTGCTGGTCGAGCCCGGTGCGGGGGAGTCCGCCGAGCTCTTCGACGAGGACTACGTCGAGGCAGGGGCAGAGGTGCGCGCCGACGCGGTGGGCGTCGCCGACGTGGTCGTCAGCGTGAACCCGCTGGACCGCGATCGTGTCGGCAGCCTGCGTGAGGGTGCGGCCACCGTCTCGTTCCTGCCGGTCGGGCAGTCCCACGAGCTGGTCACCGAGCTGCGTGACCGCGGCATCACGTCGTTCGCGATGGAGCTGGTGCCCCGGATCTCGCGGGCCCAGTCGATGGACGCGCTCTCCTCGCAGGCGCTGGTCTCGGGCTACCGGTGCGCCATCGTCGCCGCCGGGCTGCTGCGTCGCTTCTTCCCGCTCAACATGACCGCCGCCGGCACGGTCCAGCCGGCCAGTGTGGTCGTCCTCGGCGCGGGCGTGGCCGGCCTCCAGGCGATCGCCACGGCCAAGCGCCTCGGCGCCGTGGTCCAGGCGTACGACGTCCGGGCCGCCGCCGCGGAGGAGATCCGGTCCATGGGCGCCAAGGCCATCGAGCTCGACCTGGAGACGCTGGAGGGCACCGGTGGCTACGCCCGGGAGATGACCGAGGACCGTGCCGCCCGCCAGCGCGAGCTGCTCGCGCCGTACATCGCCAACGCGGACGCCCTGATCACCACTGCCGCGGTGCCCGGCCGGCAGGCGCCCATGCTCGTCACCAGCGAGATGGTGCAGGCGATGAAGCCGGGCTCCGTCGTCGTCGACCTCGCCGCCGAGACGGGCGGCAACGTCGAGGGCTCGGTGGCCGGCCAGATCGTCCGGATCGGGCACGCACAGGTGTGGGGCGGCCAGAACGTGCCCTCGCAGATGCCCGAGCCCGCGTCCCGGCTCTACGCGCAGAACGTGGTCAACATCCTCACCCTGATGACGACCGCCGGCGAGCCGGACGAGGAGGGCGTCGTCGGCGCCGCTGGCTTCACCCCCGACTTCGACGACGAGATCGTCGCGGGATCGGCCGTCACGCACCAGGGCCGGATCCTGCACCAGCCGACGCGGGAGGCGATCGAGGGCCCGGACCCCGCGCCCGAGCCTGAGCAACCGGCGGCCGATGAGGCCGAGGCGGCGAGCGACCCGCAAGACGTTCTCTTCGACCAGGAGGCCGACCAGTGAACGACGGAATCATCTGGCTGACGTTCTTCGTGCTCAGCGTGTTCGTCGGCATCGAGGTCATCTCCAAGGTGTCCTCGACCCTGCACACCCCGCTGATGTCCGGAGCCAACGCCATCCACGGGATCATCCTGCTGGGCGCCATCATCGTCACCGGCACGACCGACAACACGATCGCCGTCATCGTCGGCCTGGTCGCCATCGTGCTGGCCAGCGTCAACATGGTCGGCGGCTTCGTGGTGACCGACCGGATGCTGCAGATGTTCAGCCAGAAGAAGAAGGCGCCGAAGCCCCAGAAGGAGGCGGGTGCCTGATGAGCGTCCCCACCTGGGCCCAGCTGCTCTACCTGGTCTGTGGCGTCTGCTTCATCCTCGCGCTGAAGGGGCTCTCGGGTCCCAAGACGGCCCGCAACGGCAACCTGATCGGCGCCGCGGCGGCGGTCGTGGCGTGCGTGCTGCCGTTCTTCTACCTCGACCTGGACCACATCGTGCTGATCGTCGTGGCGATCGTCATCGGCACCCTCGGCGGCGTCGTCGGCGCCCAGAAGGTGCAGATGACCCAGATGCCGCAGATGGTGGCGTTGTTCAACGGCGTCGGCGGCGGCGCGGCCGCCCTGGTCGCGCTGGTCGAGCTGCACGAGCACCTCAGCCACGGCGACGACCCGAACTGGTTCGTCTGGGCGGCGACCGCCTTCACCATCGCCATCGGTGCCGTGTCGTTCGCCGGCTCGGCGATCACCTTCGCGAAGTTGCAGGAGCTGATGACCTCCCGCCCGGTCGTCTTCCCCGGCCTGCCGCTGCTCTTCGGCGGGGGACTGCTCGCGCTCGTCGTACTGTCCGTCCTCCTCGTCGCGGACTCCGCGATCTGGCTGGGCATCGTGCTCGGGCTGGTCGGACTGCTCGTCGGTGTGCTGCTGGTGATGCCCGTGGGCGGTGCCGACGTGCCGATCGTCATCTCGCTGCTCAACGCCTTCACCGGCCTCACCGTCGCGGCGGGCGGCTACGTCCTGCAGAACACACTGCTGCTCATCGCCGGCACGCTCGTCGGCGCGTCCGGCACGTTCCTGACGATGCTGATGGCCAAGGGGATGGGCCGCTCGGTCACCAACGTGCTCTTCGGCGCGCTGAAGGGCGGCTCCACGCTGGGCGCCGGTGAGGCCTCGGACCGGCCGGTCAAGAGCGCCGGACCCGAGGACGTCGCCATCATGCTCAACTACGCCGAGCGGGTGATCGTCGTCCCGGGCTACGGCCTCGCGGTCGCGCAGGCACAGCACACCCTGCGCGAGTTGGTCGACCTCCTCGGTGAACGCGGCATCGAGGTGGACTACGCCATCCACCCGGTCGCGGGCCGCATGCCCGGCCACATGAACGTCCTGCTCGCCGAGGCCCAGGTGCCCTACGAGCAGCTCAAGGAGATGGACGACATCAACGGCGACTTCAAGGACGCCGACGTCGTGCTCGTGGTGGGTGCCAACGACGTGGTCAACCCGGCCGCGAAGACCACGCCCGGTGCGCCCATCTACGGGATGCCGATCCTCAACGCCGACGAGGCCAAGCAGGTCATCTTCATGAAGCGGTCGATGCGTCCGGGCTTCGCCGGCATCGAGAACGAGCTGCTGTTCGAGCCCAACACCACCCTGCTCTTCGGCGACGCCAAAGACTCGATGGGCAAGCTGCTCAATGCGGTGAAGGCGCTGTGACTCGCGGTTGAGTGCGGAAGCGGTGGCCAGGGCGACCGTTTCCGCACTCAACTCGGCGCCTGTGGATTGTCCGAGCAGGGTTCGGCCCGTCTCCATCACACTCGGGCGGCATGGAAGGTGCCTGGGAGGAGCTCGCTGCGGCACAGGCGGGCATGGTCTCGCACCGACAGCTCCGGGAGCTCGAGGTCAGCAGGGCCACGGTCCGTGCCCAGCTCAGGGCGCGCCGGTGGGCGAGGCGCTCGGAAGAGGTGCTGAGCGTCACGACGGGTCCGCTGTCGTGGGACCAACGCCTGTGGTTGGGCGTGCTGCACGCCGGTGAGGGCGCACTCCTCGGCGGGCTCACCGCCGCTGGGGAGCTTGGACTCAAGGGTTGGACGCGCGAAGACGTCACGGTGCTCGTGTCGAACCCCGACTCGTTCGAGCCGGTTGGGGGCGTCACGTTCTTCCGCACCCGCCGGCCCCTGGGGCTGCTGCAGACCAGGAGGTCGCTGCCGACGTGCAGGATCGAGCCGGCCATCCTCCTCTTCGCCGGCCACGAGCCGAATCTCCGCACTGCGCAGGGCTCCATCACGGCCGTGGTCCAGCAGCGGCTGGCCACGGTCGACTCGCTGGCTCGGTGGATCGAGCTGCTGCGACCTCTCCGGCGCGCGAGGGTCTTCCGGGGAGTCCTGGCCGACGTCGGTGAAGGGGCACAGTCGCTCGCCGAGGTCGACCTGCGACGTGCGTGCCGCCGGTTCGGCATCGCGTTGCCGCACTCGCAGCGAAGCCGACGCGATCGGCGGGGACGGCGCCGCTACACCGACGCCGAGTGGCTCCTGGCCGATGGGCGGGTGCTCGTCCTGGAGGTGGACGGAGCCTTCCACGACGATGTCCGTGAGGCGAGCGAGCACCGCGCCCGCAACCGAAGGCTCGCATCGGCGTCACGCATCGTCGTCCAGTGCAGTGCCTTCGAGCTGCGACACGACCCCTGGGCGGTGTTGGAGGACCTCATCGCACTCGGCGTACCTCCTGCCCGGGCGGGTTGAGTGCGGAGGTGGTGGCCGGGGCGACCGTTTCCGCACTCAACCCAACTCGTCAGTTGGCCAGGCCGTAGAGGCGGTCTCCCGCGTCGCCGAGGCCCGGGACGATGTAGCCCTTCTCGTTGAGGCGCTCGTCGAGGGCCGCGGTGACGACGGTGACCGGGACGTCGAGGCCGTCGAGGCCCTGCTCCAGGTTGGCCACACCCTCCGGCGCGGCGAGGAGCGTGATGGCGGTGATGTCGTCGGCTCCGCGGTCGGTGAGGAACCGGATGGCCGCTGCCAGGGTGCCCCCGGTGGCCAGCATCGGGTCCAGCACGTAGCACTGGCGCTGCGACAGGTCGACGGGCAGTCGCTCGGCGTACGTCGTCGCCTGCAGGGTCTCCTCGTTGCGCACCATCCCGAGGAACCCCACCTCGGCGGTCGGGAGCAGGCGCATCATGCCGTCGAGCATGCCGAGCCCGGCACGCAGGATGGGCACGACGAGCGGTCGCGGAGTGGAGAGTTTCTTGCCGTCCGCCTCGGCCACCGGCGTGGTCACCCGCACGGTCTGCACGCGCACGTCGCGGGTCGCCTCGTAGGCGAGCAGCGTCACCAGCTCGTCGGTGAGCAGCCGGAACGTCGGCGAGTCGGTCCCCTCGTCCCGAAGGGTGGTCAGCTTGTGGGTCACGAGTGGGTGGTCGACGACGTGCAGACGCATGGGCGTCAGGCTATCGGCAGATTCGCAGTGGTCATCGCCCCGCCGGTCTGTCAATCTTGAGATCGGGAACGCCGAGCCACCGAGGAGGTGCGAGCGATGTCCGGGACGAGCACGTCCGAGGTCGAGGATGTCGACTTCGCCGTCGTTGCCTACGCCGAGGAAGGTGACTGGCACCTCCAGGACCTGCCGGAGAGCACGCTGGAGTCGGTGGAGTCGATCGGTCGGGAGCTGCGCCGCTACCCCGGTGACCACGGCGCA
Organism: Marmoricola sp.; assembly: GCA_035708765.1. Taxonomy (GTDB): domain Bacteria; phylum Actinomycetota; class Actinomycetes; order Propionibacteriales; family Nocardioidaceae; genus Marmoricola. The sequence goes on from DASTFI010000063.1 coordinate 67,551, forward strand.
CTGGCGATGCTCTCGGTGGACGAGGACTTCCTGGTGATCGTCCGGGTGCAGGGCCCGGAAACCGCCGTACTGCTCTCCGACGCGACCGCGGCGACCGACTGGCTGCTGGCCAAGTCGGTCGTCGACCTGCTCGGACTGCCCGTCGAGGACGACGACGAGCAGGCGCCGGCCGGTGACCTCGGCATCCTCGCTGACCTCGGGATGCCGGCGATCGACATGGGCGTGCTGCTCGACGACTACGACCTCTACCCCGACGAGGTGCTCTCCGCGATCGCGCGCCGCAGCGGGTTCGGAGACCTGTTCGACGACCACCTGGGCCTGGAAGAGGAGTGAGCTCGACCACCTGGACGGGCCCGATGCACGCGGCCCTCGATGAGGCGCGCGCGGCGCTGGCCTCCGACGACGTGCCGATCGGGGCCGTCGTCGTCGACGACGCAGGCGGGATCATCGGCCGCGGGCACAACATCCGCGAGGCCGCCGCCGATCCCACCGGGCACGCCGAGGTCGTCGCACTGCGGGCAGCAGCGGCCACCCTGGGCGCGTGGCGGCTGACGGGTTGCACCCTGGTCGTCACCCTCGAGCCGTGCACCATGTGCGCGGGCGCGGCGGTGCTGGCCCGGGTGGACCGCATCGTGTTCGGGGCGTACGACGACAAGGCCGGTGCCGTCGGCAGCCTCTGGGACGTCGTGCGCGACCGGCGGCTGAACCACCGCCCCGAGGTGCTGGCCGGATTGCTCGCCGCGGAGTCCGCCGCCCTGCTCGACGCGTTCTTCACCGCCCGACGCGGAGCGTCGCCCCCGCGTGCCGGCGATTTCGGCCGCACGCCGCCCGTCCGGTAATCTCTCCGGCGGTGGCGTGTCCGAGCGGCCTAAGGAGAACGCCTCGAAAGCGTTTGTGGGTGCAAGCCCACCGAGGGTTCAAATCCCTCCGCCACCGCGTCGTGCCGAACGGCACCGCGAGGGTCCGGATCCCCAGGGGGTCCGGACCCTTGCTGCGTCCCGGCGGTGCGCCCACGACGGCGGGGCGAGGCGCTCCCGAGGCCTGGTGGCAGGATCGCGCCATGACCTGGTTCGCCACCGCCTCCGACGCCCGCGACCGCCTGGCCGAGGCCGGCTACCTGGCGGACACCGCCACCGCGACGACGACCTACCTCGCGGGAGCGCTGGAGAAGCCGCTGCTCGTCGAGGGGCCGGCCGGGGTGGGGAAGACCGAGCTGGCCAAGGCGATCTCGCGGGCGACCGGAGCCGACCTGGTCCGGCTGCAGTGCTACGAGGGGCTCGACGAGGCGCGTGCGCTGTACGAGTGGAACTACAAGAAGCAGCTGCTGCGGATCCAGGCGGCGCCCGAGGAGTCGTGGCAGGAAACCCACGACGACATCTTCACCGAGGAGTTCCTGCTCAGCCGCCCGCTGCTGACGGCGATCCGCCGCGAGGAGCCCACCGTGCTGCTCATCGACGAGGTCGACAAGACCGACATCGAGGTCGAGGGCCTGCTCCTCGAGGTGCTCTCGGACTTCCAGGTCTCCATCCCCGAGCTCGGCACCGTCACGGCGGTACGGCGGCCCTTCGTCGTCCTCACCTCCAACGCCACCCGCGAGCTCTCCGAGGCGGTCCGTCGGCGCTGCCTCTACCTGCACATCGACTACCCGGACGCCGAGCGCGAGCACGCGATCGTCACCTCGCAGGTCGAGGGCCTCGAGGACGCCTTGGCCCGCGAGGTCGTCGAGACCGTCGTACGGCTCCGGGCGCTCGAGCTGAAGAAGGCCCCCTCGATCGCCGAGTCCGTCGACTGGGCGCGCACCCTCGTGGCGCTGGAGACCGGCAAGCTCGACGAGGACCGGATCCGCGAGACACTCGGCGTGGTGCTCAAGCACGGCTCCGACATCGACAAGGCGGTCCGTGAGCTGCAGTTGGCCACGCACCGGGCAAGACCGCGATGAGCCTGGTCGACCGGCACCTCGCCTTCGTGCAGGCGCTGCGCTCCGCGGGCCTGCCGGTCTCGCTGTCGGAGGGCCTCGACGCCGCCCGCGCGATCGGCACGCTCGGGCTGACCGAGCGCGAGGCGCTGCGGGCCGCCTATGCGGCGACGCTGGTGAAGCGCCAGCCGCACCGGCCGCCCTTCGACCAGGTCTTCGACCTCTACTTCCCCAAGCTCGTCGGGGAGGGAACCGGTGCCCACGACGGGATAGTCCCCGACGTTTGGGTTCGCGACGGTGGTCCGGACGAACCCAAACGTCAGGGACTATCCGGCCCTGACGCCGGCCCTGACGCCGGCCCGCAGGACGGGCCCGAGCAGGTGGCCGCCTTCCGGGAGCAGCTCGCCGAGGCGATGGCGGTGGGCGACCCCGAGGTGCTCGAGGCGATGGCCCGGGAGGCGGTGCGGCGCTTCGGACAGATCCGTGGTCGCAGCGAGGGACAGCAGCGCTGGTCGTCGTACAACGTGCTGAACCGGCTCGACCCGGGCGCACTCGTCGGTCGGGTGCTCCGGGGCCTCCTCGCCGACACCGGGGACGACCCGGCGCTGCTCCGGCTGGTCGAGGCACAGGCCCGCGTCTTCGAGGAGCTGGTCGATTCGGAGGTACGACGACGGGCGGCCGAGGTCCGCGGACCGGAGCACATCGCTCGGACGACCGTGCGCCGGAGCGTCGAGCAGCTCGACTTCACCTCGGCCCGCAGGAGCGACCTGGAGGCGCTGCGCCGGGAGATCGAACCCCTGGCTCGCCGCCTGGCGACCCGGCTGCATCGCACCCGGGCCAGCCGACGACGCGGTCCGCTGGACTTCCGTCGCACCGTGCGTGCATCGCTGTCGTCCGGTGGAGTGCCGCTGGAGACCCACCACCGGCCGCGGAGACCGGGGCGCCCCGACCTGGTCGTGCTCTGCGACGTGAGCGGCTCGGTCGCCAACTTCGCCTCGTTCACGCTGATGCTGGTCTTCGCCCTCCGTGAGCAGTTCAGCAGGGTGCGCGCCTTCACGTTCGTCGACGACGTCCACGAGGTGACGGACCGGTTCGGCACCAGTGGCGACCCGGCCGAAGTGCTGGAGGGGCTGGCGGCGAGCGCCGCCCATGCGACGTTGTGGGGCCGCACCAACTACGGCCGTGCGCTCAGGCGGTTCCTCGAGGAGCACGCTGATGCGCTCACTCCGCGGACCGACCTGCTCGTGCTGGGTGACGCGCGCTCCAACTACGCCGACCCCGACGTGGCGGTGCTGCGCGAGATCGTCGGCCGGGTCCGGCACGCGTGGTGGCTCAACCCGGAGCACCCCCGGCACTGGGACACCGGGGACTCCGCGGCCGGGACCTATGCCGCCGTCCTGCCGATGGTGGAGTGCCGCAACCTCGTGCAGCTGGGCGAGTTCGTGCGCGATCTGCGCTGAGTCCTCCTGGCTCAGAGCCACGGCTCCCGGTCCCGACTTCGGGAACTGGCCATCGACGCTGGCGGCGGCGGGTAGGGTTGACGACTGCTTAGTTTCCGCCTCGACTGCCCCTGCGCGTGAAGGATCCGTGCCTTGAACGATGACGTCGCCGCCCGCGAGACCGCCCGCGAGCAGGAGTTCGTCGACACCGTCTACCGCCAGCTGCGCGCCTCGACCAAGTCGGCGGAGGCGCTCGCCGCCGAAGGCCGTGCCCGCGGCCAGCTCGGACACGAGGGCGGCCTCGTCGAGCGCGACGCGATGGTCTACCAGGCGGCCCGCCGGATCGCGACCCTCGACTCTGCCCACGAGGGCCTGGTGTTCGGTCGGCTCGACATGCTGGCAGACATCGACCCCGAGCCGCGGTACGTCGGCCGGATCGGGCTGCGCGACGAGAACCGCGACGTCCTGCTGATCGACTGGCGGGCCCCGGCCGCGGCGGTGTTCTACCAGGCGACACAGGCCGATCCGCACGGCGTCGTGCGCCGGCGCATCCTGCGCAGCCGCGGCGAGACGGTGCTCGGGGTCGAGGACGACCTGCTCGACGCCTCGGCTGAGACCGACCTGCCGATCATCGGTGAGGGCGCGCTGATGGCCCAGCTGTCACGCGCACGGGACCGCTCCATGCACTCCATCGTCGCCACCATCCAGGCCGAGCAGGACAAGGCGATCCGGGCGCCGCAGAAGGGCGTCGTGCTCATCACCGGCGGTCCCGGCACCGGCAAGACGGTGGTCGCGCTGCACCGCGCCGCCTTCCTGCTGTACGCCGACCGGCGGCGCTACGAGCGGGGCGGTGTGCTCGTGGTCGGCCCGTCCGGAGTGTTCATGCGCTACATCGAGCGGGTGCTGCCGTCCCTCGGCGAGACCGCGGTTGCGCTGCGCTCGCTCGGCGAGGTCGTCGACGGGGTCAAGGCCCGTCGACGCGACGAGCCGGCGGTGGCAGAGGTCAAGGGCTCGGCGGTGATGGCGGAGCTGCTGCGCCGTGCCTCCCGCCAGCCCGTGCCCGACGGCCCGTCCAGCTTCCGCATCTTCTACCGTGACGACGTGCTCACGCTCGGCCCTCGTGAGCTGGGCCAGCTCGGTCGCCAGCTCCTCTCCATGGGCCCGCGCAACCGGTCGACCACCAAGGTGGCCTCGACCCTGATCGAGGCGCTGTGGCGCCAGGTCCGCAGCGAGCGCGGTCGCGAGCTGGGCCGCGACGAGTTCGTCGGTGAGATGCGCACCCATGACGGCTTCCTCGAGTTCGCCGCGGCCTGGTGGCCGGTGCTCGACGCGCCCACCGTGCTGGGCTGGCTCCGTGACCCCGAGCTGCTCGCCCGGGTCGCCGAGGGCGTGCTCGACGACGAGTCGGTCCGGCTGCTCACCAAGTCGTGGGGCGAGGAGCTGTCGGTCGACGACATCCCCCTCGTCGACGAGCTGCGCTACCTCCTGGGCGACCCGCCCGTCGTCAACGACGAGGACGAGGACCCGCTGGGCCTGGCCGACACGGCGCTGCAGGAGGTGACCACGGCGGCCGACCGCGAGTACGCCGGACCGAGGGGGTGGCTGCCGCCGACGAACCGCACCGAGGACGACGGCTACGCCCACGTCCTGGTCGACGAGGCGCAGGACCTCACCCCGATGCAGTGGCGGATGGTGGGCCGTCGTGGCCGCACCGCCACCTGGACCATCGTGGGCGACCCGGCGCAGTCATCGTGGCCGGTGCCGCAGGAGGCCGCCGCCGCCCGCGCCACGGCCCTCAAGGACAAGCCGGCCCACGAGTTCCACCTCTCGACCAACTACCGCAACTCTGCGGAGATCTACGCGTTCGCGGCGGCGTACGCCGAACGCGTCGGCCTCGACGCCGACCTCCCCCACGCGGTCCGCTCCACGGGTGTGCAGCCGGTCGAGCGCACCGTCGACGACCTCGAGGGCGGGGTGCTGCAGGCGCTGGCCGAGATGGTCGAGCAGCTCGACGGCACCATCGGCGTCGTCGTGCCGGTCGCCCGGCTGGCGCAGCTGCGCAGCTGGGTCGACGACTCGCACCTCGGCGCGCTGGCGCGAGGAGACGACGCCCGGGTGGTGGTGCTCCCGGGCCTGGACACCAAGGGCCTGGAGTTCGACGGGATCGTCGTCGTGGAGCCGCAGGAGATCCAGGACGAGTCACCGACCGGCCGGGCGACCCTCTACGTCGTCTACACCCGCGCCACCCAGCAGATGACGACGCTCACGCACGGTTGAGCCGGCGGCCGCGGCGGACGTCCCGGCCTTCGGCGAGCGGTCCTGACGGCGTACGTCGCGTTGTAGCGTTCCCGCATGGACGCGCCCGCCCCCTCTGCTGCTGCCGCCCTCGAGCAGGTGCTGGGGCAGGAGGCGTGGGCGGTGGTCCGGCTCCGCGACAGCGAGACCGTGGTGCTCGTGGGTGGCCGGTTGGCGCCGACCGAGCGGCTGGCCGACATCCCGGCCCCCGGTGGGGTCCCGGAGCCCGGTCGGCGTTTCGACACCCTCGTCGCCGTGCCGTTCCGCCAGGTCACCGAGCGCGGGTTCGAGGCCCGTGACGACGGGACGCCGCTGGCCGTCGTACGGATCGAGGAGCAGGCGGAGATCCCCCTCCGGCAGCTGCTTGCGGCGCTGCCTGACGAGGAGATCGCCTTCACCGACCGTGGCGGATTCGAGACCAGCGACGACGACTACGCCGCCATGGTGTCGCGGATCATCGACGAGGAGATCGGCAACGGCGAGGGAGCCAACCTGGTCGTCGGCCGGCACTACCGGGCGCGGCTCGCCGACTGGGACGCGCGCACAGGCACGGGGAAGGCGCTGACCGTGCTGCGCCGCCTGCTGGAGCAGGAGCGTGGCGCCTACTGGACCTACTGCTTCTGGACCGGCGACCGGTTCCTGATCGGTGCCTCGCCCGAGCGGCACGTCAGCGTCAACGCGGGAGAGGTCCGGATGAACCCGATCTCCGGGACGTTCCGCCTGCGCGGCCTGGAGGGTGCCGAGCGCAAGCAACGGCTGCTGGAGTTCCTCGCCGACGAGAAGGAGATCTTCGAGCTCTTCATGGTGGTCGACGAGGAACTGAAGATGATGTGCGACATCTGCCACGAGGGGGGGCAGGTGCTCGGCCCCTTCCTGAAGCCGATGACGCACCTGGTGCACACCGAGTACCTCCTCGCCGGCCGTACCCGCGCCGACGTCCGTGACGTGCTGCGCGACTCGATGTTCGCCGCCACCGTGACGGGTGCTCCGGTGGAGAACGCCTGCCGGCTGATCGCGCACTACGAGCCGGAGGGGCGCGGCTACTACGCCGGGGCGCTCGCCCTGCTGGGCCGAGACGAGCAGGGCGCGCCGGTCGCGGACTCCCCGATCATCATCCGCACCGCCGAGGTCTCCCGCGACGGAGCGCTCAAGGTGACCGCCGGCGCGACCCTGGTGCGCGACTCCGACCCGGTCTCGGAGACCGCGGAGACCGCGGCGAAGGCGGCCGGCATCCTGAGCGCCTTCGGGCTGGTCGACCGGGCCACCGGGGAGCCGTCGCAGATCGCCGACCTGGTGCTCGACGAGGACGTGCAGATCGCCCTGAACGCGCGCAACCAGCGACTGGCGGCCTTCTGGCTGACCGACCAGTCCGACGCGGTGCCGGCCGCGGAGCTGACCGGCCGCAGCGTCGCGATCCTGCACGGCGAGGACGACTTCGCCAACATGCTCTGCCACGTCTTCTCCGTGCTCGGCATGGAGCCGACGGTGGTGCGGCACGAGGACTGGACCCCCGGGGCCTTCGACGGCCACGACCTCGCCGTCCTCGGTCCCGGTCCCGGCGACCCCAGGGACGACGGTTCGGCGAAGGTGCGGCAGTACCGGGCGGCGGCCGACGAGCTGCTCGCATCCGACCGGCCCTTCCTGGCCGTGTGCCTGGGCCACCAGGTGCTTTGCGACCGGCTCGGCATCCCGCTGGCCTACAAGGACATCGTCTTCCAGGGCACCCAGTCGACGGTGTCCCTCGCCGGGCGTGACGAGCCGGTCGGGTTCTACAACACCTTCGTCGCCCGCGTGGGTCCGCCGGGACCGCCGGACGGCGTCCGGGTCGAGGCGGACCCCGGGACGGGCGACGTGCACGCGGTCGCGGGAGCACACTTCCGGGGCGTGCAGTTCCACGCCGAGTCGATCCTCAGCCAGAACGGCTTCGCGATCCTGCGGCGGCTGCTGCTCGAGCTGCTGGCGCCGGCCTGACCAGCCCCGCGAGGGCTCAGGAGGAGCGGGTCGTGGCGTCGCTGCCCAGCTTGATGGTCAGCGTCTTGGTGGCATCGCCGCGGCGCACGGTGACCTGCACCTCGTCGCCCGGCCGGTGACCGCGCACGGTGGCGACCAGCGACTCGGAGTCGGGGATCACCTCACCGTCGACCTTGGTGATCAGGTCGCCCACCTGCAGGCCGGCATCGTCGGCGGCGCCGCCCTGCTGCACCGAGCACACCAGTGCACCGCGGGCCACCGCCGAGCGGTCGACGCCGGGAGCGCAGGACGTGTTGGTCGGCACGGAGACCGTCACGGCCATCCGGGCGTGGGTGGGGGTGTCGCCCTGGACCAGCTGGTTGATGATCGGCAGCGCCTCGTCGATCGGGATGGCGAAGCCGAGCCCGATCGACCCGGACTGTCCGCCGTTCGCGGTGCGGATCGAGGAGTTGATGCCCACGACCTGCCCGGCCATGTCGACCAGCGGTCCACCGGAGTTGCCGGGGTGGATCGCGGCGTCGGTCTGGATCGCCGGGTAGGTGGTGCTCAGGCTCTGCTGTTGTTGCTGTTGCTCCTGCTGGGGGAACCCGAAGCCGAACGGGTTCTCCGGCTGCGACGGGGTCTCCTGGGTCACCGAGACGGGCCGGTGGAGGGCGGAGACGATGCCGGAGGTCACGGTCGCGTTGAGGCCGTACGGCGACCCGACGGCGACGACCGGCTGGCCCACCTGCAGCGCGCTGGACTTGCCCATGGTCGCGGGGTGCAGGTTGTCGACGCCGGAGACCTTGATGACGGCCAGGTCGGTCACCGGGTCGGTGCCCACGACCTTGGCCGGCTCGGTGCTGCCGTCGTTGAAGCTGACCCGGACGCTGCCGTTGCTGCCGGCCAGCGCGACCACGTGGTTGTTGGTCAGGATGTTGCCCTTGTCGTCGAGCACGATCCCGGACCCGGAGCCGGCGCCGTTCTGACCGCTCACGTCGATGCGCACGACCGAGGGGAGCACTTCGTTGGCGACCGCGACGACGCTGCCGCTGGGTGCCGCCGCAGCGTTGCTGGCGGTGACCGGGGAGCCGTCCGTCGTGCTGGTGGAGCTCACCGCGGCCGGCTCGTCGCCCTGCCACGCGTCGTACCACGCCGCACCGCCGACCCCGGCCGCGCCCCCGAGGACGAGGGCGCCCGCGAGCACCGCCGCCGAGAGGCCCCGGACCCGGCGAGCGGGTGCGGGCGCTGCCGGGCCTGCAGCGTGGGGGCCTGAGTGCCCAGAAGTCGACGCAGAGCTCGACTCCGGCATCGGTGGCAGCTGGCGGGTGGGTTCGGCCGGGGTCGGGTGCTGCGACGACCAGTCCCGGCCTTCGCCCTGCGAAAGGGGGTTGGTGTCGTCGGGCTCGGGCCGGTACTGGTCGTTCATGTCCTCCAGTCTCCCGGTCCAACCTGAAGATTCCCTTGCCGGTTGCCACGACTGCGCCAAGACCTCGGCCGCCCCGGGGGGTCAGCCGGGCGGGTCAGCCGGGCGGGTCAGCGGCGGGACAGCGGCGGGTCAGCTGGGCGGGTCAGCCGGCCGGGACAGCGGGGCGGCACCAGGAACCGACCGCGGTCAGGAGCCGGGGCGGCTGCCCGCCGCCGGCGCCTCCGGCGAGCCGGGGACCGAGAACCACAGGGCGGCGCCGTCCGGCCCGCTGCCGGCGCGCACGGTGCCGCCGTGTCGCTCGGCGATGCTGCGCACGATCGACAGGCCCAGGCCGGAGCCGGGCATCCCCCGGGACTCGGCCGAGCGGTAGAACCGCTCGAAGACGTGGGGCAGGTCGGCCGGTGCGATCCCGGGGCCCTGGTCGGCGACCATCAGGGTGCCGTCGAGCAGCTCCACGGTGACCGTGCCGTCGGAGGGGCTCCACTTGGCGGCGTTGTCGAGCAGGTTGGTGACCGCCCGCTCCAGGGCGTTGCCCTCGCCGGTGACCCACCACGGACGGGCCCGGACGTCGAAGGCCACCGTGGGTGCCCGCCGACGCACCCGGGCCACGGCCTGGTCGACGAGCGCGGCCAGGTCGATCGGTTCGACGGTGCGCGACAGCGGCTCCTCACGGGCCAGCTCCACGAGATCGCCGATCAGGGTGGTCATCTCGTTGATCTGGGCACGCACGTCGTCGAGGAGCTCGCGCCGGCTCTCGGGCGAGAGGTCGGTGGACGAGCCGGCCTGGGCGAGGAGGTCCAGGTTGGTGCGCAGCGAGGTCAGCGGCGTGCGCAGCTCGTGGCCGGCGTCGGCGACCAGCTGCCGCTGGCGGTGCTGGGCCGCAGAAAGTGCGCGCAGCATCTCGTTGAAGGACGCGGCCAGCCGGGCGACCTCGTCGCTGCCCTCGATCCGGATCGGGTCCAGCCGCTGGGTCCGGGCGATGTCCTCCACCGCGGTCGTCAGCCGCCGCACGGGCCGCAGGCCGTTGCGGGCGACGGCCCAGCCGGCGAAGCCGGCGGCGATCATCCCGGCCACCCCGAAGAGCAGCATCACCAGTCCCAGCCGGTCGAGCATCCGGTCGGTGGGGGCCATCGACTGCGCCAGGACGAGGGCGCGGCCGTCGGCGGCGGGGACCGCGACCACGCGCCACCGCTCACCGCGGTAGTAGGCGGTGCGGGTGGAGTAGGGCAGCGAACCGCGCGCGACGTCGAACTCGAGCCGACCGATGCCGAAGGTGTCGGTCGTGTCCGCGCTCCGGGCCCGGGGCGGGTTGGCGGTGACGAAGATGATCTTCACGTCCGCGGCGCCGAGGGCCCACGAGGGCACCTCCTGGCTGAGCAGGTCCAGGGCGTTGCTCTGCGCCGCGGCGGACGCGCGGTCGAGCAGCGAGTCGTCCAGGGTGCTGAGCGTCTGGGCCCGCACCGTGGCGTACGCCGCGAAGGCGACGATCGAGACGGCGAAGCCCACCGCCAGCGTGCTGAGCAGCGTGACGCGGCTGGCCAGCGACCGCCGGTAGTGCAGTCCGGTCCAGACGTTGCTCATCGGCGGGTCAGGTCTCCTCGCGGAGCACGTAGCCGACACCGCGCACCGTGTGGATCAGGCGGGGTTCGTCCTCCGCCTCGGTCTTTCGGCGCAGGTAGCCGACGTACACCTCCAGGCTGTTGGCGGTCGTGGGGAAGTCGAAGCCCCAGACCTCCTCGAGGATGAACGACCGCTCCAGCACCCGCTTCGGCCGCCGGAGGAAGAGCTCGAGCAGCGCGAACTCGGTGCGCGTCAGCGTGATGGACCGGTCGCCGCGGAAGACCTCCCGCGAGGCGAGGTCCATGCTGAGGTCGGCGAAGGACAGCTTCTCGTCCAGCTCCTGGTCGTCAGCGGGGCTGACCCGGCGCAGCAGCGCCCGCAGCCGGGCGAGCAGCTCGTCGAGGGCGAAGGGCTTGGTCAGGTAGTCGTCGGCTCCGGCATCGAGGCCCTCGACCCGGTCGCCGACGGCGTCGCGCGCGGTGAGCACCAGGATCGGCACGTCGTTGCCGACCGAACGCAGCGCCCGGGTCGTCTCGACGCCGTCGAGCCGCGGCATCATCACGTCCATCACGACGGCGTCGGGCCCGATGGTGCTGATCCCCGCGAGGGCCTCGGCGCCGTCCTGGGCGAGGGACACGCGGTAGCCGTTGAACTCCAGCGACCGGCGAAGCGACTCGCGCACCGCCCGGTCGTCGTCGACGACCAGGACGTGTGGCTTGGCGGTGGCGGACTCGGCGGGCACGCCCCAAGCGTGCCACCTGCTGCTGAGGGAGTGCTGAGACGCGCGAGGGCTACACCAGCCGGCGGGCCGCGTCCCCCGCCTGCCGGCCGTAGCCGCCGCCGAACAGGGCGGCGTGGACCAGGAGCGGGAAGAGCTGGTGCAGCGGCGCTCGGTCCTCCCAGCCGTCGGCGAGCGGGTACTCCTCGGCGTACGCCGCCTGGAGCCGCTGCAGGTGGGGCAGCCCGAACAGCGCCAGCATCGCCAGGTCGGTCTCGCGGTGCCCACCGTGCGCCGCAGGGTCGACGAGCACTGCGTGCCGCTCTGCACTCCACACCACGTTGCCCGACCACAGGTCGCCGTGGAGCCGGGCCGGCGGCTCCTCGGGCCCGGCGAGGTCGACGATCCGGCGGACCACGCTCTCGACGTCGGCGCAGTCGTCAGCTTCGATGTGGTCGCGGTCGCGGGCCAGCTTGAGGTAGGGCAGCACCCGTCGTACGGCGTAGAACTCCGGCCACGTCGGCGCCGGCTGGTTGGGCAGGGGCAGCTGGCCGATGAAGCCGTCACGCGCGGCGCCGTAGTGCCCGGCACCGGACCGGTGCAGGCGCGCCAGCATCCGGCCGAGCTCGGCGGCGGCCTCCGGCGTCGGTCGGGTGGGCTCGACCCAGCCGAGCACGATTGCGTGCTCGTTCACCGCGAGCACCTCTGCCACCTCGGCCACCCCTGGCTCGGCCAACCAGCGCAGACCGGCGGCCTCGACCCCGAAGAAGCCGTCGGGGGTGAACGGGCGGGTCTTCATCAGCGCCGACCGGCCGTCGCTGAGCCGCAGGCGGGTGGCCGTGCAGATGTCGCCGCCGGCGACGGGTGTCGTCGAGACCACGGCCGTCCCGAGCAGCTGCTCGGCTCGTTCGGCGAGCGCGCGCATCCGGGCCATGACGCTCATGCTTACTCGCTGCTGACGCGGTGCGCCACCCCCTTACCCGCCCGGTCAGCGTCGGGCGAGCTCCGCCACCAGATGTGCGGTGGTCCGCTCGACCATCGCGAGGACGTCGTGGAAACCCTCGTCACCGCCGTAGTAGGGGTCGGGGACGTCAGGCACGTCCACGCCGCCGGCCTCCGGGTCGAAGCTCCGGAACAGTCGCACCCGGTCGTGCCGGTCGGCCGGCACCCGGGCCAGGACGTCGACGAGGTTGCTCCGGTCCATGGCCAGGACCAGGTCGTGGTCGAACAGCTCCGGTCCGAACTGCCGCGCCCGGTGCCGGCTCGGGTCGTACGACGAACGGCGGAGCACCTCGGCAGCGCGGTCGTCCATCGGTCGGCCGACGTGCCACCCGGCCGTGCCGGCGCTGGTCACCTCGACGTCGAGCGTCTCGCCGCGCGCCCGGGCCTCGTCCAGGAGCCGGTTGGCCACCACGTCGGCCATCGGCGAGCGACAGATGTTGCCCAGGCACACCAGCACGACCCGGTACGGCGATCCGCCGGCCGGCAGACTCGGTGACGCGGTGGTCATCGCGGTTCGGGGAGGATCGCGTCGATCACCATCGTCGAGATCGAGATGACGATGCCGCCGAGCACTGCGGTCCAGAAGCCCTCGACGTGGAACCCGAGCTCGAGGGCCGCGGAGATCCTGCTGGTCAGCAGCAGCATGAGGGCGTTGATGACGACCAGCATCAGCCCCAGGGTCAGGATGATCAGGGGCAGCGACAGCAGCTTCACCACCGGTCGGACGATGGAGTTGATGACGCCCAGGATGGCGCCGACGATGACGAGATTGAGGATCCTGTCGTTGCGGTCGGACCCGGCCAGTGTGATGTCGTCGAGCAGCCAGGTGGCGACGGCGAGCGCCAGCGCGTTGGTGACGACGAGCAGGATGAACTTCATGCGGTCACCGTAGTGGCGGGCCGCCGGACCACCCCTGCGGCCAGCTGTGGTGGCGCTGTCGGGCCGCTGTCTGGGCCGGATCAGGCCTCGGCCACCTCGTCGAGACCGAGGGAGTCGATCATCGAGGCGGCCGCACCGGCGAGGTGCCGCTCCAGCTCGTCGCGGGCGCCGTCGAGGTCGCCGTGCTCGAGGAGCTCGAGGAGCGCGCCGTGGCTGTGCACCTGCTCGGGCAGGTTGCCCTTCGCCCGCTCGACCGAGGCGAGCGCCAGCCGGATCTCGGCGTAGAGGGACTCCGACATCGCGACCAGGCGGGCCGAGCCGGTCAGTCCGGTGAGGGAGCGGTGGATGGCCAGGTGTGCTGCGGTGATCTCGGCGGCGGAGGCGCCGGTGCCCTCGAGGGCGGTGAACTCCGCGAACGCGTCGCGGACGGCCTGCCGCTCCTCCGCGCCGGCCGCCTCCCACCGGGCGATGCCCGCGAGCTCGAGGGCCAGTCTGGCCTGGCAGACGTCAACCACGTCCTCCGGTGAGAGGGTGCGGACCGCGGTCCCCCGGTTCGGTACCCGGTCGGCGAGTCCGTCGGCGATGAGGACGGCGAGTGCTTCGCGCACCGTCGGTCGGGACACTCCCAGGGACTCCGCGAGCGCCACCTCGCGCAGCGGCGTGCCCGGTCCGATCTCACCCTCGAAGAGCGCTCGGCGGAGCTCCTCGGCGACCCGGTCCACCGTGCTGACCGGCTCGTCGACGCTCAGGGCGGCGAAGGGGTCCGCAGGGCTGGCGCTCGAGGACACCCGCCGATTGTCTGACAAGAAGTTGATTTCTGCTCGTCGGGGAGCCACACTGACCACAGTGTGGGATTGCCAGATTGTCTGACAAAGTGAGGGAGATGAACATGAACGCCGAGCTCGCCTGGGGCCGTCGCTACCTGATGGTCCGGCCCGACCACTTCCGCGTGGACTACGCGATCAACCCGTTCATGGACCTCGACGTCCAGCCCGACCCGGGCCTGGCCCACGCGCAATGGGACGCGATCGTCCGGGCGATCGAGGCCGCCGGCGGTGAGGTCGTCGTCCTGGACCAGCGCGCGGACTCCCCCGACATGGTCTACGCGATGAACCTGGGCTTCCCCGTCGTCGATCGCGACGGCGGCCAGGCCGTGGTGCTCTCGCACATGCGCTACCCCGAGCGCCGGAACGAGACCGGGACGGCCGCGGAGTTCTTCACCGGACGCGGCGCGACCCTGCACGTGATCGGTCGTGATGGCGTCGGCGCGCACTTCGAGGCGGGGGACGCCTTCGCCTGGCGCGGTGAGCTGGTCGTGGGCTACGGGCCCCGCACCGAGAAGCTCGCCACCAAGCACCTGGCGCTCGAGCTGGGCACCACGGTCCGGCGGTTCCGGATCACCCACCCCGGCATGTACCACATGGACCTGTCGTTCTGCCCGCTCGACGAGACCCACGCGATGGTCTGCCCCGCGGCCTACGACGACGCCTCCGCCCGCGACCTGCTCGCGCTGGTGCCCGAGCCGCTGGTGCTCACCGAGGAGGAGGCGATGACCTTCTGCGCCAACTCCATCGTGATCGGCCGGACGGTGATCATGCCGGCCTGCCCGCAGCGAGTTCGCGAGCAGCTGGAGGCCTGGGGGTTCGAGGTCGTCCTGGTCGAGGTGTCGGAGTTCCTCAAGGGCGGCGGCGCGGTCCGCTGCCTCACCAACCCGCTCGACGTGACCCTGGGCCGCGACCTGCGCTCCGACGCCGCCCGCTTGGGCACTGGTCGCGGCGACTCCTAGGGTGAGCGGGTGACCGAGCCCACAGCCCCTGAGCACCCGAGCCCCCGGCAGAGCGTCGCCACGATCCCGGCGTACGTGCCCGGCAGGCCGCCCACGCCGCGGCCGGGCCTGACGACGTACAAGCTGTCGTCGAACGAGAACCCCTACCCGCCGCTGCCCGGGGTCCTCGACGAGGTCGCCGGCGCCGCCGCGACGATGAACCGCTACCCCGACATGGGCGCGGCGCAGATGTACGCCGCGCTGGCCGACCGGCTCGGCGTTGTCCCCGAGCAGCTGGCCGCCGGGACCGGTTCGGTGGCCGTGCTCTACCACCTGCTGCAGGCCTTCTGCGAGACCGGCGACGAGGTCGTCTACGCCTGGCGTTCGTTCGAGGCCTACCCGATCGCGGTGTCCGTGGTGGGCGCGACGTCGGTCCAGGTGCCGGTGACGGCGCAGGGGCGCCACGACCTCGACGCGATGGCCGCGGCAGTCACCGACCGGACGCGCGTCGTGGTCGTCTGCACCCCGAACAACCCGACCGGCCCTGCCGTGCGGCACCAGGAGCTGGTGGCGTTCCTCGAGAAGGTGCCCAGCCACGTGCTGGTCGTCGTCGACGAGGCCTACCTGGAGTTCGTCCGCGGGGACGACCGGGTCGACGGGCTGGCACTGGTGCGCGAGCACGCGAACGTGGTGGTGATGCGCACCTTCGCCAAGGCGTACGGGCTCGCCGGGCTGCGGGTCGGCTACCTCGTCGGCCGCGAGCCGATCGCGACCGCCGTGCGCGCGTGCGGGCTGCCCTTCGGCGTCTCGGCCCTCGCCCAGGTCGCGGTGGTCGCCTCGCTGTCCCGCGAGGCCGAGCTGCTGGAGCGGGTCGACGCGATCGTGGTCGAGCGCGAGCGGGTCTGCGCCGCCCTGGCGGAGCAGGGCTGGCAGCTGCCCGACGCCCAGGGCAACTTCATCTGGTTCGCGCTCGGTGACCGCACCGGCGACTTCGCCGCCGCCTGCGAGGAGGCCGGCATCATGGTGCGTCCGTTCGCGGACGAAGGGGCCCGCGTGTCCATCGGGGAACCGGCCGCGAACGACATTTTGCTCAAAGTGGCCACGGGCTTCCGAAACAGCCGCTAGCGTCACGATCGGTAGTGGCTCGGGTGATACCTCACCCCTAGATTTCGCCTCGGTTGAGGGGAAATCGGCCGATTTGTCGGGTCGGCTGGACTAGTCCGCGCCCGCTTCGTTGTTGCTGCCCAGCGACGGCCGGGGCTGTGCTGTGCCCAGAAGTTGATCCGGGGGGATCCTCATTCGCAAGCGGCGCCCTCGGCGCCCTGCTCGTGACGACTCTTCACGGATGCCGGCCCGTCCTGGGGGAATCGCCATGCACCGTTCAGCACCACGTTCGCACCGATCGACGAGCACGTTCCTGCGCGTGCTCCGTGACACCGCGATGGCGCGCCGCCGCTCACGCAAGGCGCAGATCGGCGCCAGCCTCGTCGCCACCGTGGCCACTCTCGTGCTGGTCACCGGCATGGCGCCGGTGTACGCCGACGGCGGTGCCGACACCGGGGCCGACACCGGGGCCGACACCGGGACGGGAACGAACCTGACCGCCACCCCCTCGCCGACGGCCGAGCCGACCACGACCGTGACGCAGACCGACGACTCCGCCGGGACCACCGACGCGACCGCGAGCGACGAGACGGGCGCGCCCGACACGACCCAACCGGCGACCCAGTCGACGGACGGGCACAGCAGCGGGTCCACCACTGCGGGCAAGGCCGACCCGGCCACGACCACGACGTCCACCGAGCCGTCGGGGACGAGCCGGACCACCACCGGCACGGAGACCACGCTGGTCCAGGCGATGGGCTCGCTCCCCCTGGCCAGGACCTCCGCCGAGGCACCGTGCCAGACCTCGCCGAACACCGACGTCGCGGGGTTCGAGATCGACGGGGACCCGTGTGACGACGAGGGCGGCACCGACTTCGACGGCGGCCCGGGTGCTTCCGTGGACGACGGCTTCGACGACAACACCTGGTTCTCGACCGGCCAGTCGAAGGAAGGCACCGACCCCAGCGCGTGGGGGTTCACCGGTTCCGCGAACACCGACAAGGCCGACATCGGCAAGGTCTGGGGATGGTCGCAGGTCAGCGGCGGGCAGGTGTACTCCTACTTCGGCTTCACCAACAAGTCCGCCGACGGCGGCACCCAGAACTACTCGCTGGAGTACAACCAGGCAGAAGACGAGGGGGGCCTGCCGTCCCGGACGCCGGGCGACCTGCTCTTCTCCTTCGCCGCCAACGGCAGCGCCCCGCTCGACTACCTGAGCTCCTACAAGTACACCCTCGGCACCCCTGCCGGCTGCCAGGCGGTCAGCGGCTCCGCCCCGGCGGCCTCCTGGTGCCCGTTCCTGCTCCCCGACGAGGCCTGGACACCAGCGACCTCCGCGGACGGCCTGTATGTCGAGGCAGCCATCAACATCTCGATGCTGTTCGACACCTCCGGCTGCTCCGGAACGTTCGGCACGATGTTCCTGCGGTCGGACCCGGGCTCCTACTGGACCTCGGCGATGAAGGACTACGTCGCCCCGCTCCGGGTCACGACCCCGTCGACCTGCTCGACCATCGTGATCGAGAAGTACCGAGCCGGCACCGACACCCTGCTCACGGGCGCTGAGTTCGACGTCTACCAGGGCGCCGGCACGAGCGGCGTCCTCCTCCACGACAACATCGCCGACGGCGACGCCGCCGACGGCGACGGCGCCGGCAATGGCACCATCACCCTCACTGGCGTCAACCCCGGCACCTACACCGTGGTGGAGGTCGTGCCGCCGAGCGGCTACTTCCTGCCGGCCGACCCGGAGCAGACCATCACGGTGGCGCAGTCGAGCACCGCGACGTTCAGCTTCCACGACGTCAAGAAGTGGCAGCCGTTGACCGTGACCAAGGACGGCGCCGGCTCCTACGACGCCACCTACGCCTGGGACGTCGACAAGGGCGTGGCCGCCTCACGACAGGCCACCACGTTCAGCGACTCGGTCACGCGCAGCGTCGCCGACGACGGGGACGGCAGCACCTCCGCGTCGTTCACCTACCAGGTCACGGTGACCCAGGGCGCGCGGACGACCACCGACGTCAAGGTGACCGGCACCATCAGCGTGCACAACCTCAACGACGAGCCCGTGACGGTCGACCTGTCCGACCAGCTCGACGGCGCGACCTGCACCATCACCGGTGGTGCAGCCGACCGGACCGCGGCTCCCGGGGTCACGCCCTTCGCCTACACCTGCACCTACCCGGACAACACCCAGCCCGCCGCACTCGACCACACCAACAGTGCCTCGATCAGCTGGGACAAGTCCGACTACCCGCAGACCGCCGCCGACATCGGTGCCGAGGGCAGCTACTCGGCCGGCACCGGCGAGGTCGACCTCGGCGACTACACCGAGCACGCCGTCGACAAGACGGTCACGGTGAGCGATGACCACCACACGTGGGACCCCGCCTGGACGATCACCTGGACCGGCCAGGGCACGGTGGAGTCGCGGACCTACACCCGTTCGGTCGCCGCCGCTTCCGGCACCTGCGCCCAGGAGACGAACATCGCCCGGGTGAGCAGCGACGGCACCACCCTCGACTCCGAGGACGCCACCGCCAAGGTGTGCGTGGGTGCGGACCTGTCCGTCACCAAGGTCTCCCAGGAGAGCCTGACCCGCACGTACCTGTGGAAGATCGAGAAGCGCAGCACCGACAGTGGCCCGCTGTACGTCGACCCCGACACGGGCACCGCGACCACGCACTGGGACGTCACCGTCTCGGCCAACGGCAGGACCGACAGCGGTTGGCAGATGAGCGGTGCGATCACCGTGACGAACCCCAACCAGTGGGAGCGCGTCTACCTCACCGGCCTGAGCGACGTCTACAGCGGCGGCGGGTCGTGCACGGTCGACGGCTGGGACACCATGTCTGCGCTCGAACGCAGCGTGCCCGCCGCGACCACCGACGGGCCGGGCAGCAAGGACTTCGCCTACACCTGCACCTTCACGACGAAGCCCGACTACGACGGGACCAACCGGGCCACCGCCACGTGGAGCCCGACGGCGGCGCACACGCCCAGCGAGAGCGCCATGGGCAGCGTCGGCGTCAGCGAGTCGCAGTGGACCCTGGACCGGAAGGTCAACGAGCAGGTGACCGTCAGCGACGGTGTCATCGGCAACGGTGATGCCGAGCAGATCGGCTCGACGTACACCTGGAGCGACGGCTTCACCACGACGATCCGCTACACGGCCGACCTGGGCGCCCCCGCCGGTGAGTGCCGGACCTGGGTCAACCTCGCGACGCTCGAGGGTGACGGCGGCGCAGCGCTGGGCTCCGGCTCCGACTCGGTGGAGGTGTGCAACCGGCAGGCGCTGAGCATCAGCAAGACGGCGGCCGGCAAGTTCGACCGCACCTACCGCTGGGACCTCGACAAGTCCGTCACGGACGACGCCGCGGCGGTGCCGACCTCCGGGACGGCGACCTGGCGCGGTGACGCCTACAGCCACGCGTTCGGCTACCGGGTGCTGCTGAGCCAGCTGCCGTGGGTGGACTCCAACTTCACCATCACCGGTGTGATCACCCTGACCAACCCGAACACCGACACCGGCATCCCGGCGATCGGCAGCACGATCACCGACGTGCCCGACGTCGGCGCGGACACCAGCTGCGTGGTCAACGGTGGCGCAGATGACGGCGCGGCCCTGGACGACGCCGACGGCTACCAGACGGCGGCGATCGGGTCCGGTCAGCACCTCGACATCGGCTACCGCTGCACGGTGGACGGGGCACCCGGCTCGTACACCGACGGTGCGAACGTCGTCACCGCGACGAACGCGACCAACTCGCCGTACTCCGAGGACTTCGCGTTCACCAAGGCGGGCGAGATCGACAAGACGGTGACGGTGTACGACGACAAGGTCGACCTCGACACGCCGGCCGAGCTCGGCACGGTGAGCTACGACGAGGCGAACCCGTCGCAGACCTACCACTGGGACTACACGCTGACCCACACCGCGGCAGCGGCGCAGTGCCAGGACTTCACCAACCACACGGCCGTCTACGGCGACAGCGCGATGAACTCGCTCGACACCGCCGAGTCGACAGCCACCGTCTGCCCGAACCCGGGCACGTGGGAGGTCAGCAAGAGCAGTGACGTGGGCGACGGGCCGGTGCCGGTCGGCTCCGACATCACCTACACGCTCACCGCGCACAAGACGAGCGTGGTCAACCCGACCGGGGTCGTGGTGACCGACGACCTGTCCGCCCTGGCGCCGTACGTCGACCTCCCGGCGTTCGACCAGCCCGGGGTGACCTTCGACGCGAGCAGCCACGTGCTGACGTGGACGATCGACGAGCTCGGTGACGCCGACGCCACCCTGTCGTTCACGGTGCACGTCGACGCGGACGCCTACGGTGTGGACCTGCCCAACCTGGTCACCAGCGCCGGCTCGGCCAACTGCCCGGACTCGGGCACGGCCGTGACGGTGGACGCCTGCACCACGGACAACGACACCCCGCACTACACGCTGGCGAAGTCCAGTGACGCGGGTGCCACGGTGCTGCCGCCCTACCTCGGGGAGGCCGGGAGCACGATCACCTACACGCTGACGGTCACCAACGACTCCGACGCCGACATCGACAGCACCACGATGCCGGGGGCGACGGTCACCGATGACCTGTCCGACGTGCTCGACAACGCCACCTTCGACACCGCCAGCCTCGAGCCCTCGGGAGAGGCGGCGCTGAGCGGCAGCACGCTGACCTGGACGCTCCCGGCGATCCCGGCCGGCGAGTCGCGGACGCTGAGCTACCAGGTCACCGTCAACGCCGACCAGTGGGACCAGGCGCTCACCAACACGGCCACGCCGGGCACCGGCGGTGACTGCGTGACCGAGGGTGGCTGCTCGACGACGACCGACACTCCGCCGGCGACGAGGATGCAGGTGGTCAAGGTCAACGCCGAGACGGGTGCCGGCCTGGCCGGGGCGGGCTTCACGCTCTACCAGGACAACGCACCGTTCGCCGACGCCGGTCACCCGGTCGTGGGTGCGGAGGACGAGGAGGTCGGCACCGCCACCAGCGGTGACGACGGGCTCGCCCTGTTCACCCCGTGGCTGCAGCAGGGCCACTTCCTGGTGAAGGAGACCGCCGCACCGGAGGGCTACGCGCTTCCGGTGACCGGCGACACGATGGTGCGGGTCGTCGACGACGCGAACTTCGTCGCCGGTGACTACATGTCGCCGTTCGAGTTCCGTGACCCTGCCGAGGGCCAGCTCGCGATCGTGGCGAAGGAGCAGTTCGAGAAGGACCCGGCCTCCGGACTGTGGGTGCCCAGCGACGGCAAGGTGGGCTACGGCGACGACGTGCGGTACGTCGTGAAGATCTCGGCCACCGGACCGAAGCTGTTCCACGACGTGGCCGTCACCGACTACGTGCCCGGCTACAACCCCGCCGACACCACCTCGACCGGGCAGGCGGCACTGGTCCCCGGATCCGCGAAGTGCACGGGCAGCCTGAGCTGCACGGTCACGGTCGGCGCCGACGGCCTGGTCACCTGGTCCATGGGCACGGTGACGGATGCCGCGGGGACGGTGGAGATGGTGGTCCGCTTCCCGGACCTGCCGGACCCGGTGCCGTTCGACGCCAGCGGTGAGTTCACCACCACCTTGTGGAACGCCGCCTACCTCGACTGGGACGAGGCGGTGTTCACCAGCACGCAGCAGCAGCCGGTGGCGTTCTTCGGCGCCGCCCGGGCCGGTGGGGTCGTGGCGACCGCCGATGCGGTGCTGCCGATGGCGCACCACCGGCTGAGCTCCAACGCGGTGGTCGTCTCGGCGACGAAGTTCAAGACGTTCACGGTGCTGCCGCCGATCGTCTCGCCGCCCCAGCCGCCGCAGGGTGCACCGACCCCGCCGACCGTGCTGCCGAACACCGGTGGCCCCGAGGCGTGGCTGCCGCTGACCGGCATCGGACTCCTGGTGCTCGGGGCGAGCCTGGTCCTGACTCGGGACCGGAGGCGCCGCCGGGAGGCCTGAGCGACCCCCACGTGGGCCGGACGTCCACCGCGTCCGGCCCACAACCATGCCCCGGTCCGGCTCCCGCTCCCGATCTGCCCGTCGGCGCGGACCGGCGTCCCTCGGTCGACGTTTGCGCCCGGTCTGTCCGGCTACGTGACCGGGGAGACGAGGTGGTCGACCGATGAATGACCGGGCAACGGAGTACGTCGAGCGGGGCAAGCCGTTCGAGCGGGACATGAGCTACATCCCCGACCGGATCACGGTCGTGGAGGGACGCTCGCAGGATCCGTATCCCGACGGAGGCCGCCTCGACGTGCCGACCTGGCCGGTCGAGGCGGGGCGGTACCGCCTGGTCGCCGCCCGTGCCTGTCCGTGGGCCAACCGCGCGATCATCGTCCGCAACCTGCTGGGTCTGCAGGACGTCGTCTCCATGGGGCTGTGCGGCCCCACCCATGACCAGCGCAGCTGGAGCTTCGACCTCGATCCCGGCGGCGTCGACCCGGTGCTGGGCCACCGGCGCCTGCAGCAGGCCTACTTCGCCCGCTTCCCCGCCTACCCGAGGGGGATCACCGTCCCGGCGATGGTCGACGTCCCCAGCAAGGCGGTCGTGACCAACGACTTCCCGTGGATCACCCACGACCTCTCCTTCGAGTGGCGCGACCACCACCGACCCGATGCCCCGGACCTGTGGCCCTCGGGGTGCCGTGAGGAGATGGAGGCGGTGATGCAGCGAGTGTTCACCGAGGTCAACAACGGTGTCTACCGGTGTGGGTTCGCCGGGTCCCAGGAGGCCTACGGCGAGGCCTACGACCGCCTGTTCGATGCGCTCGACTGGCTGGAGCAGCGGCTCACCGACCAGCGCTACCTGATGGGTGCGGCGATCACCGAGGCCGACGTCCGGCTGTTCACCACGCTGGTCCGCTTCGACCCCGTCTACCACGGGCACTTCAAGTGCAACCGCAACAAGCTCACCGAGATGCCTGCACTGTGGGGCTATGCACGCGATCTCTTCCAGACGCCCGGGTTCGGCGAGACGATCGACTTCGACCAGATCAAGGCGCACTACTACTGCGTGCACCGCGACCTCAATCCGGGGCGGATCATCCCGAAGGGACCGGACCTGAGTGGATGGACCACCCCGCACGGCCGTGAACGCCTCTGACCCTGCGGCTTCCCGGCCGGCCACCGGGACTGTCCGCGTGGGCATCTCGGGCTGGAGGTACGCCGGGTGGCGGGGCGACTTCTACCCGACCGGGCTGGCGCAGCGCCGGGAGCTGGAGTACGCAGCTTCGCTGCTGACCTCGATCGAGGTCAACGGCTCCTTCTACTCGCTGCAACGCGCCTCCTCCTACGCCGCTTGGCGGGACGCCACCCCGGCGGACTTCGTCTTCGCCGTCAAGGGCGGCCGGTTCATCACGCACATGAAGAAGCTCGTCGACGTCGACGGCCCGCTCGCCAACTTCTTCGCCTCCGGTGTGCTGGCGCTGGGCGACAAGCTCGGTCCGGTGCTGTGGCAGCTGCCGGAGACGCTCGGCTTCGACCGTCTCCGGCTGGCCGACTTCTTCGCGAGGCTGCCGCGCACCACGGCCGAGGCGGCGGTCCTCGCCCGGAGGCACGACAGCAGGGTCAAGGACCCGGTCCTCGAGGCGCCTGTCGACCGGCCGATCCGGCACGCCCTGGAGTTCCGGAGCAGCAGCTTCCTGGTGCCGGAGACCACTGAGCTGCTGGCGCGGCACGATGTCGCCTGCGTGCTGGCCGACACGGCCGGCCGGTGGCCGAAGGTGGACGCCGACACCAGCGACTTCCGCTACGTGCGGCTGCACGGCGACCGGGAGCTCTACGCCAGTGGGTACGGACCCGAGGCGCTGGACCGGTGGGCGTCGGCCTGCACGTCCTGGGCGCAGACGGGGGAGGACGTGTTCGTCTACTTCGACAACGACGCCAAGGGCTTCGCCCCCCACGATGCCCGAGGACTGATCGACCGGCTCCGGGAGCGGGCCGGGCAGCGGCATCCGGGCCGCTGACGCATCCCGCAGCGGTCTCGGGGTACCGAACAGGCTCCCTGATGCAACGGAGGCACAGCCATGCCGCATCTTCGACACGACGCCGACCCCGACCGGGACACCGGCCGCCACACGGACGACCGCACGGACGACCGCTCCGACGACCGCACCGACGACCGCCGAGACGACCGCCGAGACGACCGCACCGTGGTCCGGCGTGGCTACGACGAGGACACCGCCCGCGACCGGTTCGGGGGCACCAACCTCGGATCCTGCTTCTTCGGCTGGCTCGTCGCCGTGGGTCTCACGGCACTGCTGACCGGCATCATCGCCGTGATCGCCAGCGCGATCGGCTACAACGAGGACGTCACCCAGTCCGCCGCGGAGCGCAACGCCGGGACGGTCGGCGTGGTGAGCGGCATCGTGCTGATCGTCGTGCTCCTCATCGGCTACTACGCCGGCGGGTACGTCGCGGGCCGGATGTCCCGCTTCGACGGGGCCCGTCAGGGTGTCGTGGTCTGGGCGATCGGTCTGATCGTCACCATCCTGGCGGTGCTCGTCGGCTGGCTCGCCGGTGACCAGTACAACGTGCTCGACCGGGTGGACCTGCCGCGCATCCCGATTCCCCACGACCAGCTCGCCTGGGGCGGGATCATCACCGGGCTGATCATCCTGTTCGGCACGCTGCTCGCCGCCGTCGCCGGTGCGGCCGTCGGTCGCCGCTACCACGACCGGGTGGACCGCGCCGCGGCCCGAACGACCGTGGTCGACTGACGGCCGATCCCCAGTCGCCCAGGACGTCAAGCAGCAGGCGTCCGAGTCGGGTCGCTGACCGCCTTCGGGTGGGTGCTGAGCCGGCGGCGGCTCCGCGCGGTCCAGGCCCTCCCAGGCTGGCCGCGCGGGGCTCGCTCACGTCCGGGCCGGCTCGGGCGCCTCGGCGGGGACGCTGCGCCGCTTGTCCATCTCTCGCCACTGGGGCTGCACGGTGGGCAACATCGTCGTCACGAAGTAGGCGGCGCCCGCAACCCAGAGCGCCGGCGCGAGGCCGGCTCCGGCGACGAGGACGCCCCCGACCATGCCGCCGAACGGGATCAGCGCCCAGCACAGCGCGCTGTTGAGGGAGGTCACCCGGCCCATCATCGGCGCCGGGATGCGCTCGAAGATGACCGCCCCGAGCACCGGGTTGATGAAGCCCGAGCCGAACCCGCCCACCACCGAGACGGCGAGGACCGCCCACAGCGGCGCGCCCATTGCCAGGACGGCGAAGCGCGGGACTCCGGTGATCACGAAGGCGATCACGTAGGTCTTGAAGCGAGGCAGCCGTTCGGCGTACTTGGCGGCGAGCACCGAGCCCACCAGGGCGGTGGCGCCCCAGGCGACGCCGATCGCTCCGATCGCGGCGACGCCATTGCCGCTGTCCTTGGCCCAGACCGGCACCAGCAGCGCGGAGTAGGCCTGGTCGATCAGGTTCGTGACGGCGACCATCGTGACGATCGCGACCAGCACCGGGTCGCGCCGCAGGAAGTCCCATCCGTCCTTCAGGTCGCGGAGGTACGACGCTTCGACGGTGACCGGGTCCCGGACGTCCTCCGGCGGCTTGGGGGCGCCGAGCCCCCGGGTGCTCAGCGCCAGCACGACCCCGGAGGCCGCGAAGGAGACGGCGTCGACGACCAGCGCATTGGCCGCGCCGATCACCGCGACGAGCGCCGCGGCCAGGGCAGCGCCGCTCATGGTGGCGCCGCGCTCGACGGCACCGCCGAGCCCGGTGGCGCGCTCGAGGGACACCCCGCCGTGCGCCACCAGGTCGGGGACCAGCGCCTGCTTCGCACCGTCGCCCGGACCGCGGAGCGCGCCCGCGACCGCGACGATGACGACCAGGGTGGGGAAGTGCAGCAGGTCCAGTACGTGCAGCAGCGGGACGGCTCCGACGACGAGCACACTGGCGAAGTCGGCGAAGAGGGCGACCCGGCGAGGACCGAGACGGTCGACGATCGGACCGGCGAGCGCCTTGCACAGCACCAGCGGGGCCATCTCGGCGAAGGTGACGATGCCCGTCTTCGCGGCCGATCCCGTCGTCGTGAGCACCAGCCACGGGATGGCGATCATCGAGATCCTGGTGCCGGTCAGCGAGATCGCCTCGGCGGTGAGCCAACCGCGCAGCGGGGTACGGCGCTTCATCGCTCGGCCTCGTGCTCACCGGGCCGCGACAGGGAGCCGGGCAGGGGGAACGCGCCGACCTGGACGACGAAGTCAGCCGCGTCCTCGGCGGTCTCGTCCTCGTCCCAACCCTGGACGAGAGCACTGATCGCGTCGGTCAGCTGCCGGGCCCGGGAGGCGGTCAGCCGGAGCCCCCAGTCGCTCAGCGTGCTGGCCTCGAGCCACTCCCGCGGCAGCAGGGCCCGCTCCTCCACCGCCCGCTGCAGCCGCTCGGTGTGCACGATCGCCACCGACTGCAGGTAGGCGTCCACCACCTCCTGCTCTGCGGGGTCGCGAACGGCGGCGTCGGTGACGGTCGCCTGGTGGGCGGCCTTCCACCACCGCTCGCGGGCGTTGCCGAGCGCCTCGTCCTCCACCACGAACCCGTGCTGCGCGAGCTGGCGCAGGTGATAGCTGGTCGCGCCGGTGTTCAGGCCCAGGCGGGTCGCCAGCGTGGTGGACGTCGCGGCACCCTCCGTGCGCAGCAGACCCAGCATCCGGAGCCGCACCGGGTGGCTGAGCGCCTTGAGGCCGGCAGGGGATGGGGTGATCGAGGTGAGCTCCATGCGGGCAAAGATATCTTTGCAAAGATCTCTTTGTAAAGACTTGGACGTCGGCGTCCTGAGGTCGCCGGTGAAGGTCGACGAGGCAGCGAACGGTCGCGTGCACGCCGGCCGCGCGAGGGTCGCTCGATGCTTCGCCGATTGGGGAGAACGCGGTCGTGTGGGCTACCTTGAGGGCGAGCCTGTGTGTCGCCCGTCACAGGGCTCAGCAGACGAAAACCGAACCAGCACCGGGACGCCCCGACTCGCACCACCCCCGCGGACGGGACGCACCGGACAGGCCACGCGACAGCGGTGATCCCGCCTCGTCGCCAGGAGAACAGGAGACCCCTGGAATGACTCCCGACAACGGCTTCGGCCCCGACCTGGTGGAGGTCTTCGGACCGTCCCAGGCCGACGGCGGCCCCGACCTGGTGCAGCTGCTCACCCCCGAGGGTGAGCGCGTGCACCACGGCGAGTTCGACCATGACTTCTCCGCCGAGGAGCTGCGCGGCTTCTACCGCGACATGGTGCTCACCCGGCGCATCGACACCGAGGCGACCGCCCTGCAGCGGCACGGCGAGCTCGGCATCTGGGCCCAGCTGCTCGGTCAGGAGGCCGCGCAGATCGGCGCCGGCCGCGCCCTGCGGCCGCAGGACTACGTCTTCCCCACCTACCGCGAGCACGGCGTGGCCTACTGCAAGGGCATCGACCCGCTCAAGCTGCTCGGCCTCTTCCGCGGCGTGGACCACGGCTCGTGGGACCCGCACGACTTCAACTTCGGCCTCTACACGATCGTCATCGGCGCCCAGGCGCTGCACGCGACGGGTTACGCGATGGGCGTCCAGCGCGACGGGGCGGTCGGCACCGGCGACCCGGACCGCGACACGGCGGTGATCGCGCACTTCGGCGACGGCGCCTCCTCGCAGGGTGACGTCAACGAGGCGTTCATCTTCGCTGCGTCGTACAACGCCCCGGTCGTGTTCTTCTGCCAGAACAACCAGTGGGCGATCTCCGAGCCCATCGAGCGGCAGAGCCGGATCCCGCTCTACCAGCGGGCGCTCGGGTTCGGCTTCCCCGGGGTGCGGGTCGACGGCAACGACGTCCTCGCCTGCTACACCGTGGTGCAGGCGGCCCTGCAGCGGGCGCGGGAGGGCAGCGGACCGACCCTCGTGGAGGCCTACACCTACCGGATGGGGGCGCACACCACGACGGACGACCCGACGCGCTACCGGCTCAACTCCGACCTCGAGCACTGGAAGCTCAAGGACCCGATCGAGCGGGTGAAGGTCTACCTGTCGCGCAACGGCCTGGCGGACGAGGAGTTCTTCAACGGCGTCCAGCAGGAGGCCGACGACCTCGGCCACCACCTGCGCGAAGGCTGCAAGGCGCTGCCGGACCCCGAGCCCATGGCGATGTTCGACCACGTGTACGCCGAGATCCCGCCGGAGCTGCAGGAGCAGCGCGAGGGCTTCGCGGCCTACCTGGAGACCTTCGAGGCGGAGGGGAGCCACGCATGAGCACCGACAGCAAGCAGAAGATCACCCTGGCCAAGGGCCTCAACATGGGCCTGCGCAAGGCGATGGAGGACGACGACAAGGTCCTGCTGATGGGCGAGGACGTCGGCAAGTTGGGCGGCGTCTTCCGGATCACCGACGGCCTGCAGAAGGACTTCGGCGAGGACCGGGTCATCGACAGCCCGCTCGCGGAGTCCGGGATCGTCGGCACGGCGGTCGGGCTGGCGCTGCGTGGCTACCGCCCGGTCGTGGAGATCCAGTTCGACGGGTTCGTCTACCCGGCCTACGACCAGATCGTCTGCCAGGTCGCGAAGATGCACTACCGCTCCAAGGGCAACTGCCCGCTGCCGATCGTCATCCGGATCCCGTTCGGCGGCGGCATCGGCGCGGTCGAGCACCACTCGGAGTCCCCGGAGGCGCAGTTCGCGCACACGCCGGGCCTGAAGGTGGTCGCGTGCTCGAACCCGGTGGACGGGTACTGGATGATCCAGCAGGCGATCGCCTCCGACGACCCGGTGATCTTCCTCGAGCCGAAGCGGCAGTACCACGCCGGCAAGGCCGAGCTCGATGACTCCGTGACGCCCGACCCGCTGTTCACCTCCCGGGTGGTGCGCCAGGGCACCGACGCGACCGTGCTCGCCTACGGGCCGCAGGTGAAGGTGGCGATGCAGGCGGCCGAGGCCGCGTCGACCGAGGGCAAGTCGCTGGAGGTCATTGACCTGCGCACCCTCTCGCCGCTCGACATGGGGCCGGTCTACGACTCGGTCCGTCGTACCGGACGGGCGATCGTGACCCACGAGGCGCACGCCAACCTCGGCATGGGCTCGGAGGTCGCCGCCCGCATCCAGGAGCGGTGCTTCTACTCGCTGGAAGCCCCGGTACTGCGCGTCGGTGGCTTCGACACGCCCTACCCGGCTTCGCGGATCGAGGAGGACTGGTTGCCCGACCTCGACCGGATCCTCGACGCCGTCGACCGTTCCCTGGACTGGTGAGGAGCACGCGTGCCTGAGTACAAGCTGCCCGACGTGGGCGAAGGGCTCACCGAGGCGGAGATCGTCACCTGGAAGGTGAAGGTCGGCGACGAGATCGCCATCAACGACATCGTGGTGGAGATCGAGACCGCCAAGTCGCTGGTCGAGCTGCCCTCGCCGTTCGCCGGCACCGTCACGGCGTTGCTCGTGCCCGAGGGCGAGACCGTCGACGTCGGGACGCCGATCATCAGGATCGGGGATCCGGCCGAGGCCTCCACCACGCCGCAGACGGAGTCCGACCCGTATCTCGGGATGGCCCAGAAGGCGGGTCAGAACGCGGGTCAGCAGGCCGGTCAGCCGGGTGCCGAGAAGTCGCTGCCGACGGAGATCGACCTCTCCAACCCGGCTGCCAGCGGTGGCGGTGAGGGCGAGAGCCTGGTCGGGCGCAACAAGGCCGACCGTGGTCCACTCCGGCGGGCGCGGCGCGGCGGAGCCGCACCGGAGTCGGAGTCCGCGGCGTCCACGCAGATGCAGGTGCAGGGGGCGTTCGCGCCCGGCGGCGCCCAGTCCGGCGATGTGGTCGAGTCCGACGAGCCGGCGGTGCCGGCCGCGTCCGCGCGCACCGAGCAGACCCCAGGTGACGTGCGCGTCCTCGCCAAGCCGCCGGTGCGCAAGCTCGCCAAGGACCTCGGTGTCGACCTGCGGTCGCTCACGCCCTCGGGCCCGAACGGGTCGGTGACCCGCGAGGACGTCCAGGGTGCCGCCGACGGTGGCGGGGCCGCGCGGATGCCCGAGCAGTACGCCGACTTCGGCCGTCCCGGTGTGCACCCGATGGGCGGGGCGCGGGAGACCCGGGAGCCGATCAAGGGCGTCCGCAAGATGATGGCCCAGGCCATGACGGACTCGGCGTTCACCGCCCCGCACGTCACGGAGTGGGTCACCGTCGACGTCACCCGGACCATGGAGCTGGTGGAGCGGCTGAAGGCGCGTCGCGAGTTCCGCGAGGTCAAGGTCTCGCCGCTGCTCGTGCTGGCGCGGGCGTGCGTCCTGGCGATGCGCCGTACCCCCGAGATCAACTCCTGGTGGGACGACGCCGCCCAGGAGGTCGTCTACAAGGGCTACGTCAACCTCGGCATCGCCGCCGCGACCCCGCGGGGACTGGTGGTGCCCAACGTCAAGGACGCGGACTCGCTGTCCCTGATCGAGCTGGCGCAGGCGTTCGGCGAGCTCACCGCGACAGCGCGCGAAGGGCGGACACAGCCGGCCGAGATGAGCGGCGGCACCTTCACGATCACCAACGTCGGGGTGTTCGGGGTGGACTCCGGCACACCGATCATCAACCCCGGTGAGTCCGCGATCCTGTGCTTCGGCGCGTCGAAGCGGCAGCCGTGGGTGGTCACCGGTCGTGACGGCGACGAGTCGCTGGAGATCCGCGACGTCTGCACCCTGGCGCTCTCCTTCGACCACCGGCACATCGACGGCGAGAAGGGATCCCGCTTCCTCGCCGATGTCGCCTCGATCATGGAGGACCCGGCCAGCGCCCTGCTCTTCTGAGCGTTGGTTGTCACACCAGCGCGCTGACCACCTTGCGTCCACAGCGCTGGTGTGACAACGGGTCGTGCACACCCTGCTCCGGGGCCCTGGTGGCCGAGCTCGTGCGTCCGGCAGGGTGCGCACATGCCGTTCAGGCCACGATGCGCCGCACCCACCTCGCTGGTCCGCCCCGTGCCGATCGACCCGACCGGAGAGGCGGGCCCGACGTCGGGCCAGGCGCGTGGCCCGCGCTGGCGCCGTACCTCACCGGGCCGGTACGTCCCGGCGGGCACCGACGACGACGTCGTCGAGCAGCGGATCCTCGAGCAGGCGGCCCGGCTGCCCGACGGCGGGGTGGTGGGGGTGGCTGGGCGGCGCTCCGCCTCGCCGGGGGTGGGTTCTTCGACGGCCTCGCCCGTGATGGTCGGACTCCAGTCGACGTGCCACTGCTGGTCCCGCCGGGTGGGAACCTGCGCCGGCTGCCCGGTTGCCAGGTCAGCCGCGAGCGGGTCGTGTCGGCGGGGAGGGTCGTCCTGCAGGCATTGCCTGCGCGCATCCTGTGCGCGCCGTCTTCGACGAAGCTCGCCGAGCGCGCAGCCTCCGCGATGCCGTCGTGGCCCTCGACATGGTGCTGGTCGCTCGGCTGGTCGCTCGGCTGGTCACCCTGGAGCAGCTCACCCTCTACTTCGCAGGCCGACCGAACATGAGCGGTTGTCGTCAGGCGCGCGAGGCGCTGCGCTGGTGCGACCCGCGCAGCCTCTCTCCGGAGGAGACCGACCTGCGACTCGTGTGGGAGATCGACGCCGGCCTTCCGCGGCCGCGGTGCAACTGGACGGTGTCGGACCTCGCCGGCCACCGCCTCGGCATGCCCGATCTGCTCAGCGATGAGCTGGGCGTCGTCGGCGAGTACGACGGCGGGGAGCACCGGTACGGCAACAGGCGCGCTGTCGATGCCGATCGGCTGGAGGCGTTCCGCGACGCGGGGCTCGAGTCGTTCGTCGTCGTCGGGGCTGAGCGTCATGACCGTGCTCGGACGATAGCGAAGATGCACGCCGCCGTACGACGGGCCGAAGGCCGCCCGCGCCGGTGGATGATCGCGGTCAAGCCACCGCCGCTCCGCATCGAATGACACGTTCGCGTGGTCGGGGCCCCCTCTGCACGACAGTGGTGTGACAACTGTCGGTCGCGCTGGAGTCGCTGGCCTCGACGAGAGGCCCGCGCGGGCGTCAGCGGGACCGCGGCTGCAGCGGGTTCAGCAGCGCGTCGGTGCCGCCGTCGACGAAGACGACGGTCCCGACCATCAGGCTGGACGCGGGGGAGAGCAGGAAGGCGATCAGCTCCGCGACCTCCTCGGGACGCCCCGGTCGGCCGAGCGCACTCGGGTAGGAGTCGGCGAACACACCGAGCTCGGGATCGGCGCGGAGCTGATCGGTCATGGCGGTGGCGATGAGACCCGGAGCGATCGCATTGACCCGGATCCCCGCTCCGGCCCACTCCGGCTTGACGCCTTCGCGCCGCGCCCACGAGGCGAGCGCCGCCTTGGTGGAGGGGTAGACCATCACCGCGTCGATCCCCTCGGTGGCCGAGCGTGCGGCGCTCTCGTCGCCGGCGAGGCAGGCGTTGGCGACGTCGACGTTCCAGGCCGGCTGGCAGGTGATCGAGTTGGAGGCGAGGAGTACGACGCTGGGCTGGTCGCCCCGCACCAGCAGCGGCCGCAGCCCCTCCACCAGCGCGATTGCACCGAAGTAGTTGATCGAGACCATCAGCGCCGCGTCCGTGCCGGTCAGGCCCGCGATGCCGGCACAGGGCACCAG
Source organism: Marmoricola sp. (assembly GCA_035708765.1). Lineage (GTDB taxonomy): Bacteria > Actinomycetota > Actinomycetes > Propionibacteriales > Nocardioidaceae > Marmoricola. The sequence goes on from DASTFI010000063.1 coordinate 100,127, forward strand.
GCCGTCGATGCCGTCGGGCGCCAGCTCGGCGACCCGCCGTACTGCCTCCTCCCGGCCGGCGCTGGCGGAGAGGTCCGCGTCGATGTCGCTGCCGCGCAGGTCGATGCCGATGACGCGGTGCCCGTCCGCGCCCAGCCGTGCCGCCGTCGCGCGACCGATCCCCGACGCCGCCCCGCTGATCACGTAGGTCCCCATCCGCGTATTCAAGACGAGAACAGGTTCTACTGTCGAACGGGTGTCCCGGTGACGGAGAACGGGTGACCCGTCAACGGCCGAAGCGCAGCGCCCGGGTCTGCTTCAGGGAGGTGGGATCGGTGCCGTGGAGGGCGGCCAGCTCCCAGGCCAGCACCGCGCCGAGCCGGCGGCAGAACTCCTCGGGCTCGTCGGCGGCATCGGGGTGCTCGGCGACGATCCGGTCGACGATCCCGGCCTCCCGCAGGTCCAGGGCGCGGACCCTCTGCGCCCGAGCCATCGCGGGGGCGTGGCCGGTGTCGCGGTGGACGATGGCGCTCGCGCCCTCCGGCGGGAGCGGCGAGAGCCAGGCATGCTGGGCGGCGATCACCCGGTCGGCCGGCAGCAGCGCGAGGGCGCCGCCGCCGTTTCCCTCGCCGAGCATCAGGCACAGCGACGGTGCGTCGAGGGAGACGAGGTCCGCCAGGCAGCGGGCGATCTCCCCGGCGAGCCCGCCCTCCTCCGCCTCCGCGGAGAGGGCCGCGCCCGGGGTGTCGATGACGGTCATCAGCGGGAGACCGAGCTCCTCGGCCAGGCGCATCCCGCGGCGCGCCTCCCGCAGGGCGCCGGGCCCCATCGGGTGGGCGGTGGTCTGGCCGCGGCGGTCCTGCCCGAGGAACACGCAGGGCGCGTCCCCGAAGCGGGCCAGCGCGATCAGGAGTCCCGGGTCGGCCTCGCCCTGGCCGGTGCCGTTGAGCGGGATCACGTCCGAGGCTGCGAACCTCAGGAGGCGCCGGACCCCGGGCCGGTCGGGGCGCCGCGACCGCACGATCGCGTCCCAGGCGTCGACGTCGGGAATTTCCTCGTCGACCGGCTCGCTGCCCGCGTTCGGCGTGGCCTGCAGGATGGCCAGCGCCCGGTCCAGGATGCCGGAGATCTCCTCGGGCGGCAGCACCGCGTCGATGATGCCGCGGGCGTAGAGGTTCTCCGAGGTCTGCACGTCCTGCGGGAACGGCTCTCCGTAGAGCGCCTCGAAGACCCGCGGGCCCAGGAACCCCACCAGGGCGCCCGGCTCGGCGACGGTCACATGCCCCAGCGAGCCCCAGGACGCCATCACCCCGCCCGTCGTGGGGTGGCGCAGGTAGACGAGGTAGGGCAGTCCGGCGGCCTTGTGCCGGGCGACGGCGTCGGAGATCCGCACCATGTGCACGAACGCGGGCGTCCCCTCCTGCATCCGGGTGCCGCCGCTGACCGGTGCGGCGAGCAACGGGATGCCGGCGCGGGTGGCGCGCTCGACGGCGGCGACCAGTCGGGTGGCAGCCGCCCGGCCGATCGACCCGGCGAGGAAGCCGAACTCGCAGGCGACCACGGCCACCCGCCGGCCGTGCATGGTGCCCTCGCCGGAGATGACCGACTCGTCGACGCCCGAGCGCTCCTCGGCACGCGCCAGCGCGGCGCTGTAGTCGGGGTCGATCCCGGTGCGGTCCGGCGGGGTGTCCCACGACGTCCAGGAGCCGGCGTCGAGGACGAGGTCGATGAGGTCGCGCGCAGACAGGCCCACGCCGCGGATGTTACCCAGCGGTTCGGTTCAGCGGAGATCCTTGGCCAGCAGGCTGACCACGTGACCGTTCGAGTCGGCCCGGCCGACCTCGGCATAGCCGCGGCGGGCGTGGAAGGCCAGCGACGGCTGGTTGGGCGGGTCGAGGTTGACCTCCAGGCACATCACCGGGGCCACCTCGGCCGCGCGCGCCTCGATCTCGGCGTACGCCCGGGTGCCCAGCCCGGCCCGTCGCGCCGACTCGGCCAGCACGACGCGGTCGAGGTAGTAGAACGACCGGTAGCGCTGGGCGAACCACCGGTAGTTGCTCGAGTCGTACGACGTCCCGGACGCCATCGTGAGCACGAAGCCGGCGGCTGACCCGCCCTGCTCGATGATCGAACCCAGGTCCACCCAGCCGAGCAGCTGGGTGAGCCGGGCCGGGCCCATCGGGGCGAGCAGCTCGACGTGCTCCTCGTTGAGGTCGAGCACGAAGCGGTGGTCCGGTTCGGCGATCGGCCGCAGCACACTGCCGGGCTCACTGCCGGGCTCTCTTCCGGCCACGCCGCCGGCGAGGTCTCCCGGCATCCGCTGCGGACCGCTCACGGGTACCGGATCCCGGTCGCTTCCTCGCTGACCTCCCACAGCCGGCGCTGCGCCTCCGGGTCGCGGGCGAGCCGACGCGGGGTGACGATGCGCGGCAACCCGCGCAGCTGCAGGAAGTTGCTCGGACCGACATAGCTGGATCCCGGGAGGTCGGCGGTGGCGGCCATCAGGGTGGGAAGGGCACCGAGCTCGGAGGGCTGGCCGGCCACCGAGAAGGCCGCCTCGAGGATCACGCTGCGCAGGCCGCCGCCACCGCGCTGGGCCATCAGGCCGGTCGCCGAGAAGCCGGGGTGGGCAGCGACCGCCTTCACCGGCAGCCGCTCCTCACGGCACCGGCGGTCCAGCTCGAAGGTGAACAGCAGGTCGGCGAGCTTGGAGCGCGCGTAGGCCGACCACGCGGAGTGGCGGGCGTGGTGCACCCTCGGGTCGTCCAGCGGTGCCCGGCGGGCGAGCCGGTGTGCCTGGGACGAGACCGACACGACCCGCCCGTCGCCGGACTCGACGAGTCGGGGGAGGAGCAGTCCGGTCAGCAGGAACGGGCCGAGGTGGTTCGTCGCGAGCTGCAGCTCGAACCCGTCGACGGTGCGGTGGTAGGGCGTCGCCATCACCCCGGCGTTGTTGACCAGCAGGTGCAGCGGGCCGAGCTGGGCGGCGCGCGCGGCAGCCCGACGGACCGACGAGAGGTCCGCCAGGTCGATCCGGACCCGGTGCAGTCGCGCGTCGGGCAGGGCGCTGCGCAGGTGGGCCTCGGTGACGTCGAGCTTCTCCTCCGACCGCGCTGCCAGGATCACCTCGGCGCCGTGTCGGGCCAGCTCGAGGGCGGTCTTCTCGCCGATGCCGCTGGTCACCCCGGTCACCAGCGCGCGTCGGCCGGAGAGGTCGGGCAGGTCCGCGAGCGTCCACCCGTTCGGGTCGTCCATGGCGGCCAGCCTAGGGTGCGCGAGGATGGAGACATGTCCCGCATCCCCCGCGTCCGTGCGCCCGAGCTCCGCGGCCGGGGCTGGTTGAACACCGGCGGGGCGTCGTACGACATCGGCGACCTGCGGGGACGCTTCCTGCTGCTCGACTTCTGGACGTTCTGCTGCGTGAACTGCCTGCACGTCCTCGACGAGCTGCGCCCGCTGGAGGAGAAGTACGCCGACGAGCTGGTCGTCGTCGGCGTGCACAGCCCGAAGTTCACCCACGAGGCGGACCCGGACGCGCTGGCCGCGGCGGTCGACCGCTACGCCGTGCACCACCCCGTGCTCGACGACCCGGAGCTGGTGACCTGGCAGGCCTATGCCGCCCGCGCCTGGCCCACCCTGGTGCTGGTGGACCCGGAGGGCTACGTGGTCGCGCAGTACGCCGGCGAGGGTCACGTGCACGCCATCGACGCCCTGCTGGGCGGGCTCGTCGCGGAGCACCGCGAGCGGGGGACGCTGCAGCCGGCCGGATCGCCGTACGTGCCACCCGAGGCCACGTCCGGAGACCTGCGCTTCCCCGCGAAGGCGGTGCGCCTTCCCGACGGCGGACTGCTGGTCGCCGACACCGGCCACGACCGGCTGGTCGAGCTCGACCCGGACGGCACCACGCTGCGCAGGGTGCTCGGCGACGGTGCCTTCCGCGAGCCGAACGGCCTGTGCCTGCTGCCTGAGGACGTCGCCGCCGAGGTGGGGTACGACGTGGTGGTGGCCGACACCGTGGGACACCGGTTGCACGGCGTGGAGCTCGCGACCGGCACCAGCCGGGTGCTCGCCGGCAACGGTCGCCCGTGGGTGCACGGCGACGACCTCGGTGGCGCTTCCGGGGCACTGTCGAGTCCCTGGGACGTGGCCTGGTGGCGTGACCGGGTCTGGGTCGCGATGGCGGGGATCCACCAGCTGTGGACCTTCGACCCACGCACGGGCGCGGTCGAGGTCACCGCGGGCACGGGCAACGAGGGACTGGTCGACGGGCCCCTGGACCAGGCGTGGTTCGCGCAGACGTCGGGCCTGGCCGCGGAGCCGATGACCGGCTCGCCAGGTCGGTCCGACCGGCTCTGGATCGTGGACAGCGAGACCTCGTCGCTGCGCGTGGTCGCCCCCGGGCCGGAGGGCCTGGAGGTGCGGACCGCGGTCGGTGAGGGACTCTTCGACTTCGGCTTCCACGACGGCGACCGCAGCGAGGCGCGTCTGCAGCACCCGCTCGGCGTCCTGGCCGCGCCGGACGGCAGCGTGCTGGTCGCCGACACCTACAACGGCGCCGTCCGCCGGTTCGACCCCGACACCGGCCAGCTCGGCACCGTCGCCACCGGTCTGGCCGAGCCGAGCGGACTCCTCGCGGACGACGACGGCCTGGTGCTCGTGGTCGAGTCGGCGGCGCACCGGATCTCCGCGGTCCGGGCGGACCAGGGCGATCGGGTGGAGGGTCCGGTCAGCCGCACCCGCCGACCCCCGACGGACGTGCGACCCGGGACGCTGAGGCTCGAGGTGACGTTCCGCCCGCCGCCGGGCCAGAAGGTCGACGACCGCTTCGGGCCGGCCACCCAGCTGCACGTGAGTGCCACCCCCGCGGCACTGCTGCGCGAGGGCGACGGTGTCGAGGTCGACCTCTCCCGTCGGCTCGTCCTCGACCCGCGGGTGGGCGAGGGGGTCCTGCACGTCGCCGCCCGTGCCGCCTCCTGCGACATCGGCGAGGGAGAGGGCGCGGCCTGCCGCATGCACCAGCAGGACTGGGGCATCCCGGTCCGGGTCAGTGACGAGGGCACCGACAGGCTCGTGCTCCCGCTGGGTGGCTGAGCGTCGTCAGGGGGTGAGCGCCATCGCCTCGAGGAAGCGCGTGGCGAGCTCCCGGTCGCCGGTCACCTCGGGGTTGGTCCGCGCCACCGGCCGCCGGCCCCCGGCCAGGACGATGAAGTCCTCGCTGCCCAGCGTCACCTGTGCGGTGGGCTCCGTCGTCTCCTCGTCGAAGGCCGCCCGGCCGTCCTCGCCCACTGCCACCGTCCAGCTGCGCCCGGCCTCGGGCACCTCGACCCGCACGCTGGTGCCGACAGGGGCAGCGACGCGCTTGCCGAGCACCATCGGCAGGGCACGACCGAAGACGCCGATCGTGTGCCGAGCCGCCGGACTGTCCAGGTTCCCCGGCCGGCCGATGGCCCGGCGGACGTCCTGCTCATGCATCCAGACGTCGACCGGCCGGTTGCTCAGCAACGTGCCGGTGTCCCACGGGACCCCGCCCGGGGTCCGCGGCGGCGTGGCGCTCGGGTCGCTCGGTGGCTCTCGGCGCAACACCTCGTAGCGGCGGGCGACCGCGTCCTCGAGCTCGTCCAGCAGCTGCGCCAGGCTGCGCTCGCGCCGGGCCAGCACGCCCTGCTCGGTGTAGTGGCCCATCAGTCCGGTGACGTGCGGGGCGTCGGGGACGTCGATGGTCTCCTCGGGTGCGCCGGCGAGGACCGCCTCGAGGTGGGCCGTGTGGGCCACGTTGTCGCGGACGCTCCAGCCGGCGAGGTCGGTGGGCAGGTCACCCTGCTGCTCGTCGAGGGTGCGCGCGAGGGCGACGAAGTCACGGCAGGCGCCGTGCCAGGCGTCGACGTGGCGCGCCAGTCGGGCGGCGTCGTCGGTCATGGCGGGAGCCTAGCCACTGCCGCCGGAGCGGTACGACGGACTCAACCGAGCGCTTCCCGGATGCTGATCCGCCGCCCGGTCTCCAGGAGGTTGCGGTCGTAGATCCGCGCGCCGAGCCGCACCAGCAGCACGGCGGCGACGGCGTTCAGTGCCAGGGCCAGCAGGATCTGCCACAGCGGCACGTCTCCGGTCGCGATCCGGCCCGGCATCACCATGGGTGAGATCACCGGCACCAGCGAGACGACCTCTTCCAGCCGGTCGCCGCCCACGGCGCCGAGGAGGTAGCCCGCGAGCAGCAGCACCTGCAGCGGCATCGAGGTGGACTGCACGTCGGCGAGCCGCCCGGCCATCGCCCCCGCCGCGGACCACAACGCCGAGAGGGCGACGAAGCCGAGCAGGAAGAAGGCGACGTACCACGCCAGCGCCGGACCGATCCCGGCGAGCAGGTCGTGCTTGCCGGTCAGCAGCAGGCCGACCGCTCCGGCCAGCACGGCGAGGACGATCTGGCTCAGCGCCAGCACCGTGTTGCCGGCGATCTTGCCCCACAGCATCGCCCGGGTGGGGACCGCGGCCGCCAGGATCTCGATCACCCGGCTCTCCTTCTCCTCGACCACGCTCTGGGCGATTCCGATGCCGAAGGTCAGCGCGGCGAAGTAGAACAGCAGCACCAGCACGAAGGCCACGAGCCGGCGCTTCTCTGCGTCGGCGGCCTGCGGGTCGAGCAGCTGCTGGCCGACCTGGACGTCGGTGCTCGGCGGGTTCACCGTGCCGCTGACGGCTGCCGCGAGTGTCCGGTCGACCTCGTCGTGGCCGACCAGCACCCAGTCGTCGCTGTCCTGGCCGGGCAGCAGCGCCGCGTCGACATCGCCGTCGGAGACCGCCCGGCGCGCGGCCTCAGCGTCGTCGTACTCCCGGGCCTCGAGCTTCGTGGTGGCGTCGACCTGGGCGGCGAGCGAGCCCGCCCGGTGGATCACCGAGGCTGCGGTGTCGTCGGTGACCGCCACCCGCACGGTCTGGTCGCGGCCGCTGAGCGCAGCGTTGAGGACGACCAGCGCGACCACGCCGAGCAGGAACACGGCGAGGCCGATGCGGAATGGTCGGCTACGCAGCTTCTCGCGGACCTCGCGTTCGGCGACGATCCGCCAGGCGGCCGTGGTGGGGATGCTCAACGGACGACCTCCCGGAACACGTGGGCGAGCGGCTCGATGACGCGGGCGAACTCCACGACCCGGCCCTTGCGCTGCAGCTCGTCGAGGACGTCGGCGGGATCGGTGGTCTCGTGCAGGTCGACGAGGGCGACCGCTCCGGCCGTCTCACGCACCGTCAGGCCCGGCAGGTCATGGATCCACCCGACGTCGGGCGCGTCGACCGCCACCCGGTAGCGGATCGGGCCCTGCCCGCGGAGCTGGGCCGTGCTTCCCGACGCCGCCACCCGGCCGTCCTTGAGGATGACCAGGTCGTCGCAGAGCCGCTCGACCAGCTCGAGCTGGTGGGAGGAGAACAGCACCGGGACCTCGTTGCCGGTGCGCTGGCCGAGGAGCTCCACCATCGAGTCGACGGCCAGCGGGTCCAGGCCGGAGAACGGCTCGTCGAGGATCAGCGCGGGTGGTTCGTGCAGCAGGGCGACCGCGATCTGCACGCGCTGCTGGTTGCCCAAGGAGAGTTGCTCGAGCTTGTCGTCGCGGCGGTCGTCGAGGCCGAAGTGGTCCAGCAGGTCGCGGGCCCTGCGGGTCGCCTCGTCGGTGTGGATCCCGTGCAGGCGGGCGAAGAAGACCAGTTGGTCGAGCAGCCGCATCGTCGGGTAGAGGCCGCGCTCCTCAGGCATGTAGCCGAAGCGCCGGCGGGTCGGCTCCTCGAGGGGCTCGCCCTGCCAGAGCACCCGTCCGCTGGTGGGCGCGAGGATCCCCATGATCATCCGCATGGTGGTCGTCTTGCCGGCGCCGTTGCTGCCCACGAAGCCGGTCAGGCGGCCCGGCCGGACGGCGAAGCTCACGTCGTCGACGACCGTGCGGTCTCCGTAGCGACGGGTCAGGGAGTCCACTTCGAGCATGGGGGCAAGCCTAGGGACCGCTCCGGTGCGGAGCGGCCCCTGGTGTCGCCGGGCCTGCGGCGGCTGGTGGCTCAGACTGCCGGAGGGGGGTTGCGGTCGTCCTCCACGCGGGTCGTGGTCCGCTGGCGCTGTGCGTTCATCACCAGTGCGAGCACGATGGCGAGGATGCCGACGACGATGAGGATCCACCCGAGCGGTCCCTCGTCGACGAAGTCGCTGCCGATGTTGATGACGTCGAACTTCAGGATCAGGCCGATCAGGAGCAGGATCACACCGAGTCCGATACCCATGGTCTACCTCCCTTTCTGGAGTTGGCCCCACCGTACGCAGTACCCGCTTCTCCGCGCACCATCTGCAGCGGCGCGGCGACCGACGTCTCCAGAGGCTCGGGTACGACGAAGGGCAGCCCCGCGCCGGAGCTGCCCTTCGCCGGTGGTCTCTTCAGCGGGTGCTCAGAACGCCGCCTCGTCGAGGTCCATCAGCGCGAGGTCGGTGGCCTTCGCGATCTCGAGCTCCGCGTGCAGCCGCGGCAGGTTCGTGTGCGCGAAGAACGACGCGGCCGCCACCTTGCCCTCGTAGAACGCCTGGTCCTCGGCGGACAGGTCGCCACCGTCCAGCCTGGCCAGCGCGACCTCCGCCTGGCGCAGCAGCAGCCAGGAGCAGACGATGTCGCCGATCATCATCAGCAGGCGGGTGGTGTTGAGCCCGACCTTGTAGATGTTCCTGATGTCGCCGCCCTCGGCCGACTCGTCGGCGCTCATCAGGGTGTTGATCATCTCGCCGACCAGCGTCTGGCCGTCCTCCAGCGCCTGGGCGAGCAGCGCGCGCTCCACCTTGAGGCGGCCCCCGGACGCAGAACCGGCCTCTCCGCCGTTCACGAAGGCCTCGATCTCGCCGGCGAGGTGGCCGAGCGCCTTGGCCTGGTCCTTGACGATCTTGCGGAAGAAGAAGTCCTGGCCCTGGATCGCTGTGGTGCCCTCGTAGAGCGTGTCGATCTTGGCGTCGCGGACGTACTGCTCGATGGGGTACTCCTGCAGGAAGCCGGAGCCGCCGAACGTCTGCAGCGACTCGGTGCCCAGCAGCACCCACGACCGCTCGGAGCCGTAGCCCTTGACGATCGGCAACAGCAGGTCGTTGACCCGCATCGCGAGCTCTGCCCGTGCGGAGCCCTCCTCGCCGTCGTGCTCGGCCAGCATCACCTCGTCCTGCCAGGTGGCGGTGTAGAGCACCAGCGCGCGCATCGCCTCGGCGAACGCCTTCTGCGTCATCAGCGAGCGACGTACGTCGGGGTGGTGGGTGATCGTGACGCGCGGGGCGGTCTTGTCGGCCGCCTGGGTCAGGTCGGCACCCTGGACCCGCTCCTTGGCGTAGTCGAGCGCGTTGAGGTAGCCGCTCGAGAGCGTGGCGATCGCCTTGGTGCCGACCATCATGCGGGCGTTCTCGATCACCTGGAACATCTGCGCGATGCCGTCGTGCACCTCGCCGAGCAGCCAGCCGCGCGCGGGCTCGCCGCCGCCGACGGCGCTGTCGCCGAAGGTCAGCTCACAGGTGTTGGACACCTTGATGCCCATCTTGTGCTCCACGTTGGTGACGTAGGCGCCGTTGCGCTCGCCGGTCAGCTCGCCGGTCTCGACGTCGAAGTGGTGCTCGGGCACGACGAAGAGGCTCAGCCCCTTGGTGCCCGGGCCACCGGCGCCCTCGACGCCGACCGGGCGGGCCAGGACCAGGTGGATGACGTTCTCACTGAGGTCGCTGGTCGCGGAGGTGATGAACCGCTTGACGCCCTCGATGTTCCAGGTGCCGTCGTCGTTGGGGGTCGCCTTGGTGCGCCCTGCCCCCACGTCCGACCCGGCGTCGGGCTCGGTCAGCACCATCGTGGTGGTCCACGCGCGGTCGACGATGTGCTGGGCGATCAGCTTGTCCCGCTCGTTGCCGTTGCGGTGGACGATGCCGGCGAAGTTGGGGCCGGCGCCGTACATCCAGATCGCGGGGTTGGCGCCCAGGACCAGCTCGCCCAGCGCCCAGTTCAGGCTCGAGGGGGCAGGGGTGCCGCCGAGCTCGGCCAGCGTGCCCAGCCGCCAGTACTCGGCGTCCATCCAGGCCCGGTAGCTCTTCTTGAACGACTCCGGCAGCGGCGCGGTGTTGGTCTGCGGGTCGAAGACCGGCGGGTTGCGGTCGGCGTCGACGAACGACTCGGCGAGGTCCTCGCGGGCGAGACGGTCGACCTCGGTCAGGATCGACTTCGCGGTGTCGACGTCCACCTCCGCGAACGGGCCGGTGCCCAGGACCCGGTCCCGGCCGAGCACCTCGAAGAGGTTGAACTCGATGTCGCGGATGTTGCTCTTGTAGTGGCTCATTGATCCACCGCTTCCTCGCTCCGTCGTGCCGATGTCTCCGGCACCGTACGCTACTCGCTAGTAACATCAATGATGCCTCGCCCGACAGGGGCACGCAAGTCGATGTGCGACGGCTCTCCCGGGTGGTGTCAGTGGGTGAGCTCGCCCTCGCGGGCCGGGGGCTCGACGGGTGCATCGGCCGGCGGGTCGTCGACGTCGCGGCGTCGGACGATGGCGGCGGCAGTGCCCCAGACGCCCTTGCGGAAGACCAGCACGGTGACCACGAAGATCGCGCCCGTGACCAGCTCGTTGGCGCCGATCCCGGCCGTGGAGAGGTAGTCGTGCAGCTGCACGATGATCGCGGCGCCCAGCAGGCCGCCCCACAGGGTGCCCATGCCGCCGAGCACGCACATGATCACCACGGTCCCCGAGGTCGTCCAGTAGACCTCTTGCAGGGACGCGAAGCCGTGTCCCAGTGCGTAGATGCCGCCGGCGATGCCGGAGAGGAACGCCGAGATCACGAAGACGGTGATCTTGTAGCGGTCGACCTCGTAGCCCAGCGCCCGGGCCCGGGCGGGGTTCTCCCGGATGGCGACGATGACCCGGCCGAACCGCGAGTGCACCACGCGCCAGGCGACCCACAGCCCGATCAGCAGCACCGGCACCGCGGCGTAGTAGAAGTAGAACGAGTCGTAGAGGTCCAGCCCGAACAGGTCGCGCGGGATGCCCTGCAGGCCGTTCTCACCGCCGGTCACCGACCGCCACTGGTTGGCCACGTAGTAGACGAGCTGGGCGAAGGCGAGCGTCACCATCGCGAAGTAGATCCCGGTGCGGCGCACGGACAGGAACCCGATGGGCACCGCCAGCGCCGCCGCGAACAGGGCGCCGCCGAGCACGGCGACGAAGAACGGCAGGCCGCTGTGGATCGCGATCAGTCCCGTGACGTAGGCCGAGCTGCCCCAGAACGCGGCATGGCCGAAGCTGAGCATCCCGGTGAACCCGAGCAGCAGGTCCAGGGAGACGGCGAACAGTCCCCACGCCACGATGTCCAGCGCCACGGGCGGGTAGAGGAACCAGGGCAGGGCGAACACCACGACCAGCCCGACGGCCAGCAACACCCATCGCCAGGGACTGCTCGAGGTCCTGAGTCGCGCGGTGATCATGCGGCGGACTCCTCCCTTCCGAAGAGCCCGGCCGGTCGGACCAGCAGGACCAGCGCCATCAGGATGAACACCAGACTGTTGGACAGCGCGGGGACGTAGTAGTTGCCCACCGCCGTCAGCATCCCGATCAGGTAGCCGGCGACCACGGAGCCGAAGACCGAGCCCAGCCCCCCGATAACGACCACGGCGAAGATCACGATGATCAGGTCACCGCCCATGCTCGAGTTCACCGCGCGCATCGGCGCCGCGAGCACACCGGCCAGACCGGCGAGGTAGATGCCGAAGCCGAAGACGGGGGTGATCCACAGCCCCACGTTGATGCCGAGCGCGCTGGTCAGCTCGGGGCGCTCGGTGGAGGCCCGCACGATCATCCCGATGCGGGTGCGGGCCAGCACCAGCCAGACCAGCGCCGAGACGACGACGGAGAAGACCAGCACGAAGACCTGGTAGCGCGGGTAGGTGAAGAGACCGAGGTCGACCGACCCGTCGAGGAGGGCGGGCCGGTCGTAGGGCTGCGAGGCGACGCCGTACTTGAGCTCGACCAGGTTCTGCAGGATCAGCGCCAGGCCGAACGTGAGCAGGAAGTTGTAGAGCGGGTCGAGGTCGGTGAGCCGGTGCACCAGCAGCCGTTCGACCAGCATGCCGACGACCCCGAGCACGATCGGCACCAGGGCCAGCGCGACCCAGAAGTTCAGGCCGAGCTGCTCCAGGGCGACGAGCGCACCGAACGCCCCGAGCATGTAGAACGCGCCGTGGGAGAAGTTGACCACTCCGAGCATGCCGAAGATCACCGACAGCCCGAGCGCCAGCAGCGCGTAGAAGCTGCCGCCGACCAGGCCGGTGAAGATCTGTTGGAGCAGGGCGTCCATCGTTGCCTTTCCGGTGCTGGGCCGATGTGCTGGGCCGATGTGCTGGGCCGGGGGAGTACGACGGCGACCCGGGCCGGCGCGGAGCCGGCCCGGGTGCCTCGCTCAACCCATCGAGCAGCCGCTGTCCTCCACGGACATGAAGGCCTCGTCGGCCGGGATGGTCTTCACCATCTCGGTGTAGTCGGCCTCCTCGGTCGCCTTCGCCGGGTCCTTGACCTTGACGAGGTAGGCGTCGTGCTCGAGGTTGTGGTCGCCGGCGCGCAGGGTCGCGTTGCGGGCGAAGAAGTCGTCGAACTCGTAGTCCGCGAGCTCCTTGTTGACCTCGTCGGCGTCGTCGGTGCCCGCGCGCTGCACCGCCTCGAGGTACTGCGTCGCCGCGGAGTAGTTGCCGGCGTGGTCGAACGTCGGCCGGACGCCGGTGCGCTCCTTGAACTCGTCGGCCCACTTCCGGCTCTGGTCGTCCATGTTCCAGAACCACGCCGTCGTGAACAGCGTGCCCTTCAGGGAGTCGGCGCCGATCGAGGCGATGTCGGTGTCGAACATCAGGCCGACGGCCAGGTCGATGCCCTTGTCCTTGAGGCCGAACTGGTTGTACTGCTTGGCCAGGTTGACCAGGTCACCACCTGCCTGCATGGCGCCGAGCACGTCGGGCTTCGGGTCGAGGTTCGCCGCCTTGGTCAGGAAGGTGGAGAAGTTGTCGTTCGGGAACGGCGTGGAGTCCGACTTCACGACCTTGCCGCCGGCCTTGCCGATCGCCTCGGTGAACTGCTTGTTCATGTCCTGGCCGAAGGCGTAGTCCGGATAGATGATGTACCAGTTCTTCGCGCCGTTCTGGGTGACCGTCGTCCCGGTGCCGTGCGCCAGCATGTAGGTGTCGTAGCCGTAGTCGTAGGTGTAGGCGTTGCACTGGTCGGTGGTCATCGACGTGGTGCCGGCGCCGACCTCGAAGAACAGCTTCTTCTCCTGCTTGGCGACGTTGGCGACGGCCAGCGCCGCGGACGAGGTGGGTACGTCGAAGATGGCGTCCGCGCCCTCGCGGTCGTACATCTCCTTGGCCTTGGTGTTGGCGACCTCCGGCTTGTCCTGGTGGTCGGCCGAGATCACCTCGATGTCCTTGGTGACGGCCTTGTCGCCGTACTTCTTCTTGAAGTCCGCGACGGCCATCTTGACCGCCTCGACGCTGTTCTTGCCGGCCAGGTCGGAGTAGACGCCCGACATGTCGCTGATGACGCCGAGCACGATCTTGTCGTCGCTGATCTTGCCGCCACCTCCGGAGGGGCCTCCGCTGCCGCAGGCGGCGAGGCTGCCGGCGAGGGCAGCCGCCGTCACCGCCGCTCCCAGCTTCTTCGATGTGTGCATCAAGGGCTTCCTTTCGGTGTTGAGGCGCTTCTTCCGGGCCGGATCCATGGGTCAGATGCCGAGGTACTCGAGCAGCTCGGTCTCGCGCTGCTTCACCTCGGAGTTGTCGAGGGTCTGCACGACCTGGCCGCGGGCGATCAGGTGGTGCCGGTCGGCCAGGGTGGTGGCGAAGTGCAGGTTCTGCTCGATGAGCAGGACGGTCACGCCGTTCTCCCGGACCCGCCGGAAGATGTCGCCGATCTGCTGGACGAGGAGGGGCGAGAGGCCTTCGGTCGGCTCGTCGGCGAGGACGATCCGGGCGCCCGCGCGCAGCACCCGGGCCAGGGAGAGCATCTGCTGCTCGCCCCCGGAGAGGTGGGTGCCGGCCTGGCGTCGCCGTTCGGCGAGCACGGGGAACGCCTCGTAGATGCGCTCCAGCGACCAGGACCGGTCTCCGGTCGCCGGTGCGAGGGTGAGGTTCTCCTCCACCGAGAGCGAGGCGTAGATGCCGCGGTCGTCGGGCACGTAGCCCAGCCCCTTGCGGGCGCGCTGGTGCGGTGGCCGCCGGGAGAGGTCCTCGTCGTCGAGGGTGATCCGGCCCGACATCTGGCGGTGCACGCCCATCAGGCAGCGCAGCAGGGTGGTCTTCCCGGCGCCGTTGCGCCCGACCAGGGTGGCGATCTCGCCGGCGGCGACGTCGAAGCCCAGTCCGTCGAGCACCCGGGCCTCGCCGTACCACGCGGAAACGCCGTCGACGCTCAGCAGACTAGGCAACGGAGTCCCCCAGGTAGGCGGTGACGACACGCGGGTCGGTGCGCACCTCGTCGTACGGCCCTTCGGCGATGACCTGGCCGAACTGCAGGACGCTGACCCGGTCGGCGAGGCTGCCGACGACGCGCATGTTGTGCTCGACGAGCACCACCGTCCGGTCCTCGCGCACCGAGGCGATCAGGTCGATGGTGCTGGCGACGTCCTCCAGGCCCATCCCGGCGGTCGGCTCGTCGAGCAGCAGCACCCGGGGTGAGAGCGCGAGGGCCAGGGCCAGCTCGAGCGCACGCTTCTGGCCGTAGGACAGGGCGCCGGCGGCCTGCCGGGCGAGGCCGTCGAGGCCGACCCTGTGCAGGAGGGCGTGCGCCTCGTCGGCGTAGCCGGCCAGAGCCTTGTCGGACTGCCAGAACCGGTGTCCGCCTCCGTCGCGGCCCTGCAGCGCGAGCTCGACGTGGGCCAGCAGGCTCAGCTCGGTGAACAGGCTGGTGATCTGGAAGGAGCGGGCCACCCCTGCGTGGGCGATCTGCTCCGGTGACTGCCCGGTGACGTCCGCGCCGTGGATCTCGATGGTGCCGGCGGTCGGCCGGGCGAAACCGGTGAGCAGGTGGAAGAGCGTGGTCTTGCCGGCGCCGTTCGGGCCGACGAGGGCGTGCAGGGTCCCGGGGCTGACCTGCAGGTCCACGCCGTCGTCCCCGCCGACCGCCCGGAACCCGCGGAACTCCTTGACCAGCCCCCGTGTCCGGATGGCCGGCGTCGCCGTGCGATCGGGTGGAGATGTGGGGTTCACCTGAGTGACGTTAGAGACGTGGGTCACTCTCCAACATGGCCGCAACACCCACAATCTGCCGGTCAGGTGTGGATGTTCTACCCACGGTCGACCAGGGAGTGCAGGCGCAGTGCCACCTGGAGCTCGAGCTGGCCGTCGGCGCCCTGCCAGTCCGGGCCCAGGAGGCGCCCGATGCGCTCGAGCCGCTGGGTCACGGTGTTGACGTGCACGTGCAGGGCGGCCGCCGTGCGGGTCAGGTTGCCGCCGGCGGCGAAGTAGGCGGTCAGGGTGCCGAGCAGGTCGGTGGAGCGGCGGGCGTCGTACGACACGACGGGCCCGAGCACGCTCCGGACGAAGCCCGCCACGTCGGGCTGGTCCCCCAGGACGAGCCCCACGAAGCCGAGCTCGTCGAGACAGGCCCCTTCGCCGGTCCGGCCCAGGGTGCGCAGGGCGTGCACGCAGCGCACCGCCGCGTCGTGGGCCTCCACCAGCTGCCGTACGCCGCAGGCCGGGCCGGCACTGCCGACGGTGACCGGTCCGCCGGCCACCCGGCCGAGGTCCGCGGCCAGCTGGCGTGCCCGCTCGGCCGGTGCCGAGCCCGGCAGCACCAGGACGTGGCGACCCTCGAAGGAGCCGGTCAGCCCGTGGTCGCGGTTGCCGGTCCGGTCGATCGCGATACCGACCCGTTCGCGGGCGGCGTCGTCGCAGTGCACGACGAACACGGCGTGCGGCTCGTCGAGATCGCTGCCGAGCCGGTGGGCGCGCTCCGCGATGGCCGCGGGGTCGGCCGCCTGGGTCCGCAGCAGGTCGTCGAGCAGCTCGCCGCGCACCCGGCTCTCCGCCTCGAGTCCCGAACGCAGGCTCAGCAGCAGGAGGGCGATGACCAGCGCCGCCCGCTCGAGGATCCGCTGGTCGGCGTCGTCGAGGGGCGCGTCCCGATCGAGCACCAGGATGCCGAAGGACTGCTGGCCGGCGGTGATCGCCACCATCCACCAGTCACCCTCCCCGGCCGCATGGACGGTGCGGCCGGTGGCCTGCCCCTGCGACAGCGCCCGGACCAGGACCTCCGTGCCCGGGCACCGGGGCGCTCCGACCACCGCGAGCTCGCGCTGCGACTCGTCCAGGACGAGGAGGTCGCCCGCGAGCACTTGGGCGACGGCCTCGGCGACGTCCTCGACGCCGCCTCCCCGCAGCACCACCTGCGCCATCCGGTCGTGGGCGTCGGACGCGCGCTCCACCGACTCGCCGCGTTCCTCCAGCAGCACGTTGGCCCGGCGCAGCTCGCGCAGTGCCTCGTGCGCCTCCTCGAGCAGGCGGGCCTTGTCGATGGCCGCGGCGGCGTGCGCCGCCAGGGACGACAGCAGCGCGACCTCCGACCGGGAGAACGGCCGTTCACTGCGGTTGGCCGCGTAGAGCACGCCGATGACGTGGGCGCCGAGCTGCAGGGGGACCCCGAGGATCGCGACGATCCCCTCCTCCTCGACGGCACCGTCGATCGGCTGGGTGTGCTTGAACCGGGCATCGCGGAAGTAGCTCGCCGTGGAGTAGGGCATCGCGCTCTCGGCGACCCGGCCACCGAGGCCCTCGCCCATCGCCAGCCGCACCTGCTGGAAGCGGGCCGAGGTCGAGCCGTCCGTCACCCGCATGTAGGTGTCGCCCGCGTCGGGGTCGTTCATCGTCAGGTAGGCGATGTCGGTGTGCAGCAGTTGTCGGGCCCGGTGCACGATCGCCTCCAGGACCGCGTCGAGGTCGGAGAGCCGGGCCAGGTCGTAGGCGGTGTCGGAGAGCGCGGTGAGCTCGTCCTCGCGCCGCTGCCGGACGATCAGCTTGTCGCGGATCTTCAGCGCCAGCTGCTTGCCGTGCTCGAGCTGCTCGACGACCTCCGGTGACTCGCCACTCGCGCGCGCCGCCAGCACCGGTCCTTCGTACTCCACCGCGGACGCGTCCCGGCCGAGCATCTCGAGGTACTGGGTCCACATCTCTGCCGTCTTCCCCTCGGCTCCGGGGCCACCGGCACGCTGCCCGGCTCCTGCTGCCGTCCGCGGAGGGAACATGGCAGGCAACGTACTTCGCAGTGCCGCGCCGATCCCACGGTGGAACTCACCACATGCCCACTGGTGCTCATGGTGGTCCGCCACATGGTGCGGGTCAATACCTCGGTGCCTGCGAACGCGGCGGCCTTGACAGACGGGCCGCAGAGAAAGTCTACTGAGACACTAAGACAACAAAATTAGTAGACAAACATCACTGCGAAGGACCCTCCATGCGCAAGCTCCTCGTCCTCGGCGTCGTCGGCCTGCTGGCCCAGCTCGTCGACGGCTCCCTCGGGATGGCCTACGGCGTCACGTCCTCGACCCTGTTGCTCGCGGCGGGGGTGGCTCCGGCGGCCGCCTCCGCCGCCGTCCACTTCTCTGAGATCGGCACGTCCCTGGTCTCGGGGGCCGCGCACACCAGGCTCGGCAACGTCGACTGGCGCACGGTGGGCATCCTCGCTCTGCCCGGCTTCGTCGGCGCCTTTGCCGGCGCGACGTACCTGTCCAGCCTGCCCGGGGACGTCGCGAAGCCCTGGGTGGCCGGCCTGCTGCTCGCCCTCGGTGGCTACGTGATCTGGCGGTTCCTCGCGCTCGGCGGTCGCCGACCGACGTTCAAGCCCAGGCCGTCTGCCTGGTTCCTCGCCCCGATGGGCCTGGTCGCCGGTGCGATGGACGCGATCGGCGGGGGCGGCTGGGGGCCGGTGGGCACCACTTCGCTGCTCTCCTCGGGCCGCCTGGCCCCACGGAAGGTCGTCGGCTCGATCGACACCTCCGAGTTCGTCGTCGCCGTGGGCGGCTCGCTCGGCTTCCTGCTGGCCCTGGGGTCGCAGGGCATCGCCTGGTCCTACGCGCTCGCGCTGCTCGCCGGTGGGGTGGTGGCGGCCCCCGTCGCGGCCTGGCTGGTCCGCCGACTCGCTGCTCGCGTGCTCGGGGTGGCAGCCGGCGGGCTGATCGTCCTGACCAACGCCAGGACGGTGCTGCAGGCCCTCGGCGTGTCCGCCACGGCGATCGCCGTCACTGCGCTGCTGATCGCGGTCCTGTGGATCCTCGGCATCGCGTGGGCCGTCCGGCAGGAGCGCCGTGCCCGCCGGCTGGAGGCCGTCGCCCCGGGGTATGACACCGAGGAGGCCGGCTCCGAGGTGTCCACCGGCTCGTTCGCCGGCTGACTGGACCGGCGCCCGGATCGGGGGAAATGGCGCCCGGGGGCGGGGCGGAGCAGTCGGCTGGCGCTCTCGGCTGGCGCTCTCGGCTGGAGCACGCGCAGGGAGCACGCACAGGGAGCACGCGCAGGGAACACGCGGGTGGAACACGCGCATGGAACACTCTGGGCATGCGCGTCTCCGCCCGCTCCGACTACGCCCTGCGGGCCCTCATCGAGATCGGCCGGCGCGCCGACGAGCGACCGGTCCGCGCGGAGGAGATCGGCCTCCTGCAGGACATCCCCAAGGGGTTCCTGCAGGCGATCCTCGCCGACCTCCGCAAGGCCGACATCCTGCACGCCCAACGTGGCCAGGCCGGCGGCTGGACGTTCGCCAGGCCGGCGGAGCGGGTCAGCATCGCCGACGTCATCCGCGCGGTGGACGGACCGCTGGTCTCGGTCTACGGAGTCCGCCCGGAGGCGGTCGAGTACAACGACGCCGCCCACGCGCTGCAGGAGGTCTGGGTGGCGGCCCGGACGTCGCTGCGTGAGGTCCTCGAGCACGTCACGATCGCTGCCCTCGTCGAGGGTCACCTGCCCGCCGCCGTGACGGACCGGACGGCCGACCGGGATGCCTGGGAGCCGCACTGAGCCGAGACGTCATCGAGAACGCGTTCTCGTTCCGTCGTACTCTCTCGGCATGATCGAGTCCGAGTTCATCACCTGGGAAGCGCCCGACGGCGACCATCCCGCCCGCCGCCTCACCCAGCGGTCCTACGACGCGGTGTCGCGCAAGGCGAAGGAGGAGTGGCTCGCGCTCTTCGACGACGACGCCGTGGTGGAGGACCCGGTGGGACCGTCGTTCTTCGACCCCGAGGGCACCGGTCACCAGGGCAAGGAGGCGATCAGCGCCTTCTGGGAGATGGCGATCGCGCCGGTCCGCGAGTTCCGGTTCACCATCCGCGACTCGTTCGCCAACGGCAATGCGTGCGCCAACGTCGGCACCTTCAGCACCGTGCTCGAGGACGGGACGCTGGCCGACACCGACCTGATCGCCACCTACGTCATGAGCGACGCCGGCAAGATCCTCTCGATGCGCGCCCACTGGGAGCCCGAGCGCACGATGGCGACCCTGCGCAAACCCGACCCGGCGGGATAGTCCCTGACGTTTGGGTTCGATCGCGACGCGAAACCCAGCCCAAACGTCGGGGACTATCCAGGCAGTACGTCGACCCGGTCGGCGACCCATTCGACCAGTGGCCGGGTGGTGCGCCAGTCGCGGCGGACTGCGTCGACGAGCTCGGCGGAGTGGATCACCGTCTCGAAGCCGTAGTCGCGGCTCATCGTCAGCGAGCGGTGGCGGAGCAGGTCGATTCGCGGGTGGTCGGCCGACCAGCCACGGGGCTTCGTCTTGAGCCGGTCACCGCCCCGCTCGTAGCCGGCCTCCTCGATCTGGGCGAGGATCCGCCCCAGCTGCGTGCCCGTCGCGCTGTTGTCCATCGCCGCCCGGATGCGGGCGAGGTCGGCCGACTCGGCGTGGTAGAAACCGGCGGCTGTCCGGACGCCGCGCGCCGAGATCTCGACGTACCACCCCGTCGCCGGGCCCAGCGCCACGAAGGCGCCCTGGTGCGTCTTGTACGGCGTCCTGTCCTTGGCGAACCGGACGTCGCGGTAGGGGCGGAACACCTTGGCGGCGCCGAACTCCTCGGTGAGGTCGGCGGCGAGCGCGGTCATCGGAGCGCGGACGTGCTCGTCGTACACGTGCTTGTGCGCCTCCCAGAAGGAGCGCGTGTTGTCCATCTCGAGGTCGTCGTAGAAGTCGAGCGCCGCCTCGGGGAAGCCGTTGAACTCCATGGAGCGGATGACGAGACTCGAACTCGCGACATCGACCTTGGGAAGGTCGCGCTCTACCAACTGAGCTACATCCGCATCGTCGGCCGTGGAGCGGTCGACGCGGAGGATGTTACCTGACCTGTGAGAGGCTCGCCGCCGACCGTCCCTGCTTCCCTGTCCCTTCCTGCGAGGCCCGATGTCGCCCAGCTCCGCCCTCCGCCGTACCGCCGCAGCCGTGGCCGCGGCTGCTCTCCTGCTCACGGTCGCCGCCTGTGGTGACGACCCCGGCAGCAAGGACGGCAAGGACGCGACGTCGTCATCCTCCGAGACGAGCAACGCCGCCGCTGCCTGCCCCGACGTCTCCGCCGGCAAGGCGAGCGACGCGGTCAAGGTGTCCGGGACGTTCGGTGAGAAGCAGGAGGTGGAGTTCAGCACGCCGCTGGAGGCGTCCTCGCTGCAGCGCACGGTCCTGAAGGAGGGGACCGGTGCGGAGGTGCAGGGCGGCCAGGACGTGAACGCGTTGATCTCGGTGTTCCTCGGCAAGGACGCGAAGCCGCTCGGCACCCAGCAGGTCAGCCTGGCCGCCGGTGACACGAAGATGATCAAGGCGTTCGCGGCCGGGATCGACTGCCAGAAGATCGGCTCCCGGGTGGTGGTGGCCTCCCCGGCCAAGGACATGTACGGCGAGCAGGGCAACCCCCAGCTCGGCATCAGCGCCGACGACACCGTCGTGATCGTCACCGACATCATCGGCATCAAGAAGCCGGTGCAGCCGGTCGCCTGGGCGAAGGGCGCACCCACGGTCACCTTCAACGGGACCAAGCCGCCCACGCTGGAGCTCCCGAAGACGAAGCCGCCCAAGGAGCTGCTCCTGAAGGTGCTCGACGAGGGCGACGGCGAGGTCGTGCAGAAGGGTGACTCGGTCACCCTGGACTATCAGGGCACCAGCTGGGACACCGGCAAGATCTTCGACCAGAGCTACGGCCGCGCTGCCGCCACGTTCCCGACCGACCAGGTCGTGGAGGGCTTCGGTGCCGCACTCGTCGGCCAGAAGGTCGGCACCAAGCTCGTCGTCTCGATCCCGCCGAAGTACGCGTACGGCGAGAAGGGCTCGGGCAGCGAGCTGGCCGGCCAGACCCTGGTCTTCGTCATCGACATCAAGTCCACCCAGCACGGCTGAGCCGGGGCGACCGCTCAGATCGGTCCCAGGGTCGGCCGCTTCGGGCTGACGCCGTCGCCCGACGACCGGCCGGTGACCCGGCGGTGCACCCACGGCACCAGGAACTCCCTCGTCCAGCGGGCGTTCTCGCGCAGCTGCTCGCGCCGGCTGCGCGCGGGTGCCGCGGCCCGCTCCAGCTGCACCAGGTCGTGGTCGACCCCGAGGGCGTCGAGCACGGCGATGGCGATGTGCTGGTGGCCGACCGGGTTGAGGTGCATCCGGTCGTCGTCCATCCACTCCTCGACCGGGCCGACGCCGCGCATCCGCCACATGTCGACGATGGTCGCGCCGTGGTTGTCGGCGATCTCGCGGGCCCACTCGTTGAAGATCGCCATCCGCCCGCGCACGGGGCCGTAGATGCCGGTGCCGCCCGGGTCGTAGATCGTGAACATCACCACACGGGCGCCGGTCGCGGCGAGTCGGGCGACTGCGTCGTCGTACGCCGAGGCGAGGTCGTCGAGGTCGACCCTGGGCCGCAGGACGTCGTTGGCGCCGGCATGGATGGTGACCAGGTCCGGAGCAAGCGCGATCGCCGGCTGCAGCTGCTCGGAGACGATCGGCTTCAGCTTGCGTCCACGGATCGCGAGGTTGGCGTAGCGGAAGTCCGTCCTGGCCTCCTCGGCCTGGCGGGCGAGCGCCTCCGCCACCCGGTCGGCCCACCCGCGCAACCCGTTGGGTCGGCTCGGGTCGGGGTCGCCGACACCTTCGGTGAACGAGTCGCCGAGGGCGACGTAGCGCTGGAAGGTCACCGGCCCATGGTGCATCACCCACGGTGCGCCTCGGAGCGCCGCCCCGGACGGTAGGTTGTCGGGGTGCTGCTCTCCGACCGCGACATCCTCAGCGAGATCGAGGCGAACCGGATCCGCGTCGAGCCCTACGACGAGGCGATGATCCAGCCCTCGAGCATCGACATCCGGCTGGACCGGTTCTTCCGGGTCTTCGAGAACCACAAGTACCCGCACATCGACCCGGCGGCCGACCAGTCCGACCTGACCCGTGAGGTGCAGCCGGAGGGCGACGAGCCGTTCATCCTGCATCCGGGCGAGTTCGTGCTGGGCTCGACCTACGAGGTGGTCAGCCTGCCCGACGACCTGGCCGCCCGCGTCGAGGGCAAGTCGTCCCTGGGCCGGCTGGGCCTGCTGACGCACGCCACTGCCGGTTTCGTCGACCCTGGGTTCAGCGGCCACGTGACGCTGGAGCTGGCCAACGTCGCCACGCTGCCGATCAAGCTCTACCCCGGTATGAAGATCGGCCAGCTGTGCTTCTTCCGGCTGAGCTCGCCGTCACTGCACCCCTACGGCTCTGAGAAGTACGGCTCCCGCTACCAGGGGCAGCGCGGACCGACGCCGTCGCGCTCCTACGCCAACTTCCACCGCACCCGGATCTGAGCGCCGCTCACCCGGGAGGGCTGGCGGTGTGCCGGGCGAGGTTGTCCTGGACCCGCGCCGCCAACGTCTTGTCGTCGAAGAGCCACTGCAGGTCGCGCGGGTTGATGACGAGCAGACGCATCGGGGTCCGCGCGGTGACGGTGGCCGACCGGGGCGTGTGCCTGAGCACGCCGATCTCGCCGATCATCTCGCCGACGCCGCTGGTGGCCACGACGTCACCGGCGACGCTGACGTCGGCCTCGCCGTCGGCCACGATGAAGGCCTCGTCGGCGCCGCTGCCCTGACGGGTGAGCACCTTGCCGGCCGGCACCTGGACGTCGTCCAGGTGGGAGTCGATGCGGGCGAGGACCCGCTCGGAGAGTCCCTCGAACAGGGGGACGGTGCCGAGGAACTCGATCCGCGAGCGGGGTGGTCCGTGTCGGTTCAGCATGCCGATTCCCTCCGGGAGCTCGGTCCCAGCGTGGCAGCGCGGATCGACGGGACGCAATGGTTCGTTCGGACCGTTTCGACGC
>DASTFI010000064.1:0-30654 GCA_035708765.1 Marmoricola sp.
GTCTAGAGGACACCGGTGGGCCAGCCCGAATCGAGCCACTTTCCGGCCGCCGGGCGACCTGTGGCACCATGTCCCCGCGGCCAGCGATGGCCCACCGGGGATGGAGCTCAATGGTAGAGCCCCAGTCTTCCAAACTGGCTACGCGGGTTCGAGTCCCGTCATCCGCTCCAAGCCGGGTCCCGCCGGTGCTCCGGCACCGATCGAGGCCCACTTGGCGGGGCGTAGCGTAGTGGCTAGCGCGCCTGCTTTGGGAGCAGGAGATCGCAGGTTCGAGTCCTGTCGCCCCGACGATCAAGCCCCGTCCTGGGGTGCAGAAACCATTAGAGGAGAACACTGGTGAAGAGCGCCGTCGAGACGTTGAGCCCGACTCGGGCCAAGCTGACCGTCGAGGTGGAGTACGACGAGCTCAAGCCGAGCGTCGAGCACGCCTACAAGCACATCGCGGAGCAGGTGAACATCCCCGGCTTCCGCAAGGGCAAGGTGCCGCCGCCGGTGATCGACCGGCAGGTCGGCCGGGGTGCGGTGCTCGACGAGGCGATCAACGAGGCGCTGCCGAAGTTCTACGTGCAGGCCCTGCAGGACAACGACCTCCAGCCGCTGGCGCAGCCCGAGATCGACGTGACCCGGTTCGAGGACAACGAGACCCTCGAGTTCACCGCCGAGGTCGACGTCCGTCCCGAGATCGAGGTCCCGTCGTACGACGGCCTGGCGGTCACCGTCGAGGACGTCGTGGTCTCCGACGACGACGTCACCGAGCAGCTCGAGCATCTCCGGGAGCGGTTCGCGACCCTCAACCAGGTCGAGCGCAGTGCCCAGGACGGCGACGTCGTGTCGATCGACCTCGTGGCAACCAAGGACGGCGAACCTGTCGAGGGCGGCGAGGTCGAGGGCTACTCCTACAAGGTCGGCTCGGGCGACATGCTCGAAGGCATCGACGACGCGCTGCGCGGCCTCTCCGCGGGCGAGCAGGCCACGTTCACCAGCTCGTTGGTCGGTGGCGACCTCGCCGGACAGGACGTCGAGGTCACGGTCAGCGTCGGCTCCGTCAAGGAGCAGGAGCTGCCCGAGCTCGACGAGGAGTTCGCCCAGACCGCCTCGGAGTTCGACACCGTCGAGGAGCTCCGTGACGACGTCCGGACCCGGCTCGGGCGCGGCAAGCGCCTCGAGCAGGCGGCAGCCGCGCGCGACGCCGTGCTGGAGAAGTTGCTCGAGTCCGCGGAGATCCCGCTGCCGGAGACGATCGTGACCGGCGAGATCGCTGCCCGCAAGCAGGAGATGGAGCAGCAGCTCGGCTTCGCCGGCATGACGATGCAGCAGTACCTCGACCAGGAGAAGCAGACCGAGGACGAGTTCGAGAACGAGCTGGAGAAGCGGGTGCGCGATGCGCTCGCCGCCCAGTTCCTGCTCGACGAGGTGGCCAAGGCCGAGGAGATCGGCGTGGAGCAGAACGAGCTCTCCGAGCACCTCTTCCGGCGCGCCCAGCAGTCGGGCCAGAACCCCGACGAGTTCGTCAAGCACATGGTCGAGCACAACCACATCCCCGAGATGGTGGCCGAGGTCGTGCGCGGCAAGGCGCTGGCGCTCATCGTCGAGGCGGCCACGGTGACCGACGAGTCCGGCAACCACGTCGAGCTGAAGAACCTGCGCCCCGACGGCTCGGTCGGCGAGCCCGAGGAAGACGTGGCCCAGGACGATGCCGCCCAGGATGGTGCGGCCGGGGATGACGTGACCGGGGATGACGTGACCGGGTCGACCGACGAGGAAGCACCGGTCGCGGGGCAGTAGGGACACCGCAGGTGTCGCGCAGCCCGCGCGACCGCGGCGCCACCGCCCTGGAGGCCGCCGCTGTCGCGACCGACCACCTCGAGGACCTGGTCCTCGGGTCGGTGCGCGACGTGCACACCTCCGTGGCCGGCCGGGTGCACGGGCTCGTCGACCGGGTCGCCGGCGGCACCACCCTCCCGCACCGGGTGCACGACGGGGTTGCCGTGCTCGCCTACGGCGCCGTGCGCACCGGCCTGCGGGCGGCCGGCCGTGGCCTGAGGGAGGCCGACCGGCTCGGGCTCGGGCCGACCCTCGACGCCTCGCCGCGCGGCCGGTTCCTCGTCTCCGCGATCAACGGGCTCATCGGTGACCGACTCCGCGACGAGGGATCCGGCCTGGCCATCGAGATCGGCATCCGGGACAACGGCGCCGACGTGACCGTCGACCCCGCCGGTGTCGCCGCCGGGTTCCCCGACGCCACCGACGCACTGGTCGTCTTCGTGCACGGCCTGTGCGAGACGGAGGAGACCTGGGACCGGGGCGGCGGACAGCCGTCGTACGGCGCCAGGTTGGCCGCCGAGGAGGGCTGGTCCCCGGTCTACGTCCGGGTCAACACCGGTCTCCCGGTCGCCGAGTCCGGGGTGGCGCTGAGCGCCCTGCTGGCACGGCTCGTCGAGCACTGGCCGACCGAGGTCCGGCGGATCGCCTTCGTCGGCCACTCCATGGGTGGCCTCATCACCCGGGCCGCGTGCGCCGTGCACACGCCGGCCGAGCACGACTGGAAGCCGCTGGTCACCGACATCGTGACGCTCGGCACGCCGCATCTGGGCTCACCGGTCGAACGGGCCATCGAGCGCGGCATGCGGCTCTCGCGCCGGGTGCCGGAGCTGAGCCCCTACGCCCGGGTCTTCGAGCGGCGCTCCGCAGGCGTGCTCGACCTCCACGACGGGCTGCCCGACGACGCAGCCCAGGTGCCGCAGGCGCACTACCACCTGGTCGCAGCGACACTCTCCCGGTCGCCGCGGCACCCGGTTGCCGAGACGCTCGGCGACTACCTGGTGCCGTTCCGGTCGGCCATCGCCAAGCCACGCGGCGGTCGCGAGCTCTTCCCACGCGCCGACGTGCTGCACGTGCCCGGCGCCCACCACTTCGACCTGCTCAACCACGAGGCCGTGCACACCGCCCTGCTCGGGTGGCTGCGGCACCGCTCCCGCAAATCCGCTGTGGGCGAACAAGGCCCCCCGACGCATGGAAATGGCGGCGTGGCCGTCTAGGGTCGGGGACGTGAACGAGACATCGACTCCCCAGATGAACGGCGGCGGCGCGAGCTACGGCCTCGACGACCACATCTACCAGCGGTTGCTCAAGGAGCGGATCGTGTTCCTCGGCTCGGAGGTGCGCGACCAGAACGCCAACGCGATCTGTGCCCAGCTCCTGCTGCTGTCGGCGGAGGACCCCGAGGCCGACATCTTCCTGCACATCAACAGCCCGGGTGGCTCCGTGGACGCCGGCATGGCGATCTACGACACGATGCACTACATCCCCAACGACGTGGCGACCGTCGGCATGGGCCTGGCGGCCTCGATGGGGCAGTTCCTCCTCTGCGCCGGCGCCAAGGGCAAGCGCTACGCCCTCCCGCACGCCCGCATCATGATGCACCAGCCGTCGGGTGGCATGGGCGGCTCGGCCTCCGACATCAAGATCCAGGCGCAGCAGTCGCTGCACATCAAGAAGGTGCTCTTCGAGCTCATCTCCGAGCACACCGGCCAGCCCCTGGAGCAGGTGGAGCGCGACGCGGACCGCGACCGCTGGTTCACCGCCGAGCAGGCCCGCGACTACGGCTTCATCGACCACGTGATCCACAGCGCCCGCGAGGCCGCCGACGAGGGCCGACCGGCCCACAAGAAGGACTGACCCGACATGAACTACTACATCCCGCAGTGGGAAGAGCGCACGTCGTACGGCTTCCGTCGCATCGATCCCTACGCCAAGCTCTTCGAGGACCGGATCATCTTCCTCGGCACCCCGATCAGCGACGACATCGCCAACGCGGTGATGGCGCAGCTGCTGTGTCTGGAGTCGATGGACCCCGACCGGGACCTCTCGATCTACATCAACAGCCCGGGCGGGTCGTTCACGGCGATGACCGCGATCTACGACACGATGCGGTTCATCCAGCCGGACGTTCAGACCGTCTGCCTGGGCCAGGCGGCGTCCGCGGCGGCGATCCTGCTCGCCGCCGGCACGCCCGGCAAGCGGATGGCGCTGCCCAACTCGCGCATCCTCATCCACCAGCCCTACACCGAGGGCACCTACGGCCAGTCCTCGGACATCGAGATCCAGGCCAACGAGATCCTGCGCATGCGGGAGCTGCTCGAGAAGATGATCTCCGAGCACACCGGCAAGTCCCAGGACGACGTCAGCGCCGACATCGAGCGCGACAAGATCCTCACCGCCGACGGTGCGGTGGAGTACGGCCTGATCGACTCCGTCCTCGAGTCGCGCAAGGCGGCGGCCGCACTCACGACCTGAGTGCGACCACCCGCCGCAGCGGTGAAGTCGACCGGCCGTGTCGCCCCCGATCGTCGGAGCGACGGGGTACGGTCGGAAGACCGAGAAGGAGCCATCCCGGTGGCCCGACGAGACAGTGCGCAGATCACGCCGGCCAGAGGGTCGGCACGGATGAGGGGAGACGTCGCCCGTGGCACGCATCGGTGACGGTGGCGACCTGCTGAAGTGCTCTTTCTGTGGGAAGAGCCAGAAGCAGGTCAAGAAGTTGATCGCCGGTCCCGGCGTGTACATCTGCGACGAGTGCATCGACCTCTGCAACGAGATCATCGAGGAGGAGCTCAACGAGACCAGCGAGGTCGGCCTCGAGGAGCTGCCCAAGCCGCGCGAGATCTTCGACTTCCTCAACTCCTACGTGATCGGCCAGGAGACGGCCAAGAAGTCCCTCGCGGTGGCGGTCTACAACCACTACAAGCGCGTGCAGTCGGGAGTGTCCGCCAGCGCAGCGGCCAAGCACACGAAGGACGAGGTCGTCGAGGTGGCCAAGTCCAACATCCTCGTCATCGGCCCGACCGGCTGCGGCAAGACCTACCTCGCCCAGACGCTCGCCAGGATGCTCAACGTGCCGTTCGCGATCGCCGACGCGACCGCGCTCACCGAGGCCGGCTACGTCGGCGAGGACGTGGAGAACATCCTGCTCAAGCTGATCCAGGCCGCTGACTACGACGTCAAGAAGGCCGAGACCGGGATCATCTACATCGACGAGATCGACAAGGTGGCCCGCAAGGCGGAGAACCCCTCGATCACCCGCGACGTCTCCGGCGAGGGCGTCCAGCAGGCCCTGCTCAAGATCCTCGAGGGCACCACCGCGTCGGTGCCGCCGCAGGGCGGACGCAAGCACCCCCACCAGGAGTTCATCCAGATCGACACCACCAACATCCTGTTCGTGGTGGGGGGCGCGTTCGCCGGGCTCGAGCACATCGTCGAGCAGCGCGTCGGACGCAAGACCCTGGGCTTCACCGCCGACGTGCGGGCCTCCAAGGACATCGAGGCCGACGAGATGTTCGCCCAGGTGCGCCCCGAGGACCTCGTCAAGTTCGGCCTGATCCCCGAGTTCATCGGTCGGCTGCCGCTGATCGCGCACGTCAACAAGCTCGACAACGACGCCCTGGTGCAGATTCTCACCGAGCCGCGCAACGCCCTGGTCAAGCAGTACCAGAAGCTCTTCGAGCTCGACGGGGTCGAGCTCGAGTTCACCGAGGACGCGATCGTCGCGATCGCGGACAAGGCGATGGAGCGCGGCACCGGTGCCCGCGGGCTGCGGGCGATCATCGAGGAAGTGCTCCTCAACGTCATGTACGACGTCCCCTCGCGCGGTGACATCGCCAAAGTCGTGGTCAACGGCGAGGTCGTCTCCGACAACGTCAACCCGACCCTGGTGCCCCGCGAGCCGGAGGCGAAGAAGAAGAAGTCGGCCTGAGCGGCTGATGCCTGCTGATTCCGCTCGGGGGGACTGTGCACGCCAGTGAGAAGGGGCCGCTCGCGGGCTTCGTGATCGCGGCCGTGGTCGCGGGTGGGGTGCTGGTGTCTGGCGCCCAGCCGCCCGAGACCGTCTACGTCGCCAGGCTGCCCACGCCGGTCGCGCAGGCGTTCTCGACCGACCTCGTCCTCGGGCAGCTGCTCGAGGTGCGCGCGGAGGCCATGGCGCAGGCCCGCCAGGCGCGGCAGCAGACCGCACCCCGGTTCGTGCTGCCGTTCGCTGCCCCGGCCGTGTCCCGGGCGGTGGCACCCGCCGCGGCGCCGCCCACGCAGCCGGCGGCCCGGTCCGGCAACCACCGACCCGTGCCCAGCACCCCGAGTCCGGCGCGCCCGGGACGACCGGCGGCGCACCTTCCCGGGAAGGCCCCGGTCCCGGCACCCGCGCGTGGGTCCGACCGTCCCGGAGTTGGTGCGCAGCGGCACCCGGCCACGAGCAAGAAGCCCGCGGCGACACTGCGGAGCCAGGGCCATCGCCACGGTCACGGGCACGGTCACGGGCACGGGCGTCCACAGCACGGACGCTGAGCGGACCCTCAGTCGGTGGGGGCGAGCTCCGCCTCGACGCGCAACTCTCCCGCACCGGGCGCGTAGGCCAGGGCACCGGTCACGCCGCCGGCAGCACGGAGGTCCTCCTCGGCCTGCCGGACCCGGTCCAGCACGTCCTGCGGAGCGGTGATGGTGGCGCGGGCGACCGGGGTGCGCATCTTGACCTTGGCCGTCGACTTTGCCCCACGGATGCCGGCGAGCACCCCGGCGACCGCGTCGAGGACGGTCTCGTCGCCGGTGAGGTCACCGAGCTCGGCCCGGCTGGGCCACGCCTGGCGGTGCACCGATCCCTCCTGCCACCACGACCAGACCTCCTCGGTCGCGTAGGGCAGGTACGGCGCGAACAGGCGCAGGGTGGTGTGCAGGGTGGTCGCCAGCGCAGCGCGCGCCGACTCGGTCGCAGCACCCTGGTCGTTGTAGGAGCGTTCCTTGACGAGCTCGACGTAGTCGTCGCAGAAGTCCCAGAAGAACCGCTCCACGACCTCGAGCGCCGAGGTGTAGTCGTAGCGCTCGAAGGCGGCGGTCGCCTCGTCGACCACCCGGCCGAGCCGGGCGAGCAACGCCCGGTCGACCGGCTCGGTGACCCGCGCCGGATCCGCGGCGGTCGCTCCGTTGCCGAGGACGAACCGGGCGACGTTGAGCACCTTCAGCGCGAGCCGGCGACCGACCTTCATCTGCGACTCGTCGAAGGGCGAGTCGAGGCCGGGCCTGGCCAGGGCGGCGCGCCAGCGCACCGCGTCCGCGCCGTACCGCTCGAGCACGTCGTCGGGGACGACCGCGTTGCCCTTGGACTTGCTCATCTTCTTGCGGTCCGGATCCATGATGAAGCCCGAGATGAGCGCGTGCGACCAGGGTGCGGCGTGGTTCTCGTAGTGCGCACGGACCACCCGGGAGAACAGCCACGTGCGGATGATGTCGTGCGCCTGGGTGCACAGGTCCATCGGGAACACCCGTTCGAACAGGTCCGGGTCGGTCTCCCAGCCGCCGGCGATCTGCGGAGTGAGCGAGGAGGTGGCCCAGGTGTCCATCACGTCGGGATCGCCGATGAACCCGCCCGGCTTGCCGCGCTGCTGCTCGTCGTACCCGCGAGGGGCCTGGGTGGAGGGGTCCACCGGCAGCTCCGCCTCGCTCGGCAGCAGTGGGTGCTCGTGGTCGGGCTCGCCCTCGTCGTCGAGGGCGTACCACACCGGGAACGGGATGCCGAAGAACCGCTGCCGCGAGATCAGCCAGTCACCGTTGAGCCCGTTCACCCAGTTGTCGTAGCGGTGCTTCATGTGGGCGGGGACCCACTCGATCTCGGCGCCGCGGGCGAGCAGCTCGCCGCGCACGTCACTGTCGCGGCCACCGTTGCGGAGATACCACTGTCGGGTGGCGACGATCTCCAGGGGCTTGTCGCCCTTCTCGTAGAAGTTCGCCATCCGCTGCGTGGGCTTCGGGTCGCCCTCGAGGTCACCGTGCTCGCGCAACATCGCCACCATCGCCTCGCGCGCGCCGAACGCGGTCTTGCCCCTGAGGTCGTCGTAGGCCGCCGCGGCCTGCGGCGTGGAGAGCCACTCGGGCGTCTCCCGGGACAGCCTGCCGTCCCGGCCGATCAGGGTGCGGACGGGCAGCTGCAGCTCACGCCACCACAGCACGTCGGTCAGGTCGCCGAAGGTGCAGCACATCGCGATGCCGGCGCCCTTGTCGGGCTCCGCGGCCGGGTGCGCGAGCACGGGCAGCTCGACGCCGAAGACCGGGCTCGTCACGGTGGTGCCGAACAGCTGTTGGTAGCGCTCATCGTCGGGATGGGCGATCAGCGCCACACAGCTCGGGATCAGCTCCGGACGGGTGGTCTCGATGTGCACCGCGCTGCCGTCCGGCTGGTGGAAGGCAACCCGGTGGTAGTGGCCGGGGTACTCCCGCGCCTCGAGCTCGGCCTGCGCGACCGCCGTCTGGAAGGTGACGTCCCACAGGGTCGGCGCCTCCTGCAGGTAGGCCTCCCCGCGGGCGTGGTTGCGCAGGAACGCCCGCTGGCTGGCGAGCTGCGACTTCGGGCCGATGGTGGTGTAGTCCTGGCTCCAGTCGACGGAGAGCCCGAGCCGGCGCCAGAGTGTCTCGAAGACCTTCTCGTCCTCGACCACGAGACGCTCGCACAGCTCGACGAAGTTGGGGCGGCTGATCGGGACCTGCCGCTTCGGGTCCGGCTTGGCGGGCGGAGTGAAGTCCGGGTCGTAGGGCAGCGACGGGTCGCAGCGGACCCCGAAGTAGTTCTGCACCCGCCGCTCGGTGGGCAGTCCGTTGTCGTCCCAGCCCATCGGGTAGAACACCGTCTTGCCGCGCATCCGCTGGAACCGGGCGATCAGGTCGGTGTGGGTGTAGGAGAAGACGTGACCCACGTGGAGGCTGCCGCTCACCGTCGGCGGGGGCGTGTCGATGGCGTAGACGTTCTCCCGGGGCTGGCTGCGGTCGAACGCGTAGACGTCCTGGGCCTTCCAGCGCTCGGACCACTTGTCCTCCAGCCCCTCCAGGGCGACCTTCTCCGGTACGACGACGGCGCGGGGCGCGGTCGTCGTGGTCAGGTCGTGGACGGGCTGTGGTGTCATGCACCGAATCCTAGAAGGCGGTCGCCCGGCCACGAAAACCAGTTACGCGGCCGGCGGTGCCGGGCCTACGGTGCGCGCATGGACCGCCTCGACTTCCATGCCGACCCCGCCGAGTTCCTGGCCGTCGCCGGGCCGGTGCTCGAGGCCGACCCGGTGGTGGGGACGATCGTGGCCACGATGGCACAGCGCGAGGCCCGCGAACGGTCGCAGGGCGTGGCCCCGCCGACCGACCGGCCCTACTGGTGGCTGGTGCTCCTCGAGGAGGGCGTCCCGATCGGCTGCGCGATGCGATCCGCACCGTTCGAGCCGTATCCGCCCCTGCTGCTGCCGATGTCCGAGGCGGACGCGCGGCTGCTGGCCCAGGCGCTGCACCGGCGCGGTGAGACGGTCACGGCGGTCAACGGGTTTCGGCCGGCCACCGACGCGTTCGCGGCCGAGACGGCGCGGCTGGCCGGCCGGCGCGCAGAGGTCTCGGTGCACCTGCGCCTCTTCGAGCTGGTCGAGCTGGTGCTGCCGGAGCCGGTGGCGGGCCACCTGCGGTACGCCCGCGAGGACGAGGTCGACCTGGCCGTCGGGTGGTACGACGCGTTCGCGGCCGCCGCCGACGAGCAGGCCGGCCGGCGCCCTGGGACGCTCCATGAGGGCCGGCACGAGCGGGACGAGATGCTGCGACGGATCAAGGACGAGCGGGTCTGCTTCTGGGTCGACGACGAGGACCGTCCGCTGCACGTGACCGGCTTCAGCCACCCTGCCTTCGGTGTCGCGCGCGTCGGCCCCGTGTACACCCCGCGAGACCTCCGCGGGCGCGGGATCGCCAGCAACGCCGTGGCGGCGGTGTCCCGCCTGCTCCTGGACCGCGGCGCGAGGGTCTGCCTCTACACCGACCAGGCGAACCCGGTCTCCAACCGCATCTACCAGTCGCTGGGCTACCGGCCGGTCGTCGACCAGGTGAGCTACGTGCTGGAGTAGCGCCGCGAGCGGGACGTCACCCGAGGGGGTCGAGCACGGCGTGGTCGGTGAGGTCGTCGGCCAGCGCGGCGACCTGCTCCCGGGCATCGCCGAGCCAGTGGTTGATCACCGTCAGCCGCGCGGTGTGGTGGCCGACGGAGTACTCCGCGGTCATGCCGATGCCGCCGTGCAGCTGGATGGCCTCCTGGCCGATCTGCCTACCGGCGCGGGCCGTCTGCAGCTTGGCCCGGCGCGCTGCCGAGACGACGGCCTTGGGGTCGTCGTCCTCCGCCGCCACCATGGTCGCCCAGGTGACGATGCTGCGGGTCAGCTCCAGCTGGGTGTAGCAGTCGGCGGCCCGGAAGGTCAGCGCCTGGAAGTGGTTGAGGGTGACGCCGAACTGCTTGCGGGTGGTGAGGTACGACGTGGTCAGCCGCAGCGCGGTGTCCATCGCCCCGAGCGCCTCGTGGCACAGCGCGATCCGGGCCCGCGCGCGGGCGAGCGCGATGGCGGCCGACGCGTCGCCGCCGTCGCCGAGCGGGACGGCGTCGGCCCGGTCGAGCTCGAGTCGTGCCGCCCGGCCGCCATCGGGTGTTGCATAGCCGGTCACGTCGACGGGCCGGTCGCTGAGGAACAGCTCGTCACCGACCTGCCAGACGATCGTGTCGGCAGCGGCCCCCTGCACCACCGGCTCGGCGACGAGGCGCCCGGCCTCCTCGCGGGCGTCCGCGAAGGCCAGCAGGCGCTCGCCCGCGGAGAGCCCGCCGAGGAGCTCGGCCCGCTGGTCCGCACTGCCCGCCACGGCGACCAGCCCGCCGGCGAGCACCACCGAGGCGACGTACGGCTCGGGGGCCAGCACCCGGCCCATCTCCTCGGCAACGAGCGCGACCTCGACCGGCCCAGCGCCCATCCCGCCGTCGGCCTCCGCGAACGGGAGGCCCAGCGCGCCCATCTCGGCCAGCCGCTTCCACGTCTGCTCGTCGTACCCGGGATCCACGGCGGTGACCTGCCGCCGGTGCTCCGCGTCGACCGCCGGGTCGTAGCCCTTCAGCAGCCCGCGGACCGCGTCCCGGAGCGCGTCCTGCTCGTCGTCGAGGGTGAAGTCCATGGAGGGGGTCCTTTCGGTGTCCGGCGCGTCAGAGCCCGAGGATGGTGCCGGCGATGATCTGTCGCTGGATCTCGTTGGAGCCGCCGTAGATCGAGGCCTTGCGCAGGTTGAGGTACGTCGGTGTGCTGAGTGCCGCCCAACCGGGGGCCGTGGTCGACCCGCTGGCCAGGGACAGGTCGCCGGCAACGTCCACCGTGAGCTCGGAGACGGCCTGCTGGAGCTCGGAGCCCTTGAGCTTGAGCACCGAGGAGGCCGGGTGCGGCTTGCCGTCGGCGGAGTGCGCGACGACCCGCAGGGCGGTGAGCTCGAGGGCGAGGAGCTCGTTCTCCAGCTCGACGAAGCGGGCAGCCGTCAGGGGGTCGGCCAGGGCGCCGGTCTCCCGGGCGTGCTCCTTGGCCGTCGCCAGCGCGCGCTTGGTCGCCCCGACCGGGGCCACCCCCACCCGCTCGTTGCCGAGGAGGAACTTCGCGTAGCTCCAGCCGGCGTTCTCCTCGCCGACGAGGAGCTCGCCGGGGACGCGCACGTCCTCGAAGAAGACCTCGTTGACCTCGTGGCCGCCGTCGATGAGCTCGATCGGCCGCAGGGTCACGCCGGGGGAGTCCATCGGGAAGAGCAGCATCGAGATGCCCTTCTGCTTGCGCTCGGCCTCGGGGTCGGTGCGCACGAGGCAGAAGATCCAGTCGGCGTGCTGGCCCAGGGTCGTCCAGGTCTTCTGTCCGTTGACGATCCAGTCGTCGCCGTCCCGGACCGCACGGGTCTTCAGGGAGGCCAGGTCCGAGCCGGCGTCGGGCTCGGAGAATCCCTGGCACCACCAGATGTCCAGGTTGGCCGTCGCAGGCAGGAAACGTTCCTTGAGCTCGTGGCTGCCGAAGTGTGCGATCACCGGACCGATCATGTTGGCGTTGAAGGCGAGCGGCGGTGGCACGCAGGCCAGTTGCATCTCCTCGTGCCAGATGTGCCGCTGCAGGGGCGTCCAGTCGCGTCCGCCCCACTCGACCGGCCAGTTGGGCACCGCCAGTCCGGCCTCGTTGAGGATCCGCTGGGTGGCGACGATGCCGTCCCTGCCCACGTGCCGTCCCGAGGCGACGGTGTCGCGGATGTCGCGGGGGACCTGGGTGGTGAAGAAGGCCCGCATCTCGGAGCGGAACGCCTCTTCCTCCTCGGTGAGTCGCAGCCTCATGCGGTGAGGCTACCGCTGGGTCCCGGGACCGACGGGCAGCGCATAGGATCGCGGCGATGTCCGACTTCCCCGAGGGACCTCCGCCGGAGGCCCGCCCCGCAGCCACCTACGCCGAGGTCGAGGACGCGCTTCTCTCCCGCTGGCCCGAGAGCAGGCTCGACCCGACACTCGACCGGATCGCGGCGTTCACCGACCTGCTCGGCGACCCGCAGCGCGCCTACCCGGTGATCCACCTGACCGGGACGAACGGGAAGACGTCGACCGCACGGATGATCGAGACGCTGGTGCGGGCGACCGGTCTGCGCACCGGGCGCTTCACCAGTCCGCACCTGCAGTCCATGGCCGAGCGGATCGTCGTGGACGGGCAGCCGCTCGACGACGAGGACTTCGTGCGCGCGTTCAACGACGTCGCGCCCTTCACCCACCTCGTCGACGCGGAGGCGGACCACCCGCTCTCCTTCTTCGAGACCATCGTCGGGATGGC
The DNA here is from genome assembly GCA_035708765.1 of Marmoricola sp. Lineage (GTDB taxonomy): Bacteria > Actinomycetota > Actinomycetes > Propionibacteriales > Nocardioidaceae > Marmoricola. The sequence goes on from DASTFI010000064.1 coordinate 12,660, forward strand.
CTTTGCCGCCTTCGCCGATGCCCCGGTCGACGTCGCGGTGGTCGAGGTCGGCATGGGCGGCGCCTGGGACGCCACCAACGTCGCGGACGGCCAGGTTGCGGTGATCACCCCGATCGCCGTGGACCACGCGCGCTACCTGGGCGCCACGCCGGTGGCGATCGCGCACGAGAAGGTCGGCATCATCAAGCCGGGCGCCACCGTTGTGACCGCGGACCAGGAGGAGGCGGTCGCCGCCGTGATCGCCGAGCGGTGCGCCGAGGTCGGCGCCACCCTCCTGCGCGAGGGCGTGGACTTCGGCGTCCGCTCCCGGGTCGCCGCCGTCGGCGGCCAGCTGGTCTCGCTCGGAGGCGTCCGTGGCGAGTACGACGAGGTGCTGGTGCCACTCTTCGGGGAGCACCAGGCACACAACGCGGCGCTCGCCCTGGCCGCGGTCGAGGCGTTCCTCGGTGGGACCGAGCCGTTGGCCGACGACGTGGTGAAGGACGCCTTCGCCGCCGTCACCTCGCCGGGGCGTCTTGAGGTGGTCCGACGTTCGCCCACCGTCCTGCTCGACGCGGCCCACAACCCGCACGGCGCCCACGCCCTGGTCGCGGCTCTCGACGACAGCTTCACCTTCAGTCCGCTGGTGGGCGTGGTCGGCGTCATGGCCGACAAGGACCACGAGGAGATCCTACGGATCCTCGAGCCGCACCTGGCCCACCTGGTGTGCACCCAGAACTCCACGCCACGCTCGCTGCCGGCAGCGGAGCTGGCGGAGGTCGCGCGCGGCATCTTCGGCCACGAACGCGTCACCGAGACGCCGGTGCTGACCGACGCGATCGAGCAGGCGGCCACGCTCGCCGAGGCAGGCGGCGTCTTCGGTGAGGGCATCGGCTCGGGTGGCGTCCTGGTCACCGGATCGGTGGTGACCGTGGGAGAGGCCCGCTCGCTCTTCCGCCCTCCGGAGGTCGGGCAGCCGGAGGTCGACCAGGCGGAGGACGAGCAGCCGGAGGACGAGCAGCGGTGAGGCGTCGGCTGTGCGCGGCCATCCTCACCTTCGAGGCGGTCGTGCTGGGGCTGACCACGCCCGTGCTCATCTCGGTGGAGCAGGTCGACCCGACCCGGGCGCTGTGGACCGGACTGGGCCTGACGGTGCTGTGCGTGGTGACCGCCGGACTGTTGCGGCGGCCGTGGGCCTACGGGCTCGGCTGGCTCATCCAGGTGGCCGCGATCGTGCTGGGCCTGCAGATCACCGCGATGATCGTCCTGGGCGTCGTGTTCCTGGCGTTGTGGGTGGCGGCGTACCTCCTCGGCGGGCGGATCGACGACCACCAGGCGCAGGTCGCCCGCCTCGTGGCGGCGGACGACACCGTCGCCGACGAGCCGGTGCTCGCCCCGGAGCAGTGGGAGTACGAGCTCGTCTGCGAGTCCGACACCTACCGCTCCTTCGCCCGGGCCGGCGCCCATGATCTGCTGCGGCCGCAGCTCCTTGCCCTGCCGGGGCTGTGCGTCCTGACCGGAGTGCTCGTGCTCCTGCTGGCGCCCGGCAACCGACTGGTCGGCGGCCTGCTGGTCGTGCTCGGCGCGACCTGGCCGCTCGTCTGGTGGCTGGCCCAGCGCCAGGCGTGGAGGGCCTTCCTCGCGGAGGGACGGGTCTACCGCACGACCTTCGCCGACGACCGGCTCCTGGTGCAGAGCGACGGACGGCTGTTCGCCGTCGACCTCGACCAGATCGCCGGGCTGACCACCGAGCGCGGACTGGTCTCGGCCAGGCTGGCGGACCGTGGCGTCCAGCTGCAGCTGCCCGAGCCGGTGTTCCCACCGGCGGAGCAGGAGCGGATCCGGCGCCGGCTGCCGGACCGACCACCCTCCGCGGACGATCCGGCCAGACCGTAGTCTTCCGGCCATGACTGCACAGGCACCCACGCACGACCCTGCGAACGGCCAGCGCACCCTCGTGCTGCTCAAGCCGGACACCGTGCGTCGCGGGCTGACCGGGGAGATCCTCTCCCGCTTCGAGGCCAAGGGCCTGCGCGTCGTGGCGATGGAGCTGCGCCGGATCGACACCGAGGTGGCCGACCGGCACTACGCCGAGCACGTCGACCGCGACTTCTACCCGCCGCTGCGCGCCTTCGTCACCGGGGGACCGCTGGTGGCGCTGGTCCTCGAGGGTGACGAGGCGATCGAGGTGGTCCGGACGCTCAACGGCGCCACCGACGGGCGCAAGGCGGCACCGGGCACCATCCGCGGGGACCTGTCGCTGTCCAACCGGGAGAACCTCGTGCACGGCTCGGACTCCCCGGAGTCGGCCGCCCGGGAGATCGCCCTGTGGTTCCCGGAGCTGGCCGACTGAAGAACCGGCAGCAGGGCGGGCGACGCCGGTCGCGCGCCAGCAGGTCGGCCATCCTGCCCGGACCGCCGCGTGTCCTGCGCAGATCCGGCCCTTCTCGTCCCTAGGCTCGTGCCCGGGTACAGCTCCGCCCGGCGGGTCGCCTGACGGTGCGTCGTACCTCCTTCCCCACGAAGCACCTTGCGAGGCGAGAGATGGCCAACAGCTTGATCGGCCGGGACATGGCGGTCGACCTCGGCACCGCCAACACGCTGGTGTACGTCCGCGGCCGTGGCGTGCTGCTCGACGAGCCTTCCGTCGTCGCCCTCAACACCCAGACGCGCGAGATCCTGGCCGTCGGCCACGAGGCCAAGCGGATGCTCGGTCGCACGCCCGAGGGCATCCGCGCCCTGCGCCCGCTCAAGGACGGCGTGATCGCCGACTTCGACGCCACCGAGCAGATGCTGCGCCACTTCATCGCCCAGGTGCACCGCCGGCGCTACCTCGCCAAGCCACGCCTGGTCATCTGTGTCCCGAGCGGCGTGACCCCGGTCGAGCAGCGTGCCGTCAAGGAGGCCGGCTACATGGCCGGCGCCCGTGCCGTCTACGTCATCGAGGAGCCGATGGCTGCGGCGATCGGTGCCGGGCTGCCGGTCCACGAGGCGACCGGCAACATGGTGGTCGACATCGGCGGCGGGACCACCGAGGTGGCGGTCATCTCCCTCGGCGGCCTGGTCACCACGCTGTCGGTGCGCACCGCCGGCGACGAGCTGGACCAGGCGATCATCGCGTGGATGAAGAAGGAGCACTCCCTGATGCTGGGGGAGGGCACCGCCGAGGAGGTCAAGATGACCCTCGGCTCGGCCTTCCCGGTGCCCCAGGAGCCGACCGCCGAGATCCGCGGCCGCGACATGGTCTCCGGGCTGCCGCGCACCGTCGAGGTGACCAGCGCCGACATCCGCAAGGCGATCGAGGAGCAGCTGCACGCCATCGTCGACGCGGTCCGCACGACCCTCGACCAGACCCCGCCCGAGCTCGCCGGCGACATCATGGACCGCGGCATCGTCCTGACCGGCGGCGGCGCTCTGCTGCGCGGTCTCGACGAACGGATCCGGCACGAGACCGGGATGCCGGTGCATGTGGCGCACGACCCGCTGAGCGCCGTCGCGATCGGGGCGGGCAAATGCGTCGAGGAGTTCGAAGCGCTGCAGCAGGTGCTGGTGTCGGAGCCGCGCAGATGACCAGCCGTCGCATCGTGCCGCTGCTCCTGCTGGCGAGCTTCACCGTGATGACGCTGGACGCCGGCGCCGGCAGCTCCTCGCCGCTCGACCCGGTCCGCAGTGTGGTCGGCAACGTCGTCGGCCCGGCGGAGTCGGCGACCGCCGCGGTGGTGCGCCCGTTCACCGACGTCACCGACTTCGTCCGGTCCACCACCTCCCTGCGCAAGGAGATCGCCGACCTCCGTGCGCAGAACGACCGGTTGCGCGGCCAGGTCGCGACCTCCGGGGTGGACCGGCAACGGCTGCGCGAGCTCGACGGGCTCACCCGGGTCGTCAAGGACACCGGCTACTCCCTCGTCGGCGCGCGCGTGGTGGCGCGCGGCTCCTCGCAGTCGTTCTCCCACACCGTGACCATCGATGCCGGCACCTCGTCCGGTGTCCGCGCCGACATGACGGTGCTCAACAACCGTGGCCTGGTCGGTCGGGTGACCAGGGCGACCCGCACGACGGCCACGGTCCTGCTCATCGTCGACAAGGAGTCGGTGGTCGGCGGCCGGCTGGGGTCGAACCTGGAGATCGGCTTCCTGCAGGGCCGCGGCGACGAGGGTGGGCACGGTCGCCTCGACCTCGAGCTCGTCGACGACGCGGTGACGCCCTCCCGGGGTGACACGGTCGTGACGTGGGGATCGCGCAACGGCGTGCCCTACGTGGCCGGCATCCCGGTCGGCCAGGTGGAGGCGGTGTACTCCTCACCGCGGGAGTCGTCCAAGCGGGCGGTCATCCGGCCCTTCGTCGACTTCACCGCCCTCGACGTGGTCGGGGTGGTGGTGCCCGCCGGCACCACCGGCGACCGCGAGGTGCTCACCACCGGGAGGCTCCCGTGAGCGCCGTGCGGTGGGCCGCCCTGATGGGCCTGGTCGTGGCGGCAACGCTCGCCCAGGTCGTGGTGTTCCCGTACGTCGCCGTGGCGGGCGTCGTGCCGAACCTGCTGCTGGTCGTCGTGGTGGTGGCGGCCTTCGCCCGCGGCCCCGAGTTCGCGGCCGGGCTGGGCTTCTGCTCCGGACTCCTCCTCGACCTGGCCCCACCGGCCGACCACGTCGCCGGTCGCTGGGCGCTGGCCCTGGTCGTCGTCGGCTACCTCGCCGGGCGGGTGCGCCGCGACGCCCGGTCCTCGACGCTGACGGCCGTGCTCGTCGTCGGGGCGTGCTCGTTCGTCGGCACGTCCCTCTACGCGCTTTCCGGCCTGGTGCTGCAGGACGCCGCCCCCGACGCAGGGTCGATGATCCAGGTCATCGCCGTCAGTGTCCTGTGGGACCTGCTGCTGGCCCCGTTGCTGGTCCCGGCGCTGCTCCGGGTCCTCGACGCAGCCCGGCCGCACCGGATCGAGCCGCGGACCGGTCACTGATGGCGGCTGTGCTGATCCGCCCCTCGGCGCACAAGAGCCGGCTGCGGCTGGTCGTGCTCCAGGTCCTGATGCTCTCGCTGTTCGTGACCCTGTTCGCGCGGCTGTGGTACCTCCAGGTCCTCAGCGGCGAGGTCTACCAGGCCCGCGCCGCCGAGCAGTCGGTGCGCGAGCTCGTCGTCCAGCCGCCGCGAGGCCTGATCGTCGACGCGATGGGACGACCGCTGGTGGCCAACCGGGCGAGCTGGGTGGTCAGCGCCGACCGCAGCGTCCTGGCCGGGATGGCCGACGACGAGCGCACGGCACTGCTGCGCCGGGTCGCCCGCATCGTCGACGTGCCGGTACGACGGATCGAGGCGCGCCTGGTCCTGTGCGGCCGTCCGGGCGCCCAGGAGGGGATCTGCTGGAACGGCTCGCCCTACCAGCCGGTGCCGATCGCCCAGGACGTCTCGCAGGGGACAGCGGTGATGATCCGCGAGCAGGCGGAGGACTATCCGGGGATCATTGCCCAGACCGAGAGCCTGCGCTCCTACCCCTCGCCGTTCGGCATCAACGCCGCCGGCCTGCTGGGCTACCTGAGCCCGATCACGGCCGGTGAGCTCGAGGAGGCCGAGAAGGAGGGCGACGACTCCGTCAACGGCGCCTCCGTCGTCGGCCGCGCCGGGCTGGAGAAGTCCTACGACACCTGGCTGCGCGGTCGACCCGGCTACAAGAAGGTCGCCGTCGACTCCATGGGCCACGTCCTCGGCGACAGCGGCGAGGTCAGCGCCACCGCCGGCGACACGCTGGTCACCTCGATCGACGCCCGCCTGCAGGGCTTCGTGGAGAAGCAGCTGCACCAGACACTGGTGACCGCCCGGCACACCTTCGACAAGGTGACCGGCAAGAACTACGTCGCCGACAGCGGGGCCGTCGTGGTGATGGAGGCCCGGACCGGCAGGATCGTCGCGATGGCCAGCGAGCCGACGTACGACCCGTCGGTGTGGGTGGGCGGCATCACCAGCAAGCAGCTGAAGGCGCTCTACAGCGAGAAGAACGGCACCCCGCTGGTGCAGCGCGCGCTGCAGGGGCAGTTCGCACCCGGATCCACGTGGAAGCCGATCATGACCGTGGGTGCCCTCAACAACGGGTTCACCCCCGACACGCGCCTCGACTGCTCCTCGGGGCTGCAGGTGGGCAACCGCTGGTTCAAGAACTACGAGTCGGCCTCCTACGGCTACATCGACTTCGCCCGTGCCCTGCAGCTGTCCTGCGACACGTTCTTCTACCGGGTCGGGCTGAAGTTCTGGCACCAGTACGGCTCCGACCCCGAGAACGTCAACGCCAAGGACCCCCTGGTGGCGATGGCGAAGTCGTTCGGCTTCGGCAAGCCCACCGGGATCGACCTGCCCGGCGAGGCCGCCGGCCGGATCGCCGACCGGCACTGGAAGCTCGCCTACTGGAAGGCGCTGAAGGACCAGTACTGCGAGATCGACCGCAAGGGCACGGCCAAGGATGCGTTCACCCGCGTCTACGCCCATGAGTTCTGCCTGGAGGGCAACTACTACCGCGCCAGCGACGCGGTCAACTACGCGATCGGCCAGGGCGACACCATGGTGACGCCGCTCCAGCTGGCCCGGGCCTACGCCGCCCTCTCCAACGGCGGCACCCTGTTCGCGCCGCGGGTCGCCAAGGCGGTCGTCGACCCGCAGGGCAAGGTCGTGAAGCGGATCAAGCCCAAGGTCGCCGGGCACGTGAAGTCCTCGAAGGCGGCGCTGCGCTACGTCGACGAGGCGCTCAAGGGCACTCCCCGCGACGGCACGCTGGCGTGGAAGTTCATCGGCTTCCCCCTCGACCAGGTCCAGGTGCGCGGCAAGACCGGGTCCGCCGAGGTCTACGGCAAGCAGAGCACCTCCTGGGTGGCCACGTACAGCGAGGACTACGTCGTGGTGATGATGGTGACGCAGGGTGGCACCGGCTCGGGCACGTCAGGTCCGGCGGTGCGCGCCATCTGGGAGAAGCTCTACGGCGTCGACGGCCCCGACGCCCAGCCCAACCCGCGCAAGGCGGTGATCCCCGGGGTGACCCAGCCGAGGGGTCTGCCTGTCTTCACCCAGGACGGCTCCATCCTGCCGCCGCGCTCGACCGGAGGGATGTCGTGACCATCCTGCACAACCGTCCGGTGCTCGCGACCCGGCGACGCCGGTTCAACGCGCCGCGCATGGACTGGGTGCTCGTCCTCGTGGTCGGTGCGATCCTGGTCATCGGCACCCTGCTGGTCTGGTCGGCGACGTCGGCCGACGACCAGCTCACCGGGGGAGACCCGACCGGTTACCTGACCCGGCACCTGGTCAACATCGCCATCGGCCTGGTGCTGGCGGGTTCGGTGCTGGTCACCGACCACCGGTGGCTGCGCATCCTCACGCCCCTGGTGTACGCCGGATCGGTCATCGGCCTGCTGCTCGTCCTGGTGATGGGCAGCACCGTCAACGGGTCGCGCTCCTGGCTGATGCTCGGTGGCCTCTCGCTGCAGCCCGCCGAGTTCGCCAAGCTGGCGGTCGTCGTCGGGATGGCGCTCCTCCTGGCCGAGCGCACGGAGGGATCACGACGCGGTGGCCGGGTGGGCACCGGTGAGGTCGTCGGCATGCTGGCGATCGCCGGCCTGCCCGCTGCGCTGATCCTGCTGCAGCCCGACCTGGGCACCATGCTGGTGCTGTCGGCCACCGTCTTCGGGGTGCTGGCGATCTCGGGTGCTCCGCGCCGGTGGATCGGTTCGCTCCTGGCGGCCGGTGTGGTCGCTGCCGCCGCGGCCGTGACGCTGGGCCTGCTGAAGGCCTACCAGGTCAACCGGTTCATGGCCTTCACCAACCCCGACCTCGACCCACGCGGGGCCGGCTACAACACCACCCAGGCCCGGATCGCCATCGGCAACGGCGGCCTGTTCGGCCAGGGGCTCTTCGGCGGCTCGCAGACCCGTTCCGGCTTCGTGCCCGAGCAGCACACGGACTTCATCTTCACCGTGGCCGGGGAGGAGTTCGGCCTTCTCGGCGCCGGGGTGCTCATCGCGCTGTTCGCGGTCCTGCTGTGGCGGGCGCTGCTGATCTCGGTGCGGGCCGACGACATGTTCGGACGGCTCGCGGCGGCCGGCATCGCCTGCTGGCTCGGCTTCCAGACGTTCCAGAACATCGGCATGTGCCTGGGCATCATGCCCGTGACCGGAGTGCCGCTGCCGCTGGTGTCGTACGGCGGGTCGTCGATGTTCGCGACGCTGATCGCCGTCGGCCTGCTGCTCAACATCCACCTGCGTTCCAGCACGCAGCCGGCGCGGGTGCCGGTGCAGCTGCGCTCACCCGTGGGCCGCTGAGCGCTCTGCGCTGCGTTCGTGCACGTGCGCCTGCTCGCCAGCGCACGTACCCTTGACGTTCGCCCCTGTCGTTCGCCCTGTCGTTCGCCCGTGTCCGACACTGCCTGACCGCTCTGTGAGGTCCTGCCCGTGCCCGAGTCGCTCTTTCCGCGCCTGGAGCCACTGCTGCCCTCGGTGTCCAAGCCGATCCAGTACGTCGGGGGTGAGCTCAACGCCGTCGCGAAGGACTGGGACTGCAACCCGGACGGACCGACCGTGCGCTGGGCGCTGATGTACCCCGACGCCTACGAGGTCGGGCTGCCCAACCAGGGCGTCCAGATCCTCTACGAGATCCTCAACGAGGCCGACGGCACGCTGGCCGAGCGCACCTACTCCGTGTGGTCGGACCTCGAAGCCCTGATGCGGGAGCACGGCATCCCGCAGTTCACCGTCGACAACCATCGCCCGGTGCGAGAGTTCGACCTGTTCGGCATCTCCTTCTCCACCGAGCTCGGCTACACCAACCTGCTGACCGCCCTCGACCTTGCCGGCATCCCGCTGCACGCCGAGGATCGCGGTGCAGAGGACCCGGTCGTCATCGCCGGTGGCCACGCCGCGTTCAACCCCGAGCCGATCGCCGACTTCGTCGACGCTGCCGTGCTCGGTGACGGCGAGGAGGTCGTCCTCGCGATCACCGAGGTCGTGCGCGAGTGGAAGGCAGAGGGCCGCCCGGCCGGCACGATGCCGTCGCCGCGCGAGGAGCTGCTCCGACGGCTTGCGGTCAGCGGCGGCGTCTACGTCCCCCGCTTCTACGCCGTGGAGTACGACGCCGACGGCGCGATCCGCTCCGTGACGCCGACCGTGGCCGGCGTTCCGGCCCGCGTCCGCAAGCACACCTTGATGGACCTCGACCAGTGGCCCTACCCGCAGAACCCCCTGGTGCCGCTGGCCGAGACCGTCCACGAGCGCTTCTCGGTGGAGATCTTCCGGGGCTGCACCCGAGGCTGCCGGTTCTGCCAGGCGGGGATGATCACTCGGCCGGTGCGCGAGCGCTCCATCAACACGATCGGCCAGATGGTCGAGAACGGCATCCGCAAGTCCGGGTTCGACGAGGTCGGGCTGCTGTCGCTCTCCAGCGCCGACCACACGGAGATCGCCGACGTCGCCAAGGGGCTGGGCGACCGCTACGAGGGCAGCAACATCTCGCTGAGCCTGCCGAGCACCCGGGTCGACGCGTTCAACATCACCCTCGCGAACGAGTTCTCCCGCAACGGGCGCCGGTCCGGGCTGACCTTCGCCCCCGAGGGCGGCTCGGAGCGGCTGCGCAAGGTGATCAACAAGATGGTCAGCGAGGAGGACCTGATCCGCACCGTCGCGGCGGCGTACTCCCACGGCTGGCGCCAGGTGAAGCTGTACTTCATGTGTGGCCTGCCCACCGAGACCGACGAGGACGTGCTGGAGATCGCCGACCTCGCGAAGAAGGTGATCGCGAAGGGCCGTGAGGTCTCGGGCCACAACGACATCCGCTGCACCGTGTCCATCGGTGGGTTCGTGCCCAAGCCGCACACACCGTTCCAGTGGGCAGCGCAGCTCGACGCCGCGACCACCGACGAGCGGCTGCGCAAGCTGCGCGAGGAGGTGCGGGCCGACAAGCGCTTCGGTCGTGCGATCGGGTTCCGCTACCACGACGGCAAGCCGGGGATCGTCGAGGGGCTGCTCTCGCGCGGCGACCGGCGGGTCGGCCGGATCGTCGAAGCCGTGTGGCGTGCCGGCGGCCGTTTCGACGGGTGGAGCGAGCACTTCTCCTACGAGCGCTGGATGACCTGCGCCGAGCAGGCCCTGGCCGGCACCGGCATCGACGTGGACTGGTACACCACGCGTGAACGTGCCTACGACGAGGTGCTGCCCTGGGACCACCTCGACTCCGGCCTGGACAAGGACTGGCTCTGGGAGGACTGGGAGGACGCCCTCGACCCGGACTCGGCCGATGTCGAGGACTGCCGCTGGACGCCCTGCTACGACTGTGGCGTCTGCCCCGAGATGGGCACCGACATCCAGGTCGGCCCGACGGGTCAGAAGCTGCTGCCGCTCAGCGTGGTCTGAGGTCCGGTTCCGACTGACCGGTCAGAGTGGGGCTTGCAGATGAGATCGTTCTCATCGACGCCTCAGCCCCGGTTCGGCCGACATGGGCCACGATGGTCCCATGAGGGCGGCGCGCTGGATCCTGTTCGTCGTCGCGGCATCTGCGCTCGCGGGTGCGCTTGCCGCGGGCGCGTCCCAGTAGCGCAGCACGTGCGCGCTGCTGTGCAGCGCGAAGAGGGCATCCGCGTCCGCGCAGGTGAAGGGACGCAGTCGCAGCCGAGCGGTGTGCAGCGTCGGGGTGGGCAGGGCATACGTGCCATGCTGCCCCGACAAGCCGCGGGGTTGAGCTTGTAACGCGGAGTTCGCGCTGCTGAGTGCACGCCCGGGGGTGCACTCAACGACATGGACTCCGCGTTACAAGCCCACTCAGCCGTGGACCGTCCGGCTGCCCAGCTCGTCCTCGAGGTACGCCGGCCGGGCGGCGTACCACCCGGCCACGTACTGCGGGACGCAGAGCGCGAGCAGGGTCCACAGGGGTACGTCCCAGCCGCCGGTCGCGTCGTGCAGCAGGCCCACGCCGAAGGGGCCGACGACAGCGATCAGGTAGCCCACCGACTGGGCGAAGCCGGAGAGGGCGGCGGTGCCTCCGGGTGTGCGGGCACGCAGCCCGATGAGGGTCAGGATGAACGGGAAGGTGCAGGCGCCGATGCCGACCGCGAGCGCCCACACCCACGCCCCGTGGACCGGTGACAGCCACAGGCCCAGGTAGCCGATCGGGTAGAACGCCATGATCGCGCTCAGCAGGAGGCGCTGGTCGTGGACCTTCGCGGTGAGCGCCGGGATGAGCAGGGACAGCGGGATGCTGACACCGGTGATCAGCCCGAGGAGGAGCCCGGCAGTGTCGGCGTCGAACCCGGCGTCACGGTAGAGCTTCGCGAACCACCCGAAGATCGAGTACGCCTGCAACGACTGCAGCCCGAAGAAGACGGCCATCGCCCAGCCCAGGCGGGTGCGGGCGACGTCGCCGACACCGATGCGGTGGTGCTCCTCGCGTTCCTTGCGGTCATGGCGCACCAGCGCGATCCACGGGACCGCGGCGACCACGGCCGTCAGCGCCCAGACGAGGAGGCCGCGACGCCAGTCGACGGCTCCGTCGTGGCGCGCCAGCGGCACCGTCGCCACCGACCCGAGAGTGAGCCCGATGGCCATCGCCGTGGAGTAGAGCGCGGTCATCAGCCCGACCCGGTCCGGGAAGTGCAGCTTGACCAGCGAGGGCAGCAGCACGTTGGCGGTGGCCGCACCGGTGAGTGCGACGAACGACAGCGCCAGGAAGGCCCAGGGCGCGTCCACGACCGTGCGTGCCCAGAGCGTGAGGCCCACCAGCAGCAGTCCGAGCAAGGTGACCCGGTGCACGCCGATCCGGCGCGCGAGCCGCGGCGCCAGCGCACCGACGGTGGCGAAGCAGAGCACGGGCAGCGTGGTGAGGAGTCCCGCCTGGGGCGCCGACATGGACAGGCCGGTGGTGAGCTCGGTGAGCACGGCTCCGGCGCTGACGACGGCCGGTCGGAGGTTGAAGGCGAGCGCGACGATGCCGACGACGACGAGCACCCGCTGCCAGCGCGTCTCGGTGTGCTCGGGCACTGCTGTCGTCGTCCGGGCGCTCACCTCCGCAGTCAACCACCCGGAGTCCGGATCGATTCCGCCACCTGACCGGTCGCCCTGACAACAATCGACTGGTGGCATCGACACCGCGGTCGTTAGCGTGCCGGTCATGCCTCCCAACACGCTCCCCGCCGCCGCCCTCGACGTCCGCGATGCCGTGCAGCACGCCATCGACCACCTCGCCCGCGTCCCCGACGAGGGTTGGGACCGGCCGGCGGCCGAGCTGGAGTGGAGCTGCCGGGAGACGCTGGGCCACATCCTCGACGACCTCGGGTTCTACGCGATGCAGCTCTCCGGCGAGCGCGGTCACGGTGCCGGCTACACACCTTTGGTCGAAGGGGTCCAGCCACGTCCGGACGGGCCGGCGTTCGCGTTCTGGCCCGAGGAGGACGGCGGCACCAAGGCCATCTGCGACTGCCTCGACGCGGTGGGCGGCCTGCTGGTGGCCGTCGTGGCCACCGCTCCGGCCGAGCGGATCGGCTGGCACGGCTACGGCAACCCCGATGCCACCGGGCTGGCCGCGATGGGGATCACCGAGACCGTGCTGCATGCCCACGACATCCTCCAGGCACACGGGCTCGACTACCGCCCGGACGACTCGATCCTGACCCGGGTGCTGCACCGCATCTTCCCCGACGTCGTCCCCACCGATGATCCCTGGCACGACCTGCTCGCGGCGACCGGACGGACCCCGGAGACCCGGGGCCTCGACTGGCGCTGGGACTCCTCGGTGCGTTGACCACGATGCGCCTGGTCACCGACGACGAACGCCGTGCCCGCCTCGGCCGCCGGCACGGGCTCGCCGCCCCCCTGCGCGATGTCGCTGACGTGGCCCGAGCCCTGACGTGCCTGCACGCCACCGAGCCGGCCTCGGTGCACCTCGCCGCCCGCGCCCGTGCCGACGTCACCCTCGCCGACGTCGACGCCGCGCTGTACGACGACCGGTCGGTCGTCAAGCAGCTGGCCATGCGGCGTACCGTCTTCGCCTTTCCCCGCGCGCTGTTGCCCGCCGTGTGGGGGAGTGCGGCGGCGCGGGTCGCGACCCAGCAGCAGCGCCGCCTGGTCAAGGAGGTCGAGCAGACCGGCATCGCCGCGGACGGCGCGCTCTGGGTGCGCACGCACCTCGACGCCGTCCTCGACCTGTTGCACACGCAGGGTCCGCTGGGCACCGGGCAGATCCGGGCGGCGCTCCCTGCCCTGGACGCCCGGCTCACTCGGGGTGCCGGCACCCACTACGAGACCGACGTCGCCATCGCCCGCTCGGTGGTCGTGGTGCTCGGCGCCGGCGGCCGCATCCTGCGCGGTGCGAACGCCGGCGGCTGGAAGCTGTCCCGCCCACTGTGGACCCCGACCGGCGACTGGCTCGGCGAGGACCCCGGCGAGCAGCCGGAGGACGACGGGTATGCGACCCTCGTCGAGGCCTGGCTGGGCACGTTCGGCCCCGGCACGGAGGCCGACCTCGTCTGGTGGTTGGGCGCCACGAAGTCGGCCGTGCGGCGTGCCCTCGCACGGGTGCAGGCCGTCGAGGTACGGCTGCAGGACGGCTCCGTCGGGTTCGTCCTGCCGACCGACGTCGAGGAGGAGCCGCCGGTCGGACCGTGGGCAGCGCTGCTGCCGGCGCTGGATCCGACCACGATGGGCTGGAAGGGTCGCGGGTTCTACCTCGGCGAGCACGCCGAGCGGCTCTTCGACCGCAACGGCAACGGCGGTCCGACGGCCTGGTGGAACGGCCGGATCGTCGGTGGCTGGACGCAGCGTCCGGACGGCCAGGTGGTGCTGGTCCCCGCCGAGGAGCTGCCCCCGGAGGCCGAGCGGGCGCTCATCGACGAGGCGCGGCGGCTCACCGGGTGGCTCGACGGCGACGTGGTCCGGTCGATCTACCAGTCGCCCCTGGTGCGTTCGGTCGAGGCAGCCGGCACGTAGCCTTCGACCCCGTGGCAGCCCAGAAGAGGAACCAGCCCGAGCAGCAGGCACCGCCGGTGCAGCGGCTGCGGATCCGCTACGCCAAGCGCGGGCGGCTGCGCTTCACCAGCCACCGTGACTTCAGCCGCGCCTTCGAGCGAGCCCTGTCCCGGGCCGCGATCCCGATGGCCTACTCGTCGGGGTTCAACCGGCACCCGCGGATCTCCTACGCGGGAGCCAGCCCGACCGGTGCCGCCAGCGAGGCGGAGTACCTCGAGATCGGGCTCGCCGAGGAAGCTGAGCCCGCCGCCGTCCGGGCCGCCCTCGACGAGTCGCTGCCGCCCGGCCTCGACATCCTCGAGGTGGTCTCGTCGGCAGGCGGCTCGCTGGCCGACCGGCTGGAGGCCTCGGCGTGGGAGATCCGGGTGCTCGAGGGGCCGCTCGCGGACGACGAGGTACGGCTCGCCGAGGCAGTCCGACGCTTCCTCGCCACGCCCGAGGTGACGGTGGAGCGGATGACCAAGAAAGGCCTGCGCTCCTTCGACGCCCGGGCGGCCGTCGTGTCGCTCGACGGCCGCGTCGATGCTGCGGCTGGGCCCAGGTGTGCGATACTCCAACTGGTCCTGCGGCACGGTACGCCGTCCGTGAGACCCGACGACGTTCTCGCCGCGCTCTGCGAGATCTCCGGACTCGACGCCGTACCCGGGGCCCGACAGCTCCGAGTGGCGCAGGGACCGTTGGATCCGCAGGCCGGCACGGTGGGTGATCCACTGGCACCCGACCGCGACGTGACCGAGTGAAGGCAGAGCCGTGACAGGGCTCCGCGCACGATCACCCGGCCGCTGACCGCGGTCGATGACAGCCGGAGAGTCCAGCGACGTGGACACGGAGGGGTGTCGTCGCCGACCGAAGGCTTTCGCTCACCGCGGCACCACGAGCGGCGAGCAGTGACCCGCGGGTCCCGCGCAACGGGACTTCCGCAGAGGAGGTCTGATGACCGAATCAGACAACACCCCCGACCCGACCACCACCGAAGCGACCGGCACCGAAGCGACCGGCCAACCGGGCGACGCCGGCCCCGCCCCCGACGCCGGAAGTCCCACCGGGGGCGACACCGCGCCGGCGAAGAAGGCCACCACCCGCAAGACGGCCGCGAAGAAGACCCCTGCCAAGAAGGCCGCGACGCGCAAGACGGCGGCCAAGAAGACCGCGGCCCGGGCCGAGCAGCCTGCCGAACCGGATCCCGGAGCAGGCCAGGACCAGCCCGAGGCCGAGGGCGCCGTGGCGCAGAAGCCGGCGCAGAAGCCGGCGCGCAAGACCACCTCCCGGCGTACGACGAAGAAGGCGGCCGCCACCGAGAGTGACGCCCCTGGTTCGACGCCAGAGTCGGCGGCTGAGTCGGCGGCTGAGTCCGGGGCGCCGATGGTGCTCTTCCAGGCGCCCGAGCCCACCAAGGCAACCGCCCGCAAGCGCACCCGCAAGGTCGCGCCGCCGGAACAGTCCGGTGCTGCCGAGGCCGGCACCGCCGAAGTGTCGACCGAGCCGGGTCAGCCGGAAGCCGCGGAAGGCGCCGCCGGCAAGGGACCGGCGAAGACCGCCCGCAAGCCCCAGAAGAAGGCGTCCAAGCCGGGGCAGAAGAAGGGTCCGGACACGGATGCGGGCACCGAGTCTGCCGACCGCGCGGAGCAGGACGGCGACGTCGGCGAGAAGCAGTCCGCCGGGACCACCGAGGGCGAGGGCAGCGACCGGCGCGACCAGGACGACACCGCAGGTGACTCCGAGGGTGGCCGGCGTCGGCGTCGTCGGGGTGGCCGTCGCCGCCGCAAGGGCGGTGGCGAGGACAACGGCGACTCCGGCAGCGATGCGTCCGGCGGTGACAACGGTGCCGACGACGACGGTGACGCCGGTGACGGCGACGAGGGCGGCTCACGGCGCCGACGGACCCGCAACCGCCAGCCGAAGAGTCCCGAGGACGAGATCACCAGCGTCAGCGGGTCCACCCGGCTCGAGGCGAAGAAGCAGCGCCGCCGGGAGGGCCGCGAGGCCGGCCGGCGCCGGGCTCCGATCGTCAGCGAGGCCGAGTTCCTCGCCCGTCGGGAGGCCGTCGACCGGGTGATGGTCATCCGGCAGAAGGACGACCTCACCCAGATCGGCGTCCTGGAGGACAAGGTGCTCGTCGAGCACTACGTGGCCCGCGAGTCGCAGACCTCCATCATCGGCAACATCTACCTCGGCCGCGTCCAGAACGTGCTGCCGTCGATGGAGGCGGCGTTCGTCGACATCGGCAAGGGCCGCAACGCCGTGCTCTACGCCGGCGAGGTCAACTGGAAGGCGCTGGGCCACAAGGACGGCCAGCAGCGCAAGATCGAGTCGGTGCTCAGCTCCGGTCAGACGGTCCTGGTGCAGGTCACCAAGGACCCGATCGGCCACAAGGGCGCCCGGTTGACCGGCCAGATCAGCCTGCCGGGCAGGTTCCTCGTCTACGTCCCGGACGGCACCACCAGCGGCATCTCCCGCAAGCTGCCGGACACCGAGCGCTCGCGGCTCAAGACCTTGCTCAAGGAGATCGTCCCCGACAGCGCCGGTGTGATCGTGCGGACCGCCGCCGAGGGCGCCTCGGAGGACGAGCTGACTCGCGACGTCGAGCGGTTGACCGCCCGGTGGTCCGACATCGAGAAGAGGGTCGAGGCCGGGAAGTCCCCGGAGCTGCTCTACGGCGAGCCGGACCTGACCCTGAAGGTCGTGCGCGACCTCTTCACCGAGGACTTCGCCCGGCTCGTCGTCCAGGGCGACGACGCCTGGGACCTCGTCGACGGCTACGTCTCGCACGTCGCCCCTGACCTGCGTGAGCGGCTGGAGCGCTTCGAGGTGGCCGAGGAGGGCCCGCAGGCGGGCAAGGACGTCTTCGCCAGCCACCGGGTGGACGAGCAGATCGCCAAGGGCCTGGACCGCAAGGTGTGGCTGCCCTCCGGCGGCTCGCTGATCATCGACCGCACCGAGGCGATGACCGTCGTCGACGTCAACACCGGCAAGTTCACCGGCTCCGGTGGCAACCTGGAGGAGACGGTCACCAAGAACAACCTCGAGGCCGCCGAGGAGATCGTCCGCCAGCTGCGGCTGCGCGACATCGGCGGGATCATCGTCGTCGACTTCATCGACATGGTGCTGGAGAGCAACCGGGACCTGGTGCTGCGCCGGATGGTCGAGTGCCTCGGCCGGGACCGGACCCGGCACCAGGTCGCCGAGGTGACCTCGCTCGGGCTGGTCCAGATGACCCGCAAGCGGATCGGCACCGGCCTGCTCGAGGCGTTCAGCGAGAGCTGCGAGCACTGCGGTGGCCGCGGACTCGTCGTGCACCATGAGCCGGTCGAGCCGAGGAAGAAGCAGGACGACGAGCCGCGGCGCGGCCGGCGGGGCGGCAAGGGTCGCGACAGCGACACCAGCGGTGACGGCAACGGCTCGACGCCGACGCCGAAGGACGTCGCCGCGATGGCCAAGCCGGACCGGAAGCCATCCGACCGGCAGGCCGACCAGGCATCGGACCGACAGGCCGACCAGGCATCGGACCGACACGCCGACCAGGCATCGGGCCGGCGCGTCGACCAGCAGACCGGACCGGACAGCGGCGGGCAGGCCGGCCAGCGGTCGGACGCCGCGGGAACGGACGAGCGGCAGGACGGCGGCAGGGCGCGGACGACGACCTCGAGCCGGCGCCGTGGTGCGAAGAAGGCGCAGCCGACGCTGCTCGACGACGCCGACGAGGGTGCCTCCGACATGGATGCGGGGGAGCCGACGGTCGCCGACAAACCCGTCGCCGACGAGGCCGCGGACGTGCGCGGTGGGCCCGCGCCCACGAGTCCGGCCACGGGTCCGGCGACGGGTTCGGCGACGAGCCCCGAGGCGGCAGCGAAGCGGCCGGCCCGCAAGCGCGCGGCGCGCAGGGCGCAGGGCCCGGCGGGTGAGCCTGCCGTGGTCAGCGCGGACGAGATCTCCGGCGCCGCTGCGCGGGAGCCTGCGCAGGCGCCGGTCACGCAGCCGGGCGTGACCCAGCCGGGCGTGACCCAGCCGGGCGTGACCCAGCCGGGCGTGACCCAGCC
>DASTFI010000065.1:0-10966 GCA_035708765.1 Marmoricola sp.
AGGGTGCGCTCACGGCCGCCAAGCGGGTGCTCGAAGCCGCCCCGATAGACGTTGAGGCCGACCGCGTTCGCCACGAGCACCAGTCGGAGGACCGCGAGCCACCGATACATCCGGTCCTCGACCGCGATCGCCGCGGGCTCCGTCGGTCGGGCGGGACGACGCAGACCGGGGGTCAGGCCGGCAGGTGCCGCGAAGGGGTCGCCGGTCAGGACGCCTGCTTCTGCTCGCGCGCCGCCGATGCGGCTGCCTCCCGTTCGGCGCGCTTGGCCTCGGTCGACGACTTCTGCGACAGCTCCTTGGCCCGGGTGGCGTACAGGTCGACGTACTCCTGGCCGGAGAGCTGCATGATCTCGTACATGATCTCGTCGGTGATCGCGCGGAGGATGTAGCGGTCGTTCTCCATGCCCTCGTAGCGCGAGAAGTCCAGCGGCTTGCCGAACCGCACCACCGGACGGGTGAGCCGGCCGAACTTCTTGCCGGGAGGAGCCAGCACGTCGGTGCCCACCACGGCGACCGGGATCACCGGGACCTGCGTCTCCAGCGCGAGCCGGGCGACCCCGGTCTTGCCCCGGTAGAGGCGGCCGTCGTGGGAGCGGGTGCCCTCGGGGTAGATGCCGAACAGCTCCTCCTGCGCGAGCAGCCGCTTGGCCGCCGACAGCGCGCCCTCAGCGGCCGAGGCGCCGGAACGGTCGATCGGCACCTGGCCGGCACCGGAGAAGAACTTCTTCTGGAACCAGCCCTTGATGCCCGGGGAGTTGAAGTACTCCGCCTTGGCCACGAACGTCACCCGTCGCGGCAGCGTGAGCGGCATGAACAGCCAGTCGGCGTAGGAGAGGTGGTTGCTGGCGAGGATGGCCGGACCCTCGTCCGGGACGTTCTCGGCGCCTTCGATCCGGGGGCGGAACACCACCCGGAGCAGTGGACCCAGTGCGATCCACTTCAGGAACCAGTAGAACAACCTGCACACCTCCTCAGCCGCCAGCCCGGTAAGGCACACTAGCCGCTCAGCACCTGTCGTGACACGTCACCACCCGGAGGTTCCGTTGCCCGTCCTTCCCGAGGCAGAGCACTTCTCCAGCGCCGGGGAGCCCGACGCCTCCGGCCGGACCGTCGGCGTACTGCTCTCCCACGGCTTCACCGGCTCGCCCGCCTCGATGCGCCCCTGGGGCGAGGCGTTGGCCGAGCGCGGGTACGCCGTGTCCGTGCCCCGGCTTCCCGGCCACGGCACCTCCTGGCAGGAGCTGGCCACCACGACGTACGACGACTGGTACGCCGAGATCGAGCGCGCCCACGCCGAGCTCGCGGCCCGCAGCGACGTGGTCGTCGTCGGCGGGCTCTCCATGGGCGGGACGCTGGCGCTCGACCTGGCCGCGCACCACCGCGACATCGCCGGACTCGTGCTGGTCAACCCGGCCGTGGGGTCCACCAACCGCCAGCTGCTCGCCCTGCCGGCGCTGAAGCACGTCATCAAGTCCATGCCCGGCATCGGCAACGACATCAAGAAGCCCGGCGTGACGGAGTCGGGCTATGACAGGACTCCGCTCAGGGCGCTGCACACGCTGGTGCAGGCATGGAAGAAGGTGCGCACCCAGCTGCCCGACGTGACCTGCCCGCTGCTGCTGTTCCGCTCCGCCGAGGACCACGTGGTCGACCCGTCCTCAGCCCGGATCATCCTGGGTGGCGTGTCGTCGCGCGACGTCGACGAGGTGGTGCTGGCCAACAGCTACCACGTGGCGACGCTGGACAACGACGCGCCCAGGATCTTTCAGGAGTCCGCGGCGTTCATCCAGCGGGTCACCGCCCGCTGAGAGGGGCGCACCCCTTGCCATCGCTGGGATGATTCAGCTGTGAGCACGCCGGAGGAGGATGAGGCCTGGCGCACCATCGTGGAGAACTACGGTGACCGCCCGGACTTCCCGCCTGCCTCCCCGCCGACGCCGTCGCAGCGCGGCGGCCCCAGGCAGCCCGCCCCGCGCGCTGACCAACCTCCGCCGGCTCCCGTCCAGCGACCGCGGGCGGAGGACGAGCACCCAGAGCTCCAGGAGAACGACGCCGACCACTTCGTGCCGCAGGAGGTCCCTCCCGTCGCGCTCCCCAAGGGCCGTCGCGGGGTCGCCTGGGCCGGCCTGTTCGGCGTACCCGTCCTCGTGGTGCTCAGCATCGCCCTGAGCATCCACCTCTCCGGCCTGGCCGCCTTCCTGCTGCTGGCCTGGTTCATCGGCGGCTTCGTCTACCTCGTCGCCACCATGAAGGACAAGCCCACCGACGGCTGGGACGACGGCGCCGTCCTCTGACCTGCCCCACCCCGCCGAGGCGTCACTTCACTGCAGCCCCACCCCGCCGAGGCGTCACTTCACTGCAGCCTCAGCGCGCCGAGGCGTCACTTCACTGCAGGCCTGTGGACAACGAAAGCGGGCAGGGCGCCGATCGCGTCAGAGTCATCGGCATGCTTTCCCGCTACGTCGACCTGGCGACCGGTCAGCTGCGCACCGACGCACCCCTTCCGCGCGACGCCCCGTTCCGGCCAGGCGAGATGGACATCTCGAGCCGCGACCTCCAGCGCCTGGTGCGGTGCGGCCAGGTGCGGCAGGTGGTCCGCGGAGTATTCGTGCTCACCGAGCTCCGCGACACTCTGTCTCTCCGTGCCAAGGCGCTGTCGCTCGTCGTCTGCCCCGCGGCCGTCGTGACGGATCGCACCGCGGCCTGGCTGCATGGCGTCGACGTGCTGCTGCCCGGCGAGCACCTGAGCGTGCCACCGATCTGCGTCTTCGACCGCAAGCGGGGAGGGCGAGTACGACGACCCGAGGTCGCCAGCGGCCAACGAACCCTGCGGGCCTCCGACGTGATGCAGATCGACGGCGTGCAGGTCACGACACCGCTTCGCACCACCTGCGACCTGGCGATGCAACGCAATCGAGATCGAGCGTTCGGATCCCTGAACGCCATGCTGCACGCCGGCCTGGTCACGAAGGAGCAGGTGGAGCACGAGCTGCGTCGGTTCAAGGGCCGCCGCTACGTCCGCCAGC
The DNA here is from genome assembly GCA_035708765.1 of Marmoricola sp. GTDB lineage: Bacteria > Actinomycetota > Actinomycetes > Propionibacteriales > Nocardioidaceae > Marmoricola. The sequence goes on from DASTFI010000065.1 coordinate 3,027, forward strand.
TGCGGTCGCTCCTGCCGTGGGCGGACAGCCGCCACGACTCCATCGCAGAGTCGATCACGGCGCTGCGCTGGTACGACACCACGCCGCCGTACCCCCAACCCCAGCGCCCGGTCACGGGGAGGTTCGGGCAGCCCTGGAGCCTCGACCTGGGCGTGGACGAGCTCTACTTCGCGGTGGAGTACGACGGTGAGGAGTTCCACACCGGCGACGTCGCGGAGGAGCACGACGCCGAACGGCGCACGTGGATCCGGCGCAACACGCCGTGGACGGTCGAGGTCGTGACGAAGGACAACATCTTCGGTCGCGACCGGGACTTCGAGATGCTGCTGCCGAGGTGGCTCGCGGAGGCGCAGCGGTCACTTCCCGATCGCCTCCGTGGCCGACAACGGTGGTACGACGATGTCGGCGATTGACGCCTCGGCGGTCTGGGCCTGCAACAAACTGACGCCTCGGCGGCCTGGGCCTGCAACAAACTGACGCCTCGACGCGCTGGGCCTGCACCAAGTTGACGCCTCGGCGCTCTGGGTCTGCAACAAACTGACGCCTCGGCGGTCAGAGGCGGGCGAGGGCGGCCACGCCGATCATGCCCGCGGAGTTGCCCAGGGTGCCGCGCCGGATGTCCGGAGCAGGCCGGTAGACACCGCCGCTGACATGGCTGGTGAACGAGTGCTTGATCTGCTCCAGGCTCAGGTCGTGCGACTCGCTGACGCCGCCGCCGATGACCACCACGTCGGGATCCAGCACGGCAGAGAGCGACGCCACCCCTTCGCCGATGCGCCGCTCGATCACGTCGAACGCCTCGATGGCCACCGGATCTCCCCGCTGCGCTGCAGCAGAGACCATCGGTCCGCTGATCGCCTGGGCGTCGCCGCCGGCGAGCTCGAGCAGCATCCGCGCCTTCTCCGGCTGTACGGCGGCCCGCTGGCGCGCCTCCAGGGTGAGCGCGGTCCCCGAGCCGTAGGCCTCCCAGCAGCCGCGGAGCCCGCAGGGGCACAGCCGGCCGGCCTCCACGAGCCGGATGTGTCCGATCTCCGCGGCGCCCCCGTTGCCGCCGCGCAGCAGGGCGCCGTCGTGCACGATGCCGCCGCCGATGCCGGTGCCGATGGTGGCCATCAGCAGCGTGCGGGCGCCCTGACCGGCACCGTGGACGTACTCCGCCCACGCGGCGGCGTTGGCGTCGTTCTCCACGACCACCCGCAGCCCGGTGGCGGCGGACACCAGGTCGCGCAGCGGCTCGTTGCGCCAGGCGAGGTTGGGCGCGTAGATGACCATGGAGCGGTCGGCGTCGACGTAGCCCGCCGCCGCCAGCCCGACTGCCTCCACCGCGTCACCGTCCACGTCGTCGGAGGCCCGCAGCTCGGCCACCAGCTGCTTCACGGCCTCCACGATCGCGCGCGGGTCGCGGGCCGGGGACTCGCGCCGCGACGAGGCCAGCAGCGTGCCCTCCTCGTCGACCACTCCGCCCGAGAGCTTGGTGCCGCCGATGTCGATGCCGATCGTCAGGCTCATCCGTCGTCGCCCCAGTCATCGTCGTTGTCGGCCAGGTCGATGTGCTCGACCGAGGGGCCCTTCTTGTCGTCGGGCACGTGGGTGGCGAGCACCCCCGCGGCTGCCTGCATCAGGGAGCTCGCCGCGACCGCGAGGTGTGCCTTGACCTCCGGGCTGGTCTCCCGCACCACCCGGATCGCCTGGCACACCGGGCAGTAGCGGCAGTCCTCGCCGTGGCCGACGTGGGCACTGACGTCCTTGAGCGCGTCGGAGACGTGCGCGGCGGTCGAGGCTGCGCTGGCCCCCAGGTCGGCGCCCAGGTCGGAGCCGAGGACCGAGCCCTTGTCCTTGGCGAGCTCGCCCAGGGCCGCGAACAGTTTGGCGGCCTCCTCCCCGACCGTGCCGACGCTGCCGACACTGCCGACGTGCTCGGCGTGCGGCGGCTGCTCGTCCGGGTGCTCCTTGCCCGCGTCGAACGGTGGCTCGGTGTCGTCGCTCACGCTTCCTCCTGGTCGAATCGGAACCGTACCTGCAGTGAGCCGTCCTCCACCCGGGCGCCGGTCACATCGTGGCGCGCCAGTGCGGCCGGCAGCGCGAGCAGCCGCCGGTAGGACCCCACGGTCAGCACCAGCTCGTCCCCGTGCCGGGCCAGCCCGACGTCCTGCCGGGTCGCGAACGGCAGCTCGATCCGCAGCACCGCGCCGGCGGTGGTGCGCTGCACGGTCATCGGACCGCTGCCCTCCGGCACCGCGAGCGGGTCGGCTCCGTCGTACGCCGCTTCCGCGAACGCCGCCAGCGAGGCCGCGCCCACCGGCTCGCCGGCCTGGTAGGTCGACACCCAGATCGGCAGCTCGCCGAACGACTCGCGCACCTCGGCGAGCACCTGCTGCTGCGCGGTGACCCAGCCGTCGCGCCAGGCATCGCTGCCCGCAGACCCCGAGGGGAACACCCGGTTGGCGATCACCCCGTCCACCCGGTAGCCGTAGAGCGACAGCGTGGTCAGCGACCGGCGCGCCTCGGCGACCACCACCGTCTCCGGGGTGAGCACGAGCCGCACCGACGCGCGCTCCGAGGTGAGCAGCCGCTGCACGTCCTCGAGGTCGCGGTGCAGCCGCTGCACCGCGTCGAACACGTTGTCCTCCGGCATCGGCACGCCGGCGGCACGGGTCAGCACCGGCCGCAGCGCCTTCACGACGCGGCGCTGCACGCCGAACATGCGGTTCATGTACCAGTTGAGCGCCTCGGGCAGCGCCAGCAGCCGCAGCGTCTCGGCGGTGGGCGCGCAGTCGACGAGGATGACGTCCCACTCCCCCGAGATCGCGTGCCGGCGCAGCTCGAGCAGCGCCAGCACCTCCTCGGCGCCGGGGACGACGGTGAGCTCCTCCGCGGTGATCGGGTCGACCCCGGCGGCGTCCAGCACGCTGCGGAGGTAGCCCAGGATCTCGCCCCACGACAGCTCGAAGCGGCGCTGGGCGTCGACCTGGTGCACCCACACGCCAGGGGTGACCTCGACCGGCTCGGCGCCGACCGGCTCCCCGAAGGCGTCACCCAGCGAGTGGGCGGCATCCGTGGAGAGCACCAGCGTGCGCAGGCCCCGCGCCGCGGCCAGCGTCGCGGTCCCGGCTGCCGAGGTGGTCTTGCCGACGCCACCCTTGCCGGTGAAGAGCACGATCCGGGTGCCGCCGCCGGGCGGGGAGTCCGGACCCGAGGGCGACGCGGTCACGCCCGGGACTCGACGCGCTTCTTCAGCCCCTTCAGGGCGGTGTCGATGATGACCTTCTCGGCCTTGCGCCGCAGCATGCCGATCATCGGGATCGCCAGGTCGACCGAGAGCCGGTAGGTCACCTCGGTGCCGGAGCCCGCCGGCCGTAGCTCATAGGCCCCGTCGAGAGAGCGCAGCATCTTGCCCTCGACGAGGTGCCAGCGCAGCACGGTGTCGGAGCCGTAGTCGTAGGCCAGCGTGTAGGAGTCCTTGATGGGCGAGGCCTCGAGCTCGAAGTAGACCCGCTCGGCGCGCCCGTCCGCGTCGCGCGAGCGCACCTCGACGTGCTTCATCCCCTGCGCCCACGCCGGGTAGTCCTCGAAGTCGACGATGACCGACATCACCCGGTCGGGAGTGGCACCGATCTCGATGCTGGACGTCGTCTGCTCGGCCATGCTGGACAGGCTATCGGAGCGCCGACGCGGCCGAGTAACGTGCAGTTGCACCTCCGGGTGCGAGCAGCCGTCAAACCCCGAGGAGCAGTGTGCGCGAGTACTCCACCCCCCTTGACGTCGACGTGCCCACCTCGGGCAACCTCACCGACGACGTCGTCCGGCAGGCCCAGGAGCGCCCCGACGCCGTGTTGTTCAGCCGCCGCGACGGCGACGACTGGACCGAGGTGACCGCCGCGGAGTTCCACCGGCAGGTGCGGGCGACCGCCAAGGGCCTGGTCGCCGCTGGTGTCGAGGCAGGAGACCGGGTCGCGCTGCTGTCGCGCACCCGCTACGAGTGGACGCTGCTCGACTATGCGATCTGGTACGCCGGCGCGGCGACCGTGCCGATCTACGAGACCTCCAGCGCCGAGCAGATCCAGTGGATCCTCGGCGACAGCCAGGCCCGCGCGGTCATCGCCGAGACCGCCGACCACATCTCCCGCGTCAAGGAGATCCGCGACAACCTCGAGGACCTGCACCACGTGTGGTCGATCGAGGACAACGCCGTCGCCGTACTCGCCACCCTGGGCGAGGACATCAGCGACGAGGAGCTCGAGCGGCGCCGTACGACGGCCGGGCCCGACGACCTCGCCACTCTGATCTACACCTCCGGCACGACCGGACGCCCCAAGGGCTGCATGCTCACCCACGGCAACTTCATGTTCGAGCTGACCGTCGCCGTCGACGAGCTCGACAAGATCTTCGACGTGGACGGCGCCTCCACGCTGCTCTTCCTGCCGCTTGCGCACGTGTTCGCCCGGATCATCCAGATCGGCTGCGTCAAGGCCGGAGTCCGGCTCGGCCACTCCGCCGACATCACGTCGCTGCTCGACGACTTCGCGGCGTTCCGGCCGACCTTCATCCTCGCGGTGCCGCGGGTCTTCGAGAAGGTCTTCAACACCGCCTCCCAGCGCGCCGCGGCGGACGGCAAGGGCCGGATCTTCGACAAGGCCGCCGGCGTGGCCATCGCCTGGTCCCGGGCCCAGGAGGGCGGCGGCAGGCCGAGCCTGGCCGTCAACCTGCAGCACAAGCTGTTCGACCGGCTCGTCTACGGCAAGCTGCGCGCGGCCCTCGGTGGCAACTGCGAGTACGCCGTCTCCGGCGGCGCTCCCCTCGGCGAGCGGCTCGGCCACTTCTACCGCGGCATCGGGGTCACCGTCCTCGAGGGCTACGGCCTCACCGAGACGACCGCCGCACTGACGGTCAACCTCCCCGACGCGCAGAAGGTGGGCACCGTGGGCCGCCCGATCCAGGGCACCAGCGTCCGGGTGGCCGAGGACGGCGAGCTGTTGTTCAAGGGCGGCCAGGTCTTCGCCGGCTACTGGGGCAACGACGCCGCCACCGCCGAGGCCAAGGAGCCCGACGGCTGGTTCCACACCGGCGACGTGGGCGAGATCGACGACGAGGGCTTCGTGCGGATCACCGGCCGCAAGAAGGAGATCCTGGTCACCGCGGGCGGCAAGAACGTCGCCCCGGCCGTGCTCGAGGACCGGCTGCGCGCGCACCTGCTCGTCGACCAGTGCGTCGTCGTCGGCGACGGGCGGCCGTTCATCGGCGCGCTCATCACCCTCGACCGGGAGACCGTGCCCGGCTGGGCGGAGCAGCACGGCAAGACCGGTGACGTGGCGCAGCTCGTCGACGACCCGGACCTGCGCGCGGAGATCGAGAAGGCGGTCGAGGACGCCAACAAGGCGGTCTCCAAGGCCGAGAGCATCCGCAAGTTCACGATCCTGCCCGGCGAGTGGACCGAGGAGGGCGGCCAGCTCACCCCGAGCCTCAAGCTCAAGCGCGGCGTGGTGATGCGGGAGTGCGTCGACGAGGTCGAGAACCTCTACACCAGGTGACCCGCTGGGCTCGGGAAATTCGGCCGTCGCAGGCCCGCCGGTCAAGACCACTCCACGAGGCCGTCTAGTCAATTCGGGCCATGCGGACCACCCGATGTGACTACTGAGTTCCGTATCTGCACGAAGCCCGCCCTTCCTGTGCTGATATTGCGGCTGCAGTGGAACGAGGGGATCACTGCGATCGCATCGGTCCTGACGGCGTCAGGGCCCCGACAGAACAGGTCGAGACTTCATGGACCGCAGGAGAGTTCTGCTGATCGTGGCCGCCGTCATCGCGGCCCTGGGCACCTTGCTCGTCTTCTTCTACGTGCGCAGCGCGGACAACCGCGCCGCCCAGGAGTACGACGCGGTGAAGGTCCTCCGAGCGGTGAAGCAGATCAACCCCGGCGAGACCGTCGAGGCGGCGCAGCAGGCCGGCAAGATCGAGGAGGGCACCGTCGCCGCTGGGCAGCAGCTGCCGGGTGCGTTGACCGACCTCGCGCCGATCTCCGGCCAGATCGCCACCACGACGATCTACCCCGGTGAGCAGATCATCTCGACGAAGTTCTCGACGTCGGCCGCCACGACGAGCGCGCTGACGATCCCGAAGGACAAGATCGCGATCTCGATCACGCTGACCGACACCGCCCGCGTCGCCGGCTTCGTCAACCCCGGCAACGACGTGGCGATCTTCCTCAACGGCAGCGGCCCGAGCGGTCAGTACAGCCGCCTGCTGCTGCCGAAGGTGCAGGTCATCGCGATCGGCACCACGACGATGACCACCACGACGACGACCGACCAGACCGGCGCCCAGACCACGGAGCAGCTGCCCCGGACCCTGTTCACCGTCGCGGTCGACCAGAAGCAGGCGCAGCAGATCATGCTCGCCCAGGGCTCGGGTGAGCTCGTGCTCGCGCTGATGGGTGAGGACGCGAAGGTGAAGCCCGACCCGGGCATCACGACCAACAACCTGTTCGGCTGAGCAGCGAGAGACCGAGGAAGGGGGGAACGACGTGCCAGTACTCGTCGAGAACGACGCCCACCGGGCGCAGATCATCATGGGCGACCTGCCCGCAGGCAGCCAGGTCGTCGCCGACGCGATGGCGGTCGAGCACTACCTCGACAACCGTCCCGACGAGTACGCCGTCGTGGTCGGCCCCGAGGTGGAGCTCCGCGAGGCCACTGACCTCGCCGACCGGCTGCGGCGTACCCACCCGAGCGTGTCGGTCGCGGTCATGCGCTTCGACCTCTCCGCCCAGGTGTTCGCCGAGGCGATGCGAGCCGGCATCCGTGCCGTCGTACCCGCCGAGGACCGCAGCGGTCTGACCGACGCGGTCTCCCGGCTGCGCGAGTCGTGGGAGGCCATGCACGGCCCGATCCACGGCGGAGCGGACGACGGCCGGGTCATCACGATCTTCTCCCCCAAGGGCGGGGTCGGGAAGACGACGGTGGCGGTCAACCTCGCCGAGGCGCTCCTCGACGGCGGCCGCAAGAACGTCTGCCTGGTCGACCTCGACCTGGCCTTCGGCGACGTGGCGATCACGCTGCAGCTGGTGCCGCAGCACACCATCGACGAGACGGTCGGCTTCGAGGACCACCTCGACTTCAACCTGCTCGACAGCCTGCTCACCCGGCACGACAACGGCCTGGCCATCATGGCGGCGCCGACCAGCCCGGACGGCAAGGACCGGATCACCGTCAGCCTGGTCCGGGCGGTGCTGCGCACGTTGCGCAGTCACTTCGACTACGTCGTCATCGACACCGCGCCCGGCTTCGAGGACCACGTCCTCGCCGCCTTCGACGAGACCGACGACTGCATCCTCATCGCCACCCTCGACGTGCCGACGGTCAAGAACGTCAAGGTCGCCATCGACACCCTCGACATGCTCAGCCTGGCGAAGGAGAGTCGGCACCTGGTGCTCAACCGCGCCGACGACCAGGTCGGCCTGACCGCGGAGAACGTCGAGGGCATCCTGCACATGCCGGTCGAGGTCGCGTTGCCGTCCTCGCTGGCGGTGGCCACGGCCACCAACCAGGGCCAGCCGATCGTGCTGGCCAAGCCCGACCACCCGGTGAGCCGGGCCTTCTTCCACCTCGCCCGCACGCTGACCGTCGAGTCGGCGCCCGAGGGCAAGGGCGCCTCCCGGGCAGCCGCCGACTCCGCCGACAAGCGGGGCGGCCTCTTCGGCCGGCGCAAGAAGGCAGGGAACAGAAGAATGGACGCCTCCTGATGAGCAGCCTCTCCGATCGCCTCAACGCGCTCAACCGCAACGGCGGCCGCAGTGTCGGCACCGAGCAGCCTGGCCCGGCCGCCGGCCCGACCAACGGCGCGCCCCGCCCCGAGCAAGGCAGCAGCGCCGGCTCCAGCGGCGGCGCTCCCCCGCGCCTGGACCTGACCGAGCGGGTCAAGAAGAGTGACCGGGAGCTGGAGGC
>DASTFI010000066.1:0-4863 GCA_035708765.1 Marmoricola sp.
GTGGGCTTGGGAGCCTCGGGGGGAGTCGTCGCTGCAGCAGGCGGCTCCGTGCCGGTCGGCTCGGTCACGGTCGGTTCGGCGGGTGTTGCGGTCACGATGCCCTCCTGGGGCGGTTTGGTTCCCCGCGTCAAGCGGGAGGTCTCAGGCAGCCCTCATGGACGCCTCGATGCGGCCCAGTAGGGCCTGCAGCGCGTCGCGGGGCGCGGTGGTCGGTGCAAGTGACGGGGTTGGGACCGGGGTCGGCTCCTCGCCGCGCCTGCGGGCCGCGAGCGCGCGGCGGAAGTCGTTCAGGGACTCGCCGCGCTCGGAGTGCTCGGTGGCGTCGGAGTACAGCTGCTCGACGTCGGCCAGCCAGTCCGGCAGCTGCTCGACCGGGGAGAACACCGGCTCCACGACGCAGTGGCAGTTGTTGTGGTAGCGGTTGACCTCGCCCTTGACGTTCGGCGGCAACTGGCCCGCGGACTCGCGCGACTTGTAGACGCCGATGTGCCTCTCGCCCTTGGCTCCGCGGGTGGAACTGCGGATCGCCAGAGACAGGCACCAGGAGCAGGCGTCGGGCCGGGGGATGCGTCGGAATCCGATCGCCTTCTCGTCGCCCTCCACCGCATCGACGACCTGCTCGCGGGCGATGTCGGCGACAGCCTTCTGCATCACCGAGTCGACGCGGGCCATGATCGCTGCCTCGATGTCCTCGGCCGACTCGGCGCGGAGTGCGTAGTCGATCCCGGCGTCAACGAGTGAGCGCGGGGGCGGCTCGACCAGGCGGGGCCGGTAGGTGCCGGGCACGGCGTCGGTCCGGCGCAGGGTCTGGTAGTAGTCGGCCGCGGTCTGCGCCGAGAGCGCCGCGAACCTGTCGACGACGACCGCCACGCCTTCCCGGTAGGACGACAGCGCCGCTGGCGACGAGAGCGGGTTCGCGCTCGGCCACAGCCCGCGCAGGGCGCCGACCAGTGCCGCGGTGATCGCCACCTGTGTGGCGTACTGCTGCGCGGTCGCCGGGTCAGGCTCGGTTGTCGTCGCCACCGGTGGGCGCCTTCGGCATCAGGGACGCGACCAGTGCCTGCTGCATCGCTCGGGCGTCGTCGGCGCGCCGGTCCTGCGCGAGTCGTGCGCGCTCCACGGCGGAGTAGCCGAGCCGCTTGAGCGTCACATCCGAGGTGGCCGGGACGGCGCCGGAGGTGATCTCCTTGCTCACGGCGTCAGAGATCAGCGAGGGATACACATCCTTGACGGCGTGCCAGTCGACCGCGATCCGCTCGAACTCCGTCGGCAGCCGTCCGCCGTGCTCGAACCGGACCGCGTTCTGCATCGTCCGCGCGAGAGCCGGGGAGAACATCTTCTGTCGCAACTGTGCGCGGCGGTCGCGGCGAGACTCGGCCACCTCCTGCGACTCGGCAGAGGCCGGGTTGCCCTGGGTGTAGAGGCCGAGATCCTGCGGCGTCGCGGCGAGATGTCCCGCAGCCGATGATGCATACCAGTCGAGGATCTTGGTGAACGCCGACGGGTCGTAGGGCTGCATCTGGTGGATCGTGGGCACGTTGCCCGCCTCGTCGGCCTCGATCGCCAGGACGCGGGTGATGTAGGTCTCCCACGCGCTCTTGGGGGTGCCGTCGGCGTTCTGGAACGCCGCCTCCGTGGCGCCCAGCAGCGCCTTCTGTGGCACCGAGTAGAGCTCGCGGGCGACCTCGAGGCCCAACAGGGTGCGGCAGGCCGAGTCGGTCAGGGACCGGACGGCCGGGGTGATCTCCGAGGCGCCGTCGCGGTTGTTCGTCCGCGGCCGGTTCGCCATCCGCTCCACGGGCACGAAACCGAAGCCGTGCTGGTCGCGGCCAGTCACAGTCCACTTGCCGTCGTCGTCCTCGGCAAGATGGATCGTCTGGTTGGGCACCAGCAGCGCGCCGCGCTTGCGGTCGGCATCGCGGTACTCCTGCATCGCGGCACGGGCAGAAGTGCCGCGCAGGTCCCACAGGACGGTCATGTTCAGCGGCGACTCCGCGGTGATGAGCGGCGGGCCGCCCTTCTCCGGGTTGGAGCCCACCATCCAGTAGGCCCGGTGCATCACCAGCGCGTCGGTGAAGGCCAACGTCTGCTCGTACTCGCCGGCGTTCGCATCCCACAGCGCAGAGAGATGGTCGTCGGCGTCGGTGGACGTCGGGAGACGGAAACCGTCGATCGCCAGACGCTCCACCAGCGGGTCGACGCCGAGTGCCGGCCAGCCGACCAGGGTCCGCAGGAACTCCAGCTCCTTGGGGACCGCGATCCGCAGGTTGTCGATGACCTGCTCGCCGAGGTAATAGGCCAGGCACAACTGCATGAGGCTGCGGTCGGTCTGCGCCTGCGTCTGCAGCTGCTTGATGAGGCTCTGCTCGGACTCGGAGAGCCCCAGCAGTGGCAGGTTCGGGATGGTCGCAGAGGAGAACGAGCGCGCGAGGGCCTCGAAGGAGAACGTGGACAAGCCGGCCCCCTTCGCGGACTACTGCAGGACGATGACCCGGCCGTGGCCGGGGGTGCGCTTGTTCGCGGACAGGCGGACGATGCGCCACAACATGCGGCCGCCGACGAAACAGACGGCGAGGTCGATCTTGCGGGCCGAGGAGCGGGACTCCTTGCCGATGGTCTCTCCGAACCGTCCCTCACGGCGTCGGGCGTTCTTCATGTGACGGCGCAGCACCGCAGAGTCGCGGTACGGCGCATCGCCGGCCTCGAGATCCTCCCGGACCTGCAGGACCGCCGGCTGAAAGAGCTGCTGAGCCGCAGAGCCGGACATGTCGAAGGCGACCGAGTGCGTCTTTGTCCCCGACTTCACCGGCCAGAACCGCTTGTCCAGTCGGCCGTGGTAACGCTCGTGCCACTTGTCAACCAGCGGCCACCAGAAGCGGTCGTCCTCGATCGCGTCGTCGGCCTTCGCGTGCGAGGGGTCGAACCAGAAGGCCACCGGCTTGTAGGTGTCGAAGGCGAGGATCACGGCCGCGTCCAGCTCGTTGCGGTTGACCAGGATCGGCTTGCCGTCGGAGTCGCGGCCGGGGTGCTGATGGTGCAGCACCTGCGCGAGGCCGTCGGAGAGGCGGATCGCCAGCAGGCCGGTGTCGTCACCCGACTTGGATCCGTCGCCGAACAGCGCGATACGGTCACCCGGCTCGAGCGCGTCCTCCTTGCGGCGGTTGCGCTCGTCATCCACCCACTTGGGCTGAGCCCATGCGTCCTCGGTGCCGACGATCTGGTTGTACCACTTGCGCCGAGACTCCGACATCGAGTTCTCCGGGTTCATGCACGACTTGAGGATCCGGCCGTTCGGGCGCACGTCCAGCCAAGCCGCGTCGCCCGCAACAGAGCGGACCACCTCAGGGATCGCCTCGCGCGTGAACGGGGCCTCAGGCGGGGCCTCGAGCGAGTCCCACAGCACGCCGTACTCGTGGTTCTCCGCGTCGTCGCCCTGTGTGGACTCCCACGCCTCACGGGCGCGCTCGGCGGTCGAGTCGCGGCCCGGGCGGTAGGCGTTGAAGATGTCGAGGATCCGCGCGGGGGTGTCGATCTCGGCCTTGGCCGCGTTGCCCTCCATCGCGCCGACCATCTCGTGGCCGCCGTTCGTGGAGAGCCAGTTCTGCGTCTCGGCGCGGATGATCTGGTGCGGCCGGTTGCCCTCGATCGCGTCCGGGTTCGACGTGATCGCCTCGATCTGGCGCCGGTCGCCGTCGGACCAGACGGCGAACTTGCCGATCTGGATCCCGTACCGGTCCCGCGTCTCGGCCGGAATCAGCGCCGGGAACAGCTTCATCGTGTTCTTGGACTGGTCCTGGGACACGGCCGCGATCTGCGTCCACGCATCCGGGTCGTCGCGGCCAATCGGCCGGTCGCCCTCCCAGTGGTCGAACATCACCGGAGCGTGCAGCGAGCCCACCGAGATCCCGCACGCCGTCGGATCCTTGCCCCAGCCCTTGAGTCGCTGCAGCGCGGCGGTGTGGTAGACGAACTCACCCGCAGAGTCGACCGCGTAGTACCAGAGCAGGAACCGGGTCTGCTCAGGCGTCCACCACCACGGCTTGCCGCCCTTGCCGGTCAGGTGCCGGGTCGTCCACGACAGGAAGCCCCAACCGAGGGACGCCTCCGGCAGGAACCAGCCGGAACCGTCGTGCTGCCACGTCGGCCCGATCCGCACCGGCTCCCACTGCAGGTCGGTCGGCGGAAGCGTCCGGTCTAGGAGGTCGCGGTACTCCTGCTCAATCGCGCGGTAGTCGGCCTCGAAGTCCTCGATGAACGCGGGGCCACTGCTACGCGCCATGCTTCCATCGAGTCGCCGCCGCCGCGCGCGCCGGGTTCGTGCTCACGGCGCCGGAGGGCTCGTCGGGGATCTTGAGCTTGCCGAGCAGGGCCGCCAACTGGGCCTGCTGCTGCCGGCGCTCGCCGATCAGCGGGTGGATCACGTCCTGACCCATCGAGCCGCGCGTCATGAACGGCTTCCCGAGCGCGTCCCACTCCTTGTCGAGCGTGGCGATCATGTCGGCGGTCTTGCAGGCGAGCTCGAGGACGGCCAGTTCGTCGACGCGAAAGTCGTACTTGGCGACGTGCTCGCGCCATAGCGCCTTGCCGGCGTCGGCGAGCGTGGTGGGAGGCTTCGGCTTGGTCATCGGTCGCCCTCCTGGGGCATTGGGGAGCCGCGCCAGGCGGCCGGAAAAACGGGGAACGGCAACGCACGCATCCGGAGCGGCTACCGCAGTCAGTGGGCTAGACCACCCCGGTGGGGGTTATGGCCCCCTATGTCCGTTTCCCGGGGTGCTTCTCGGGCGTCGCCTTGACGGCCTTGCTGTAGCCGTTGTCAAGCCGCGTCTTGCGTGCGTGGCACGGCGTGGAGAGCAGTTGCAGGTT
>DASTFI010000067.1:0-7974 GCA_035708765.1 Marmoricola sp.
GCCGGAGGGGTCGGTGAAGAAGTCGTTGCCCTTGTCGTCCACGACGATGAAGGCGGGGAAGTCCTCGACCTCGATCTTCCAGATCGCCTCCATGCCGAGCTCGGGGTACTCCAGCACCTCCACGGACCTGATGCAGTCCTGGGCGAGCCGGGCCGCCGGTCCGCCGATGGAGCCGAGGTAGAAGCCGCCGTGCTGGTGGCACGACTCGGTCACCACCTTCGACCGGTTGCCCTTGGCCAGCATCACCAGGGAGCCGCCGGCGGCCTGGAACTGCGCGACGTAGGAGTCCATCCGGCCCGCGGTGGTGGGGCCGAACGAGCCGGATGCCATCCCCTCGGGGGTCTTGGCCGGTCCGGCGTAGTAGACGGGATGGTCCTTGAGGTACGCCGGCATCTCCTCGCCGGCGTCGAGGCGCTCCTTGATCTTGGCGTGCGCGATGTCGCGGGCGACGACCAGCGGGCCGGTCAGGGACAACCGGGTCTTCACCGGATGGCGGGAGAGCTCAGCGAGGATCTCGGGCATCGGGCGGGTGAGGTCGATCGGCACCACCTCGCCGCCGGAGATCTCGTCGGAGACGCCGTCGGTGGGCATGTACTGCGCCGGGTCGGTCTCGAGCTGCTCGAGGAAGACGCCCTCGGGGGTGATCTTGCCCAGGGCCTGCCGGTCGGCCGAGCACGAGACGGCCAGCGCCACCGGGCACGAGGCACCGTGGCGCGGCAGCCGCACCACGCGGACGTCGTGGCAGAAGTACTTGCCACCGAACTGCGCCCCGATCCCGAAGGACTGGGTCAGCTCGAAGACCTGCTGTTCGAGGTCGAGGTCGCGGAAGCCGTGTGCGTCGGGGGATCCGGAGGTCGGCAGGTCGTCGAGGTAGTGCGCGGAGGCGTACTTGGCCGTCTTGAGGGCGAACTCCGCGCTGGTACCACCCACGACGACGGCGAGGTGGTACGGCGGACACGCGGCCGTCCCCAGCGAGCGAATCTTCTCGTCCAGGAACTCCAGCATCCGCTGCGGGTTGAGGACCGCCTTGGTCTCCTGGAAGAGGAACGACTTGTTCGCCGAGCCCCCGCCCTTGGCCATGAACAGGAACTTGTACTCCGGCACGCCGTTCCCCGGGGTCGAGTAGATCTCGATCTGGGCGGGCAGGTTGCTGCCGGTGTTCTGCTCCTCCCACATGGTCAGCGGCGCCATCTGGGAGTAGCGCAGGTTGAGCTTCGTATAGGCGTCGTACACGCCCCGGCTGATCGCCTCGGCGTCGTCGGCGCCGGTCAGGACGCCCTCGGACTTCTTGCCCATCACGATCGCGGTGCCGGTGTCCTGGCACATCGGCAGCACGCCGCCTGCGGAGATGTTGACGTTCTTGAGCAGGTCCAGGGCCACGAAGCGGTCGTTCCCCGATGCCTCCGGGTCGTCGATGATGCGCCGCAGCTGGCGCAGGTGTCCGGGCCGCAGGTAGTGCGAGATGTCGTGCATCGCCGCCTCGGTGAGCTGCCGGATCGCCTCCGGCTGCACCTGCAGGAAGGTGCGGCCACCGGCCTCGAAGGTGGAGACGCCGTCGGTGGTGAGCAGCCGGTACGGCGTCTCGTCGCTCCCGTTGGAGCCGTGCGTCGGCAGCACTTCGGAGTAGCGGAACTGGGGCTCGGAGGACGGTGCTCTGCTCACGATCCGCAAGGCTAATCGGCTGTCACATCCCCGCCCCCACCGGTGTCTCCATGGCAACGACAGTCCACCCGACACAGGAGGAGAGAGATGACCACCAGGATCCCGGCCACGGAGATCACCGGCGTGTACGGAGCGGTCGTGAAGGCGTTCAGTCGCCGGCTGTTCGGCCAGGTGCCCGAGTCCCTCGGCGTGATGTGGCACCACCAGCCGGTGCTCAAGGCCAGCATGGGCTTCGGCCAGAAGCTGCAGAAGTGGGACCAGTGCGACGAGGGGCTCAAGTCCTTCGCCCACATGGCGGTGGCGTCCCTCATCGGCTGCTCGTGGTGCCTGGACTTCAACTACTTCATGGCCTACAACGACGGGCTCGACGTCGAGAAGGCGCGTGAGATCCCGCGGTGGCGTGAGTCGGAGGTCTTCACCTCGCTCGAGCGTGACGTGCTCGGCTACGCCGAGGCGATGAGCCAGACGCCGCCGACGGGCACCGACGAGATGGTGGCGGGGTTGCTCGACCAGCTCGGGCCGGCAGCACTGGTCGAGCTCACCACGGTGATCGCGTACGCCAACCTGACCACCCGCTCCAACGTCGCGCTGGGCATCGAGTCGGAAGGCTTCGCCACTGCCTGCGGGCTCGCGCCGATGGCCGAACCCGCGCCGCCGCAGGACAACCGGTCCGCCGTACCCTCACAGCCATGACCGACGACCCGTTCGTCACCCACCGCAGCCTGCTGTTCACCATCGCCTACGAGATGCTCGGCTCCGCGGCCGACGCCGAGGACGTGGTGCAGGAGACCTGGCTGCGGTGGGCGGCCCGCAACGAGTCGGACGACCAGGAGGAGGTGCGCGAGCCGCGCGCCTACCTGGTCCGGATGGTCACCCGGCAGGCACTCAACCGGGTGCGCACGCTCGCACGCCGGCGCGAGGACTACGTCGGCGAGTGGCTGCCCGAGCCGCTGCTGACGACCCCCGACGTCGCCGAGGACGTCGAGCTCGCCGAGAGCGTCTCGCTGGCGATGCTCACCGTGCTGGAGACGCTGTCGCCGACCGAACGGGCCGTCTTCGTGCTGCGCGAGGTCTTCGAGGTGCCGTACGACGAGATCGCGGCCGCCGTCGAGAAGACTCCTGCGGCCGTCCGCCAGATCGCCCACCGGGCCCGCGAACGCGTCTCCGCCCGGCGCCCGCGCATCCAGGTGGACCGCACCGAGCAGGAGCAGGTGGTGCAGCGGTTCCTCGACGCGCTCGTCACCGGTGACGTGCAGGGTCTCCTCGACGTGCTCGCGCCCGACGTCGCCCTGGTCGCTGACGGCGGCGGCGTGGTGTCGGCCGTCAAGATCCCGCTGACGGGCGCGGACGTGGTGAGCCGGGTCCTGGCCATGTTCGCCGAGCGTGGACCCGAGGGCGCATCCGTGGCGCCGATGGTGCTCAACGGCGCCCCGGCCGCACGCATCGACATCGCCGGCGTCCTCGACACGGCGATCAGCGTGGTGGTGCGGGACGGCCGGGTCACCCACGTCTACGCGGTGCGCAACCCCGCCAAGCTGGCCCGGCTCGGCGAGGAGACGAGGCTGAGCCGAGTCGGTTGACCGGAGTGGGCGCCTTCCCGCGTGTCGCCGATCTCACTCCCGCGCCGGGCATGGTGCGCCGACGCCCGGTGTTCCACCGGTGTGCACGTCTACGACGCGATCGTGATCGGCGCCGGCCAGGCCGGGCTCGCCGCGTCGTACCACCTGCAGCGGCTCGGCATCGACCACGTGGTGCTCGACGGTGAGCGCCGCCCGGGAGGCGCGTGGCAGCACCGGTGGTCCTCTCTGACGATGCACGACGTGCACGGTGTCGCCGACCTGCCGGACGCGCCGGCGCCCGGTCGCAGCGGGGGCCTCGCCAAGGACGTGCTGCCGGCCTACTTCGCCGACTACGAGCGGCGGCACCGCCTTCCGGTGCTGCGCCCGGTGCGCGTGGACGCCGTCGAGGACGACGGTGAGCTGCTCGTGGTGCGGGCCGGCGACCGGAGCTGGCTCGCCCGCACCCTGGTCAACGCCACCGGCACCTGGACGCGGCCGTTCGTGCCGCGCTACCCCGGGATGGAGACGTTCCGCGGCGAGCAGCTGCACACCCACCAGTACCCGGGCGCCGCGCACTTCCGCGGCAAGCGCGTCCTGGTCGTGGGCGGGGGTGCCTCGGCGGTGCAGTTCCTCGGCGAGCTGGCTCCGGTCACGGACACCCTCTGGGTGACTCGCCGCGAGCCGGTCTGGCGCACCGACGACTTCGACCCGGAGGCCGGCCTCGCGGCCGTCACCCGGGTCGCCGAGCGGGTGCAGCGGGGCCTGCCTCCGCAGAGCGTCGTCAGCGTCACCGGGCTGGCGCTGCGGCCCCAGGAGCAGCGTGCCGCCGAGCTCGGCGCCTACCGGCGGCTTCCGATGTTCACCTCCATCGAGCCCGACGGGGTGCGCTGGGTGGACCCGTCGACCGGACAGGAGACCTTCGAGCCCGTCGACGCCATCCTGTGGGCCACCGGCTTCCGGCCCGCGGTCGGCCACCTCGCGTCCTTGGACCTGCGGTCGTCGTACGGCGGGATCCAGCTGGCCGCGGCGCCGGGTGGTCCGCAGGCTGCGACCACCGCCGTCGCGGACCCTCGGGTCCAGCTGGTCGGCTACGGCCCGTCGGCGAGCACCATCGGCGCGAGCCGGGCCGGACGCAGCGCTGCGCGGGCGGTCGCGCGCCACCTGCGGCAGGAAGCAGCCTGACCGCCTGTCCGGCTGCGTCTAGGCTGACGGTCATGGGCGTTCCCGAGCACCCCGACCCGGCGCAGCTGCGCATCTCCGACACGGATCGGCACAAGGTCGCCGAGATCCTGCGCGAGGCGGCCGGCGAGGGCCGGCTCGACCTCGAGGAGCTCGACGAGCGGCTCGAGGCCGCCTACGGCGCCAAGGTGTACGGCGAGCTGGTGCCGCTCCTCGCGGACCTGCCGGCACAGCAGGACGTGCCGATGCCGAGGGCGGGCTCCACCCCGGTCCGGCGGCCCGGCAGCGTGCCCGCGCACGCGACCCGGCACGACACCAGCTTCGCGGTGATGGGCTCGCAGGACCGCGCCGGGGTCTGGGAGATCGGCTCGACGCACACGGCGTTCACCCTGATGGGCGGCATCAGGCTCGACCTGCGCCAGGCGGTGTTCGGCTCCCCCGAGGTGGTGGTCAACGCCAACGCCGTGATGGGCAGCGTCGACATCGTCGTCAACGCCGCCACCCGCGTCGCGGTCGACGGCGTCGGCGTCATGGGCGACTTCAGCCAGACGCGCGACAAGGTCGAGCCGCAGGTCGGTGCCGACTCACCGCTCGTGCGGGTGAAGGGCATTGCCCTGATGGGTTCGGTCTGCGTCGTCCGCAAGGCCATGCCCGGCGAGAACCCTCGGCCGGGCTGGCGGCGTCGCTGATCGCTACGACCGCGCCGGCACCTTGTCCGCGGTACGCCGGATCGCCTCGACGAAGGTGTCGAAGAGCTCCGGTGGCAGGTCGTGGCCCATCCCCGGGATCAGCAGCAGCTGCGCCCCCGGGATCGCCTGGGCGGTCGCCCGCCCACCCGAGGGGTGCACCATCCGGTCGGCCATCCCGTGCACGACAGTGGTGGGGACGCGCAGCGCGTGCAGCGCCCGCGACCGGTTCGGCTGGGTGAGCACGGCCATCATCTGCCGCAGCACGCCGGCGCTGTCGACACCCCGCTGGAAGGTCTCCGCCCCGCGCCGGCGCGACTCGTCGTCGTCCGCGGGATAGCCCGGAGACCCGATCAGCTTCGACATCCGCACGGTGCCCTCGACGTACGCCTCGAGCCCGGGCCGGCGTGGCGCGATCAGCACCGGCAGCAGCGCCGGGTGCTGCCACCCGACCGTACGACGACCGGTGGTGGACATGATCGAGACGAGGCTGAGCACCCGCTCCGGACGGGCGACCGCCATGGTCTGCACGATCATCCCGCCCATCGACACGCCCGCGAGGTGGACCCGGTCGATGCCGAGGTGGTCGAGCAGGCCGAAGCCGTCGTCGGCCAGGTCGCCGATGCCGTACGGCGCCGGCCCGCGACCGGTCGTGAAGGCACGCACGAGCATGCCGCGCGTCACCCGCCCGCGTGCACGGCTGGACCGCCCGGTGTCCCGGTTGTCGTAGCGGATCACGTAGAACCCGGCTGCCGCCAGCATCCGGCACAGCTCGGCGTCCCACCAGTTCATCGGCCCGCCCAGGCCCATCACCAGCAGCAGCGGGTCCCCCGACGGATCGCCGAACGTCTGGTAGCACAGCTCGACGTCGGCACTCACCGGCGCGAACAGCTCAGCGGACTCGGGGACCTGCGCAGGTGTGGTCATCGGTCGCGGTGCTCCTGGGTTCGGGGGACGGCTCTCGTTGACGATTCTAGGAGTCGAATGCGGAGGAATCGGGCCGGTGCCGGTTACCGTCGGCTGCGTGAACTCACCGATGGGCGCGTTCCTCCGGCCCGAGGGCTACGCCGGCCCGAGTGGTCTGCGGGCGCTGACGCGGGAGGGCAGCGCGGTGGTCGAGGCCGCTCGCTACTACCGGCGCAGCCGCATCGACCGGCGTGCCCGGGCGGTGCTCCCGCACGTCGGTGCGCACTACCGGCCACCGCACGAGCCGGTGCTCCTGGTGCCCGGCTTCATGGCGGGCGACTACACGCTCACGTTCCTGCACCGGATGCTGCGCGCGGACGGCTACCGCAGCTACCGCTCCCACATCGCCGTCAACGCCGGCTGCACCCGAGAGGTCGCCGCGCTCCTCGAGAAGCGCATCGAGTCGATCGCGATCCGCCGCGAGCGCAAGGTCACGGTGGTGGGCCACAGCCTCGGCGGGATGCTCGCCCGCGGCCTCGCTGCGCGCCGGCCCGACCTGGTCCACGGGATCGTCGCCATGGGCAGTCCGGTCATCGCCCCCGGTGCGGTGCACCGGCTGCTGGCCTGGGACGCGGACCTGCTCACCCGCCTTGCGCGCGCCGGGGTGCGCGGGCTCATGGGCGAGGACTGCATCGCCGGGGAGTGCGCCCAGGCCTCCTTCGACGAGACGCACCAGCCGCTGGACCCGGGCGTGGAGTTCACCGCGATCTACTCGCGCCGCGACGGCATCGTCGACTGGCGGGCGTGCCTGGACCCGGCCGCGACCGCCGTGGAGGTGGCCACCAGCCACCTGGGGATGGCCTTCGACCCGCGCGTGTACGACGTGCTCCGGGCGGCGCTCGCCGAGCAGCAGGTCAGCCGGGCCAACCGTCGGGAAGGTCGGTCCGGCGCGGAGCGTCTGCGCCCCGCCGTGAACACGTGATCGCGGCGACCTGACCGGCGCCCCGGAGCAACCGGTCCAGCCCCTCCTCGGCGTGCGGCATCCCAGGGCCGTGCGCGCCTACTGCGCCGTCCTCGAACAGGATGGTCAGCAGCCCGGCCATGAACGAGTCGCCGGCGCCGACGGTGTCCACGACCTCGACCGGGAGTGCCGGGACGTGCACCGCGCGCTCCTCGACGTACGCCGTCGAGCCGGCGGCACCGTCGGTCACCACGACCAGCTCGGTGCGCTCGCCGGTGAGCAGCGTGCGCGCGATGTCCGCCGGGTCCGCGCCCGGGTGCAGGAGCGCGACGTCCTCACTGCTCACCTTCACCAGGGCCGCACGTTCGGCCAGCGCGGCGAGGTCGAGCCAGGCGCGGTCGGGCTCGGCGAGGAACTCCGCCCGGACGTTGGGGTCGTAGCTGACGAACACCCCACGCTGCCATGCCTGTTCGACGAGATCCACGACGCTCTCCCGGCCCGGCTCGAGGACCGCGCCCAGTGAGCCGACGTGCAGCACGTCGCAGGCCGGCAGCTCCTGGCCGGGCAGCGACCACGCCAGGTCGAAGGAGTACGCCGCGCTGCCGGTCTCGTCGAGCCGCACCGACGCGGTCGACGTACGCCCCTGGGCTACCGGCGCGGCGAACAGCTCCACGCCACTGGCGGCAAGGTGCTCCCGCACGTGCCGGCCGTGGTCGTCGTCACCGAGCTGGGTGATCAGGTAGGCCGGAACGTCGAGCCGGCCGAGCGTCACGGCAAGGTTGAGCGGCGAGCCACCCACGCTCTCGTGGACGGTGCCGTCCGGGCCGGTGAAGACGTCGACGAGCGCCTCGCCGACCACGCAGATCACAGCGCGTCGCCGAGCCGGTCAGCGCTCGTAGTCGACGTCGGCGTAGGCCTTGAGCTTGCTGAGCTTGTGGTCGGACTGGATCGACCGGATGGTGCCGCTGCGGGAGCGCATCACCAGCGAGTGTGTCGAGGCGCCACCGGCCCGGTAGCGAAC
>DASTFI010000068.1:0-3833 GCA_035708765.1 Marmoricola sp.
CAAGCGCGTCGAACGACCTCGTCAGGCGGATGCAGGGCGGTGACCTTGATGCCTTCGAGGAGTTCTTCAACACCTACAAGCGACCGGTCTATGCGACCGCGCTCGCCATCACGCGCGATCCGTTCCTCGCCGAGGAGGTCCTCCAGGACTGCTTCGTCAAGGCCTACCGCGTGCGCGAGCGGCTGGACCCAGGACGTTCACCGCTGCCCTGGCTGCAGCGCGTCACCATCAACCTGTGCTACAGCCGCGTCAGCCGCCGCAAGGCGCTGGCGGAGCCGATCACCAGCCTCATCACCAACCTGGTGGTCGACCTGTCCGCCCGCCCCGACCAGGTGGTCGAATCGCGCGAGGTGCTGGATGTGCTCCAGCGTGGCATCGACGCGCTGCCGCCCAAGCAGCAGACCGCGATCATCCTCTACTACCTGCATGGCTACTCCCTGGCCGAGGCCGCGGAGATCGCCAACTGCAACGTGGGCACCATGAAGTCACGCCTGCACTACGCCCTCAAGGCGCTCCGCGCCCGGCTGCCGGTCGAGCGTCGCGCACCGGTGGGCACGCCTGCGGCGGTGAGGGTCACCACCCGATGAGGTGCCGTCGCATCTGCCGAGAGCTGCTGTGGCTGTCCCGCTTCGGCGAGCTCGGCCCGAGCTCCCAGCCGCACCTCGACCATCTTGCCGGCTGCCGGGGCTGCCGCGACGAGGTCGGTTTCGATCGCGCCATGGTCGAGCAGCTCCGAATCGCGCTCGCCGCCCGGATCGAGAACGCGTCTCCGTCCTCGGCGGCGTGGGAGCGGATCCTGGTCCGCGCCCAGGCACCGGAGCCAGCGCCGGCGGTCCGCTTCTGGCAATGGTCGACCGCCGTCGTCGGCCGGCTGCGCTTCGCGACCGCGATGGCTGGCACCGGCCTCGCGCTGCTGCTGGCGCTGAACACCCAGGTCGTCGGCCTGCCCGGGACGACCGATTCCTCCGTGGATTGGGAGCGCAGCACGCTGCAGCAGGTGCCGCGCCTGCCGCGCGAGCAGTCGGCGCTGGCGCAGCTGACGCGCGCATGGGGCAGCAACACCGACGCCGGCGCGCAGCGTCCGGACCCGGAGTCGGTCCTGACCGTCGTCTCGCGGCCGCCCGTGGCGACGACCGCCACCGGGCAGGTTGACGACCCGGTCGAGGCACCGACCGAGCTGCGCCTCGTCATTCGCCCGCTCCAGACGCCGGAACCGACGCGCGGCGCATCGGCGAGCATTGAGCCGGATGGATTCGCCTGGCAGCTGGCGCCGAGCCAGCCTGGCGAGCCTTCCTGAATTCGTGGGACTGTGCGACACTAGCCCACCGTTTGGCTGGATCAGCCCCCGGATCACCGGCATGGGCCGTGACGACGACCGGAGCGGTGATCAGCATCAAGCATCAATCATTTGGAGGAGTGTGGATGCGTAACTGGAGATGGGTCTCCGTCTTCGCCGTCCTGATCCTGGTGCTGGCCGCCTGCGGGCAGCAGCCGGGCGCGTCGGAGGAGGAGTCGGAGGCACCGCCCCCGACCGGTTCGGAGGCCCCGGCCCCGTCCGAGGACGGTGGCGCGGCGGGAGAGCCGCAGCAGGGCGGCACGCTGGTCTTCGCCGGCGCGCGGCTGGCGGCGAGCCTCGATCCCGCACTGACCAGCGACGGCGAGTCGTTCCGCGTCCTTCAGCAGGTCTACGAGCCGCTCGTCGACCTCGCCCCGGGATCGGCCAACGAGCTCGTCGGCGTGCTCGCCGAGAGCTGGGAGGGTGAGCCCTCCGACACGACCTACGTCTTCCACCTGCGCGAGGGGGTCAAGTTCCACGACGGGACGGACTTCAACGCCGAGGCGGTGAAGATCAACTTCGACCGCTGGCAGAACTTCGCCGAGGAGTTCCAGGCGGATGCCTATTACTACGGCGCCGTCATGGACGGCTTCGGCCCGGACAACCTGATCGAGAGCGTCGAGGCGACCGATGACCTGACGGTCACGTTCACCCTCCGCGACCCGAGCCCGACCTTCCTGTTCGGCCTGGCGCTGACGCCGTTCGCGATCGTCAGCCCGGCGATCCTGGAGCAGACCAACGCCGACGATCCGGCCTCGAGCACCTTCGGCACCGAGGTCGTCCAGGGCGGCACCGGTCCGTTCATCCTCGAGGACTACGTGCCGGACGACAGCGCCGTGCTGGTCCGCAACGAAGACTACTGGGGCGACCCGGCCTACCTCGACCGCGTGATCATTCGCCCGATCGAGGATCCGGCGGCCCGGCTGCAGGCCCTCCAGGGCGGCAGCATCCAGGGCTACGACCTCGTGAGCCCGACCGACTACGAGGCGGTCGAGTCCACCGACGGGCTCTCCCTCATGGAGCGCCTGTCGTTCAACAGCCTGTACCTTGGCCTGAACCCGCTGGCGGAGGAGAACTCGGTCCTCACCGACATCGCCGTTCGCCAGGCGGTCGCCCTCGCGATCGACAAGCAGGCGCTGATCGACGCGTTCTACGGTGGACGCGGCTCGGTCGCCGACATCTTCCTGCCGCCGTCCAGCGGCTGGTACGAGGGCGTCCGCGCCGGCGTCAGCGACGAGAACACCTATCCGTACGATCCGGACGCAGCTCGGGCGCTGCTCGAAGAGGCCGGCTACGGCGAGGACAATCCCGCGACGGTTCACTTCTGGGCGCCCACGGGCGTGACCCGGCCGTACATGCCGGATCCGCAGGGCCTCCAGCAGGCCGTCACCACCATGCTCGAGGACGTCGGGTTCGTCGTCGAGCCGGACAGCTCCGACTGGAGCACGGAGTACACGAGTGCCGCGCAGAACGGCAACTACGAGCTCCACTTCCTGGGCTGGACCGGCGACTACGACGATCCGTCGAACTGGTACGGGGTCCACTTCGGCTACAGCCAGGGTGAGCCCGCGGCCCAGTTCGCATGCGACGCCGATGGGCTTGAGGACGCTATCAACACGGCCGATCAGACGCTCGAAGAGGCCGATCGCGCCGCGGCGTGGGGCGAGGCCGCCAACATCATCCATGGCCAGGTCTGCTTCGTGACCCTGACCCACGGTGATACGGCGCTTGCCTTCACCGATGCCGTCCAGGGCTACGTGCCGAACCCGACCGGTTCGGAGACCTTCACCTCGGTCTGGCTGACCGACGGCGGGGAGTAGCCGTAGCCTGACGCTCTAGACTGAGAGGGCCTCGGCCGATGGCCGAGGCCCTCTCGCTTTCCGCCACAGGAGGCGCCGAGCAGACACGTGGGCAAGTTCATCCTTCGCCGTCTTCTGCTGCTCATCCCGATCCTGCTCGGGCTGACGCTCCTGATCTTCGTGTTCATCCACCTGCTGCCCGGTGATCCGGCCATCGCCATCCTGGGCGACCGTGCCTCGCCGGAGAACGTCGAGCGCGTGCGCGAGGCGCTCGGCCTCAACGAGCCGCTGTACCAGCAGTACCTCGACTACATGGGCGGCCTGGTCCAGGGCGATCTCGGACGAAGCTTCATCACCAACCGGGACGTGGTCGACGACTTCCTGCAGCGCTTCCCGGCCACCATCGAGCTCAGCCTGTCGGCGATCATCTTCGCCATCGCGCTCGGCATCCCGCTCGGCCTGGTGACCGCCAAGCAGCGCGGCCGATGGGTCGACCAGGTGGGGACGGTCGCGTCCCTCATCGGCATCAGCATCCCGATCTTCTTCCTGGGCCTGATGCTCAAGTGGCTGTTCGCCATCCAGTGGCCGATCCTGCCGGATTCGGGGCGGATCGACCTCATCGAGTACTACATTCCGCGCGTGACGAACTTCATGACGATCGATGCGATCCTCGCCGGCGAGTGGGGCGGCTTCATCGA
>DASTFI010000069.1:0-15991 GCA_035708765.1 Marmoricola sp.
CCGGACCGGTGACGCTGCGCCTGTGGGTCGACCACGACCAGGTGGTCACCACGATCACCGACGCCGGCCCCGGCTTCGACGACCCGTTCATCGGCTACACCATGCAGTCGGACCGGCCGGGGTCCGGGAGGCCCGGGCCACCCGGCATGGGCCTGTGGCTGGCGCGGCAGATGTGTGACGAGCTGGCCTTCCGCCACGACGAGGACGGCTTCACCGTGCGGTTGCGCGCCGACCTGGACGTCCGCGGCTGACGCGGCTGCGCTGCGCGCTCAGTGTCCGCCGAGCAGCGGCGCGGCCAGCCCGGCCAGCACCGAGGGCCGCCCGGTCAGCCGCTCCTCCGCGTCGGCGAGCGCGACCACCCGCAGGCCGGCGTTGGCACCCAGCCAGCGCAGTGGCTCCGGCTCCCACTGCGGGGACCGGTGGCCGACCCACGGCAGCGCGGTCAGGTCGGTGCGCTCACCCAGCACCAGGTCGCGCAGGGTGCGGCCGGCCAGGTTGGTCGTGGACACGCCGTCCCCGACGTACCCACCGGCCCAGGCCTGCCCCGTCGACCGGTCCAGGCCGACGGAGGCGCACCAGTCGCGCGGGATGCCGAGCGGCCCGCCCCAGGCATGCTCGACCCGCACGTCGGCCAGCACCGTAAACAGCTCGCCGATCGTCCGTCGCAGCTGCGCGTGCACGCGCGGGACCCGGTCGTAGCCGGGGCGGATCCGGGAGCCGAAGTGGTAGGGCGCCCCGCGACCGCCGAACACCAGCCGGTCGTCGGCCGTTCGCTGGCCGTAGACGATCAGGTGCCGGTGGTCGCTGAACGTCTCCCGGTCGGCGAGCCCGATCGCCTCCCAGGCCGTGGCCGGCAGCGGCTCGGTGGCCACGACCAGCGAGTAGACCGGGACGACGGTCCGGCGCTCGCCGCGCAGCCGGGGTGTGTACCCCTCCGTCGCGCGGACCACGACCTCGGCGGTCACGGTGCCGTACGACGTCCGCACCCGGCGTCCCTCGATGGCGCTGACCCGGGTCTGCTCGTGGATGGTCACGCCGGAGGCCTCGACCACGCGGGCCAGCCCCCGCACCAGCCGGACCGGGTGCACCCGCGCGCAGTCCGGGGTGTACGTCGCACCGCGGACGTTCGTGGCACCGAGCCGACGCCGTGCCGCATCGGCGTCCAGCCAGGCCAGGTCCAACCCCCAGGCAGCGTGGTGCGCGACCTCGGCCCGGGCGCGCGCCTCCTGCGCCGGGGTCCGGGCCACCACGACGGTGCCGCCCTTGTGGAAGTGTGCGTCGACGCCTTCGAGGGCCAGCACCCGGCCGACCTCGTCGACGGTGGCCCGCATGGCGGCGTCCTGGGCGAGCGCCGCGGTGCGGGACGAGCCGGGCAGGCCGGCCAGCCGGTCGAGCGAGGCGGGGAACAGCGCCGAGCACCAGCCGCCGTTGCGCCCGGAAGCGCCGAACCCGGCCACCTCGGCCTCCAGCACGGTGACCCGCAGCGACGGGTCGGCCCGGACGAGGTAGTAGGCGGTCCACAGTCCGGTGAGCCCGGCACCGACGATCGCCACGTCGCAGGACGTGTCCCGCGACAGCGGCGGCCGGGGCACCCAGTCGTCGTCGGCGCTGGCGTGCCAGTAGGACAGCGCCTGCGGGTCGAGGCTCAGCGCACGCCCCAGGAGTAGGTCTGCTTGCGCAGGCTGAGGTACATGAAGCTCTCGGTGGAGACGACGCCCGGGATGCTGCGGATCCGCTTGGAGAGCACGTCGAGCAGCTCGTCGTCGTCCTCCACCACCAGCTCGGCCAGGATGTCGAAGGACCCGGCGGTGATCACCACGTAGTCGACCTCGTCCATGTCGGCGAGCACATCGGCGACCGGCTCGAGCTCGCCCTCCACCCGCAGCCCGATCATGGCCTGCCGTCCGAAGCCGAGCTCGAGCGGATTCGTCACCGCGACGACCTGCATCACCCCGGCGTCGACGAGCCGCTGCACCCGTTGGCGCACCGCGGCCTCGGAGAGCCCGACGACCTTGCCGATCGCGGCGTAGGAGCGGCGGCCGTCCTGCTGCAGCTGCTCGATGATGGCCTTGGAGACCTCGTCCAGGTGGCCGTTGCTGCTGTTCTTCCGCGTGCTCACGGGCCCGATCCTCGCAGCGAGGAGCCGGGCGCGTCAAAGGACCAACGCCGCCGAAGCAACTGATTTCGTCGCTCGAATGCCTCTCAACCCCAGAATCCCTTGCTGGAGCTTGCTCGGTCTGACAGGATCCGAAGCCAGGCGGGGTGACCAGAAGGCGGGATGGCTCGTGTCCAGCTCCTCACGTGTCCGCACGTGGGCCGGGGAGGCGCTCGCCGCCGCCCGGCCCGGCGTCTACTGGCTCGACGACGCGGAGCGCCCCGACCCGCTGCCGCCACTGCCAGCCGACCTTCGGGCCGACCTGGTGGTGGTCGGCGGCGGCTACTGCGGCCTGTGGACCGCGCTGCGCGCCGTCGAGCGGGACCCCGGCCGGCGGGTGGTGCTCCTCGAGGCCGGCCAGTGCGGCGACCAGGCCAGCGGCCGCAACGGTGGGTTCGCCGCCGCCAGCCTCACCCACGGCTTCGCCAATGGGCAGGCGCGCTGGCCCGAGGAGCTGGCCCTGCTCGACCGGCTGGGCGCCGAGAACCTGCGCCAGATCGGCGACACCGTGCGCCGGTACGGCATCGACTGCGACTGGCAGGAGGTCGGCGAGCTCACCGTGGCGACCCGGCCGCACGAGGTCGACGAGCTGGCGGCGTACGCCCGCGACCTGCAGGCTGCCGGCCACCCCGCGACGCTCCTCGACGAGGCGGCCGTCCGCGCCGAGCTGCACAGCCCGACCTACCTCGCCGGATTGTTCGAGCCCGACACCGCGCTCGTCGAGCCGGCCCGGCTCGCCTGGGGACTGCGACGAGCCTGCCTGGAGGCGGGCGTGCAGGTCCACGAGCACACTCCCGTGACCGGGCTCGGTCGGCAGGGCGACCAGGTGGTCGTCCACACCGACCGGGGCCGCGTGCACGCGGACCGGGTCGCGTTGGCCACCAACGCGTTCCCCTCGCTGCTGCGGCGGTTGCGACTGATGACGGTGCCGGTCTACGACTACGTGCTGATGACCGAGCCGCTGTCGGCTGACCAGAAGGCCGCGATCGGGTGGGAGCGGCGCCAGGGCGTCGGTGACGCGGCCAACTGCTTCCACTACTACCGGCTCACTCGCGACGACCGGATCCTGTGGGGCGGCTACGACGCGGTCTACCACTACGGCAGCCGGATCGAGCCGCACCTGGAGCAGCAGGGACCAACGCACGCGCGGATCGCGGAGCACTTCTTCGCCACCTTCCCCCAGCTCGAGGGCCTGACGTTCAGCCACCGCTGGGCCGGGGTGATCGACACCTGCACCCGCTTCTCGGCCTTCTTCGGCACCGGCCACCAGGGCCGGGTCGCCTACGCGCTCGGCTTCACCGGCCTCGGCGTCGCGGCGACCCGGTTCGGCGCCGACGTGATGCTCGACCTGCTCGCGGGGGAGGAGACCGAGCGGACCTCCTTGCGGATGGTGCGCGAGCGGCCGCTGCCGTTCCCTCCCGAACCGGTCCGCGCCGCCGGGATCAACCTCACCCGGCGTGCCCTCGTCCGCGCCGACGCCGAGGATGGCCGGCGCAACTTGTGGCTGCGCACGCTCGACCGGGTCGGGCTCGGCTTCGACTCCTAGAGCGCCGGCCTACAGCTGGGCCCAGGCCTTCTCGAGGACGGTGCGCAGGATCTGCTCGATCTCGTCGAAGTGCGGCTGCTCGCAGATCAGCGGCGGAGCGAGCTGGACGACCGGGTCGCCGCGGTCGTCGGCGCGGCAGTAGAGGCCGTTGTCGTAGAGCGCCCTGGACAGGAAGCCGCGCAGCAGCTTCTCGCACTCGTCGTCGTCGAAGCTCTCCTTGGTCGCCTTGTCCTTGACCAGCTCGATGCCGTAGAAGAAGCCGTCGCCGCGGACGTCGCCGACGATCGGCAGGTCGCGAAGCTTCTCGAGGGTGGCGCGGAAGTCGCCCTCGGTGTCGCGGACGTGCTCGTTGATGCCCTCCCGCTCGAAGGCGTCGAGGTTGGCCAGCGCCACCGCGCACGAGACCGGGTGGCCGCCGAAGGTGTAGCCGTGCAGGAAGGTGGTGTCACCCTTGAGGAACGGCTCCATCAGCCGGTCGGTGGCGATCATCGCGCCCAGGGGTGCGTAGCCGGAGGTGAGCCCCTTCGCGCAGGTGATGATGTCGGGCTGGTAGCCGTAGCGCTCGGCGCCGAACATGTGGCCGAGCCGGCCGAACGCGCAGATCACCTCGTCGGAGACCAGCAGGACGTCGTACTCGTCGCAGATCTCGCGGACCCGCTGGAAGTAGCCGGGCGGCGGCGGGAAGCAGCCGCCGGAGTTCTGCACCGGCTCCAGGAACACCGCGGCGACGGTGTCGGCGCCCTCGTTCTCGATGGCGACGGCAATCTGGTCGGCGGCCCAGCGGCCGAACGCCTCCGGCTCGTCGCCGTGGACCGGCGCCCGGTAGATGTTGGTGTTCGGCACCCGGAACGTCGAGGGCACCAGCGGCTCGAACGGCGCCTTCATCACCGGGAGCCCGGTGATCGACAGCGCTCCCTGGGTGGTGCCGTGGTAGGCGATCGTCCGGCTGATCACCTTGTGCTTGCCCGGCTTCCCGGTGAGCTTGAAGTAGTTCTTCGCCAGCTTCCAGGCCGTCTCGACCGCCTCGCCGCCACCGCTGGTGAAGAACACCCGGTTGAGGTCACCGGGGGCGTACGCCGCCACCCGGTCGGCCAGCTCGATGGCGGTGGGGTGGGCGTAGGACCACAGCGGCATGAACGCCAGCTCGCGGGCCTGCCTCGCGGCGGCCTCGGCCAGGTCGGTGCGGCCGTGGCCGAGCTGGCTGACGAACAGGCCGGCCAGCCCGTCGAGGTAGCGCTTGCCGTGCGCGTCGTAGAGGTAGGCACCCTCACCGCGCACCATGATCGGCACCTCGCCGCCGCCCTGGGCAGGGTCGTAGGCGGAGTGCCGGGTGAAGTGCATCCACAGGTGGTCGCGGGCAGCCTGCTGGAGGTGGTCGTGCTGGCGTTCGGCGGTCATGTCGTTCCCATCGACGGTGGTGGGCCCATGATGCCCATGGAGACCTGCCGTTTGCAAGGGAATCCGTTGTCAGAACATCAGTCGACAACGAAATCAGTGTCAGTATCCCACCGGGAGCGCGCAACTGGTAGGAAGAAGCCATGACCCGCTATGGCGCGCAGTTCGGCCCCGACCTCACCTTCCTCGGCGTCGACAAGGTGGACCTCGAGGACCGCGAGGCGCTCGCCGCCGCCGACGTCGTGGTGGTCGGCGCTCCCTTCGACGGCGGCACCTCGCACCGGCCGGGCAGCCGGTTCGGCCCGGGCGCCATCCGGCAGACCTGCTACCTGCCACACGACGGCTCCCGGCCGCACCTGGCGCTGCGGGTGGACGCGCTGCAGGACATCAGGGTCGTCGACGCCGGTGACGTGGAGATGCCTCCGGGTGAGATCGAGCGCTCGCTGGGTGCCCTGGAGGAGGCGGTCTACGCCGTGTCCTCGGCAGGAGCGATCCCGCTCGTGCTCGGCGGTGACCACTCGATCGCCCTGCCCGACGCCACCGGCGTCGCGCGGCAGCACGGCTACGGGCGGGTCTCGATGATCCACTTCGACGCCCACGCCGACACCGGCAACATCGAGTTCGGCTCGCTCTACGGCCACGGGCAGCCGATGCGGCGGCTGATCGAGTCCGGCGCCCTGCGTGGCGACCGGTTCCTGCAGATGGGGCTGCGCGGCTACTGGCCCGGGCCGGAGACGCTGGACTGGATGGCCGAGCAGCAGATGCGCTCCTTCGAGATGACCGAGATCGGCGCCCGCGGGCTCGAGGCCTGCCTCGACGAGGCGTTCGACATCGCGCTGGACGACTGCGACGCGGTGTTCCTGTCCGTCGACATCGACGTCTGCGACCCGGGTCACGCCCCCGGCACCGGAACGCCGGAGCCCGGCGGCCTGTCCTCGCGGCAGCTGCTGGACGCGGTCCGGCGGATCTGCCTGGAGCTGCCGGTGGCCGGCATCGACGTGGTCGAGGTGTCCCCGCCCTACGACCATGCCGAGATCACCGCCTACCTCGCCAACCGGGTCTGCCTGGAGGCGCTCTCCGGCCTCGCCGCGCGTCGTACCGGCCTGGCCCACGACCCGGCCGGACCGCTGCTCGAGGGCCGTGGCGGACCCACTTCGACAGCGTGATGGCCTCGTTATCGTGACTGAAAGTCACATCTGTCCATCGAATCCATCGTTTTGTGCCGTTTGGGCCTACCGAATCAGTTGATCCGTGGTTAGGCTGCCGGTCATCGTGACGCACACCACACCGGAGGGCCCGATGAGCGACACCGTGTTCCGCAACGTCGTGGACGGCGAGCTGGTGGACGCCGTGTCGGGGGAGACCTACGACGTGCTCGACCCGACCACGGGCGACGTCTACGCGACCGCCCCGAGGAGCGGTCCCGAGGACGTCGACCGCGCCTACGCGGCCGCGGGCCGGGCGTTCGAGACGTGGGGTGAGACGACGCCCGCCGAGCGCCAGCTCGCCCTGCTCCGGATCGCCGACGCGCTGGAGGCGCGGTCGCGCGAGTTCGTCGACGTCGAGTCCCGCGACACCGGCAAGCCGATCGGCTTCACCATCTCCGAGGAGCTGCCGCCGGCCATCGACCAGCTCCGCTTCTTCGCCGGCGCAGCCCGGGTGCTCGAGGGTCGCTCGGCCGGCGAGTACCTCGCCGACCACACCTCCTTCGTCCGGCGCGAGCCGATCGGCGTCGTCGGCCAGGTGACGCCGTGGAACTACCCGCTGATGATGATGGTCTGGAAGATCGCGCCGGCACTGGCCGCGGGCAACACGGTGGTGCTCAAGCCGAGCGACACCACTCCTGCCTCGTCGACCCTGCTGGCCGAGCTGTGCCAGGAGTTCCTGCCGCCGGGCGTCCTCAACGTGGTGACCGGGGACCGCGACACCGGCCGGGAGCTCGTCGCGCACCCGACCCCCCAGCTCGTCGCCATCACCGGCTCCGTGCGGGCCGGGATGGAGGTCGCCGCCTCCGCCGCGGCCCAGCTCAAGCGCACCCACCTCGAGCTGGGCGGCAAGGCGCCGGTGATCGTCTTCGACGACGCCGACGTCGCCGCCGCCGCCGAGGGGATCGCCGGCGCGGGGTACTTCAACGCGGGCCAGGACTGCACGGCTGCCACCCGGGTGCTGGCCGGTCCGCGCGTCCACGACGACTTCCTCGCCGCCCTCACCGAGCAGGCGCGCAGCACCCGCACCGGGATGCCCGACGACGAGGACGTGCTCTACGGCCCGCTCAACAACCCCCAGCAGCTCGAGCGGGTCAGCGGGATGGTCGACCGGCTGCCCGACCACGCGCGCGTCGAGGCCGGCGGGAAGCGGCAGGGCGCCGCGGGCTTCTTCTACGAGCCGACCGTGCTGTCGGGGCTGCGGCAGGACGACGAGCAGGTGCAGGACGAGATCTTCGGCCCCGTCATCACGGTGCAACGCTTCGACGACGAGGCGGAGGCGCTGCGCTGGGCCAACGGGGTCAAGTACGGTCTCGCCTCCTCGGTGTGGACCAGGGACCACGGCCGGGCGATGCGGATGGCCAAGCACCTCGACTTCGGCGCGGTGTGGATCAACACCCACATCCCCATCGTCGCGGAGATGCCGCACGGCGGCTTCAAGCACTCCGGGCACGGCAAGGACCTGTCGATGTACGGACTGGAGGACTACACCCGCGTCAAGCACGTGATGTCCTACATCGGGACGGGTCAGTGACGACCGCACCGGCACGCGAGGAGACTCCGGTGCAGCGCGCCGACAGCGGGCCGGCCGCCATCGAGCTGGTCGGCGTCGCGAAGCAGTTCACCGCCGGGGAGGAGAACGTCCAGGCCGTGGAGCGGGTCGACCTGGACATCGGCAGCGGCGAGTTCTTCTCCCTGCTCGGCCCGTCCGGCTGCGGCAAGACCACCACGCTGCGGATGATCGCCGGCTTCGAGGAGCCGACCGCCGGACAGATCCTGCTGTACGGCGAGGACATGGTCGGCGTGCCCGCCAACCAGCGCGACCTGAACATGGTCTTCCAGAGCTACGCGCTGTTCCCGCACATGACGATCTTCGAGAACGTCGCCTTCGGGCTGCGCCGTCGCAAGCTGCCGAAGGACGAGATCTCCACCCGCGTGCACGAGATCCTGGAGATGGTCGGCCTGCACGGGCGCGAGAAGCGCCGGCCCCGCGAGCTCTCCGGCGGCCAGCAGCAACGGGTCGCGCTCGCCCGCGCGCTGGTCAACCGGCCGCGGGCGCTGCTGCTCGACGAGCCGCTGGGCGCCCTCGACCTCAAGCTGCGCCAGGCGATGCAGCTGGAGCTCAAGCGGATCCAGCGCGAGGTCGGCATCACCTTCGTCTACGTCACCCACGACCAGGGCGAGGCGCTGACCATGTCTGACCGGATCGCGGTGATGAACGCCGGGCACGTCGAGCAGCTGGGCACTCCGCGGGAGGTCTACGAGGCGCCCACGACCCGGTTCGTGGCGGACTTCATCGGCACCTCCAACGTCATCAGCGCGGCCGCCACGCACGTCGGCGCGGACGAGGCCGAGGTCGACGGCGGTCCGGACGGCCGGATCGTGGTGCCGCTGCGCGGCGCCCGGCCGGTCGGCGACCTGTGCATCACCGTGCGCCCGGAGAAGATCACGCTGGCCCACGACCAGCGCGACGTGCCGGAGACCGCCTGCCGGGTGCGCGGCACGGTCGAGGAGGTCGTCTACCAGGGCACCTTCACCGCCTACACGATGCGGACCACCCGTGGGCACCACATGGTGGTGCACCGGCAGAACTCCGAGGACTCCCGGGACGTGGCCACGGTGGGCGACACCGTGTGGCTGTCCTGGGCCCGTGACCACTCCTACCTCATCCACGAGAACCCGGAGGCCACCCGATGAACGACGCACACCTGCCCGGACCCCTCGACCCGGTCCTGCTGCGCGGCCTGACCGGCTCGCGCGTTGGCCGCCGCGACGTCTTCAAGATCTTCGGCGGCCTCGCCGGTGCGGCGGTGCTCGCCGGCTGCGGCGGCATCGAGGCGCAGGGCAAGAAGACCGACACCAGCAAGTCGGCGATCAAGGAGTACTGGGCCAAGCAGAAGGAGACCGGCCAGCTGACCTGGGCCAACTGGCCGCTCTACCTGGACACCGAGGGCAAGAGCGACCACCCGACCCTCGACGCGTTCGAGAAGGACAACGGCATCCAGGTCAAGTACCTCGAGGCGGTGCAGGACAACGGCCCGTTCTTCGCCAAGGTGCAGCCGACCCTCTCCTCGGGCCAGTACTGCGGCTTCGACCTGGCCGTGATCAGCAGCGGCATCTACTTCAACAAGTTCCGCGACCTCGGCTTCCTGGTCCCGCTGGACCAGGACCGGTTGACCAACTTCCGCAAGTACGGCGGCGAGAAGTACCAGAACGTCGCGTTCGACCCCGGCAACGTCTACTCGATCCCGTGGCAGGCGGGCTTCACCGGCATCGGCTACAACCCCGAGAAGACCGGCAAGGAGATCACCAGCTGGGCCGACCTCAACGACCCGAAGCTCAAGGGCCACATCGGCCTGTTCGCCAACAACGAGGACCTGCCCAACTGCGCCCTGCTCGCCATCGGCGTGGACCCGCAGAAGTCCACCGCGGACGACTGGGAGAAGGCCGCGAAGTGGCTGAAGGACATGAAGCCGCTGGTCCGCAACTTCTACTCGCAGAACTACATCAACGCCCTGGCCACCGGCGACCTGTGGGCCTCGATGGCCTGGTCGGGCGACATCTTCCAGCAGAACCTGTCGGGCGAGGCGATCGGCGGGAAGCTGAAGTTCGTCATCCCCGAGGAGGGCGGCCTGCTGTGGACCGACAACTTCCTCATCCTCAAGGGCGCCAAGAACCCGGTCAGCGCGATGGAGCTGATGGACTACTACTACCAGCCGGACGTCGCCGCCGCGGTGACGGAGTGGGTCAACTACATCTCGCCGGTGCCGGACGCCCAGCAGGTCGTCAAGTCGGACGCCGCCGCCGCGAAGGGCGAGGACAAGGCCTACCTCGACGCCGTGGCGACCAGCTACGCGACCTTCCCGGACGAGGCCACCTACGCCAAGACCAACATCGGGCTGGCGCCGCGCGGCAAGGACCTCGAGACGTGGAACAGCATCTTCGAGCCCGTCTACCAGTCCTGATCCGGCATGCGTAGACGTCTTGCGCCGTACTGGCTGGTGCTGCCCGGCGGCCTGTGGCTGCTGGTGTTCTTCGTGGTGCCGATGCTGGCGATGCTCAACGTGTCGCTGCAGACGGGCTCGCTGGAGACCGGCTTCCGGCAGACGCTGGCCTGGCACAACTACACGGACATGATCAGCAGCTACCACGTCCAGCTGGTGCGCTCGCTGGTCTACGGGCTGGCCACGACCGTGATCACCATCCTGTTGGCCTACCCGATGGCGTACTGGATCGCCTTCCGGGGCGGTCGGCACAAGTCGACGTACCTGTTCCTGATCCTGCTGCCCTTCTTCGTCACCTTCGTCATCCGGACGATCTCGTGGCAGTTCCTGCTCGCCGACAACGGGATCGTGCTGGGCAACCTCAAGGACTGGGGCCTGCTCCCCGGTGGCTTCCACGTGCTGGCCACGCCGTACGCCGTCGTGGGCGGCCTCGTCTACAACTTCCTGCCGTTCATGGTGCTGCCGATCTACGTGGCGCTGGAGCGGATCGACGGATCGCTGCTCGAGGCGGCCGCGGACCTCTTCGCCGGCCGGCGCGAGGTGTTCACCAAGGTGGTGCTCCCGCTGTCGCTGCCCGGTGTCTTCGCCGGCGTGATCCTCACCTTCGTCCCGGCAGCGGCGGACTACGTCAACGCACAGATCCTCGGCGGCACCGGACAGGTGATGATCGGCAACATCATCGAGACGCTCTACCTGACGAACTCGCAGTACCCGCAGGCGTCCGCGCTCAGCTCGATCCTGCTGGGCGCCCTGCTGCTCGGGATCTTCCTCTACGCCAAGGCGCTGGGCACCCGCGACGTCCTCGATGCGAGCGCAGGATGACGGCCACCACCGACCGGGTCGCTGACGCCGCCGTCGACGTGCAGGGGCCGTCGTCGAGGCGACGGCGGCGTCGTGGCGGCTGGCTGCTGAAGACCTACACGTGGGTGATCATCGCGTGGCTGTCGCTGCCGATCCTGGTGATGATCCTGTTCGGGTTCAACGACACCAACGGCAGGTTCAACTTCGTCTGGCAGGGCTGGACGCTGAACTGGTACCGCGAGCTGTTCAGCATCAACGACCTCACCACGTCGCTGGAGAACAGCATCACCATCGCGGTCATCGTCACGATCGTCTCGGCGGTGCTCGGCACGATGATCGGCTACGCGATGGGCAAGTACCGCTTCCGCGGCCGGGGCGTCCTGGACCTGGTGCTGTTCGCCAACGTCGCCGCGCCCGAGATCGCGATGGGCACCGGCCTGCTGTCGCTGTTCTTGACGATGGGTATCCCGCGCGGCTACTGGACCGTGGTGATCGCGCACATCATGTTCGACATCGTCTACGTCGCCATCACCGTCCGGGCCCGGATGGCGGCCTACGACCCCTCGCTGGAGGAGGCCGCGCGCGACCTCGGCGCCAGCCCGTTCACGACGTTCCGGCTGGTCACCCTGCCGGTGCTGATGCCCGGCGTCGTCGCCGGCGCGCTGCTCGCCTTCGCCCTGTCCATCGACGACTTCATCATCACCCAGTTCAACGCCGGCACCATGCAGACGTTCCCGCTGTGGGTCTACGGCAGCTCCCGGGTCGGGACGCCGCCGCAGGTGAACGTGATGGGCACGCTCGTCTTCGCCTTCGGCGTGCTGCTGGTGATCGCGAACACGATCTGGCTGCGCCGGTCGCTGCGGAAGAGCACACCGGTCGAGGCGGTGGAGTGATGCGGATCCTGCTGGTGGGAGCCGGCGCAGTCGGTGCCGCGATCGCTGCCATCGCCGCGCGCCGGGACTTCTACGAGATGCTGGTGGTCGCCGACCAGGACCTCGCGCGTGCCGAGGCGAGCGCGGCCACCGACGACCGTTTCGTCGCCGCCCGGGTGGACGCCTCGTCGTCGGCCTCGGTCGCGGCGCTCTGCCACGACCACGGCATCACGCACGTGATGAACGCCGTGGACCCGCGCTTCGTGATGCCGATCTTCGACGGCGCGTTCGCCGCCGGTGCCGACTACCTCGACATGGCGATGAGCCTGTCGCGGCCGCATCCCGAGGCGCCGTACGAGCAACCGGGGGTCAAGCTCGGCGACGAGCAGTTCGCCAAGGCCGGCGAGTGGGAAGCGGCCGGTCGGCTGGCGCTGGTCGGGATGGGGGTCGAGCCGGGGCTCTCGGACGTGCTCGCCCGCTACGCCGCCGACCACCTCTTCTCCTCGATCGACGCCCTGGACGTGCGCGACGGGGCCAACCTGGTCGTCGAGGGCCCCGACGGCGAGGAGGTGTTCGCGCCGACGTTCTCCATCTGGACGACCATCGAGGAGTGCCTGAACCCGCCGATCGTCTGGGAGGACGGCAGCTGGCGCACGACGCCGCCGTTCAGCGAGCCGGAGGTGTTCGACTTCCCCGAGGGCATCGGCCCGGTCGAGTGCGTCAACGTCGAGCACGAGGAGGTGCTGCTGATGCCGCGCTGGCTCGACTGCCGGCGGGCGACCTTCAAGTACGGGCTCGGCGCGGAGTTCATCGACGTCCTCAAGACGCTGCACAAGCTGGGCCTGGACCGCACCGACCCGGTCACCGTCCGCGGGCAGCAGGTGTCGCCACGCGACGTGGTGGCCTCGTGCCTGCCGGACCCCGCGACGCTCGGTCCCCGGATGAGCGGCAAGACCTGCGCCGGTGTGTTCGTCACCGGCACCGGCACGGACGGGCAGCCGCGGGCGACGTACCTCTACCACGTCGTCGACAACGACTGGTCGATGCGCGAGTACGGCCACCAGTGCGTGGCCTGGCAGACCGCGGTCAACCCCGTGATCGCGCTCGAGCTGCTCGCGGCCGGACGCTGGCAGGGTGCCGGAGTCCTGGGGCCCGAGGCGTTCGACGCGGTGCCCTTCCTCGACCTGCTCGGCGAGCACGGCAGCCCCTGGGGGCAGGAGGACCGCTGACCCGGACGCCTTCAGGCGGTGCGGGCGAACGCGTCGGCGAGCACGGTCAGCGCGTCGTCGAGAAGCGCGTCGCTGATGCTCAGCGGTGGCAGGAACCGGAACACGTTGCCCCAGGTGCCGCAGGTGAGGGTGACGACGCCCGCGGCGTGGCAGGCGGCGTTCACGGCCGCCGCCCGGGCGGGATCGGGCGCGTGGCCGGCGTCGCCGACGAGCTCGATCGCCATCATCGCGCCGCGTCCGCGCACGTCGCCGATGGTGGGGAACTCCTGCTGCAGCTGGAGCAGCCGCTTCTCCAGGGTCGTGCCGATCTCCCGCGCCCGGGTGCAGAGGTCGTGCTCGACCATCGCCTGGATGGCCCCGAGCGCTGCGGCACAGGCGACCGGGTTGCCGCCGTAGGTGCCGCCGAGGCCACCGGGGTGCACCGCGTCCATCAGCTCCGCCCGGCCGGTGACCGCCGCCAGCGGCAGTCCGCCGGCGATGCCCTTGGCGGTGGTGACCAGGTCGGGTACGACGCCCTCGTGCTCGCACGCGAACCAGGCACCGGTGCGGCAGAAGCCGGACTGGATCTCGTCGGCGACGAGCACGATGCCGTGCTCCTCGGCCCACGTCGCGAGGGCCGGCAGGAAACCCGGAGCCGGCACGATGAAGCCGCCTTCGCCCAGGATCGGCTCGACCACGACGCAGGCGAGGTTCTCCGCGCCGGCCTGCTTGTCGAGCAGCTCGATCGCCCGCCGCGCGGCTTCCTCGCCGGAGAGCCCGTCGCGGAACGGGTAGGAGATCGGCGCCCGGTGCACGTCGCCGGCGAACGGGCCGAAGCCCTGCTTGTAGGGCATGTTCTTGGCCGTCATCGCCATCGTCAGGTTGGTGCGGCCGTGGTAGGCGTGCTCGAAGACCGCGACCCCGGACCGGCCGGTGGCGTGCCGGGCGATCTTGACCGCGTTCTCGACCGCCTCGGCGCCGGAGTTGAGGAGCACCGACTTCTTGGCGTGGTCTCCGGGTGTGAGCTCCGCCAGCCGGGCGCAGACGTCGACGTAGCTGTCGTAGGGCGTGACCATGAAGCACGTGTGCGTGAAGGCGGCCACCTGCTCGCGCACCCGCTCGACCACCTCCGGGGCGGCGTTGCCGACGGTGGTCACCGCGATGCCGCTGGCCAGGTCGATCAGCGAGTTGCCGTCGACGTCGACGAGCACGCCGCCACCGGCGCGCTCGACGAACACAGGCAGCGTCGTACCCACCCCCGCGGCGACGAGGGTGTTGCGCCGCGCAAACCGCTCCCGGGAGCCGGGCCCGGGGATCTCGGTGACGAGCCGGCGCTCCTGGGGGAGGGCAGTCGGCATGGCGGAATCGTCAGTCATGGGGTCACTCTAGAGCGGAAATCGCACGCAAGACAGCCTTCGGACGACGGATCCGCGCGGTCATCGTACGGCCGGAGTCACCGGCTCGCCGGCGACGTACACCCGGTCGACGCCCACGTCGCCCAGCTCGTGCGCCGGCACCGTGAAGGGGTCGCGGTCGAGCACGACGAGGTCCGCTGCCGCGCCGACGCGGAGGGTGCCGGTGTCGGTCTCCCGACGGTTGGCGTACGTCGAGCCGGCGGTGTAGGCCCGCAGTGCGGTGGCCAGCGCGAGCTCCTGGCCGCTGCACAGCGGCGTCGATCCGGACGGGCGTCCGGGCTCGAACCGGTTGACCGCGACGTGGATCGCCTGCATCGGGTGCGGCGAGCTGACCGGCCAGTCGCTGCCCATCGCCAGGGTGGCGCCGGAGCGGAACAGGTCACCGAAGGGGTACTGCAACGCCGCCCGTCGCTCGCCGAGGAACGGGATGGTGAGCTCGTCCATCTGCGGCTCGTGGCAGGCCCAGAGCGCCTGCAGGTTCGCGGTGACGCCGAGTGCGCGGAACCGCGGCACGTCGGCCGGGTCGACGACCTGCAGGTGCGCCAGCTGGTGGCGCCGGTCGGCGCTGCCGTTGGAGGCGCGGGCGGCCTCGATCGCGTCGAGCGCGTCCCGGACGGCCCGGTCGCCGAGGGCGTGCACGTGCACCTGGAAGCCGGTGGCGTCGAGCGCTCCGACGACGCGGGTGAGCAGCTCGGGTGGCAGGAAGGAGATGCCGGAGTTGTCCGTCGGGCAACCGCACGCATCGAGGTAGGGCTCCAGCAGCGCGGCGGTGAAGGTCTCGGCCACCCCGTCCTGCATGATCTTGACGCTGTGCACGTCGTAGCGGTCGAGGCCGAGGGCGTTCGTCTCGTCGCGGAGGGCGGCAAGACGTCGTACCTCCGCCTCGACGTCGTCTGGCGCGGTGGCGCGCTCCCACCACAGCGCCGCCGAGACGCGGGCGGTGAGCCAGCCTTCGGTCGCCGCACGCAGGTAGGCGGCGTGCACGCCGGGCCGGGTCAGGTCGGTCTCGACCCAGGCGTCCTGCCACCCGGTGATGCCCAGGGAGTTCAGGTGCGCCAGCGCGGTGCGGAGCGCGTCGTCGTACTCATGCTGCGTCTCCGGCGGCAGTACCTTCTCGACGAGCTCCATCGCGCCCTCGTGCAGCGCACCGGTCGGCTCGCCGTCGGCATCCCGCTCGATCCGGCCGTCGGCCGGGTCGGGGGTGTCCCGGTCGATGCCGGCTCGCTCCAGCGCGGCACTGTTGGCCCAGCCGCTGTGGTGGTCGCGGTTGGGGAAGTACGCCGGCCGGCCGGCGGTCACGTCGTCGAGCTGGTCGCGGTGCGGCAGCCCGTGCGGGAACGCCTCCATCGACCAGCCGCCGCCGAGGATCCAGCTCACCTCCGGTCGGGAC
>DASTFI010000070.1:0-17231 GCA_035708765.1 Marmoricola sp.
TTCTCGGTGCACCTCAAGGCGACGATGATGAAGGTCTCCGACCCGATCATCTTCGGCCACGTGGTCCAGGCCTTCTTCCCGACCTTGTTCGAGCAGTACGGCGCCGCGCTCGAGGCCGCGGGCATCTCGCCCAACGACGGACTCGGTGCGCTGCTCTCCGCGGTGACGGCCCTGCCCGAGGGCGACGCGATCAAGGCCGCCGTCCAGCAGGGGCTCGACGACGGGCCGGACCTGGCGATGGTCGACTCCGACAGAGGCATCACCAACCTGCACGTGCCCTCCGACGTGATCGTCGACGCCTCGATGCCTGCGATGATCCGCAGCTCCGGGCACATGTGGGGTCCGGACGGCGAGGAGCACGACACCCTCGCGGTCATTCCGGACTCGTCCTACGCCGGCGTCTACCAGACCGTGCTCGACGACTGCCGCGCCCACGGCGCCTTCGACCCGGCCACCATGGGCTCGGTCCCCAACGTCGGGCTGATGGCCAAGGCGGCCGAGGAGTACGGCTCGCACGACAAGACCCTCGAGATCCCGGCCGCGGGCACGGTCCAGGTCGTCAACGGCGCCGGCGAGGTGCTCATCGAGCACGACGTCGCGCCGGGCGACATCTGGCGCGCCTGCCAGACCAAGGACGAGCCGATCCGCGACTGGGTCAAGCTCGCCGTCACCCGGGCCCGGGCCACCGGTTCGCCCGCGGTGTTCTGGCTGGACGAGGCCCGCGCCCACGACGCCAACCTGATCGCGAAGGTGCAGCGGTACCTCCAGGACCACGACACCGACGGCCTGGCCATCGAGATCATGAAGCCGGCCGACGCCACGGCCTACTCCCTGGAGCGGATCCGCAGGGGCGAGGACACCATCTCGGTGACCGGCAACGTGCTGCGTGACTACAACACCGACCTGTTCCCGATCCTCGAGCTGGGCACGTCGGCGAAGATGCTCTCGATCGTGCCGCTGATCAACGGCGGCGGCCTGTTCGAGACCGGTGCCGGCGGCTCGGCGCCCAAGCACGTCCAGCAGCTGCTCAAGGAGGACTACCTCCGCTGGGACAGCCTCGGGGAGTTCCTGGCCCTCGCAGAGAGCCTCGAGAAGTACGCCGAGCAGGCCGACAACGACCAGGCGCGCGTGCTCGGGGAGGCCTTGGAGCGGGCCACCGAGACGTTCCTCAACGAGGACAAGTCCCCGACCCGCAAGCTGGGCGGCATCGACAACCGCGGCAGCCACTTCTACCTCGCCCTCTACTGGGCGCAGGAGCTGGCCCAGCAGACCGACGACGCGGAGCTGGCCGCCAGGTTCGCCGCCGTCGCGGAGGCGCTCAGCGGCAGTCAGGACACCATCGTCGACGAGCTGGTCGCCGTGCAGGGCAACCCGGTCGACATCGGCGGCTACTACAAGCCCGACGACGCCCGGGCCAGCGCCGTGATGCGCCCCTCGGCGACCTTCAACGCCGTCATCGACGCCCTCTGACCCGACCGGCTGTAACGCGGAGTTGTCGACGCTGAACAAGGCGTGTACGACCCACTCAGCGTCCTGGACACCGCGTTACAGCGGGGTTCAGCGGGCGGTCGCGTTCCCGGCGTAGAGGTGCACCCACGGCCGTGACGCCCGCGGGCCGGGGAGGTACCAGCGCTCGAGGTCCTCGACCGTGAACCCGGCCCCGACCAGCAGGGCAGCCACGTCGCGGGTGAGGTGACAACCGCCGGCGACCCGCCGCTGCAACGGCTCCAGCCGGTGCTGCCAGCGAACGACGTCGTCGTCCGGCGCCAGCCCGTGCTCGAGGAAGGCCAGCAGGCCGCCGGGCCTCAGCACGCGGGCGACCTCGCGCAGCGCCCGATCGGCGTCGGGGATCGTGCACAGCGAGAAGGTCACCAGCGCGGTGTCGCAGGTGTGGTCGTCCTCGGCGAGGGCTTGGCCGTCCAGCCCGCTGCGCTCCACGGGGACGCCGGTCGCGGTACGGCGGGGCGCCGACATCCGCCAGGCCACGTCACTCGGCTCCACCGCGGCGACCGACGTCACCGCGCTCGGGTAGTGCGGGACGTTCAGGCCGGAGCCGAAGCCGATCTCGAGCACCCGGCCGTGCAACGGGGCGCAGACCCTGCGGCGTACGTCCTGC
The DNA here is from genome assembly GCA_035708765.1 of Marmoricola sp. GTDB lineage: Bacteria > Actinomycetota > Actinomycetes > Propionibacteriales > Nocardioidaceae > Marmoricola. The sequence goes on from DASTFI010000070.1 coordinate 2,117, forward strand.
AGCTCCCGGAGCGCGAGCGACCGGTCGACGATCCGGGGTACGACGTGCTCGGTCCACCAGCCCATGCCGGCCAACCTACGCGGGCCGGCCGCCGCGCCGACCTGCACGCCCACGCACCTGCCCGCCTCGCCGCACCCCCGCCGACGCCCCCGGCGTGGCGCTGGTGAGTTCCGACACAGCAGGCGACGGGGTCGCGATCTGCTGGAATCAATCGCACCGGCCTGGACTTGTGGAGGAGGTGACCACCCTGACGACCGTGCGGCCCGTCCCCACGCGTGCCCCGGTGCACTTCGGGCTCGCGGTGCTGGCCCTGGCCATGGGCGGCTTCGCGATCGGCACCACGGAGTTCGTCACGATGGGGCTGCTGCCGCAGATCGCCCGCGGCATGGACGTGACCATCCCCAGCGCCGGCCACGCCATCTCGGCGTACGCCGTCGGTGTCGTCGTGGGTGCACCGGTGCTGGCGTACTTCGGCGCCCGGCTGCCGCGCCGCGGCCTGCTGGTCGCCCTGATGGCGGCCTTCGTGCTGGGCAACGCCGCGTCCGCCCTCGCCACCAGCCAGGGCTGGCTCCTGGTGGCCCGGTTCGCCTCGGGCGTGCCCCACGGGGCGTACTTCGGCGTGGCGTCCCTGGTGGCGGCCTCGCTCGCCCGACCCGGCCGCAGCGGTCGCGCCGTCGCGCTCGTCATGCTGGGGCTCTCCGTCGCCAACGTGATCGGTGTGCCGGCGGCCACCTGGCTGGGCCAGCACCTCGGCTGGCGCTCGGCGTACTGGCTGGTCGCGGTGCTCGGGCTGGGCACGATGGTCCTGGTCCGCCGCTTCATCCCGGTGCTGCCTGCCGACCCGAACGCCCGCGGACGGCGGGAGCTGGCCGTGTTCGCCGACCTGCAGGTGTGGCTGACCCTGCTGGCCGGCGCGATCGGCTTCGGCGGCATGTTCGCCGCCTACTCCTACATCGCACCGACGGTGACCGAGGTGGGCGGGCTCCCCGAGTCGGCCGTGCCGGTGTTCCTGTTCGTGCTGGGCCTCGGGATGGTGGTCGGCACCTGGGTGGCCGGTGAGCTGGCCGACTGGTCGATCATGCGTTCCCTGCTGGCCGGCAGCCTCGGCATGGCCCTGGTGCTGCTGTTGTTCTGGGTGGTCTCGCCGCACGGCTGGATCGCGCTCCCGGTGGCGTTCCTGGTGACCGTCGCGGGGTCGGTGCTCGTGGTCAACCTCCAGCTCCGGTTGATGCAGGTGGCCGGTGACGCGCAGACGCTGGGCGCCGCGTTGAACCACTCCTCCCTCAACGTGGCCAACGCGCTGGGCGCCTGGCTGGGCGGCCTCGTCGTCGCCGCCGGCGGCGCCTCGGTCACCAGCTTCCGCGCGACGGCCCTGGTCGGCGTCGGGCTGGCGCTCGGTGGTTTTCTCGTCGTACTCGTCTCGGCCGTCGTGCGTCGCCGTGAAGCTCGCAGGTAGCGCCCGGTCCTGGCCACGCGGGGTCCGGCCGGGTGCGCACCCTGAGGAGCCATCCGGGCGTTACAGCTGCAGCTCGCCGGCCAGCAGGTCGTAGCCGACCATGTCGTGCTTGCCGTCGCGGCAGCTGATCGCCTGCCGCTCCAGGCCGGTCCGGCGGAAGCCGTTCGCCTCGGCGACGTGCACGGAGGCGGCGTTGTCCACGGCGGAGTAGAGGGTGAGCCGCTCGACGCCGAGACCACCGTCCTCGGTGTCGATGAAGGCGTGCCGCACGGCCAGTCGGACCGCTTCGGTCATGACGCCACGGCCGCGGGCGTCGGGGTGCGCCCAGTAGCCGACCTCCGCGGCACCCTGGTCCAGGTGCATCAGCGAGACGGTGCCGAGCATCGCGTCGGTCTCGGGGTCGGCGATCATCCAGTGCAGGTCGGTGCCCCGGGCCATCCCCTCGGAGCGGTCGCGCACGAACCGGCGGGCGGTCTCCAGGGTGTACGGCGACGGGAGGCCGCCGAGCCAGTACGCCGTCCGCTCGTCGGTGCACGCCTCGAGCACCCGCGGGACGTCGCCGTCGCGGTGCCGGCGCAGCACGATCCCCGAGCCGGTGATGCGCGGGACGTCGTACCACGGGTGCCGCGGCAGGCGCTCGTCGTCGCGCAACAGCGTGCCGAGCCACGCGTCGCGCAGCTCGTCGCGGTGCGGGAGGTACTGGCGCGCAGTGCCCTCGATGGCGAAGCCCAGGCGCCAGGCCAGCTTGCGGGACGCCCAGTTGCCCCGGTTGGCCCACCACACGACCGTCGTGAGGCTGCGCTCGGCGAAGCCCCAGTCGAGCAGCAGGCGGGCGGCCCGCTCCACCGCTCCGGTGCCCCGGACCCGCGGGTGGGAACCGTACGCGAGCTCGGCCCGGCCGCCGGCCGCGACGGACACCTCGGGGCGCAGCGTGATCGTGCCGGCGAACTGGCCGGCGTGCTCGATGACGAAGTGCCACTCCGTCCCGCTGGCCCAGAACCCCGGGATCACCCGGGTGATCCAGTCGCGCGCGTCCGCCAGCGAGTACGGGATCGGCACGGTCGTCCACTGCTGGCTCAACGGGTCCTGGCACTGCTCCCACGAGCCGAGCACATCGTCCTCCCGGGGGGCGCGCAGGGTGACCACGCCGTCGGTGAGGGTGGGGACGTCGAGGGAACCTGGCATGCCCGCACCCTGCCAACCCGCTGGGCCGGGGGCAATCGGGTTTGGGAGAATGCCGCCATGCCCTCGCAGCCGCGCGCCCTCCCTCGAGTCCTCTCCGGCATCCAGCCCACCTCGGACTCCTTCCACTTCGGGAACTACCTCGGTGCACTGCGGCAGTGGTCGTCCCTGCAGGAGGGCCACGACCCGTTCTTCTTCATCGCCGACCTGCACTCGCTGACCGTGCCGCAGGACCCGAAGGTGCTCCGCGAGCGGTTCGTCCGCTGCGCCGCGCAGCTGATCGCGCTGGGCATCGACCCCGAGCGCTCGGCGATCTTCCTGCAGTCCCACGTGCCCGAGCACACCCAGCTCGGGTGGGTCCTGCAGTGCATCACCAGCTTCGGTGAAGCCCGCCGGATGACGCAGTTCAAGGACAAGTCGGCCAAGGACGGCGAAGGTGCGGCGTCGGTCGGGCTGTTCGCCTACCCGATGCTGATGGCCGCCGACATCCTGCTGTACCGGCCGGAGTACGTGCCGGTGGGGGAGGACCAGCGCCAGCACCTGGAGCTGACCCGGGACCTCGCCCAGCGGTTCAACCACCGCTACAAGAAGACGTTCCGGCTGCCCGAGCCCTACATCCTCAAGACGACCGGGAAGATCTACGACCTGCAGAACCCCACGGCGAAGATGTCGAAGTCGGCCTCGAGCCCGTCGGGCATCATCGAGCTGCTCGACGACCCCAGGGTCTCGGCGAAGAAGATCCGCTCGGCGGTGACGGACTCGGGGTCCGACGTGCGCTTCGACCCTGAGGAGAAGCCGGGTGTCTCCAACCTCCTGACGATCTACTCGGAGCTGACCGGTCGCACGGTCCCGGGCCTGGAGGAGGAGTACGCCGGGCGTGGCTACGGCGACTTCAAGGGAGACCTGGCCGACGTGGTCGTCGAGTTCGTGACGCCGTTCCGAGACCGCACCCTGGCCCTCCTGGAGGACCGGACCGTGCTCGACGACGTGCTCGCCCGCGGGGCCGAGCGCGCCGGAGAGGTCGCCCGCCGGACGTTGGCCGACGTCTACGACCGGGTCGGCCTGGTCGCGCCCGGACCGGGCCGGCCGTAGCGGCTGCGATAGGTTCGGCCGCGTGCCCACCATCGGCGTCTCGGTCGCGGTTCCCGAGCCCCATGGTGCCCGGTTGCAGGACTACCGGATCGGGCTCGGGGACATGGAGGCGCGGCAGATCCCCACGCACATCACCCTGGTCCCGCCGTACGACGTGCCGGACGCCGACCTCGACGAGATCCGGGCCCACCTGGGGGAGGTCGCCGGGCGGACGCCGTCCTTCCGGGTGCACCTGCGCGGGACCGGGACGTTCCGCCCGCGCTCACCCGTGGTGTTCGTCGGGGTGGTGGAGGGAATCTCGGCCTGCGAACGGCTCGCCGCCGACTTGCGCAGGGGGCCGCTCGCCATCGACGTCGAGTTCCCCTACCACCCGCACGTGACCGTGGCGCACCACCTCCAGGACGAGGCGATGGACCGTGCCTTCGACGAGCTGGGCGGCTTCGAGGCGAAGTTCGACGTGGCCGAGTTCTGGCTCTACGTGCACACCGACGACGAGGGCTGGCAGCCGGTGCGCAGCTACTCGCTGGACGGGTGAGCCACCGGCGGGTCGTCGGCTTCCGGCCGGTCAGCGCGTGGGGCGGAAGACGTTCACCGTGTAGGAGTGGCCGTAGAAGTGGCGCACGCCGGGGCGGGTGATCCGGACCACGCTGACCCGGTAGGTGCCCAGCCGCGACCGCTCCCACGGCATCTGCCAGGCCACCGTCGGCATGCCGTAGCCGGTGTGCACCGCGAGCTTGCGCGGGTAGATGCGCCGGCCGTTGTGCCACACGCGCACGATGGCGCGCGAGAAGTCCTCGCCGGCGATGCCGGAGGTCAACGACCAGCGGCCGCGCGGCTCCAGCGGGCTCGGGAAGTACCCGCTCGAGGGCCACGACGTCCACCGCGGGTTGGGCCGCCACCAGGCTGTGGGGCCGACGACCGTCAGGGCGTTGGCGGTCTCGGTGCTGCCGTTGCCCATCCGGGTCGTGTACGGGTAGAGCAGCCAGCGGCGGTGACCGACGGCCTCGTTGCCCGCCCCGGCGTCGTCCATGTACATGTCGACGATGTGCCCGGAGGTGATGTCGGGCAGCGCCAGGGCAAGGTTCGACTTCGCCGCGGTCGTGTCGCCCACGGCGCTGTAACACCGCCAGCTCGTCGTCGGGTAGTGGCTCAGTGTGGTGTTCGCCGACATCATCAGGGCGCTGCGCTGGGCGCGCCAGTTCAGCAGCGGTCCGAAGCCGACGGAGGCGAGCCCGTTGAGGGAGCGCACGAAGTTGATGGAGTTCAGCGTCGCGGTGTGCGACGAGCTCGACGCGCGGCCCGGGTTGCACCACCGGGTGCTGCCGGTCCAGCCGGTCGGGACGTTCGTGTACGGCGCGTACCAGCGCCAGTAGGCGTAGTTGACCACGCCCTTCCGGGTGGTGTTGATCGCCCTGGACCAGCGGGCGGTGACCCGGGTGCTCGGGAGCAGGATGTTCCTCGCGCCCACGCCGCGGACCTCCGAGCGGACCACGGCGCCGACCGGCGAACGGAGCGCGGTGCCGGCAGCGGCGTCGACGTGGGACGTGCCCTGAGATGTGCCCTGCGTCGTACTGCGGGCCGACGGAGCCGGCGCTGCGGCGACGAGGGCACCGGCCGCGGCAACGGCGGTGACCAGGATGGTTCCTCGTCGTGCCAGCGCCCAGAGCCGACGGCTGGGGCGCACGGTGCTGGTGTCGTCGTTCACCCGGAAACGGTAAGCACCAATTGTCCGTTTTGCCTACGTTTTCACCGGACTGGTGGGGGACTGGTCTACCCGCGTTCCCGTGAGTGGTCTAGGAAACGGCGGCAGTGGTCCAGACCAGTGGGCGTGTCGTGTGCGTCCTCCGCGGTCGTGGGCAGTGCCCAGCAGCGTCGGTCAGTGCCCGTGACGCAGCGCGGTGCGCAGGTCCTTGTTGAGCTGGGCGATCACGTCGAGCGGGATCTCCTTGGGACACGCACCCGCGCACTCGCCGATGTTCGTGCAGCCGCCGAACCCCTCGTGGTCGTGCTGGGCGACCATGCTGACCACCCGGCTGTCGCGCTCGGTCTGCCCCTGGGGCAGCTCCCCGAGGTGGGTGACCTTGGCGCCGACGAACAGCGACGCCGAGCCGTTCGGGCAGGCCGCCACGCAGGCACCGCAACCGATGCAGGTCGCGACGTTGAACGCCCGCAGCGCCTTCTCGTGGGCGACCGGCACCGAGTTGGCCTCAGGGGCAGAGCCGGTGTTGACGGAGATGTAGCCGCCGGACTGGATGATCCGGTCGAACGCCGACCGGTCCACGCACAGGTCCTTGATGACCGGGAAGGCGTCGGCGCGCCACGGCTCGATGGTGATGGTGTCGCCGTCGGAGAAGGAGCGCATGTGCAGCTGGCAGGTGGTGGTCACCTCGGGTCCGTGCGCCTGGCCGTTGATCATCAGGCTGCACATGCCGCAGATGCCCTCGCGGCAGTCGGAGTCGAACGCGACCGGCTCCTCACCCCTGCCGTTGAGGTCCTCGTTGAGCACGTCGAGCATCTCGAGGAAGGACATATCGGCGGAGATGCCGTCCACCTCGTAGGTGTGCATCGCACCGTCGGACTGGTAGTCCGGCTGGCGCCAGATCTTGAGGGTGAGTTTCACTTGTAGCTCCGCTGCTTCATCTCGACGAACTCGTACGTCAGGTTTTCCTTGTGCAGGACCGGCTTCTCGTCCTCACCCCGCCACTCCCAGGCCGCCGCGTACGCGTAGAGGTCGTCGTGGCGCAGCGCCTCGCCGTCCTCGGTCTGGGACTCGGCCCGGAAGTGGCCACCGCAGGACTCGCGGCGGTTCAGCGCGTCGATGCACATCAACTCGCCGAGCTCGAGGAAGTCGGCCACCCGGGTGGCCTTCTCCAGCGACTGGTTGAGGGTGTCGGCGGAGCCGAGCACCTTCACGTTGCGCCAGAAGTCCTCGCGCAGGGTGCGGATGAGGTCGATCGCCTTCTCCAGGCCGTCGGCGGTGCGCTCCATGCCGCAGTACTCCCACATGATGTTGCCGAGCTCGCGGTGGTAGGAGTCGACGCTGCGGGTGCCGTCGACGCCCATCAGCCGGTCGATCTTCGTGCGGACCGCCTCCTGGGCCTCCAGCACGGAGGGGTGGTCCTCCGGCACCTTGTCGAAGGGGCCCTCGGCCAGGTAGTCGCGGATGGTGTTGGGGAGCACGAAGTAGCCGTCGGCCAGGCCCTGCATCAGGGCGGACGCGCCCAGGCGATTGGCGCCGTGGTCGGAGAAGTTGGCCTCACCGCAGACGAACAGGCCGGGGATCGTCGACTGCAGGTCGTAGTCGACCCACAGGCCGCCCATCACGTAGTGCACGGCCGGGTAGATGCGCATCGGCACCTCGTACGGGTTCTCACCCGTGATCCGCTCGTACATGTCGAAGAGGTTGTCGTACTTCGCGGCGACGGCGTCGCTGCCCAGGCGGTCGATCGCGTCGGCGAAGTCGAGGTAGACGCCCCGGCGGACGCCGTCGACCTCGGGGCCGACGCCACGGCCCTCGTCGCACATGTACTTGGCCTGGCGCGAGGCGATGTCCCGCGGGACCAGGTTGCCGAAGGAGGGGTAGATCCGCTCCAGGTAGTAGTCGCGGTCGGCCTCGGGGATCTCGCGGGGGTCCTTGTCGCAGTCAGCCTTGTTCTTCGGCACCCAGATGCGACCGTCGTTGCGCAGCGACTCGCTCATCAGGGTCAGCTTGGACTGGTGGGAGCCGGTGACCGGGATGCAGGTCGGGTGGATCTGCGTGTAGCAGGGGTTGGCCATGTAGGCGCCCTTGCGGTGCGCCCGCCAGGCGGCCGTCACGTTGCTGCCCATCGCGTTGGTGGACAGGAAGTACACGTTGCCGAAGCCACCGGAGGCCAGCACCACCACGTCGGCGAAGTAGGTCTCCAGCTCACCGGTGATCATGTCGCGCACGAGGATGCCGCGGGCCCGGCCATCCACGACGATCAGCTCCTGCATCTCGTGGCGGGTGTAGCACTTCACGGTGCCGGCGGCGACCTGGCGCTCGAGCGCCTGGTAGGCGCCGATGAGCAGTTGCTGGCCCGTCTGGCCGCGGGCGTAGAACGTCCGGGAGACCTGCACGCCACCGAAGGAGCGGTTGTCGAGCAGGCCGCCGTAGTCGCGGGCGAACGGGACGCCCTGCGCGACTGCCTGGTCGATGATGTTGACGCTCACCTCGGCGAGCCGGTAGACGTTCGACTCCCGCGAGCGGTAGTCACCGCCCTTGATGGTGTCGTAGAACAGCCGGTAGACCGAGTCACCGTCGCTCTTGTAGTTCTTCGCCGCGTTGATGCCGCCCTGGGCCGCGATCGAGTGGGCGCGGCGGGGGGAGTCCTGGTAGCAGAACGACTTGACCACGTAGCCGGCCTCGCCGAGCGTGGCCGCAGCGGAGGCGCCCGCGAGGCCGGTGCCGACGACGATGATGGAGAGCCGGCGGCGCTTGGCCGGGTTGGCGATCCGGGCGTCGAACTTGCGCTGCTGCCACATGTCGTCGAGCGGACCGTCGGGCGCCTTGGTGTCCCGGATCGGCTCACCCATCGTGTAGTAGCCGGCGGCGTCGTCGTACTCGCCGTCGGCGGGGCCGGTGCGCGACGGGTCGGCGGTCGTGGTGGTGTCGGGCATGTCGGTCATCGGGACTCCTGTGCTGTCCGGACTGGGGTGGCGGGCGGTCAGCGGCTGATGACGCCGGCCAGGACGAAGATCGGGACCAGCGAGAAGCCGCCGGCGATCACGATCGCGACGACCCAGCCGACCCGCCGCCAGGTGCGCTGGCGCCGCACGGTCGTGGTCAGGCCGAGGGTCTGCGCGGCGCTGAAGGTGCCGTGGTGCAGGTGCATGCCGAGCGCGAGCATGGCGAGGAGGTAGATGAGCGTCATCCACCAGACCTCGAAGCTCGCCACCACCAGGTTGTACGGGTCCTGGGTGATGTTGGCGCCGGTCGCGTCCGGGTTGACGCTGACCTTGACGAAGGTGAACTCGATCAGGTGCCAGACGACGAACAGCAGGATCGCCAGGCCGCCCCAACGCATGGTCCGCGAGGACAGCGAGGAGTTGGGGTTCTTCTTCACCTGGTACTTCACCGTGCGCGCGGTGCCGGACCGGCGCCACAGCGCGACCGCCGACCACACGTGCACGACCAGCGACACGATGAGGATGGCGCGCATGATCCACAGGAAGCCCGCGTGCGGCAGCATCGGCTCGCCGATCTCGCGCAGGTGCTCCGAATAGGTGTTGAACGCGTCGTGCCCGGCGAAGGCCTTGAGGTTGCCGTACATGTGCGCGAGCACGAACAGGATGAAGATGGCGCCGCTGACGGCCATCGAGAGCTTCAGCGCGATCGTGGTCCGCGCGGCCCGGGCGTGCTGCACCAGCGTCTTCCCGGGGATGGGACCGGGGGTGGTGCTCACGGTGGTGTGGGGCGTCCTGCTCTGCGCGGCCTCTTGCTTCGCCGTGCTCTGGTTATGAGTTGCCACGGAGGTCACCGTACCGCCACGCGGAGGTGCGGTCCGCCACTGGTCGGTGTGACAAATCCCCCTTCCCGTTCGGGTGCGTCCCCTTCCCCTGCGCGGCGGTTGCCGCCATTGTGGTGACCGTTGCCGAGACCTGCGTCACAGCGCACAGGTCGCAGGTTCGCTTCACGGAGGTGGGTATGACGTCGACGGACACCGGAGTCGGGAGTCGGGACCGGGCCCGGATCCCGGCCCGGACGCTGCGCACGGATGCGTGGTGGCTCTACCCCCTGACGACGTTCGTCATCTTCTCGGCCTTCGTGGTCTACGCGACCTGGCGCGCCTTCGCGGACAGCAACTACTACGCCGCGCCGTACCTGTCGCCGTTCTACTCGCCGTGCCTGGGCGACTGCGTCGAGGGCTCCTCCGACTTCGGCCAGCCGTTCGCGGGCTTCCCGCTCTCCGCGGCGCTGATCATCCTGATCTTCCCGCTCGGCTTCCGGCTGACCTGCTACTACTACCGCAAGGCGTACTTCCGCTCATTCTGGCTGGCGCCCCCTGCCTGCGCGGTCGCCGAGCCGCACGCCAGCTACAGCGGCGAGTCGCGGTTGCCGCTGATCCTCAACAACACGCACCGCTGGTTCTGGTACGCCGCAGTGCTGGTCGCGCTGGTGCTCAGCTACGACACCGTGCTGGCCTTCCGGGACGAGGACGGCGACTGGGGCCACATGGGCCTGGGCACGCTGATCTTCCTGGCCAACATCGTGCTGATCTGGCTCTACACGCTGTCGTGCCACTCCTGCCGACACATCGTCGGTGGCCGGTTGCGGCACTTCAGCAAGCACCCGGTGCGCTACCGGCTCTGGACATGGGTCTCGCAGCAGAACGAGCACCACGCCGCCTACGCCTGGGCGTCACTGTTCTCGGTCGCGATCGCCGACCTCTACGTCTACCTCCTGGCCACCGGCGCCTTCTCCGACCCGAGGTTCTTTTGACCCACGCCACGAACTCGTTCACTCCCTCCGCTTCGCTCCCCCCGCGGACAACTCCACGGGGACCCCGGGAAGGACTGCCACATGACTGAACCGCCGCAGGGAACTCGACACCCGATGACCGGCAACGTGATGAGCCCCGGCCCGGCGGACGCGACGACCGGGCACGGGTTCGAGCGGCACCAGCTGGACGTCCTCGTCATCGGGGCCGGCGGCTCCGGACTCCGGGCCGCGATCGCGGCCCACGAGGCGGGCGCACGGGTCGGCATCGTGTGCAAGTCGCTGCTGGGCAAGGCGCACACGGTGATGGCCGAGGGCGGCATCGCGGCGGCCATGGGCAACCGCTGGCCGGAGGACAACTGGGAGGTCCACTTCCGCGACACCATGCGCGGCGGGAAGATGCTCAACAACTGGCGGATGGCCCAGCTGCACGCCCAGGAGGCGCCCGAGCGGGTGCTGGAGCTGGAGGACTGGGGCGCGCTGTTCGACCGCACCGAGGACGGGCTGATCTCCCAGCGCGACTTCGGCGGGCACCGCTACGCCCGACTGGCCCACGTGGGCGACCGCACCGGGCTGGAGATGATCCGCACCCTGCAGCAGCGCGCCGTGGCCCTGGGCATCGAGGTGTTCATGGAGTGCACGGTCACCGAGCTGCTCACCGACTCCTCGGCAGCTGCCGGGAGCCACGGTGCGATCGCGGGTGCGTTCGCCTACTGGCGCGAGACGGGGCGCTTCGTGGTCTTCGAGGCCCCGGCGGTGATCCTGGCGACCGGCGGGATCGGCAAGTCGTTCAAGGTGACCTCCAACTCCTGGGAGTACACCGGCGACGGGCACGCGCTGGCCCTGCGGGCCGGAGCCTCGCTGATCAACATGGAGTTCGTGCAGTTCCACCCCACCGGGATGGTGTGGCCGCCCTCGGTGAAGGGCCTGCTGGTCACCGAGTCGGTACGCGGCGACGGGGGGATCCTGCGCAACTCCGAGGGCAAGCGGTTCATGTTCGACTACATCCCGGAGTACTTCAAGGACGAGACGGCCGACACCGAGGAGGAGGCCGACCGCTGGTACGACGACAAGGCGAACAACCGGCGGCCCCCGGAGCTGCTGCCCCGCGACGAGGTCGCCCGCGCGATCAACTCCGAGATCAAGGCCGGCCGCGGCTCACCGCACGGCGGCGTCTTCCTCGACATCGCCTCGCGTCGTACCCCGGAGTTCATCCGCAAGCGGCTGCCCTCGATGTACCACCAGTTCAAGGAGCTCGCCGACGTCGACATCACCGCCGAGCCGATGGAGATCGGGCCGACCTGCCACTACGTGATGGGTGGCATCGAGGTGGACCCCGACACCGAGGCGTCCGCGGTGGCCGGCCTGTACGCCGTGGGCGAGTGCTCCGGTGGCATGCACGGCTCCAACCGACTCGGCGGCAACTCGCTCTCGGACCTGCTGGTCTTCGGGAAGCGGGCCGGCGAGGCGGCGGCCGAGTACGCCGCACGGCTGGCCGGTGACCCACCGACCGTCGACGCCGAGGTCGTGCTGGCCGCCCAGGACCCCGTGCTCGCGCCGTTCGAGCGGGCGCTGGACGCGGCGACGACGGCCGAGCCGCGGGCGTTGGAGAATCCCTACACCATCCAGCAGGACCTGCAGCAGGCGATGAACGACCTCGTCGGGATCATCCGCACCGCCCCCGAGCTCGAGCGCTCGCTGGCGGAGATCGAGAAGCTCAAGCAGCGGGCCCGGCACCTGGTCGTGGAGGGCCACCGCCAGTACAACCCGGGCTGGCACCTGGCGCTGGACCTGCGCAACATGCTGCTGGTGAGCGAGTGCATCGCCAAGGCGGCCCTGGTCCGCGAGGAGTCCCGCGGGGGGCACACCCGCGACGACTTCCCGGAGCCGGACCCGGAGTGGGCCACGAAGAACCTGGTGCTCACCCTCGACGACACCGGCGAGGGCGTGGACATCGCGGAGAAGCCGCTGCCGCAGATGCCGGACGAGCTGCGGCCGCTGTTCGAGACACACTGATCGTGCGAGGGGTGGGACTGTCATGGGCTACGAGCTGAAGATGCGCGTCTGGCGCGGCAACGAGGCCGGCGGCGAGCTGCAGGACTACGCCGTCGAGGTCGAGACCGGCGAGGTGGTGCTCGACGCCATCCACCGGCTGCAGGCCACCCAGGCCGGCGACCTGGCCGTCCGGTGGAACTGCAAGGCCGGCAAGTGCGGCTCCTGCAGCGCCGAGGTCAACGGGCGCCCGCGGCTGATGTGCATGACCCGCCTGTCGGACTTCGACGAGGACGAGACCATCACGGTCACGCCGATGCGCACCTTCCCGATCATCCGGGACCTGGTCACCGACGTGTCGTTCAACTACGAGAAGGCCCGGGAGCTGCCCTCGGTGCAGCTCGGACCGCGGGACGCCGACGGCAAGCGCCGGATGATGCAGGAGGACGTCGAGCGCGGGCAGGAGTTCCGCAAGTGCATCGAGTGCTTCCTGTGCCAGGACGTCTGCCACGTGATCCGCGACCACGAGGACAACAAGCCCGCCTTCGCCGGTCCGCGCTTCTTCCTGCGCTACGCCGAGCTCGACATGCACCCCCTCGACACCCACGACCGGCGCAAGCTCACCCAGGAGGCCGCGGGGCTCGGCCTGTGCAACATCACCAAGTGCTGCACCGAGGTCTGCCCGGAGGGCATCCACATCACCGACAACGCGATCATCCCCATGAAGGAGCGGGTCGTCGACCGCAAGTACGACCCACTGGTCTGGCTGGGCAGCAAGATCGGCCTCCGCAACAAGGACGACGACGGCCGCACGGAGGTCTAGGGACGCGATGACCGAGGACCTGCGCGAGCCGATCGAGACGGCCTCCCTGGACGAGCTGCGCGCCCTCCAGCTCGAGCGGCTGCAGTGGTCGGTCCGGCACGCCTACGCCAACGTCGCGCACTACCACCGTGCCCTGGACGAGGCCGGTGTCCATCCCGACGACGTCCGGGAGCTCGGTGACCTGGCTCGGCTTCCGTTCACCACCAAGGCGGACCTTCGCGACAACTATCCCTTCGGCATGTTCGCGGTGCCGCGCCGGGAGGTGGTGCGGCTGCACGCCTCCTCCGGCACGACCGGCAAGCCCACCGTCGTCGGCTACAACCGCGCCGACCTCGACGTCTGGGCCACGGTGATGGCGCGCAGCATCCGCGCGGCCGGCGGGCGGCCCGGGATGGTGCTGCACAACGCCTACGGCTACGGGCTGTTCACCGGCGGGCTGGGAGCCCACATGGGCGCGGAGAAGCTGGGCTGCACGGTCGTCCCGGTCTCCGGCGGCATGACCGAGCGGCAGGTGCGACTGATCGTCGACTTCGAGCCGGAGATCATCATGGTGACCCCGTCGTACATGCTCGCCATCGTCGACGAGATGGAGCGCCAGGGCGTCGACCCGCGGTCGACGTCGCTGAAGGTGGGGATCTTCGGCGCCGAGCCGTGGACCAACGAGATGCGGCGCGCCGTCGAGGAACGGCTCGGCATCGACGCGGTCGACATCTACGGCCTCTCCGAGGTGATCGGCCCTGGCGTCGCGCAGGAGTACGTCTCCACCAAGGACGGCCTGCACGTCTGGGAAGACCACTTCTATCCCGAGGTCATCGATCCGCTGAGCGGTGCGGTGCTGCCGGACGGGGAGGAGGGCGAGCTGGTGCTCACCTCGTTGACCAAGCAGGCGATGCCGGTGCTGCGCTACCGCACCCGCGACCTGACCCGGCTGCTGCCCGGGACGGCCAACGCGATGCGGCGGATCGAGAAGATCACCGGCCGCACCGACGACATGATCATCCTGCGCGGGGTGAACCTGTTCCCGACCCAGATCGAGGAGCTCGTGCTCACCACCGCCGAGCTCGCCCCGCACTTCCAGTGTGTGCTGAGCCGCGACGGCACGCTCGACGCGATGACGGTGCGCATCGAACGCCGCGCCGACGTGGAGATGCCGGTGGCCGCCGAGGCGGGCAGGCGGGTCCAGCACCTGGTGAAGAGCACCATCGGCGTCTCGATCGCGGTCGAGGTGGTCGACCCGGACACGATCGAGCGGTCGGTGGGGAAGATGAAGCGGATCGTGGACCAGCGCCCCACGCGGTAGGCGGCGCCGACCGCGTGGTGGACCGCCCCGGTCCACCACGGCCAACCGGACACCGGAACCCTGCCAGTCCTGTCCCGCCGTCCGTCCCGGGGCCCTATCCCAGCGGCCGGCCACTCTCGGTGTACGACGGCCCGGCGGCCTCGAGGGCGGCGAGGGCGGAGACGACGCGGCGGGCGGTGAAGTCCGCGCACAGCTCCTGCACCTCGTCGAGGTCGCAGAAGCGGGCCGACCGGATCTCGCGCCGGTCGTAGACCATCTGCTCCAGTACGTCGGGCTGGATGGCGCCGCCGTCGAAGACCAGGCAGACGGCGTCGTCCCAGCCGCTCCACGGCGGCAGCCAGTCGGTGAGCACGAGCGGGCCGACGGCCAGGGTGAGGGCGAGCTCTTCCTCGATCTCCCGGGCCACCGCGAGGTGTGGGGACTCGCCGACCTCGACGACGCCGCCGGGCAGGTCCCAGTCACGCTTGTAGGTCAGCTGGCACAGCAGCACGCGTCCTCGGCCGTCGCGCACGAGCAGCTGGCTGATGGCGCGCTTGCGAGGGAGGAACGAGTTGAGCAGCTGGCGGAAGCCACGGGGGTCGTCGAGCGGCGTGTCGTGCGCGAGCCGGGCGTAGACGACCCGGTCACCGCCCTCCGCCACACCGCGGGCCACGCCCTCGCGCATCAGCCCGCTCACGGTCGCGATCCGGTGCGCCCGGGGGTCGTCGGGCTCGAGCTGCGCCTCCACCCGACGGGCACCGCCCTTGAACGCCCGCTCGACCGCGTTGCGCACCACCGGGGCAGCAGCCTCGACGCCCTGCGCCGCCAACTCCG
>DASTFI010000071.1:0-8886 GCA_035708765.1 Marmoricola sp.
TGCTCGACCGCCTGCTCGAGGGAGGCGTCGGTCGGCTCGACGTGCACGCCGTCGAACACGGCGGCCTCGATGCCGAACCGGCCCAGCTCACCGGCGACGCGCTGCGGGTGCCCGGTCGCGGCGACGCCCGGGTCGGTGACCACGAGCACCCGGCGCACGTCGTACTGGCTCAGGTCGAAGCCGATCTCGGCCGAGGCGCCGGTGCCGAACTTCAGCCCCGGCGCTCCGTAGGTGAAGACCGTCTCGGCTCCGGACGGTGCTGCTGTTGTTGTGCTCATGGTGCCCTCCTGGTCAGGCCGGTAGCGCGAGCGCGTAGCGGACGATGTCGGTGACTGCGACGGTGCCGGCCTCGATGTCGGAGACCGGGATCCAGGCCACGGCGTCGGTGGTGCCGTCCACCTCCTCGACCCGGGGCTCGGCGTCGTCGGCCACCTCCGCGGCGTACACCAGGTTCACCGCGTGGAAGTCCTCGAAACGGCCGTCGGGCGCGTTGCCGGTGATGTGCTTGTCGTTGACGCCGAGCAGTGGCCCGGCGGTCGCGTGCAGGCCGGTCTCCTCACGGATCTCGCGCACCAGCGCCTGCTCGGGCGACTCGCCGTGGTCGACTCCCCCGCCCGGCAGCGTCCACCGTCCGGTCTCGACCGCGTACGACGAAAGCCGGGCCAGCAGCACCCGGTCACCACGCCGTACCAGCGCCTTCGCGGCGAGCCGCTGGCGCTGCAGCGGCAGGTGCGCCTCGAGCGCGGCCCGCACCATCGGCACGACGGGAACCCGACCCGCGAGGACGTCCTCCAGCCGGTGCCAGCGGGCGTCGACGGTGGAGCCGTCGACCTCGACGACGCGCGGCTGCGGCGCGTCGGGCGGCACCCATCCCTCGAAGACCATCCGGATGGCATGGCGTTCCTCGCCGGCCGGCCCCCTGGGGAAGCGGGCCGAGTCGATCCAGGCGTGGTCCCCCACCTGGGCATCGAGTCCGGTCTCCTCGTGCACCTCCCGCACGACCGCGTCGCGGGGGTGCTCCCCGAACTCCAGCCCACCCCCGGGCAGCGTCCACCGCTCGGTCTCGGAGAGGTACGGCGCCAGCCTCGACAACAGCACCCGTCCCTCCTGGAGGATGACCGCGTAGGCGGCGACCCGCTGGCGCCGGGAGGGGCGCTCGGGTACGTCGACCATGGCCCGACTCTATGACCCTCGCCACGTCGCCCCGCTGACCGCGACGAAGATGGGTACCGGTGCTGCCTATGGTGAGGTGCGATGGCTGAGTCACTGGAGACCGTCGCGTCGGCGCCCGCCCCGGCACCGGCGCTGCAACCGGCGCCCAAGCAGCGCGACCCGTGGTTCGACAACATCAAGATGACCCTGGTGACGCTCGTCGTCGTGGGGCACTCGTGGACGATGCTGCCCGACTCGCTCGCGAAGGGCTGGCTCTACGACTTCCTCTACGCCTGGCACGTCCCCGCGTTCGTGGTGATCACCGGCTACCTGTCGAAGTCGTTCCGCTGGACGCCGGAGAAGCTGTGGTCGCTGGTGAAGACGGTGGCGGTCCCCTACGTCGTCTTCGAGGCCGCGCTGGCCGCCTTCCGCCACCAGTTCCTCGGGGTCCGGTTCGACGACCTGTTCACCGACCCACACTGGCCGATGTGGTACCTCTCCGCGCTGTTCTTCTGGCGCCTGATGACCCCGATCTTCCTGCGGCTGCCCGCCAAGGTCGCGATCGCGACGCTGATCAGCCTGGCCGCCGGCCTGTGGGCGGGCGACATCTTCGACATGGCGCGGATCTTCGGGCTGCTGCCCTTCTTCGTGCTGGGCCTGAAGATGCACGAGGGCCACTGGAACCTGCTCCGCGCCAAGGCAGCGCGCTACTACGCGGTCGCCGGCCTGCTGGCGATCTTCGCGCTGTCCCGCTTCACCAACTCCTGGATCGAGACGGAGTGGCTCTACTACCGCTCGCGGTACGACGTGCTGGACCCCGACGACCTGCGCGCCGCCCTGATCCGGATGGTGCTCATCCTGGTCGGCCTCGTCGGCGCCTACGCGGTCTTCGCACTCATCCCGCGCACCAAGGGCTGGTTCACCACGATGGGCGCCGCGACCCTGGTCGTCTACCTCTTCCACGGCTTCCCGATCCTCACCGCACGCGCCCTCGGCTATCCCGGGTGGGCGGCCGACCATCTCTGGCTCGCGCTCCCGATCACCACGGTCGCGGCCCTCGTCGTCGCCCTCGCGCTGGCCTGGCCGCCGGTCAGCCGTCGGCTCAAGGTCGTCGTCGATCCGATCGGCGCCTGGGAGCGGTGGGTGCGTAGGCGTCGAGGTCAGGACCCCACGTCGGCGTGACCGCAGCGCCGGGCACCACGTCACGGCTCCGCGCCTGCGTCCGGGTGAGGGCGTGCCCGCCCAGGTGAGCGGGGTACCAGTTCGCCACCTCCCCCGGTCGCGGGCGGTGCGCCGGCATCCTCTGGAGCGACTCGAGCATCCCCGTGAGGGTGTGCCCCAACGTGCGGGTCCACTCCACCAGGTCGGCGTCACGGCCGACGTACGCCGCCGGGCCGACCGCGATGTCGATCCGGCGGCCGCGGGTGCGCCAGTCGAACGGCGGCGCCGGGTCACCCACGCTGAACACCCGCTGGGAGCCCCAGATCGCCAGGGGCACGACCGGGGCGCCGGTCTCCCGGGCCAGCGCCGCCACGCCGCGCATGAGCGGGCGGACGGTGAAGGACCAGCTGATCCCGGCCTCCGGGAAGATCCCGACGGCGTCGCCGGCAACCAGCGCTGATCGCGCCCGCAGGTAGGCGTGCGCCGGCGCGGCCCGGTCGACCGGGATGTGTCCCATGCCGTCCAGCAGCCGGCCCAGCCCCGGCACCTGCCACATGTCGTGGCGGGTGAGGAACCGGACGTAGCGCCCGCGGGAGAGCGCCACCCGCTCGAGGAAGACGAAGTCCGGGTAGGAGACATGGTTGGCGGCGAGGATCACCGGCCCCCGAGTGGGCAGGTGTTCGGCTCCGGTCCAGCGGACGTCCAGCGCCAGCGCCCGGAGGGCGACGCGGCCGGCGCCGTTGACGAGCCGGTAGATCGTGTCGGTCACGGGGTGTCAGCTGAACGGGGGGCGATGGTCGAGCCGCAGTGACCGGCGGCCGGCCCAGCGCCAGACGCGGGCCGCCCGGTCGCGGTCCTCCTCGGTGACCAGGTTGCCCATCCACCGCAGCGCCAGGGTCATCAGCCAGTCGGAGCGCATCCCGCCGGGTCCGAGCGCCGCCACCACCTTCGGCACGGTGGCGACGCCGGCCAGCCGTCGGGCGATGGAGAACGCCTCGCCGTAGTGCTCGCGCAGGAAGGAGGGCCAGGCCGTCGCCACGTCGTCGTGCTCACGCAGCACGTCGACGACGATGCGGCCGGTCTCCAGGCCGTAGTCGATGCCCTCGCCGTTGAGCGGGTTCACGCACGCAGCGGCGTCGCCGATCAAGGCCCAGTTGCGGCCGGCCACGTGCGAGACCGCGCCGCCCATCGGGAGCAGCGCGGAGGTCGGCATCCGCAGCTCTCCCGCGAGCGCGAAGTCGGCCCGGCGCTGGTCGGCGTAGTGCTGCATCAACGGACGCACCGCGATGCCGGCCGGCCGCCGCGAGGTCGCGAGCGTGCCCACGCCGAGGTTCACCTGGCCGTCGCCGAGCGGAAAGATCCAGCCGTAGCCCGACAGCACCGACCCGGCCTGGTCACGCAGCTCGAGGTGGCTGGAGATCCACGGGTCGTCGTGCCGCGCGGAGTCGACGTACGCCCGACCGGCCACGCCGTAGACGGTGTCGCGGTGCCACTCGCGGCCCAGCAACTTGCCGAGCGGCGACCGGACGCCGTCGGCCACGACGAGGCGGTCACAGGCGACCTCGAACCGCTCACTGCCGTTGTCGAGGACGACCGCGGCCACCCGGTCACCCGCCATCCGGACGTCCACCGCCCGGGCGCCGTCGATGCCCACCGCGCCGGCCTTGAGCGCAGCGGTGCGGAGGTGGTCGTCGAGCTCGGTCCGCGCGACGGCCGAGCCGTACGCCGGCAGCCCGGTGCCGGACTCTCCCGGCCCGGGCCAGGGCAGCAGCAGCGTCTGGCCGAAGCCGTGCGCCCGCAGCCCGTGGTTGACCGTGTGCGCACGCACCCACTCGTCGAGCCCGAGCCGATCCAGCTCTGCGATCGCCCGCGGTGTCAGCCCGTCGCCGCACGTCTTGTCGCGGGGGAACACCGCCGCGTCGACGAGCGTCACGTCCAGGCCCGCCCGGGCGGCCCAGATCGCCGCCGACGACCCCGCAGGGCCGGCACCGACGACGAGCAGGTCGGTCCGGCGATCGGTGGGGGCAGCGGTCACGGTGCCATTCTCCCAAACTCCCTCTCAGAGACGGCGGAAGCCCCGCGAGCATGCTCGCGGGGCTTCCGTCGGGAACTGCTCAGCTCTGGTAGGAGCCGAAGTCGAACTCGTCCAGCGCCACGGCCTGGCCGCCACCGGGACCGAAGTCGTAGCTGCCGTAGGAGTCGTAGCCGGTCACGGAGTACGCCGCCGCACGGGCCTCCTCGGTCGGCTCCACCCGGATGTTGCGGTACCGCTCGAGGCCGGTGCCCGCCGGGATCAGCTTTCCGATGATGACGTTCTCCTTGAGGCCGAGCAGCGAGTCGGACTTGCCGTTGATCGCCGCATCGGTGAGCACCCGGGTGGTCTCCTGGAACGAGGCCGCGGAGAGCCACGACTCGGTCGCCAGGGAGGCCTTCGTGATGCCCATCAACACCGGACGGCCCGAGGCCGGCTTGCCGCCCTCGGAGACCGCACGGCGGTTCTCCTCCTCGAAGCGCACCCGGTCCACCAGGTCGGAGGGCAGCAACTTGGTGTCGCCCGACTCGATGACCGTGATCCGGCGCAGCATCTGCCGCACGATGATCTCGATGTGCTTGTCGTGGATCGACACGCCCTGGCTGCGGTAGACCTGCTGGACCTCCGAGACCAGGTGCTCCTGGGCCTTGCGGACGCCGAGGATGCGCAGGACATCCTGCGGGTCCTCGGTGCCCTGGGTGAGCATCTGGCCCGGCTCCACGTGGTCGCCGTCGTCGACCAGCAGGCGCGAGCGCTTGCTGACGGGGTACTCCTGCGGCTCGGAGCCGTCGTCGGGGGTGACGATGATCTTCCGTGCCTTGTCGGTGTCCTCGATCTCCACCCGGCCGGCGGCCTCGGAGATCGGCGACTTGCCCTTGGGCTGCCGGGCCTCGAAGAGCTCGACCACGCGGGGCAGGCCCTGGGTGATGTCGTCCGCCGAAGCCACACCACCGGTGTGGAAGGTGCGCATGGTCAGCTGCGTGCCGGGCTCACCGATCGACTGGGCCGCGATGATGCCGACGGCCTCTCCGATGTCGACCAGCTTGCCGGTGGCCAGTGACCGGCCGTAGCACTTGGCACAGGTGCCGGTGCGGGCCTCGCAGGTCAGCACCGAGCGGACCTTGACCTCCTCGATGCCGGCCTCGACCAGCTCGTCGATCTGGACGTCGCCGAGGTCGTGCCCGGCCGCGACCAGCACCTCGCCGGTCCCGGGGTGGACGATGTCGACGGCCGAGGTGCGGGCGTACGCCGAGGTCTCGACGTTCGGGTCCTTGACAACAGGACCGTCCACGCTGCCCCCTTGGCGCACGCCGATGACCTTCGCCATGCCGCGCTCGGTGCCGCAGTCGTCCTCGCGGATGATCACGTCCTGGCTGACGTCGACCAGTCGCCGGGTCAGGTAACCCGAGTCGGCGGTGCGCAGGGCGGTGTCGGCGAGGCCCTTCCGGGCACCGTGCGTGGCGATGAAGTACTCCAGCACCGACAGGCCTTCACGGAAGTTGGACTTGATCGGCCGCGGGATGATGTCGCCCTTCGGGTTCGCCACCAGGCCACGCATCGCCGCGATCTGGCGGACCTGCATCCAGTTACCGCGGGCACCGGAGTTGACCATCATGAAGATGGGGTTGGAGGTGGCTTCCTTGCGGAACTTCTCCTCCATCGCCTTGGCGACCTCGTTGGATGCCTGCGTCCAGATCTCGATGAGCTCCTGGCGCCGCTCGTCGTCGGTGATCAGACCGCGCTCGAACTGCTTCTGCACCTTGGCGGCCTGCTCGTCGTACCGGGCCAGGATCTCGGGCTTCTCGCCCGGGGAGACGACGTCCTCGATCGACACGGTGATGCCCGAACGGGTCGCCCACGCGAAGCCGGTGTCCTTCAACGCGTCCAGGGCGTTGGCGACCTCCACCTTGGTGTAGCGCTCGGCGAGGTTGTTCACGATCTTGCCGAGCTCGCTCTTGCCGACCTGGAAGTCGACGTAGGGGTAGTTCGCCGGCAGTGCCTCGTTGAACAGCGCCAGGCCCAGCGTCGTCTGCAGCAGCAGCGGCTCGCCCTCGGTCCAGCCCTCCGGCGCCGGCGTCCCCTCCGGGGTCACCACACCGTCGAGCCGGATGCGCACCTTCGACTGCAGCGTGATCTCGCCACGGTCGAACGCCATCACGGCCTCGCCCACCGACGAGAACGCGCGGCCCTCACCGGGCTCGCCGTCCTTGTCCTGGGTGAGGAAGTAGATGCCGATGATCATGTCCTGGGTCGGCATGGTGACCGGGCGGCCGTCCGACGGCTTCAGGATGTTGTTCGTCGACAGCATCAGGATGCGGGCCTCGGCCTGCGCCTCCGCCGACAGCGGCAGGTGCACGGCCATCTGGTCGCCGTCGAAGTCGGCGTTGAACGCCGAGCAGACCAGCGGGTGGATCTGGATGGCCTTGCCCTCGATCAGCTGCGGCTCGAAGGCCTGGATGCCGAGGCGGTGCAGGGTCGGTGCCCGGTTGAGCAGCACCGGGTGCTCGGCGATGACCTCCTCGAGGACGTCCCAGACCTCGGGACGTACCGCGCGCTCGACCATCCGCTTGGCGGACTTGATGTTCTGCGCGTGGGAGAGGTCGACCAGCCGCTTCATCACGAACGGCTTGAACAGCTCGATCGCCATGTACTTGGGCAGGCCGCACTGGTGCAGCTTGAGCTGCGGGCCCACCACGATGACCGAACGGCCCGAGTAGTCCACGCGCTTGCCGAGCAGGTTCTGGCGGAACCGGCCCTGCTTGCCCTTGAGCATGTCGGACAGGGACTTCAGCGGCCGGTTGCCCGGGCCGGTGACCGGACGACCACGACGGCCGTTGTCGAACAGCGAGTCGACGGCCTCCTGGAGCATCCGCTTCTCGTTGTTGACGATGATCTCCGGCGCGCCGAGGTCCAGCAGCCGCTTGAGGCGGTTGTTGCGGTTGATCACCCGGCGGTAGAGGTCGTTGAGGTCGGAGGTGGCGAACCGGCCACCGTCGAGCTGCACCATCGGGCGCAGGTCCGGCGGGATGACCGGGACGGCGTCGAGCACCATGCCCATCGGGCTGTTGCCGGTCTTGCGGAAGGCGTCGACCACCTTGAGGCGCTTGAGCGCGCGGACCTTGCGCTGACCCTTGCCGTTGGCGATGACGTCGCGCAGCGACTCGACCTCGGCCTCGACGTCGAAGGTCTCCAGGCGCTTCTGGATCGCCGTGGCGCCCATGAAGCCCTCGAAGTACTTGCCGAACCAGTTCTTCATCTCGCGGTAGAGCAGCTCGTCGCCCATCAGGTCCTGGACCTTGAGGCTCTTGAACGTGCTCCAGACCTCCTCGAGCCGGTCCAGCTCGCGCTGGGCCCGGTCGCGAGCCTGCTTCATCTCGCGCTCGGCGCCGTCCTTGACCTTGCGGCGGGCGTCGGCCTTCGCGCCCTCCTTCTCGAGCTCGGCGAGGTCGTTCTCGAGCTTCTTCGCCCGCTCCTCGACCTGGTTGTCGCGTCGGTTCTCGATGCTCTTGCGCTGCAGGCCGATCTTGCCCTCGAGGTCGGAGAGGTCGCGGTGGCGTGCGTCCTCGTCGACGGAGGTGATCATGTACGCCGCGAAGTAGATGACCTTCTCGAGGTCCTTCGGGGCGAGGTCGAGCAGGTAGCCGAGCCGGCTCGGAACACCCTTGAAGTACCAGATGTGGGTCACCGGCGCGGCGAGCTCGATGTGGCCCATCCGCTCACGACGAACCTTGGAGCGGGTCACCTCGACGCCGCAGCGCTCGCAGATGATGCCCTTGAAGCGCACCCGCTTGTACTTGCCGCAGTAGCACTCCCAGTCCCGGGTGGGACCGAAGATCTTCTCGCAGAAGAGTCCGTCACGCTCGGGCTTGAGCGTGCGGTAGTTGATGGTCTCCGGCTTCTTGACCTCGCCGTGGCTCCAGGTGCGGATGTCGTCCGCGGTGGCCAGGCCGATCTTGAGCTGGTCGAAGAAATTCACGTCGAGCACAGTGGCTACTTCCCTCGTGTTCTTTCGAAAAATGTGGTGTCTGGTGGCGACTGGGGCCGGTCCGGCGCCGCCCGGTGGGGAGGCGCCGGCCGTTGCCTCAGACTTCTTCGACGCTGCTGGGCTCGCGGCGGGACAGGTCGATGCCGAGCTCCTCGGCGGCTCGGAAGACGTCCTCCTCCGCGTCGCGCAGCTCGATGTTGGAGCCGTCCTGCGACAGCACCTCCACGTTGAGGCAGAGGGACTGCATCTCCTTGACGAGCACCTTGAACGACTCCGGGATGCCGGAGTCGGGGATGTTCTCGCCCTTGACGATCGCTTCGTAGACCTTGACGCGACCCGGCACGTCGTCGGACTTGATCGTCAGCAGCTCCTGGAGGGCGTAGGCGGCGCCGTACGCCTCCATGGCCCAGACCTCCATCTCACCGAAGCGCTGGCCACCGAACTGGGCCTTACCGCCGAGCGGCTGCTGGGTGATCATCGAGTAGGGGCCGGTCGAGCGGGCGTGGATCTTGTCGTCCACCAGGTGGTGCAGCTTGAGGATGTACATGTAGCCGAC
>DASTFI010000072.1:0-6144 GCA_035708765.1 Marmoricola sp.
TCCCGATCGATCTGGGAGACGCCGATGCCGGCTGACCTGCGGCTTGCTGTGGTGGGGCTGGTGGTGGGGCGGGTGGGGCTCGAACCCACGACCCAAGGATTATGAGTCCTCTGCTCTGACCGGCTGAGCTACCGCCCCGCAGCGGCTGGTGGCCGTCGCGACGGCGAGACTACCGGTTCATGCTGCAGCCCCCTGAGGGTATGGACTTCCATGCCCGCCTCGTGGTTCAACCTGTCCTGGCTCCGCGTCACCGCCGACCTGCTGCGGGTGGTGTCGCTGGTCAGCATCGTGGTGGCGGGGATGGCGATCGGGCTCGGTGACGGCATCCGGTTCGTCGTCCTCACCGGTGTGCTGCTCGCCGTCCGCATCTTCGGGATGGTGGCGCTCTTCGACGTGCTGCTCTGCCTGGTCACGATCGTGGCCACGTGGGCAGCGGTGCTGGACTGGTACGTCAGCATCGTGTGGATGGACGAGGTGGTCCATCTGCTCGCGATCGGTGTGCTCGCGGCGGCTTGCTACCTCGTGCTGAGCCGCAGCGGAGCGCTGCCCTCGCTGTCGGTGCTGGCGCGCCGTCGGCACCGGTTGCCCGTCGCCGTGGTGATCACCGCTCTGGGGTTCAGCATCGCCTGCCTGTGGGAGTTCCTCGAATGGATCGGTGAGCAGCTCAGCCCGCAGACGATCCACGTGGGATACGCCGACACCATCTCCGACCTGGCGCTCGGTGGGTCCGGCGCGGTCGTCGCGGGCCTCCTCGTCGCCCTGTGCGCGCCGGCACTGGCGGGGGCGCAGGAGCGCGCCGAGGTCAGGCAATCGAGCTGAGCAGCCGCGGACCCCACCCGCACGACGCCGCGACGTCCCCTCGGGCTACCGTCAGGGGACCGGCCCAGCCCAGGAGAAACCCATGCCCAGCGGATCGCCCTCCCCCAGCCCCTCGCACGACCCGGAGCCGTCCTACGGACACCCCCGGTCCGAGGAGCTCCGACGGTTCCTGCTCGGTCTGGTCTGCGCCGTGCTGCTCAACGCCGGTTGGCTGGCCATCGCGCCGGGGGACACCCGGATGTACGTGCTGCTGTTCGTCAGCACGGTGGTGGGCCTGGGCATGCTGGCCTCCTCCGAGACCGACGCCGCCGGTCTCGGGGTGCTGGGTGGCACTGGCCTGGCCGGCATCCTCTACCTCGTCGCGATCGCCTTCGGCTGACCCGGCTCCTGACCCGGCCCCTGACGAGGAACCGGGTCAGGGACCGCCGACGAAGGGCAGCTGCAGGTAGCACCGCACCGGCTGGGCGTGCGCCGGGTCGAGGTGGTTGAGCACGAGCTGGGTGGCGTTGCGGTCCGCCGCCATCTGGAAGTGCTCGCTGAAGTCCTGGGGGCAGCGGTCCTGCAGCACGATGTTGGTCATGCCCTGCTGGATGCCGCTGGTGTAGGGCACCACGAGCTCGTCGTACCTCGTGACGATGTTGACGTAGCGCACGCCGGGGGTGGCCACCACGCCGCCGCGGCGGATCTGCCGCATGAAGTCCGAGCCCGGGGCGAACTGGCCGCAGGCGACGCAGTACGGCGTCCGGCCACCGAACACGTTCGAGGCCAGGTCGACGATCGCCTTCGGGGCCACGTTCGTCCCGTGCCAGAGCGGCGAGAGGGAGATGTAGGAGTGCACCCGGTCGGCACCACCGAGGTAGCGGACGTAGTACTGCGGCATCAGGGTGCCCTGCGAGTGCCCGACGAGGTCCACCTCCCGGGCGCCGGTGGCGCGGAGCACCCGGTCGACGAAGGCGCGCAGCTCACCGGCACTGCGGCGCATGTCGTTCATGCCGCCGAGCTGGTTGGCGACCGGCATGCTCGGGTCCGGCACGCCGTAGGTCAAGGCGAAGACGCAGTAGCCGTTGTTCTTCAGCAGCGGGCCGTAGGTCTGCCAGTTGGTTGCCCGGTTGCCGAAGGTGCCGTGCACCAGCACGACCGGACGCGGGTGCCGGGCGCTGGGCCGGCAGGTCCAGACGTTCGTGCCGGGCGCGTCGGTCTGCACGCCGCCGAGCACCGCCGTGGGCAGGAACTGGTAGGGCACGGGGTACTCGTCGCCGGCCGTGGCCGTCGGAGGAGCGGCCACCAGGCCGAGGCCAGCGGCGGCGAGCGCCAGGGTGAGCAGGGCTGCGATGCGTCGCACGGGTCCTCCCGGGATTGTCTCGGGAACAGCAACGAGCCGCGGGCGACGGGGTGACGGCGCCTCAGCGCTTCTTGTGCCGGGGCTTCTTGGCGCCGTCGTGGGGCCGGCCGGAAGTCCGCGTGCCGGAGGCTGCTGGACGGCCACCGGAGGACGTGCGGGGTCCCGACGGCTTGCGCCGACTGGCGAACCGGTCGGGCTTGATGTCGATGGGCACACCGGCGATGCGGGTGTCCGCCAAGGCGGCCAGGGTCTGCTGGGACAGGTTCGCGGGCAGCTCCACGAGGGAGAACGCCGGCTTGATGTCGATCTTGCCGAAGTCCTCCCGCGAGAGGCCGCCCTCGTTCGCCAGCGCTCCCACGATCTGACGAGGCTCGACGTGGTGGCGACGCCCCACCTCGATCCGGTACGACGCGTAGTCCGTACGCCCGCGGGAACGCTCTCGCCGCGCCTCGGGCTGCGGCTGCGGCATCTCCTGCAGGAGCAGCGGCTCACCGTCCTGGGCGAGCACTGCGATCGCGGCCGCGATGTCGGCAGCCGGCACGTCGTTGTCCCGCTCGTAGGCCAGCACCAGGTCGCGGAAGGTGCCGACCTGCTCGTCGCCGAGCGCCTGGCTGATCGCCTCGGTGAAGCGGGCGACCCTGGTGGCGTTGACGTCCTCCACGGTCGGCAGCGCCATCGCCTCGAGCTTGGTCCGGTTGGCCTTCTCGATCGCGCGCAGCAGGTGGGTCTCGCGCGGCGTGACGAACGAGATCGCCGTACCGCTGCGCCCGGCCCTGCCGGTGCGGCCGATGCGGTGCACGTAGGACTCGGTGTCGGTCGGGATGTCGTGGTTGATCACGTGCGTGATCCGCTCGACGTCGATGCCACGCGCGGCCACGTCGGTGGCGACCAGCACGTCCAGCTTGCCGGCGCGGAGCTGGCCGATGGTCCGCTCGCGCTGCTGCTGGGCGAGATCACCGTTGATCGCAGCGGCGGAGAACCCTCGGGCACGCAGTCGTTCGGCCAGCTGCTCGGTCGCTTGCTTGGTGCGCACGAACACGATGAGGGCGTCGAAGTTCTCCACCTCGAGGATCCGGGTCAGCGCATCGAGCTTCTGCGCGTGCGCGACGGTGAGGTAGCGCTGGGTGACGTTCTTGGCGGTCCGCGCCTCGGAGCGGACCGTGATCTCCTCCGCGCCCGGCGCGTGCCGACGGACCAGCCGCCGGATCGCCGCCGGCATGGTGGCGGAGAAGAGCGCCACCTGCTTGTCGTCGGGCGTGGTCGCGAGGATCTGGTCGACGTCCTCGGCGAAGCCCATGTTGAGCATCTCGTCGGCCTCGTCGAGCACGACGAAGCGCAACGCCGAGAGGTCCAGGGTGCCCTTCTCGAGGTGGTCCATCACCCGGCCCGGGGTGCCGACCACCACGTGGACTCCCCGGCGGAGCGCGCTGAGCTGGACGCCGTACCCCTGGCCGCCGTACACAGGAAGGACGTGCACGCCCTTGCGGTGGGCGGCGTAGCGCTCGAACGCCTCCGACACCTGCAGGGCCAGCTCCCGGGTGGGCGCCAGCACCAGCGCCTGCGGCTGCTTGATCGCCGGGTCGATCCGGGAGAGCACCGGGAGCGCGAACGCGGCCGTCTTCCCGGTCCCGGTCTGGGCCAGCCCGACCACGTGCCGGCCGGCGAGCAGCGGCGGCATCGCCTCCGCCTGGATCGGCGACGGTCGCTCGTAGCCGACGTCGTCGAGCGCCTTGAGCACCTGCGGGTGCAGGTCGAGATCGGCGAAGCGGGGACCGGCAGGTTCCGGGGCGGGTTCGGCAGCTGGCTCGGCAGGCGGTTCGGTCACCGCGCAAGGTTAGTCGCACGAGGCGTCCGTCTCCGAACCCCGCGAGTTCTGCCGACTTGTGAAGACTGCGCATTTCTGAAATCTCGGCCGTTGTGTCGCCTACCGTGAGGGAATGTCCGACCTGGCCGCCGCGGAGGAGCGCTGGCGCTCCACCATCGACCATGCGCCGGTCGGCATCGCGCTGGTCGCCCCCGACGGGCACTTCCTGCGGGTCAACGAGGCGTTGTGCCGCACGCTGCGCTACGAGCCCGACCGGCTGATCCGGCTCACCTTCCAGGAGCTGACCCACCCCGACGACCTCGACCGCGACCTCGAGCTGCGCGATGCCCTCCTGGCGGGGAGGATCCCGCGCTACCGCATGCGCAAGCGCTACCGCACCGCCGACGGCGACCACGTCTGGACCGAGCTCTTCGTCTCGCTGGCCCGCGACCACGAAGGCACCCCGCTGCACTTCATCTCCTACATCGAGGACGTCAGCGAGCAGGTCGCGGCCGCCGAGCGGATCGAGCGGATGAACCGCGACCTGCTCGACCAGAAGGCCCGGCTCGAGCGCTCCAACGACGACCTCGAGGCCTTCGCCGCGCTGGCCAGCCATGACCTGCAGGCACCTCTGGGCACCGTCCGCGGCTACCTCGAGCTGCTGCACAACGAGTACTCCGAGACGCTCGGTCCCCAGGGCAGCCGGTGGCTGGGCCGCGCGACCGAGGCCACCGCCCGGATGTCGGTGCTGCTCACCTCGCTGCTGGAGTTCTCCCGCGCCGTGGGCTCCGGCCGGCCGCAGCTGGAGACGACCAGCTCCCAGACACTGGTCGAGGCCGTCATCGCAGACCTCGCCGAGCTGTTGCACCGCACCGGCACCGCAGTGCACCTGCACGGGCCCAGCGTTCCGCTCACCGTCGACAGCGCGCGGCTGCGCCAGGTGCTGCAGAACCTGGTCGAGAACGCGGTGAAGTACCACCACCCGGAACGCGAGCCGGTCATCGAGATCGAGGTCGAGCCTCGCCCGGAGAGCTGGAAGTTCAGCGTCGCGGACAACGGCATCGGGATCCCCGTCGCCGACCGGGACCGGGTGTTCACCATGTTCCAGCAGGCGAGCCCGGCGGGCGCCGGGTACGGCGTCGGGCTGGCCGTCAGCCGCCGCATCGTGGAGCGCCACGGGGGCCGGATCTGGATCGAGGACAACCCGGATGGCGGGGCTCGGTTCTGCTTCACCATCCCGGTGCCCGATCACGGCGCAGGGGCGACGACCGGCTGAGTCCGCCGTACGCTGCTGCCCATGACCGACAAGCCTGCCCCGCTGGACCCGCTCCCGGAGGACTGGGAGCGCGCCCTGTGCATCGTGGCCCATCCCGACGACATGGAGTTCGGCGCTGCCGCCGCCGTCGCGAGGTGGACCGGCCAGGGCAAGTGGGTCGGCTACACGATGGTGACCAGCGGCGAGGCCGGCATCGACGGCACCGACCCGGACGAGTGCCGCACCGTGCGCGAGGCGGAGCAGGTCGAGTCGGCGAGGATCGTCGGCGTCGACACCGTCGACTTCCTGCACCAGCCGGACGGCGTGGTGGAGTACGGCGTCCCGCTGCGCGCCCTGATCGCCCGCGAGGTACGCCGGCACCGGCCCGAGATCGTGATCACCGGCAACTTCCGCGACACCTGGGGCGGCCGCAACCTCAACCAGGCCGACCACATCGCGGTCGGCCGTGCCGTCGTGGACGCGGTCCGTGACGCCGGGAACCGCTGGGTGTTCCGTGAGCAGCTGGAGCAGGAGGGGCTCGAGCCGTGGGGCGGCGTGCGCGCGGTCTGGGCGGCCGGGTCACCGCTGGCCGAGCACGGCGTGGACACCACCGAGACGTTCGACGCCGGCGTCGAGTCCCTCAAGGCGCACGCCGCCTACATCGAGGGGCTGGGTTGGGAGAACTGGGATCCGCGGGAGTTCCTCGAGGGCATGTCCCGTGCCACCGGCCAGCGGATGGGCGTCGCCTTCGCGGCGCCGTTCGAGGTGTTCCCGATGGGCTGGGGCGAGTAGCCGTCGAACTGGCTCCCCCGGTTGGACTCGAACCAACAACATTCCGGTTAACAGCCGAACGCTCTGCCAATTGAGCTACAGGGGATTGCGCTGCAGAAGACTAGCAAGTCCGGCGCGCGGGAACGAAATCGC
>DASTFI010000073.1:0-13961 GCA_035708765.1 Marmoricola sp.
AACTCGAAGGAGAGGGTCGGTCGCCCGTTGAAGAGATCCCCGATGCGGGTCACAGAAATCCTGCCTTTCGCTCGGCCGCCTCCACGCAGTTCCTGAAAAGCATGGCGATCGTGGTGGGACCGACCCCTCCCACCCGGGGGGTGACCCAACCGGCCACCTCCTCGCACGCCTCGTCGACGTCGGGGAGGAGCTTGCGGCCCTCGTAGCGGACGCCGCCGCCCACGACCACGCAGCCGGGCGTGATGTGCTCGGGCTGGAGGATTCCCGGGACCCCGGCCGCGGCGATCACGATGTCCGCCCGGCGGACGTGGCCGGCCAGGTCACGGGTGCCGGTGTGGCACAGCGTGACCGTGGCGTTCTCCGAGCGCCGGGTGAGCAGCAGCCCGAGCGGCCGTCCGACGGTGATGCCGCGGCCGACGACGACCACCTCGGCGCCGGCGATCTCCACCCCGTGGCGACGGAGCAGCTCGATGATCCCGACCGGGGTGCACGGCAGCGGACCGAGCTGGCCCAGGACGAGCCGGCCGAGGTTGAAGGGGTGCAACCCGTCCACGTCCTTGTCGGGGTCGACCCGCGACAGCAACGCGAACTCGTCGAGACCTGTCGGCTGCTGCACCAGGAAGCCGGTGCACGCCGGGTCGGCGTTGAGCTCGTCGATGACCGCCTCCGCCTCGGCCTGGGTCGCGCTGGCGGGCAGGTCCCGCCGGATGCTGGTGATGCCGACGGCCGCACAGTCCTTGTGCTTCGCGCCGACGTACCAGTGTGAGCCGGGATCGTCGCCCACCAGCACGGTGCCGAGCCCCGGCACGAACCCGCGCTCCCGGAGCCGGGTGACGCGCTCGGTCAGCTCGGCCTTGATCGCCTTCAGGGTGGCGGTGCCGTCGAGGATCTGTGCAGTCATCTCGGGGGTCATCCTTTCATCCCGTCGCCTGCGCGGACGTCCTGCGGTGCGGTCGGCATCACAGCCGACCTGCAGGACCTCCCGCGCGACGTCCTGCGCCCGGGTCGTGGGGGAAGCCGCGACGCAGGACGTTGCGGCGCGGCGGGTGGGAGGTCAGTGGAAGAAGTGCCGGGTGCCGGTGAAGTACATGGTGATCCCGGCCGCCTCACATGCCTTGACGGTGAGCTCGTCGCGCTTGGAGCCGCCGGGCTGCACGATCGCCCGGATTCCGGCGTCGATGAGCACCTGCGGCCCGTCCTCGAACGGGAAGAACGCGTCCGAGGCGGCCACGGACCCGGCCGCACGGTCCGCGGCGCGCTCCACGGCCAGGCGGCACGAGTCGACCCGGTTGACCTGGCCCATGCCGACCCCCACGGAGGCGCCGTCCTGCGCCAGCAGGATGGCGTTGGACTTCACCGCGCGGCACGCCGTCCACGCGAACGCCAGGTCGGCCAGGGTCTGCTCGTCGGCCGCCTCGCCGGTGGCCAGCGTCCACGAAGCGGGGTCGTCGCCGGGTGCGTCGACCGCGTCGCGCGCCTGCAGCAGGAGGCCGCCGGAGATGGCGCGGGTCTCGGTGCCGCCCCGGGTCGCCGGTGCACACTCGAGGAGCCGGATGTTCTTCTTCGCGGCGAGGATCTCGACGGCTCCGTCCTCGTAGCCGGGCGCGACCACGACCTCGGTGAAGACCTCCGCGACCTGCCGGGCCAGCTCGACCGACACGGGGACGTTGGTCGCGATCACCCCGCCGAACGCGGAGACCGGGTCGCAGGCGTGCGCCTTGCGGTGCGCCGCGGCGACGTCCGTGCCGATGGCGATGCCGCACGGGTTGGCGTGCTTGATGATCGCCACCGCCGGCTCGTCGAAGTCGTAGGCCGCCCGACGCGCGGCGTCGGCGTCGACGTAGTTGTTGTAGGACATCTCCTTGCCGTGCAGCTGGGTCGCCTGGGCCAGTCCCGGCTCCGGCACGAAGCCGCTGGTGTAGAGCCCGGCCGGCTGGTGCGGGTTCTCGCCGTACCGCAGGGTCGCCTGCTTGGTCCAGGTCGCGCCCATCCAGGCGGGGAAGCCGGTGCCGCCGGAGGTGTCGGTGAGCACGTTGCCCATCCAGGACGCCACGTGGACGTCGTACGTCGCGGTGTGCACGAACGCCTCGGCGGCGAGCGCCCTGCGCTCGTCGAGGGTGAAGCCACCCGCGGCAACCGCACGCAGGACGTCCGCGTAGCGCGCCGGCGAGGTGACGATCGCCACCGAGGGGTGGTTCTTCGCGGCTGCGCGCACCATGGAGGGCCCACCGATGTCGATCTGCTCGACGCACTCGTCGGGGGTGGCGCCGGACAGCACGGTCTCGGTGAAGGGATAGAGGTTGGAGACGACCAGGTCGAACGGCGCGACGCCGAGGTCCGCCAGCTGCTGCACGTGGGTCTCCAGGCGCCGGTCGGCCAGGATGCCGGCGTGCACCTTCGGGTGCAGCGTCTTCACGCGCCCGTCGAGGCACTCGGGAAAGCCGGTCAGGTCCTCCACCTTGGTCACCGGCAGCCCCAGCTCGGCGATCAGGCTGGCCGAGCCACCGGTGGAGACCAGCTCCACGCCGGCCTCGTGCAGCCCGCGGACCAGGTCCGCCAGGCCGGACTTGTCGTAGACGGAGACCAGCGCTCGGTTGATGGCAATGCGGTCCTCGGACACGGGGACACCTCTCTCATCGTGTGCGATGAGGGCACCCAGGCGGTCGATGCACGCTCGCTGTCACTCCCTGGTGGTTGCCCACCCGCGCCAGTCGTGATGGGACGGAGTCTAGGAGAAACTCAGGGCCCGAGGCGAACCCGGCGGTCGGTGACCTTCCAGCTCTCGCGCGCCATCCGGCCCACGTTCTCCACGAGCATCCGGCGCTCTGCCACCTTGATGCGTTCGTGCAGGCTCTGCACGGTGTCGTCGTCCTCGACCGGGACGACGGCCTGGGCGATGATCGGTCCGGTGTCGATACCCGAGTCGACCAGGAAGAGGGTGGCGCCGGTGACCTTCACGCCGTACCGCAGCGCGTCCGCGGGCGCGGTGGTCCCGGGGAAGGACGGGCACAGCGCCGGGTGGGTGTTGACGACCCGGTCGGGGAGCTCGCCGAGGAACTCGTCGGAGACGAGCTTCATGAAGCCGGCGAGGACGACGAGGTCCGGCTGGTGCTGACGCACGGAGTCGAGCAGCGCGGCGTCCCAGTCGGTCCGGCCGGGGTACTCCTTGAGCTTGTGCACGAAGGTCGGGACACCGGCCCGCTCGGCCCGCGCCAGCCCCTCGATGCCGGAGCGGTCGGCGCCGACCGCCACCACCCGGGCGCCGTACGACGGGTCCGCGCAGGCATCGAGCAGGGCCTGCAGGTTGGTGCCCGCGCCGGAGACGAGGACGACGATGCGGGCGGGGTTCTTCAGCGGGTCGGCGGGCACGGCAGGCAGGCTATCGCCGGCCCCCAGCTCAGTCCTCGTGCCCCCGGCGCTGCCACCAGGCGGTGACGAGCCCGGCGAGCATCCCGCCCACGCCCATCCCGCCACAGGCCAGGGCGAGCACCTTGGCCCCCGGCGCACCGATGTCGGCCATCCGTCCGGTGCCCATCGGCCCACCGGCGAGCACCACCGCGAGCGTGACCAGCACGCCGGCAACGACACCGGCGCCCGCGCCACGCAGCGCGGCGAGGTCGAGCGCGGCGTCGTCCGCCCGCCGCTGCGCCAGGCAGGCGCCGATCGCGCCGGCCACGAACGGTACGACGACCAGCAGCCGCGCCCACCCCGGCGCGGCACCCTCCGCGGGCAGGGCGGCCAGCGCCGGGAAGGCCGGCAACGCACCCAGGGACACGGCCGTGGTGGTCACCGACGTTCCGGTGCCGACCGCGAACCCCGGACCGACCAGGTAGGCCACCGCGAGGAACACGAAGTTGGGCGCGACCAGAGCCGTCACGACCGTGAGCATGAGGGCGTCGCCGACCCCGAGGTGGAGCGTCGAGATCACCGTCGCGGCGTCGGTGAGGTGCACGGCCAGCGACCCGGCGACCAGGGCAGCGGCAGCGGCCACGAGCACCAGCGCACCGGTGGCGGCGCCGTACCCGACGAGCCGCACCCAGCTCGGCAGCCGGTCGAGGACCGCAGGGACGACTCCGGCGCCGACCGCGATGCCGGGCACCCCTGCAAGCAGGCTGATGCCGGCCGCTCCGAGCAGGCCCCGGCCCAGGGAGGTGGAGACGGCCTCGGTGGAGGACAGCACCCAGGCAAGGACGACCACCACCCCGTAGGCGAGGAGGTAGCTGCCCCCGGCGGCGACCAGCGAGCGCTCCACGCCGGGCGCGTCGCCCGCCCGCCCCCGGTCTGCGCGCCCCCGGTCTGCCCGCCCCTGGTCTGCGCGCCCCTGGTCTGCGCGCACCGCCGTGGCACCGGACCAGCGGCCGGTGCGGAACGCGACCAGCAGGAGCACAGCGGTGAGGCCCAGGGGCACGATCCCCAGCGGCGCTCCGGAGAAGGTCAGGCCGGCGGCGTGGCCCATCAGCCAGGCGTCGGCACCGACCCGCAGCGCGTCGGTGGTCTCGCCGTGGGCGCCTGCGTCGGCGAGGAACCAGCCCGTGATGGCCACCGCCATGCACAGCACCAGGCCGAGCAGCGCCGCACCGGCACCGGCGAGGGCGCCGGTGCTGGTCAGCGAGCGCGCAGCGGTCCCGGTCGCGGGGCCGGACCCGCGACCGCTGCGGTGGGAGCGGCCGAGCACGTCGGTGAGCAGGTCTGTCATCGGATGACCATCCTCACCCACCGGCGAGGCGTTCTCCGGCTTGCCACGCGGGTAGCCTCGACCCGTCATGCCCAGTGCCGAGGAGTTCGACGAGTTCTACGTCGAGAGCAGGCGAAGGCTGCTGCTGCAGGCGTTCGCCCTGACCGGCGACCTCGGAGCCGCGCGCAGCGCCGTTCGCGACGCCTACGTGGCCGCCCGGCACCACTGGGCCAAGGTCGGTCGGCTGCCGGACCCGGAGACCTGGGTCCGTCCCCGCGCCTGGACGACCGCGCAGCGCCGGCACAGTGCCCGCCCATGGCACCGGGAGAAGGGGCTGACCGAGTCGCAGACGGCGGTGCTCGAGGCGCTGCAAGGGCTTCCGGACGGTGACCGGAAGGCGCTGCTGCTGACCCACCTGGCCGCAGCTCCGATGGACCAGATCGGCCAGGAGATCGGGGTCACCCGCGAGCGGGCGGAGCAGCACCTCCAGGCCGCCACGGCGGCCACCGCGCTCGCCCTGGACATCGACTCCACCGGCATCCGGGCCGCGCTCGGTTCCCTCGAGGGCGCGATCGCCGGCGCCCGACTCCCGCGGGCCCCGATCATCCGGCGGAGCGGGGTACGCCGGCGCCGGGTGCACGCCGTCGTCGCCTCCGTCGCGCTGGTGCTGACCACCGTGGGCGCCGGGGCGCTCGTCGTGGAGCGTCCCGCGGACCACGTCGACCGGGCGGTCCCGGCGGCGGTGGAGCAGGCGCAGCTGGTGCCCCGGACCATGCTGCTGGACCCCGGCATGCTCGCCGGCCTCGCACCGGGGCGGCAGTGGACCACCGTCACGACCAACGACAACACCGGCGGGGACGGCATCAACTCGCTGTGCCAGGTCCGCCGGTTCGCCGACGAGCGGGGCCTCGGCACCTGGGTGCGCACCCTGCGCAGCACCGGCAAGCCGGCGCACCGGCTGACCGAGACCGTGGAGATCTCGGCCTCCGAGCACGCCGCGCGGGCGGCGTACGACACCACGGTCGGCTGGTTCGCCGGCTGCACCAACGCCCGGATCCAGTTGCTCAGTGCCTACGGCGTGCCGGGCGTGGGCGACGAGGCCCAGCTGCTGCTCCTGCGCATCCCCGGTCCCGCCGCGCACGCCTACGTCGTCGGGGTGGCCCGGACCGGCAAGCTCACGGTGTCGACGCTGGTCGAGACCCGTGGTGCGGCGGCGCCCGAGCGCAACCGGGCGATGCACACGCTGGCGCTCGCCGTACAAGGCGTCTGCGGCTCCGAGGTCGCGGGCCAGTGCATCGGGACGCCGCGTCTCGCCCCGGTGCTGCCGCCGGCTTCCGGTGAGGGCCCCGGCATGCTGGCGGTCGCCGACCTGCCGGCGCTCGAGCACGTCCGGGGGGCCTGGGTCGGCACCGACCCCGCGCCCACCCGCGGCGCGATCGCGGCGACCACGTGTGACCGCACCGACTTCACCCGGGCCGGTGCACTGAAGACGCGCAGCCGCACCTTCCTGATCCCCCGGTCGAAGCTGCCCGCCAGGTTCGGGATGACCGAGACGGTGGGCGAGTTCGCCTCCGTCGCGAAGGCGCGCGCCTTCCTGCACGGGATCGAGCGGGAGATGAGCACCTGCTCGCGCACCTCGCTGGCCAGCAAGGTCACCGTCAGCCATGTCGTGCCCCGTGCGTGGCGTGGCTCCGAGTACGCCCTGTGGCGGCTGGAGAACCAGGTCAACAACCAGGAGCACACCGTGGGCTTCTGGATGGGCGCCGCCCGCGTCGGCCGGCACGTGATGCAGGTGACGTTCACCCCAGCCCCGCAGGCCGACGTCGACGAGCAGAGCTTCCGGGCGCTGGTCACCCGGGCACGCGACCGGCTCTACGAGCTCGAACCACCGAAGGACACGCCATGACCGGAGCCGGACCGACCCGCCAGGACGCGGCGCGCCTCGACGACCGGGCCGGCCTGGGCACCCGTGACCGGTTCGTGCTGCCCGACGACGTGCTCTACCTCGACGGCAACTCGCTCGGCCCGCTGCCCGTGGGGGTGCCGGACCGGCTGGAGGAAGTGCTGCGCGAGGAGTGGTCCCAGGGGCTGATCCGCTCGTGGAACCCGCTCCCCGACGGCCGCGGCGACTGGATCACCCTGGCCGGACGCGTCGGCGACCGGATCGCACGGCTGATCGGCGTCGGTCCCGGTGAGGTGCAGGTCGGCGACTCCACCAGCGTGTCGCTCTTCAAGGCCCTCGCGGCGGCCGCCCGGGCCCGACCGGACCGGCGCGTCGTCGTCGTGGAGCCGTCCACGTTCCCGACCGACGGCTACGTCGCTGCCGGCGTGGCCGACCTGCTCGGCCGGGAGCTGCGCTGGTGCGACCCGGCCGACCCGCTGGCCGCGGTCGACGACGACGTAGCGGTGCTGGCGCTGACCCACGTCGACTTCCGCACCGGCGCCCTGTACGACCTCCCCGGCATCACCGCAGGAGCGCACGCCGCGGGCGCCCTGATGCTCTGGGACCTGTGCCACTCCGTCGGCGCGGTGCCGGTGCGGCTCGCGGACGCCGACGCCGACCTCGCCGTCGGCTGCACCTACAAGTACCTCAACGGCGGCCCCGGCTCGCCGGCCTTCACCTGGGTGGCGCCGCGACTCCTGGGCGAGCTGCGCCAGCCGATCACCGGCTGGATGGGCCACGCCGAGCCGTTCGCGATGCTGCGCGACTACGTCCCCGCGCCCGGGATCGCCCAGTGGCGGTCCGGCACCCCGCCCGTGCTGGCCCTCTCGGCGCTCGACACCGCGCTGGACGCCTTCGAGGGCGTCACCGCAGACGCTCTGCGCCGCGCCTCGCTGTCGCTGACCGACCTCTTCCTGGCGCTGCTCGACGCCCGGCTGCCCGAGCTCGAGGTCGTCACGCCGCGCGCGCACGACCGACGCGGGAGCCACGTCTCCTTCCGGCATCCCGACGCCTATGGAGTGGTGCAGGCGCTGATCGCTCGTGGCGTGATCGGCGACTACCGCGACGACGGTGACCGACCCGGCATCGCCCGGTTCGGCTTCGCTCCGCTCTACGTGCGCCACGTCGACGTGTACGACGCGGTCGAGCACCTCCGCGCCGTCCTGGCGGCCGGCGAGCACCGCGACCCGTCGTACTCCCGGCGCAACCCGGTGACCTGACCCGTCGAGGCGTCACCTTGCTGCATCCCCGCGCCGCCGAGGCGTCACTTCCTGCCGCCGAAAATGCGCCGAGGCGTCACTTCCCGTCCGCTTGCACGGAGGAAAGTGACGCCTCGGTGGTGCTCAGCTGCAGTGAACTGACGCCTCGGCGGTCACGACATCAGAGGTTCTTCAGGATCTCGCGCATCAGCTCGGCGGTCTCCGACGGCGTCTTGCCGACCTTGACCCCGGCTGCCTCGAGCGCCTCCTTCTTGGCCGCGGCCGTGCCGGAGGAGCCGGAGACGATCGCGCCGGCGTGGCCCATCGTCTTGCCCTCGGGCGCGGTGAACCCGGCGACGTAGCCGACGACCGGCTTGGTCACGTTGGCCTTGATGTAGTCGGCTGCCCGCTCCTCGGCGTCGCCGCCGATCTCGCCGATCATCACGATCGCCTTCGTCTCGGGGTCGTTCTCGAACGCCTCGAGCGCGTCGATGTGCGTCGTCCCGATGACCGGGTCACCGCCGATGCCGATCGCGGTGGAGAAGCCGAAGTCCTTCAGCTCGTACATCATCTGGTAGGTCAGCGTGCCCGACTTCGAGACCAGCCCGATCGGGCCCTTGCCGGCGATCGTCGCCGGCGTGATGCCGGCAAGCGACTCCTCAGGGGTGATGACGCCCGGGCAGTTGGGCCCGATCATCCGGGTGCCCCCGTGGTTGCCCGGACCCTCCAGGTAGGCGAACACCTCGGCGGTGTCCTGCACCGGAACGCCCTCGGTGATCACCACGAGCAGGCCGATGCCGGCGTCGACGGCCTCGATGCAGGCGTCCTTGGTGAACGCCGGCGGCACGAAGACGACCGACACGTCG
Source organism: Marmoricola sp. (assembly GCA_035708765.1). Classification (GTDB taxonomy): domain Bacteria; phylum Actinomycetota; class Actinomycetes; order Propionibacteriales; family Nocardioidaceae; genus Marmoricola. Next base: position 8,683 of record DASTFI010000073.1, read on the forward strand.
GCGCCGGTCTCCTTCATCGCCTCCTTGACGCTGCCGTAGACCGGCAGGTCCTTGCCACCGAGCTCGACAGAGGTCCCGGCCTTGCGGGCGTTGACGCCACCCACGATGTTGGAGCCCGCCTCGACCATGAGGGTGGTGTGCTTGGAGCCCATCCCGCCCGTCATGCCCTGGACGATGATCTTCGAGTCCTTGTTCAGGTAGATCGACATTGTTCCGTCTCCCGTCTCAGGCGCTGGTAGTTGCGGAGTGGGCCAGCTCGGCGGCCTTGTCGGCGGCGCCGTCCATCGTCTCGGCCATCGTGACGAGGCGGTGGTTCGCCTCCGCCAGGATGCGCCGTCCCTCCTCGACGTTGTTGCCGTCGAGGCGTACGACGATCGGCTTGGTGGCCTCGTCGCCGAGGATGTCCAGCGCACCGACGATGCCGTTGGCGACCTCGTCACAGGCGGTGATGCCGCCGAAGACGTTGACGAAGACCGACTTCACCTGGCTGTCGTTGAGGATCACGTCGAGCCCGTCGGCCATCACCTGGGCGTTCGCACCACCGCCGATGTCGAGGAAGTTGGCCGGCTTGACGCCGCCGTGCTTCTCCCCGGCGTAGGCGACCACGTCGAGGGTGGACATGACCAGGCCCGCGCCGTTGCCGATGATGCCGACCTGGCCGTCGAGCTTGACGTAGTTGAGGCCCTTGTCCTTGGCCTTCGCCTCGAGCGGGTCGGCCTCCTCGCGGATCTCGAACTGCGCGTGGTCCTCGTGGCGGAAGTCGGCGTTGTCGTCGAGCGAGACCTTGCCGTCCAGCGCCTCCAGCTTGTCGCCGGCGAGCCGGGCGAGCGGGTTGACCTCGACCAGGGTGGCGTCCTCCTCGACGAAGACCTTCCACAGCGCCTGCACCATCTCGACGGCCTGGTCCCGCAGCTCGGCAGGGAAGGCAGCCTCGTCGACGATCGCAGTCGCCTTCTCGGCGTCCACACCGGTCGCCGCGCTCACCTGGATCTTCTTGACCGCGTCGGGGTTGGTCTTGGCGACCTCCTCGATCTCGACGCCGCCCTCGACGCTGGCGATGCACAGGTAGGTGCGGTTGGAGCGGTCCAGCAGGAAGGAGAAGTAGTACTCCTCCTCCGGCGGGGTGGCCGGAGTCACGAGCACGCGGTTCACCGTCAGGCCCTTGATCTGCATGCCCAGGATCGCCCGGGCGTGCTCCAGCGCCTCGTCAGGAGTCTTGGCCAGCTTGACGCCGCCGGCCTTGCCGCGACCTCCCGCCTTGACCTGCGCCTTGATGACGGTGACTCCGCCCATCTCCTCGGCGGCGGCCTTCGCATCCTCGGCGGTCTGGACGACCTTCCCGAGAGTGGTCGCCACGCCATGCTTGGCGAAGAGCTCCTTCGCCTGGTACTCCATCAGGTCCACGGCTCACCCGTTCCTCTGGTGCGTATGTATGGTCGGCGAACGCGGGCGTTCGCAGGCCCGACGATAGACCCGCCGCGACCGGCCCAGCGACGCAGGTTCACCCAGCGGCACCGACACGCACGCCGGCGAGACGCAGGTCACACGGCACGCCGACGGGGCGCCGCGCCGGCTGCCGGCCGTCGTACGACGCTCAGGAGGCGAAGTGCTCGGTGACCCAGTCGGTGATCTGGCTGGTCGTCGCGCCGGGAGTGAAGACCTTCGCCACACCGATCTCCTCGAGGGCCACGAAGTCCTCCTCCGGGATGATGCCGCCGCCGAACACGACGATGTCGGCGGCGTCCCGCTCGCGGAGCAGCTCGACGATCTTGCGGAACAGCGTCATGTGGGCTCCGGAGAGGACCGAGAGCCCGATGGCGTCGGCGTCCTCCTGGATCGCGGTCTCCACGATCTGCTCCGGGGCCTGGTGCAGTCCCGTGTAGATGACCTCGTGCCCGGCGTCGCGCAGGGCCCTGGCGACCACCTTGGCTCCCCGGTCGTGCCCGTCCAGGCCCGGCTTGGCGACGACGATTCGCAGCATGCACGCAGGCTAGCCGAGACGACGGCCGCCGGCGTGGGGCGGGGTGAGGCCGGTCACAGCGTGGGTGATCACCAGACACGCCGGCACCTTCAGTCCACCATTGTGCCGGGTCCCGTTTCGCCCGCTGTGACGGTTCCGTTACTGTTTCCGCTGGTGTCGCCGGATCGGGCCGGCGAAACGCTCGACCGGCCAGACCTCCCTATACCCAAGGATCTACGTGGGAAACCATCGCGCCGACCGCCGCACGCGCCCGGCGATCGCCCGATCGAACGACCCCGCGTCCGGGACTGGTCGCCGGGTCCGGTCGACCAGCCGACCGGTCGACCAGCCGGTCGATCGCAGTGCAGCAAGGCCCGCAGCGGGTCGTCGCAAGGCGGACCGGCCGCGCCGCTCACCACTGGTGGCTCCCCTCGGCAAGCTCCCGGCCCTGCCCACGCTCGTCGGCGCCGCAGCCCTGCTCACTGCCGCCGGCGGGGCCCTCGGGATGAGCCAGGCCCTGCCCCAGGACGGCAACATCTCGCTGTCTGCGGGTGCGGCCGCCCTCAACGGCACCGACGTCAACATCGACCTCAGCGCGCGGGACCAGGCCATCAGCCGTGACTCCGAGCGGCAGGCGGTCCAGCATGCCGCCGAGGCCCACCTCAAGGCGGCCGCGGAGGCACAGTCCCAGCAGCGCAGCGCCGCCCTCGCGTCGCTGGCCAAGGATGCCCAGCAGCGTGCCGACGAGATCGCCGCGAACCTGTGGGCGCTGCCCACGGTCGGCTACCACCTGACTGCGCGCTTCGGTGAGTCCAGCGGCCTGTGGGCGCACACCCACACCGGCCTCGACTTCGCCGGTCCGGTCGGCGCACCGATCCTCGCGGTGGCCAGCGGGACCATCACCCAGGCCGGCTACGACGGCGCCTACGGCTACAAGACCGTGGAGACGCTCGATGACGGCACCGAGATCTGGTACTGCCACCAGAGCTCGATCGACGTGTCCGTGGGCGAGCGGATCAGCGAGGGCGAGCACATCGGCGAGCTCGGCAACACCGGCAACACGACCGGCCCGCACCTGCACCTCGAGGTGCGCCCGGGCGGCGGCGACCCGGTCGACCCCTACACCATGCTCGTCGAGCACGGCGCCACGCCGTGAGCCACCGGACGCGCCGGGGCGGCCCGGCGCGTCGTACGACGTCCGGCATGTCGGTCGCCCGGACGGCCGAACCGCAGGACCTCCCGGGCGCCGGTGCCGACTAGAGCTTCTCGACCGGGGCGTAGCGCAGCAGCAGCCGCTTGACGCCCTCGGAGCCGAAGTCGACCGACGCGACCGCGTTGTCGCCCGCCCCCTCGAGGGCGATCACCGTGCCGAGCCCGAAGGTGTCGTGGGTGACCCGGTCGCCGGGGTCCAGGCTCGGGACGGCGTGTCCAGCCTTGGCCTTGCGCCCGGCGTCGGCGCGCGCGGCCGCCGAGCCGAACCGGGACTGCATCTGGGAGCGGCCGCGCTCGGTGAGGCTGGCCCGCCCCAGACCGGCCCCGGCGCTGCCGCCGGTGAGGTCGGGACGGGTCCACGACGTCTGCTCGGCCGCCGTCCGGCGCCAGTCGACCAGGTCGACCGGCAGCTCGTCGAGGAAGCGCGAGGCCGGGTTGTGCTGCGGCGCTCCCCACGCGGAGCGCAGCACCGCCCTGGAGACGTAGAGACGCTGCTGGGCCCGGGTCAGGCCCACGTAGGCGAGCCGGCGCTCCTCCTCGAGCTCGGGCTTGTCGCCCAGTGAGCGCTGGTGGGGGAAGACACCGTCCTCGAGCCCGGTGAGGAACACGACCGGGAACTCCAGTCCCTTCGCGGTGTGCAGGGTCATCAGGGTGACCACGCCGGGGTCGACGGCGCCGTCGTCCCCGTCGGCGCCGTCGGTGCCCTCGCCGGGAGCGTCGGGGATCTGGTCGGCATCGGCGACGAGCGCCACGCGCTCGAGGAAGTCGCCCAGCCCGGGCGGCGGGGCGTCCCCGGACAGTACCGCGGGGTCGCCCGGGTCGGCCGAGGGCCCGACCACCGGGTCGTCGGCGAACTCGCGGGCCACCGCCACCAGCTCGGCGAGGTTCTCCACCCGCGCCTCGTCCTGCGGGTCGGTCTTCTCGGCGATCCGGTCCTCGAGCTCCTTGAGGTAGCCGGTGCGGGTGAGCACCGATTCGAGGACGACGTCGACGCGCTCGCCGGCCTCCACCATGGACTGCAGCTGCTCGATGACGTCGACGAACCCCCGCACCGCGTTCACCGACCGGCTCGCCATCCCGGGTGCCTCGTCGGCACGCTGCAGCGCCTCCCAGAAGGTGATCCGCTCGCGGGTCGCGAAGGCCTCGACACAGGCCTCGGCGCGGTCGCCGATGCCGCGCTTGGGCACGTTGAGGATCCGGCGCAGCGACACCTGGTCAGCAGGATTGACCAGCACGCGCAGGTAGGCCAGCGCGTCGCGGACCTCGCGGCGTTCGTAGAACCGGACGCCGCCGACGACCTTGTAGGGCATCCCCAGGCGCAGGAAGACCTCTTCGAAGACCCGCGACTGGGCGTTGGTGCGGTAGAACACCGCCACGTCGCCGGCACGGGCGGCAGCGGCGTCGGTGAGCTTGTCGATCTCCTCGGCCACGAAGCGGGCCTCGTCGCGCTCGTCGTCGCCGACGTAGCCGGTGATCTTCTCCCCCGCTCCCGCGTCGGTCCACAGCTTCTTGGGCTTTCGCCCCTCGTTGTTGGTGATCACCGCGTTGGCCGCGGACAGGATGTTCTGCGTGGACCGGTAGTTCTGCTCCAGCAGGATCGTCTCGGCGTCGGGGAAGTCCTGCTCGAAGTCCAGGATGTTGCGGATGTTCGCCCCGCGGAACGCGTAGATCGACTGGTCCGCGTCCCCGACCACCATCAGCTCCGCCGGCGGCACCCGCTCCTCGGGCGGGACGCCGGAAGCGGTGTCGTCCACGTCCTCCAGCGGTTGCTCCATGACCTGCGCGCAGAGCTCGTGGATCAGCGCGTACTGGGCGTGGTTGGTGTCCTGGTACTCGTCGACGAGGACGTGCCGGAACCGCCGTCGCCAGTTCTCGCGCACGTCGGGGAGCTGGCGGAACAGGTGCACCGCCTTCATCAGCAGGTCGTCGAAGTCGAGCGCGTTGGCCTGGCGCAGCCGCTCCTGGTAGACCGCGTAGGCCTTCGCGTAGGTCTCCTCCTGGAAGTTCCGGGCGTCCTGGACGGCCTCGTCGGGGTCCTGGAGCTCGTTCTTGGCGTTCGAGACCCAGTTGAGGATCGCCCGCGGCGGGAACCGCTTCACGTCCAGGT
>DASTFI010000074.1:0-29905 GCA_035708765.1 Marmoricola sp.
GTGCACCCGCACCTCGAGCAGCGAGCCGCGACGCAGCTCCTTGTCGCGCACCCGAACGTCGTCCGGGTGGTCGACGATGCCGCGGACCAGGTGCTCCAGCGCCTCGGCGAGCATCAGGAGTCGGCCTTCTCGACCGACTCCTCGGCCGACGCCTCGGTCGCCTCCGGGGTCGGCGCGTCGCTGGCGGCCTCGGTGACGGCCTCGGCACTCGGCTCCTCAGCCTTCGGCTCCTCCGCCTTGGGCTCAGCCTTCGGCTCCGCCTTGGGCTCAGCCTTCGGCTCGGCCTTGGCCTCCGCCTTGGGCTCGGCCTTCTTCTCGGCCTTCTTCTCTGCCTTCTTCTCCGCCTTCTTCTGGGTGACGGCCCCGGACTTCGGCTCGTTGGCCGAGTCCTTGAGCGCCTCGTTGAAGATCTCGGTCTTGTCGCGCTTGGGCTCCGCGGTCCGCAGCGTGCCCTCGGCGCCCGGCAGGCCCTTGAACTTCTGCCAGTCGCCGGTCACCTTCAGGATCGCCTCGGTGGCCTCGGTCGGCTGCGCACCGACGCCGAGCCAGTACTGCGCGCGCTCCGAGTCGACCTCGATGAAGGACGGCTCCTGCTTGGGGTGGTACTTGCCGATCTCCTCGATCACCCGGCCGTCGCGCTTCTTGCGCGAGTCGACGACGACGATGCGGTAGTACGGCTGGCGGATCTTGCCCATCCGCTTCAAACGAATCTTGACGGCCACGTTTGTGGGGTCTCCTCGGAAATTGCTGTGGTGGGTGGACGCCCTCGACCGGGTGGGGACCGGGCCGGGTCGTCCGATGGGCTCGCCGTGGGCCGGATGAGAGGGTCCGTCCCTGGCAAGGCTCAGCGTCCCATTCTGCCAGAGGTGCCCGCTGCGGTGAAATCAGGCGACGACCCGGCCCCGCAGCACGATCCGCGCAGGCTCCTGCAGCACGGAGAGGTCCGCCAGCGGGTTGCGCGGGTAGACCACCAGGTCGGCCGGGGCGCCCTCGTCGAGGCCCGCGTTCCAGCCGAGCCACTGACGCGCCCGCCACGACGCCGCCCCCAGGGCGTACTCCGCCGGCAGCCCCATCGCGTGCATCGCGAGCACCTCACCGGCGATGTTGCCGTGCCGGGTGACTCCGCCGCCGTCGGAGCCGGCATACATCTGCAGCCCCGCTTCGTGGGCCGACAGGATCACCTCGCGGCGCCGGTCGTAGAGCTCGGTCATCGTGATCGCGTAGCCGGGGAACCGCTCGGCGCCGGCTTCGGCGTACTCCGGGAACTTGTCGGTCTGCATCACCGTCGGGACCAGCGCGATGCCCCTCTGCACCATCGTGTCGATGAGGTCGGTGGTCAGGCCGGTGCCGTGCTCGATGCAGTCGATCCCGGCCTCGATCAGCCCGGGCAGCACCGCGGGACCGAAGCAGTGGGCGGTGACCTTCGCGTCCCGCTCGTGGGCGGTCCGGATGGCCTCGGCGAAGGCCTCGGCGGGGAAGCTGGGCGCCAGGTCGCCCTCGTCCCGGGAGATCCAGTCGCCCACCAGCTTCACCCAGCCGTCGCCGCGCTCGGCCTCCTGCGCGACGTACGACGCGAGCTCGGCCGGCTCCACCTCGTGGGCGTAGTTGCGGATGTAGCGCTTGGTGCGCGCGATGTGCCGACCGGCGCGGATCAGCCGGGGCAGGTCCTCGCGGGCGTGCACCCAGCGGGTGTCCAGCGCCGAGCCGCAGTCGCGCAGCAGCAGGGCGCCGGCATCGCGATCGGCGAGCGCCTGGCGCTCGGCCTCCTCGTCGTCGGTGGCGCCGTGGTCGTCGAGGCCGACATGGCAGTGCGCGTCCACCAGACCGGGCACGATCCAGCCCTCGGCGGCCGTCTCGGCGCCGGGTTGGTGCTCCAGGGTGATCCGGCCGTCGACGACGTACAGGTCACGGACCTCGCCGTCCGGCAGCACCGGTCCGCGGATGCGCAGGATCTCGTTCTGGGCTCCCATGGCCGGGACGTTACCGTGGCCGGCCGTCCCGCTGGATGTCGAGCAGGCGGCGCGCCCACTCCCCCTCGGGCGAACGACCTGGCGTCGCGCCAGGGCGGGCGGAGCGTCCGGTCCGGCTCGTCCGCGTTTCGGCGCGTTTGACGCCTGCGGGCCAGCCCGTTCGTGTCATGCGCGGCACCGCTGCGGTGTGCGAAACGTGGGAGGACACCCTCTTCGAGAAGGAATCCTGCCCATGTCTGCACGCCTCCCCCTCCGCCGCGGCGCCCTCCTCACCGGGGCCGCGGCCCTCGCTCTCGGCGTCAGCACCCTGGCCGGGGTGCCTGCCTCCGCAGAGGATCCGCCGCCGCCGTACGCGAGTGGACTGAGCAACCCGCGTGGCATCACGGTCGCGCCCGACGGGTCGCTGTACGTCGCCGAGGCCGGCGTCGGTGGCGACGGTCCGTGCGTGACCGGCGCGGAAGGCGAGACCTGCCTGGGCCTGTCCGGCGCCGTGGCGCGGATCGTCGACGGCCAGGTCTCGACGGCGATCGGCAACCTCCCCTCACTCGGGGGCGAGGGCCCGATCGGGCCGCAGGACGTCGTCGTCCAACCGGGTGGCAACTTCGCCGTCTCGATGGGCATGGGCCAGGAGGCGGAGGTCCGGGACGACACCTTGATGTCGCCCCTGCTGGGCACGGTGTACACCGGCCGCTTCGACCGTGACGGCCAGGTGACCCGCACGCGCACCGCCGACATCGCCGCCTTCGAGGCGGCGCACAACCCCGACGGCAGCGACATGCACGACAGCGACCCCGGCGGCCTGGTCGCTACGGGAGGCAGTTACGTCCTCGCGGACTCGGGCGGCAACACGCTGCTGCACGCCACCCGTGGTGGTCAGGTGCGACTGCTGGCCGTCTTCCCGGAACGGATGGTCGACGCGCCGCCGTTCCTGGGCCTGCCGTCGGGGGCGCAGGTCCCGATGCAGGCTGTGCCGACCGCCGTGGCGGTGGGACCTGACGGGGCCTACTACGTCAGTCAGCTGACCGGCTTCCCGTTCCCCGTGGGCGGCTCCATGATCTGGCGCGTCGTGCCCGGTGAGCAGCCGACCGTCTGGGCCAGCGGGCTGACCAACGTCACCGACCTCGCCTGGGACGGTGACCAGCTCTACGCGGTCCAGATGTTCGACAACGGGCTGCTCTCCGGCGACGGGATGGGCTCGCTGGTCGCGGTCCACGCCGGCGCCAACGACCCGGCGGGCCAGATGGTCGGCGGACCGCTCCCCGTGCCCTACGGCGTGGCGATCCAGGGCGGCGACGCCTACGTGACCGCGTGCACCGTCTGCGGTGCGGGAGCCGGGTTCGTGGCGCAGGTCCCGCTCGGCTGAGCCACGTCTCGGTGCGTCCTACCGGTCCACGCCGCGCTCTGACCGGCAGGACGCACCGGGACGACCGGCCGGTCAGCCCTTGAGGTACTTCGACAGGTCCGGCAGCTGGCTCGGGTCCAGCTGGCTCGGGTCCAGCTGCTTGGGGTCGAAGTCATCGGGGAGGTCCTGGCCGAGGCCGAAGGCGCTGCCGTCGGCCGGCTTCTCGGTGGCGGCCGCGGCCGCCTCCTCCTGGGCGCGCTTGGCAGGGTTGCCGGACTTGCGGCCGCCCTTGCTCTTCTTCGACTTGGGCGCCTGCCGCGCCTTGGACCGCTTGCCCAGGGCCATGCCGGGGCTGCCCGGCATCCCCGGCATCCCGCCGCCGCGAGCCATCTGCTCCATCATCTTCTTGGCCTCGCCGAAGCGGTCGATGAGCTGGTTGACGTCGGCCACGCTGCGCCCGGCGCCCTTGGCGATGCGGGCGCGCCGGGAGCCGTCGATGATCTTGGGGGTGGCCCGCTCTCCGGGCGTCATCGACTGGATGATCGCCTGGACGCGGTCGATCTCGCGCTCGTCGAAGTTCTCCAGCTGCTCGCGGAACTGCCCCATGCCCGGGAGCATCCCCAGCATCTTGGTCATCGAGCCCATCTTGCGCAGCTGCTGCATCTGCTGCAGGAAGTCCTCGAGGGTGAACTGCCCGCCCTGGAGCTTCTCCGCCGCCTTGGCGGCCTGCTCGGCGTCGAAGGTCTTCTCGGCCTGCTCGATCAGGGTGAGCAGGTCGCCCATGTCGAGGATGCGGGAAGCCATCCGGTCGGGGTGGAACAGGTCGAAGTCGGTCAGCTTTTCGCCGGCCGAGGCGAACATCACCGGCTTGCCGGTCATCTGCGCGATCGAGAGCGCGGCGCCGCCGCGGGCGTCGCCGTCGAGCTTGGTGAGTACGACGGCGTCGTAGCCGACACCGTCGAGGAAGGCCTGCGCGGTGTTCACCGCGTCCTGGCCGATCATCGCGTCCACGACGAAGAGCACCTCGTCGGGGTCGGTGGCGTCGCGGATGTCCGCGGCCTGCTTCATCAGCTCCTGGTCGACGCCCAACCGACCGGCGGTGTCGATGATGACCACGTCGTGCAGGGTGCGACGGGCCTCCTCGATGCTCCGCCGCGCCACCGCGACCGGGTCGCCACCGTGTTCGATGCCCTGGGCGTTGCCCGGCTCGGGCGCGAACACGGTGACTCCGGCCCGCTCACCGTTGACCTGCAGCTGGGTGACCGCGTTGGGCCGCTGCAGGTCGGCCGCCACGAGCATCGGACTCTTGCCCTGGCCCTTGAGCCAGAGCGCCAGCTTGGCGGCCAGCGTGGTCTTGCCGGCGCCCTGGAGCCCGGCGAGCATGATCACGGTCGGCAGGTTCTTGGCGTAGCGGAGCCGCCGGGTCTCGCCACCGAGGATGCCGACGAGCTCCTCGTTGACGATCTTGATGATCTGCTGGGCGGGGTTGAGCGCCTGTGAGACCTCGGCGCCGCGGGCGCGCTCCTTGACCCGACCGACGAACTCCTTGACGACGGGCAGCGCGACGTCGGCCTCGAGCAGCGCCAGCCGGATCTCCCGGGCGGTGGCGTCGATGTCGGCGTCGGAGAGCTTCCCCTTGCCGCGGAGGTTCTTGAAGGTCGCGGTGAGGCGGTCGGAAAGGGTTGCGAACACGCGGACAGTCCTCGATCGGTCGGGGCAGGACGACGCTTCAGCCTATCCGCTGGAGCCGAACGCCCTGCTCACGCCCGGGACGGCGGCAGCGCCGCGCGCGCCTGGTCCACGAGCTCGGCGACCAGGTCGGCCCGCCACCGGCTCCACGCCTTCTCCGACGTCGCCCGTGCATCGGCCTCGGTGAGGGCCGCGAGCAGCTCCAGCTCGTCCCGGTCACCGATGTGGGCCAGCACTGCCCGGACCGTCCCCGGGTCACGCAGGTCTTGGGTGGTCGCCGTCTCGGGCAGCAGCAGGTGTCGTCGTACCAGCAGGGCCAGCACGTCCACGGAGCGCTCGTCGAAGCCGAGCCGGATCCCGATCTGTCGGGCGACCGGCGCGCCCAGCGCGCTGTGGTCGCCGTCGGCGCCCTTGCCGATGTCGTGCAGCAGGCCGCCGACGAGCAGCAGGTCGGGGCGCGAGACCCGAGCCGCCAGGGCGGCCGCCTCGATGCAGGTCTCGACGAGGTGTCGGTCGACGGTGAAGCGGTGCACGACGGAGGCGTGCGGCAGCAACCGGACCCGGCTCCACTCGGGCAGCAGCCGGTCCGTGGCGCCGGTCTCCTCGAGCGTCTCCCACACCGGGAGCAGGCTCCGGCCGGCGCCGAGAAGGCGCACCAGCAACGCGCGCGCCTCGACCGGCCACGGCTCGGGGATCGAGGGCGCGTGCCGGGCGAGCCGGGCGGCGGTGGTCGGGGCGAGCACGAGGTCGCGCTCGGCAGCTTCGGCCGCCGCGCGCAGGAGCAGCAACGGGTCACGGTCGGGTCGGGCGCGGACACCGAGGACGACCTCCTCGTGCGAGATGGCCACGTCGCCGGGGAGCGGCTCGAGCGACGGGCGGCGCCGTCGCAGCACCGGCGGTGGCGGCCGCAGCACCGCGTCGACCCGACGCCAGGTGAGTCGCCCGAGGTGGGTGATGCGGCGGCCGATGGCCCGGACGTGCTGCTGGGCGGCCAGCGGGCCGGGCAGGCCCAGCGCCCGGGCCAGGTCGGCCCAGTCCTCCGGCGCCACCCGATCGGTGGAACGCCCGGTCACCGTGTGCAGGGCGTCGCGCGCGTCGAGCAGCGCCGCGCGGCTGCGCTCGAGGTCGACATGGGGTACGTCGACCAGCCACGTCGCGACCAGCGCCTTGAGCACGGTGGCGTCCCGCAGCCCACCGGTCGACTCCTTCAGGTTGGGCACCGCGGCGTCGGCCAGCTCACCGGTGCGCCGGCCCCGGTCGAGCATCAGCGTGCGCAGCGCCGGCAGCCGTCGACGAGCGTCTCGCCGCCAGGCCGCCAGCAGCGCGGTGCGTAGCCGGAGGGTGAGGTTGGGGTCGCCCGCCAGGTGGCGCAGGTCGAGCATGCCGAGGGCCACCTTCAGGTCGTCGGCTGCCTGCTCGAGCGCCTCCGGCAACGAGCGCACCGCGTGGTCGATCCGCTCCCCGGAGTCCCAGAGCCGGTACCACACGGCCGCCGCCCAGGCTCCGACCTCGACGCCGTCGTCGTGGACGAGCACCACGTCGAGGTCGCTGCAGGGGGCGAGCTCCTCCCGGCCGTAGCCACCGACCGCGACCAGCGCCACGCCCGTCTCCGGACAGTCGACCTCGGCGAACGCGGCCCGGCACAGCTCATCGGCCGCACGCGTCCGCTGCGCCCGCCTGGCCGGGTAGTCCGGGTCCTGCGTCACAGTGCGCGGTCGTCCCGTTCGCCGGTGCGGACCCGGACGACCGTCTCGATGGGAGCGACCCAGACCTTGCCGTCGCCGATGCGACCGGTCCGGGCGGCCCCGACGATGGCGTCGACGACCTCGTCGGCGTCGAGCTCATCGACCACGATCTCGACGCGGATCTTCGGCACCAGCGCGATGTCGTACTCCGCCCCGCGGTAGACCTCGGTGTGGCCCTTCTGGCGGCCGTAGCCGCTGACCTCGCTCACCGTCATGCCCGTGACCCCGAATGCCTCGAGGGCCTCCCGGACGTCCTCCCACCGGTGCGGCTTGATGACCGCGGTGACCAGCTTCATGCGCGTGCCCCTTCCTTGGCGAGCACCCGTTCGCGCGGTCCCACGGGCAGGACGCCGCGCCGACCGGCGGATGCGTTGGTGAAGTCATAGGCGCTCTCGCCGTGCTCGGTGAGGTCGAGACCGGCCAGCTCCTCCTCCTCGCTGACCCGCCAGCCCACGAGGACCTTGACGAGCAGTCCGACCACCAGTGTCGCCACCGCCGACCAGGCCATCGCGAAGAGCGTCACCAGGACCTGGACGACGAGCTGGCGCAACCCGTCGCCGTACAGCAGGCCGCCCGAGGTGGCCAGGAAGCCGACGCCGACCGTCCCCACGATGCCGCCCACGAGGTGCACCCCGACGACGTCGAGGGAGTCGTCGTACCCGAACCGGTACTTCAGCCCCACCGCCAGCGCGCACAGCGCTCCGGCGACCAGGCCGAGGGCGATCGACCCGACCGGCGACAGCGCGCCACACGCCGGCGTGACGGCGACCAGCCCGGCGACCACGCCGGAGGCGGCACCCAGCGACGTTGCCTTGCCGTCGCGCAGCCGTTCCACCGCGAGCCAGCCCAGCATGGCTGCGCAGGTGGCGACCGTGGTGTTGAGCCAGACGAGCCCGGTCTCGGTCATGAACTGGTCGACGTCGGCCTTCTCGCTCGCCCCGGTGAGCACGATGGAGCCCGCGTTGAAGCCGAACCAGCCGAACCACAGCAGCCCGGCGCCGATCATGGTCAGGGTCAGGTTGTGCGGCTTCATCGGCTCGCGGGGGAAGCCCAGCCGCTTGCCGATCAGCACCGCCAGCACGAGTCCGGCGACGCCGGCGTTGACGTGCACGACGGTGCCGCCGGCGTAGTCGACCGGGGCCACCGCCGCTCCGTGCTCCCCGGAGAACACCAGGTCCGCCAGGCCGTTGGGCACCGCCGACAGGAACCCGCCACCCCAGACCATGTGGGCCAGCGGGAAGTAGGACAGCGTGACCCACAGCGGGACGAACACCAGCCACGCGGAGAACTTCGCCCGGTCGGCGATCGCGCCGCTCACCAGCGCTGCCGCGATCACCGCGAAGGTGAGCTGGAAGGCGACGAAGACGTAGTCGTGCGGGTCGGTGCCGCGCAGGCCGAACTGCCGGAACGGGTCGGCGAAGAGCCGCGCGACGTCGGCGCCCGTGTGCCCGTCGAGGTCCGGGACCGTGCTGCTGTAGGTCATCGACCAGCCCCACAGCACGTAGACGACGCCGACCACGGCGAGCGCGCTGAACGACATCATCATCATGTTGAGCACCGAACCCACCCGGCTCATCCCCCCGTAGAACAGGGCCAGCCCGGGGCCGGTCATGAGCAGGACGAGCGAGGCCGACACCAGCATCCAGGTGTAGTAGCCGTCCATGGGACCTCCATCAGTACGACGAGCGGCAGCGGTCCCGCAGGGCTGACGCCGGTGTCTCCCGCGAGGTGCTGCCGACTCTGGCGGGTGGAGGTTTCGACTTGCACCGCCTCGTGTTTCGGCTTCGTGACGTTGCGGACGCCCGCGTTACGAGCATGTGAACCGCGTCGTGAACCGCCGACCGGCTGCGGCACTGGTCTAGTGGGAGCGGCGCCAACCTGTGCATTTCGCTCCCGCAGCCCACGGACCTCGCATAGGTTTCGGTCGTGCACGATGCCTCCATCTCCTCCGTCGCCCGACTCGCGCCCACGTCGCGTGGACCGGCTGACGAGGGGCGCCCGCAGCTGCGTTCGGCAGGCCGCGCGGACGCCCGGCCGCAGCGACGTCGCGGCCGTCCCCGCGACGAGACGGCCGACGAGCGGATCCTGGAGGCGGCCGGCCAGCTCATCCTCGAGCGTGGCTTCGACAAGGTGACCGTGGACGACGTGGCCGCGTTGGCCCGCGCGGGCAAGGCGACCGTCTACCGGCGCTGGGCCTCCAAGGAGGACCTCGCGGTCGCCGCGCTCGAGCAGCTCTACCACCAGGAGCTCCCGGTGCCGGACACCGGCTCGGTCCGTGAGGACCTGAGCGCGTTCTACCGACACGTCCTGGAGTTCGCCAACACGCCGCACGGCCTGGCCTACATCCGGATGACGATGACCGAGTCGCTGCGCGACCCCCGGGTGGCCCAGCTCTACCAGGCCGCCAGCCGCACCCGCGAGGCGCTCATCGCGCAGCTGCTGCAGCGCGGAGTGGAGCGCGGCGAGCTCCGCGCGGACCTGCGGGTCGACTTCGCGGTGAACTGGGTCAACGGCCTGCTGGCCAACAGCGTGGTCAACGCCCAGCCGCTGCCCACCCCGGCAGACGTCGACGACCTGGTCGAGTTCCTCCTCGGCGGCATCGGCGCCTGACCCGACGGGCCGGCGGGGTCACTCCCCGAGGAGCGCGTCGACGAACTGGCCGGGCTCGAAGGGCGCCAGGTCGTCGGGCCCCTCGCCCAGGCCGACCAGCTTCACCGGGACGCCGAGCTCGCGCTGGACGGCCACGACGATGCCGCCCTTCGCGGAGCCGTCGAGCTTGGTGAGCACGATGCCGCTGACGTCGACGACCTCGCTGAAGATCCGGGCCTGCACCATGCCGTTCTGACCGGTGGTGGCGTCGAGCACCAGCAGCACCTCGGTGACCGGTGCCTGCTTCTCGATGACCCGCTTGACCTTGCCGAGCTCGTCCATCAGGCCGGCCTTGTTCTGCAGCCGGCCGGCGGTGTCGACGAGGACCACGTCGGCCTCCCGCTCGACGCCCTCGCGGACGGCGTCGAAGGCGACGCTCGCCGGATCGCTGCCCTCGGGGCCGGTCACCACGTCCACGCCGACGCGCTCGCCCCACGTGCGCAGCTGCTCGGTCGCCGCCGCACGGAACGTGTCCGCGGCTCCCATCACGACGTCCTTGTCCTCGGCGACGAGCAGCCGGCCCAGCTTGCCGACCGTGGTCGTCTTGCCGGTGCCGTTGACGCCGACGACGAGCACCACGCCCGGTCTGCCGTCGCTGCCCTGGATCCCCAGGCGGCGGTCCATCGAGGGGTCGACGAGCGCCAGGAGCTCCTCGCGCAGGACCGAGCGCACATCGGCGTCGCCGGCGCCCTCCACCCGGAGCCGGGTGCGCAGTTGCTCGACGAGCTCCTGGGTCGGGCCGACGCCCACGTCGGCGGTGATGAGGGTGTCCTCGATGTCCTCCCAGGTGTCCTCGTCGAGGCGGTCGCGCGAGAGGAGCGCGAGCAGGCCGCGACCCAGGCCACCCTGCGAGCGGGCCAGCCGCTGGCGCAGCCGGACGAGGCGGCTGGCGGCCGACTCGGGTCGTTCCAGGGTCGGCGGCGGAGCCGGCTCCTCGACCTCCGCCGTGCGGGGCGCCTCGGTCGGGGGCGCCTCCGGGGTGATCACTCCGGTGGCGCTCTCCTGTGCTCGTTCGGGCGCCCGCTCGGGGGCGCGCTGCCGGCTGGTGACCAGCCCGACCAGGCCGACGAGCAGGACGAGGACGAGGATGCCCGCGAGGATCAGATACTCCATGTCGCCATCCAACCAAAGGTGGTGCAACGCGGACCTCGCGGGCGCGGGCGGCTGCCTGCGAGCGGATCCTCAGCGGCTCGTCAGGGGCCCGCCACGGAGCCCGTCAGCGGCGCGTCAGCGGCCCGTCAGCGGCGCTGGGCGGTCTCCTGGTTGTCCAGCGTCGGCAACGCGTCCACGCCCTTCCTCATCGCCTCACCCAGCCAGGGCGCGTGCGGGACGTCCTGGCCGCGGTGCGGATAGGCGACGTAGACGGCGACGACACCGGCCAGCAGCAGGATGAAGAACATCGCGACGAACAGCCAGAGCATGGGAAGGCCTTTCGGGAGGTGTCCGGTCAGCCTTGCACCAGTGCCCTGATCGGCCGGTCACGAAACTCAGGCGGGGGCGTCCTGTGAGGGACGCAACAACGGCTGTACGGCGGCCCGGATCGCCTCGGGGACCGGGGTGCTGCGTCGGGCGCCGGTGTTCGCGACGTACACGTGCACGAACCGGCCCTCCGCGGCGGCCGGCTCATCCGGTCGTCCCGCCTTGGCGCCGTTCGCCTGGAAGATGCCGATCCGGTAGCTGATCGAGGAGGAGCCGATGCGGTCGACGACCAGGCCCAGGTCGATGGGCTCGGGGTAGCCGACCTCGCGGAAGTAGCGGCAGGAGACCTCGGCGACCACCCCGATCGCGGGCAGCTCGCGGATGTCGGTACCCGTCGCCTCGGCAAGGTGTGCGTTGACTGCGGTGTCGATCAGCTCGAAGTAGCGGGCGTTGTTCATGTGCCCGTAGACGTCGTCGTCGGCCCAGCGGGTGGTGGCCCGGCGCCACGCGACGAAGTCGGCCCTGGTCGGCGGCGGCTTCCGCTCAGGCACTCTTCTCCTCGCGCAGCCGCTGGCTGATCACGGCCGAGACCCCGTCGCCACGCATGGAGACGCCGTACAGCGCGTCGCCGACCTCCATGGTGCGCTTCTGGTGGGTGATCACCAGGAGCTGGGAGTTCTCGCGCAGCTCCTCGTAGATCTCCAGCAGCCGGCCGAGGTTGGTGTCGTCCAGCGCGGCCTCGACCTCGTCGAGGATGTAGAACGGCGAGGGCCGGGCCTTGAACAGGGCCACCAGGAACGCCACCGCGACCAGGGAGCGCTCGCCACCGGAGAGCAGCGACAGGCGCTTGACCTTCTTGCCCGGCGGGCGCGCCTCGACCTCGACGCCGGTGCCGAGCATGTCGCCGGGGTCGGTGAGCACCAGCCGGCCCTCGCCGCCGGGGAACAGCCGGGCGAAGGTGTCGTCGAATGCCTTGCTCACGTCGGCGTACGCCTCGGCGAAGACCTGCTGGACGCGCTCGTCGACCTCCTTGACGATGTCGAGGAGGTCGCGGCGGGTGCTCTTGAGGTCCTCGAGCTGCTCGGTGAGGAACTTGTGCCGCTCCTCCAGCGCGGAGAACTCCTCCAGTGCCAGCGGGTTGATCCGGCCGAGCTGGGCGAGGGCGCGCTCGGCGGTGCGCAGCCGCCGGGTCTGCTCCTCGCGGTCGTAGGGCACCGGCTCCGGCTCGAGCTCGTCGGCGGGCTGTTCGCCGGACGCGTCACCGGACTGGCCCGTCTGTCCGGAGGGTGCCGGCACCGGGGCCGCGTGGATCGCGGGGACCAGCTGGTCGGGACCGTAGTCGGCGACCAGGGCGTCGGCGTCGAGGCCCAGCTCTTCGAGGGCACGCTCCTCCAGCTGCTCGATGCGCATCCGCTGCTGCGTGCGCGCCATCTCGTCGCGGTGCACCGAGCTGACCAGCTCGTCGAGGGTGCTGCTCAGGCTGCGCAGCTGGTCGCGGGCGGCCACCAGCTCGCGCTCGCGTCCGGCACGCCCCTGCTCCACGGCGCTGCGTTGCTGGTGGGCCAGCTCGATCGACTGCTCGAGGCGCGCGAGCACGACCTCGGTCGCGTGGCCGACGGCGCGCCCCACCTCACCCTCGTGGATCAGGCGCTGGCGGCGGGCGATCGCCTTGGCGCGGGCCTCGCGCTCCGCCTGCGCGGCGCGCACCAGGGAGTCGGCGCGCCCGTGCAGGGCACGGCCGCGCTCCTCCGCGGTGCGCAGGGCCAGCCGGGCCTCCATCTCCTGGGCGCGGGCGGCGCGGGAATGCTCGGCGAGTCGGTCGCGCTCGGAGGTGTCGGGCTCCTCCTCGGGGGACTCCTCGGCCGAGCTGAGCCGTCGCTCGAGATCGGCCAGCTCGGCGACGGCGTTCTCGTGGGCCGCCTGCGCGGTCGCGATGGCCTGGTCGAGGCGCTGGGCGTCCGCCTTGGCCGAGCGCGCCTGGGAGCCGTACTGGCCGAGCTCCTCGGCGACCGCGGCCAGGGCCGCGTCGGACTCGTGCAGCTTGGCGAGGGCCACGTCGACCCGGCCGGCGGCGTCCTCGCGCTCACGCTCCAGCGCGGACTGGTCGAAGGTCAGCCGCTCCAGATGGTGCTGGGCGCCGGTGAGCGCCTCGGTGACCTCGTCGACGGCGGCCTGCACCTCGATGAGGCTCGGCTGACTGGTGGAGCCGCCGGCGGCGAAGTGGGCGCCGAGCAGGTCGCCGGCGAGCGTCACCGCGGTGACGTCGGCCATGCCGGCCACGAGGGCACGGGCAGCGTCGAGGTCGTCGACCACGGCCGTCTTGAACAGCAGTCGGGCCAGCGCGGGACGCAGCTCGTCGGGGCACTCGACCACGTCGATGGCGTAGACGGCGCCGGCAGGCAGCCCGGGCCAGTCCCGGTCGGTGCCGCCGTCCGCCGCGGGGTCGGGGCCGCCGAGCAGGATGCCGGCGCGACCGAGGTCGTCGGCCTTGAGGTGGGAGATCGCAGACACCGCGGCGTCCACGTCGCGCACCGCGACGGCGTCGGCGGCGGTGCCCAGGGCGGCGGCCAGGGCGGACTCGTAGCCGGCGCGGACGCTGAGCAGCGCGGCCACCGAGCCGAGCAACCCGGAGACGGTGTCGGAGGCAGCCAGCAGCGCGCCGGCCCCGTCCTTGCGGTTGAGGCCGAGCTCGAGGGCCTCCTTGCGCGCAGCCAGGGCACTCAGCTCGCGCTCGGCCGTCCGGACCTCGTCCCGGAGCTTGGCCAGCCGGTCCTCGAGGTCGCCGAGCAGCGAGCTGGCCGCCTCGTGCTCGGCGTCGAGACCCTCCTCGCCGGCGTCCAGCCCGGCCACCCGGGTCTCGAGCGCGGTGAACGACTGCTGGGCACGCTCGGCGCGGGCGACGGCCTCCTGGCGGGACGCCTCCAGCCGGCCGACCTCGTCGTGCGCCGCGGCGGCGCGGCTGCGCAGGCCGTTGACCTGGCCGTGCAGCCGGGCCATCCCCTCGCGCCGGTCGGCGGCTGCCCGCTGCAGCCCGGCGATCCGCTGCTCCTCCGCCGCGAACGACTGTTCGAGCGCCTGCCGCTTCTCGACGGCGCTCTCCAGGGCCGTCCGGTCGGCCGCCACCTCGGCCTGGATCTCCGCCTCCTGGGCGCGCACCTGTTCGGCCTGCGTCTCGAGCTCCTCGGGATCCCGCCCGCTGTGCCGATCCGATGCGGCCTCGTCGTCCAGCGCGGCGGCGTTGCGGACGCGCTCGGCGGCCAGGCTCGCCGTACCCCGCAGCCGCTCCCGCAGGCCGGACAGGCCGTACCAGGTCTCCTGCGCGCGGGCGAGGGCCGGCAGGTCCTCGCGCAGCGCCGCCTCGAGCGCAGCCTCGGCCTCGCGGGCCCGACCGATCTCGGCCTCGACCTCACGGCGCCGGTCGAGCAGCACCGACTCGTCGGCCAGCTCCTGCTCCAGCGACCGGCGCGCCGTGGCCAGGTCGTCAGCCAGCAGCCGGGCGCGGGCATCGCGCACGTCGGCCTGCACCGTCGCCGCCCTGCGGGCCACCTCGGCCTGCCGGCCCAGCGGCTTGAGCTGGCGGCGGATCTCGGTCAGGAGGTCGGACAGGCGGGTGAGGTTGCCGTCGGTCGCGTCGAGCTTGCGGAGCGCCTTCTCCTTGCGCTTGCGGTGCTTGAGGACGCCGGCGGCCTCCTCGATGAAGCCGCGCCGCTCCTCCGGGGTCGCGCGCAGGATCGAGTCGAGCTGGCCCTGGCCGACGATGACGTGCATCTCCCGGCCGATGCCGGAGTCGGAGAGGAGGTCCTGGACGTCGAGGAGCCGACAGCCGGTGCCGTTGATGGCGTACTCCGAGCCGCCGTTGCGGAACATCGTCCGGCTGATCGTGACCTCGGCGTACTCGATCGGCAGCGCCCCGTCGGAGTTGTCGATGGTCAGCGCGACCTCGGCGCGGCCCAGGGGCGGCCGACCGGAGGTGCCGGCGAAGATGACGTCCTCCATCTTGCCGCCGCGCAGCGACTTCGCCCCCTGCTCCCCCATCACCCAGGCGAGCGCGTCGACGACGTTGGACTTGCCCGACCCGTTGGGCCCGACGATGCAGGTGATGCCGGGCTCGAGCTGGAGGGTGGTCGAGGACGCGAAGGACTTGAACCCCTTCAGGGTCAGGCTCTTCAGGTACAACGGGTGCTCCTCACTCCGGCGCCGGGTGACAGCGCTGCTGCGTGCGCGCGAACAGGAATCCTATGCGCGACTCCTGCCGGGGGAAGCGGCACCGTCGAGACTACGTGGAGCGCGCGGACAGGTCGGCGACCGGGCGGGCGTGTCGGTTTCACAGGTTCTCCCGTGAAGCGATCACTTCTCAGGTGTTGCAACGGCTGGGAAGTGGTCGTCTCACAGGAGAACCTGTGAATCATCCCGCCCGTCCGGCAGCGCCTCGTCGTCGTGCGCGATGTGCACCAGCTGGCGCCAGATGAGCACCACGAAGATGGCCGAGCCGACGAAGGCGAACCAGAACGGAGCGGTGACCCCCAGGTGGCGGCCGAGCAGGCCACCGACGGCCGAGCCGACGACCAGGCCGCCGAAGACGCCCATCACGTTGACCGAGCCCACCCGGCCCTGCAGCTCGGTCGGCACCGCGCGCTGGCGGACGGTCACCGAGGTGGTCCCCCAGATGAAGGCGTGCGCGCCGAAGACGAAGAAGATCGCCAGCGCGACGGCCGGGCTGGTGGTCAGGGCCAGCGCGAGGTGGGTGAGGGTCTCCACCACCAGGCCGACGCGCATCAGGTTGCCCAGCGACACCCGACGCGTGATCCAGCCGTACGACGCGGTGCCGGCGAGCCCGCCGACGGCGCCGGCCGTGGTGATCAGGCCGAACCCGACCGAGCCCAGTCCGAGCCGCTCCTGGGCATAGAGCACCAGCACCGACCAGGCCGCGCCGAAGGTGATGTTGAACGTGAAGATCGTCAGGATCAAGGTCCGCACCGCGGCGTGGCCGAAGGCCCAGCGGAAGCCTTCGACGATGTCGGCGCGCATCCGGGTCCTGGCCTCCCCCGGTCGGCCGTGCGCCGGCAGCACCACCCGGCTGAACAGGATGAGCCCGGCCAGCACCAGGACCGCCTGCGTCGCGAACGGCCACGCGGCGCCGACCACGAACAGCGCCGCCCCGATCGGCGGTCCGAGCAGCTGGTTGAAGGTGACCAGGCCGGTGGTGAGCCGGGCGTTGCCCAGGGTCAGGTCCCGGCGGCGCAGCAGCATCGGCAGCACAGTGCCGGTGGTGTTGTCGACGAACACCTCCGCGGTGCCGAGCGTGAACAACGCGGCCAGTACGACGGCGATCGAGACCCGGTCGGTGACCACCGTCGCCGCGAGGGCCAGCAGCACGACGACCCGGACGCCGTTGCCGACGAGCACGATCCGCCGCCGGTCGAGGCGGTCGGACAGCGCGCCGGCGTACAGCCCGAAGACCAGCGGCGGCAGCCACTGGGCAAGAGCCGCGAGCGAGACGAGGAAGGGGTCGCGCGTCTGCGAGGCGACCAGCAGCGGTCCGGCCGCCATCGCGAAGCCGTCGCCGAGGTTGGTGGTCCACGACGAGGCGAGCAGCCAGCGGAAGCTGCGGCCGAGACGCTCCGGAGCGAGGGTCTCGAGCACCCGGGCGGCTGCGATGGTCACCGCCGAACGGTAATGGTCGCAGCCGCGCCGGGCACCCGGTTTTCGCCGGCCGGTGCTCGCCCCGGCCCCGTCAGTGGTGGGCGTCGTCGGGCATCGAGAAGCCACAGTGCTCGAGGTACATCCCGAGCACGGACTCCAGGTGGTCGACGCCGTGGCCGTCGGAGGTGACCTTGACCGGGGCGTTCATCGCCAGCACGAAGAAGTCCTCGTCGGTGATGTGCCCGCTGGTCATCGCGCCGCGGGCGCCGCCGACCCCGGTGCCGACCGCGAAGAACTCCTGGCGGCCGTCCTCGCGCCAGTGGTCGGCGACGCAGGTGGCCACGTCCTCGGGCACCCCGGCCTCACCGGCACCGGCCATCAGGTCGTCGAGGGTCAGGTACTCCCAGTTGCCGCTCTTCGTGCTCTGCTGCAGGCCCTGGGCGCTGCCGGAGACCCGGATGCAGTCCCACGCGGCTGCCGGGCTGGCGCTGAGCCCGACGAGGCCGGCGGTGAGGCCGGCGAGGACGATGGCTGCTCGCTTCATGTGTGTTCCCCTGTGGTGTTCGCTGCGGGTCCCTGCGGACCCGTCGGTCACCGCACAGGAGCAGCGGACGGGCGCGGGTGATACCGCGCCCGAGGAGACGTCTGGACCACCCGGCCGGATGAGGAGCCGGAGCAGGCACCGGGAGAGTGGCCGAGAAGGGCCGAGATGAGGGCCGGAGGGCAGGGTGCGGACAGAACAGGACATGCCCGGACACATCGTGCACCGCAGGGGCGCACCTGACCCTGGACGGGGCGTTCGCGACGCCGCCCGTCCGGTGGGGTCACGCCAGCTCGAGGACCTCTTCGGTCTCGACGCGGGTGGCCATCGACGCGAGGGCGTCGTTCTCCTGCTGCAGCTGCAGCACGACCTGCTCGAGGTCGGCCACGCGCTGGCGCAGGAGTCGGTTCTCGGAGGAGAGCCTGGTCGCAACGCGGGAATCGGGCCCGGTCGCGTAGTAGCCGAGGATTGCCTTGGCCATGAAAAATCCCTCCGGAAGATGGACGGGGACGGCTGATCAAGCCGCCTCCCAGCGTCTCACGACCCGGGATGTGGGGCAAGTTGGGGTCGACCAGCATCCTCCCCGTCGGCCGGCTCCTCGCCACCCTCGGCCCAGGAGCAACCGTCACCCCAGGAGCAGGGCGCCGGTCAGGCCGATGCCGGCCACCCAGGCCGTGGACAGTACGGCGAGCACGAGCGGCCCCGTCCCGGCACGTCGCAGGTCGCCGACCCGGACTCCGCAGCCCAGCGCGAACATCGCAGCGGAGAGCAGCAGTGTCTCGAGCACCTTGGCCGGGCCCAGCACCAGGTCGGGCAGCGGCAGCCAGGTGTGCGCCAGCACCAGCGCGAGGAAGCCGAGCACGAAAGCGGGCACCAGCGGCGGCAGCTTCAGCGGCGCGTCGGCCGCGTCGGAGGCACCCGTGTCCGCGCCGTACGACGCCTGGGCCGCCGCTCTGAGGTGGACCCGGCGGCGCCAGCCGGCCCACGCCAGCACGGGCGCCAGCATCAGCACCCGGGCGAGCTTGACCACCACCGCGACGCCGAGGGCGCCACCGCCGATGATCCCGCCGGCGGCGACCACCTGGGCGACCTCGTGGATCGAGGCGCCCGCCCACAGGCCGCCGGTGTGACCGTCCAGGCCCAGTACCGCGACCAGCAGGGGCAGCACGGCGATCATCGTGGTCCCGAACACCACCACCAGGCCCACCGCCGTGGCGACCTCCTCCTCGTCGGCCTCGACGGTGCCGTCGACGGCGGCCACGGCGGCCGCCCCACAGATCGAGAAGCCACACGCGATCAGCAGCCGCTGGCTCCACGTCAGCCCGAGCAGCCGGCCGAGCTGCAGGGTCCCGGCGATGCCCCCGACGACCACGGCGACGACCAGGAGGATCGTGCCCGCGCCCAGGTCGGCGATCTGGCGAAGGGAGAGCTGCAGGCCGAGAAGGACGACGCCCAGGCGCAGCAGCGTGCGGCCGGAGAAGGCCAGGCCCGGTTGCACCACGGCGGCCGGTGGCCGGACCGCGGCCAGGGCTGCGCCGAGCAGGATCGCCACCAGCAGCGCGCTCACGAACGGCAGCAGCGCATTGACGCCGGCCGCGACGGCAGCGGCGCCCCCGCACAGTGCGAGGCCGGGCAGGAGCCGCCGGACGCGGGCCCAGCGCCCCTCCACGACGTCCTCGGGTCGCATTGTCGCGCCGAGCATCCGGGGCTGCACGGGAGGTGGGGTGGCCATGGCTCCAACCCTGCGCCGCCGTGCCGCGGTGGAGTAGTCCTCACCTGCCCATGCCGGTATATCCTCCGGATATGCGCGAGTGGCCCGACCTGACCGCCCTGGAGCTGCTCGTCGCGGTCGCCGACCACGGCAGCCTCAGTGCCGGCGCCCGGGCGATCGGGATGGCCCAGCCGAACGCGAGCCGCTCGCTGGCCCGCCTGGAGCGAGGGCTCGGGCTCACCCTGGTGGTCCGGTCCACCCGCGGAGCCCGGCTCACCCCCGCGGGGCTGCTCGTCGTCGACTGGGCGCGGACGGCCCTGGCGGCCGCCGGGACCCTCGTCGAGGGCGCCGCCGGCCTCGGCGCGACCGGGGAACGCGGCCTGGTCGTCTCGGCCAGCCAGACGATCGCCGAGCACCTGCTGCCGGTCTGGCTGGCGCGGCTGCGCACAGCACATCCGGCGTCGGTCGACGTCCGCGTGCACAACACCAAGGCGGTCGTCGACGACGTACTCTCCGGCGCCTGCGGCGTCGGCTTCGTGGAGGGCCCGCGCGCACCCGGGGGCGTCCACTCGCGGGTGGTGGCCATCGACCAGCTCGTCCTGGTGGTGGCCCCGTCGCACCCGTGGTCGGAGCGCCGCGAGCTGGTGAGCGCCACCGAGCTCGCGGCCACCCCGCTGCTCACGCGCGAGGCCGGCTCGGGCACGCGCGTCATGCTCGACGAGGCGCTGGTCGCCGCGGGGGCGAGGCCGGTGTCGGCGGTCCAGGAGCTGGCCAGCAACGCCGCCGTACGGGTCGCCGTGCAGGCCGGCGCAGGCGCGGCCGTGCTCAGCCGGCTCGCCGTTGCCGACGGCCTCGCCGCCGGCACCCTGCTCGAGGTCCCCTGTGAGCTGCCGCTGCGCCGGCACCTGCGCGCGGTGTGGACCGGCCCCCGAAGGCTGACCGGCCCGGCGGCCGTCCTGGTCGACATCGCGGCCGACGCCTGAGTGCTCGCCACCTGGGCGCTCGGCGCCCGGGCGCGCTGCCCTCAGCGGGTACGACGGACCCGCGGCGGCTTCTGGCAGTGCGGGCAGAAGAACGACGACCTGTTCATGAAGGAGACCCGACGAACCGGCGTCCCGCACCGCGAGCACGGCTCGCCCTCGCGCCCGTAGGCCTGCAGCGAACGATCGAAGTAGCCGCTCTCGCCGTTGACGTTGACGTAGAGCGCGTCGAACGACGTGCCACCCTCCGCCAGGGCCGCGGCCATCACCTCGCGCACGCCCGCGAGCACCCGGTCCACGTCTGTACGGCGCAGCCGGTCGCCGGGCCGCTCGCCGTGCACCCCGGCCCGCCAGAGCGCTTCGTCGGCGTAGATGTTGCCGACGCCGGAGATCACGTTCTGGTTCAGCAGCAGCCGCTTGATGCCGGAGCCGCTGCGCCGCACCCGGGCGGAGAACAGGGTCTCGTCGAACTCGGGATCCATCGGGTCGCGGGCGATGTGCGCGATCTCGGCGGGGAGCTCCGCGCCGCCCTCGGACCAGGACAGCCCGCCGAACATGCGCTGGTCGACGAACCGCAGCTCCGGTCCGGGCCGGTCGTCACCATCGCCTGCACCGTCGCCTGCACCGTCGCCGCCGAGCCGGAACCGGACCCTCAGGTGCTTCTCGTCGGGAGTGCCCTCGTCCTGCACCAGCATCTGTCCACTCATGCCCAGGTGGCCCAGCAGTGCGTCGCCGGTGTCCAGGGCAAGCCAGAGGTACTTGCCGCGTCGACGGGCCGCGGTGAAGCTGCGCCCGGTGAGGCGGGCAGCGAAGTCGTCAGGTCCGGCGAGGTGTCGTCGTACGGGCCGCAGGTGCAGCACCTCGACGCTGCGGACCGGCCGGTGGAGGATGTGCGCCTCGAGCCCGCGCCGGACGACCTCGACCTCCGGGAGCTCAGGCACGTGCAGCACCCCGAAGAGCCATCCGCCGCCCCGACGCCGCACGAACACCGGGCGGTTCGCCATCAACTGGCCGAACGAAACCTCGACTGGCCGAACGTTGCAACATTCGGTCAGTCACAGAAAAACAACCCAGGTTGTGAATCTGCACGCAACGGGAGCTCAGGCATCGGCGGTGGCGAGCTCCTCGTGGAGGGTGCGGTAGGCGGTCTCGGCGGCCTGCTGCTCGGCCTCCTTCTTGGACCGGCCGGTGCCGTGGCCGTGCAGGCGGTCGCCGACCCGCACCTGGGCGGTGAAGACCTTCGCGTGGTCCGGGCCGTCGTCCTCGATGACGTACTCGGGCACGCCGAGGTCGTGGTTGGCGCACAGCTCCTGCAGGCTGGTCTTCCAGTCGAGCCCGGCGCCGAGGTCGGCGGCGGCCGTCATCAGCGGGTCGAAGAGCAGGTGCACGACGGCGGCGGCGTTGATGAAGCCGTCGGCGCTGCTGGTGGTCGCCCCGGACAGGAAGGTGGCGCCGATGATGGCCTCGACGGTGTCGGAGAGGATCGAGGCCTTGTCGCGGCCGCCGGTGCTCTCCTCGCCCTTGCCGAGCTTGATGTGCGTGCCGAGCCCGATCGTGCGGGCCACCTCGGCGAGCGCCCGCGCGTTGACGACGGCGGCCCGCAGCTTGGCAAGCCGGCCCTCCGACAGGTCGGGGTGGGCCCGGTAGAGGTGCTCGGTGATGACCACGCCGAGCACCGAGTCGCCGAGGAACTCCAGCCGCTCGTTGGTCGGCAGCCCCCCGTGCTCGTAGGCGTAGGAGCGGTGCGTCAGGGCAAGGTCGAGCAGCTCGGCGGCCAGGATCGGCTCGCCGAGCGCGGCACGCAGGTCGTCGTACGGCTGCGCGGTCAACGACGTCGGTCGGTCAGAGGACCTGGCGGCGGTCGGCCCTGGCGCCGTACTGCCCGCACTCGGGGCACGCGCGGTGCGGCAGGTGCTTGGCGCCGCAGGCCGGGTTGCTGCAGGTGACCAGCGAAGGCGCCTGCGCCTTCCACGCCGAACGACGGTGACGCGTGTTGCTGCGCGACATCTTCCGCTTCGGGACAGCCACGATTTCTCCTAGGACTTCGGGGGTGGTGGTCAGGACTGCTGACCGGTTGGTTCGTCGTCTCCGGCGAGATCCTCCAGCACCGACCACCGGGGATCGACCGGTGCGTCGTGGTGGTGCTCCGGGTCGTCGGCCAGGCGCGCGCCACACTCGACGCACAGTCCCGGACAGTCGTCCCGGCACACCGGCTGGAACGGCAGTGCGAGCACCACCGCATCCCGCAGGATCGGCTCGAGGTTGATCAGGTCGCCCTCGAGCCGGCTGACATCGTCCTCCTCCGCCTCGTCCGGCGACCGGTGGTCGTCGGCCTCGTCGTAGAGGTAGAGCTCCTGCAGGTCGACGGTGACCTGGTCCTCGATCGGATCCAGGCACCGTGCGCACTCGCCCTCGAGGTCGACCGCGGCCGTCCCGGTGACGAGCACCCCGTCCATGACCGCCTCGAGCCGCAGGTCCAGCTGGACCGGCGAGCCCTCGGGGACACCCAGGATCTCGATGCCGAGTCCTGCCGGCGCCTCCACGGTCAACGCCATCGAGCGCTGTGACCCCGGGCGGCGGCCGAGCTCGCGGGTGTCGAGCACGAGCGGCGCCCTCGGGTCGAGCCTCTGGTCGAGACTGCGCACAGTGATGAAGTCTTTCGCTTCGGTATCAGCAGAACCTGCGGGAGTCTATCGGCCGGGGCACCTTCGGGCCAAAACGCCACCGTCCGGCGGTCGGTGTCGGTCTCGGGTGGCGGGTCAGTCGGTGAGGTGGCGGGGCAGCTGGACGCTGTCGTCGTCGTCATCGCCCAGCCCGGAGGTGCTCAGGCGGGAGCGGCCCCGACGGACTGCCTCGATGGTGCGCTCGAGGGTGAGCTCGAAGTTGGCCAGCTGGCCCTCGACGTACTGCTCGGTCTCGGCACGCAACGCCGCGGCCTCGCGCTCGGCTGCGGCGGTGATCTCCTCGGCACGCTCTGTGCCGAGCCGGTAGACGTCGGTGTCGGAGACGAGCTTGTCGCGCTCGGCGTGGGCGCGCCGGACGATCTCGTCGGCCTCGTCCTGGCCCCGGGCGACCACGGCGGACCGGTCACCGAGCACCGTGTCGGCCTCGTGCAGTGCGGACTCGATCGCCTGCTCGAGATTGCCGACCAGGTCGAGGAGCTCGGCCCGGTTGACCATCACCGAGGCCGACATCGGCATCGACCTGGCCTGCTCGACGGCCTCGCGGAGCGCACGCAGCGCGTCGTGGATCCGGTCCTTCATCACTGGCCCCTCTCGGCGGACGCCCGGCGCTCGGCCAGCCGGTCGGTGAGCGGACCCAGCACGGTCGGCGGCACCAAGGCGGAGACGTCGCCGCCGAACATGGCGACCTCCTTGACCAGCGACGAGGCGAGGAAGGAGTACTCCGGGCTGGTGGGGATGAACACCGTGTCGACCTCGGTGAGCGAGGAGTTCATCTGCGCCATCTGCAGCTCGTAGTCGAAGTCACTGACCGCCCGCAGGCCCTTGACGATCGCCTTGACGTCGTTGTCCTGGCAGAACGTGGTGAGCAGGCCCTCGAAGCCGGCCACGCGGACGTTCACGAAGTCGGCGGTGACCTCCTCCAACAGGGCCATCCGCTCCTCGGCCGTGAACAGCCGCGACGTGGACTTCGACTTGTTGACCCCGATCGCCACGATGACCTCGTCGAACAGCTCGGCAGCCCGGGCCACGATGTCGAGATGGCCGTTGGTCACCGGGTCGAACGACCCCGGGCAGACCGCGCGGACGAGCCGCCGGGCCGGGCTGGTCGCCGGGATGGTCGCAGAGTCGGACACCGCTGCTGTGCTCCTACTGGTCATGAGGGCGACTTCACCAAATCCTGCTGAACGTACCAGAGGGTTGTTTCTCCGTAATCCTTCCGTTTTGCCGGTGAGAAGACCGCGGGCCACCGCGGCTCCGGGCTGCGGCTGGAGCGCTCGAGCACGAGCAGCGTGCCCGGCCCGGTCCAGCCCTGCCGCACCAGCTCGCCGAGCACCTCGGCGAGCTCGTCCTCGGCCAGCGGGTAGGGCGGGTCGGCGAGGACCACGTCGTACGGCGCCCGCGCCGGCGCCGCGAGCACCCGGCTGACCGGTTGGGCGAGCACCTCGACCCGCATCCCGAGCACGGACGCGTTGGCCTGGACCAGCCGCGCGGTGCGCCGGTCGGACTCGACCGCGGTGAGCAGGCCGGCACCGCGTGACAGCGCCTCGAGCCCGAGCGCACCCGAGCCGGCGTAGAGGTCCAGGACGCGCAGCCCGCGCAGGGAGCCCAGCCGGGCCTCCACGGCCGAGAACAGCGCCTCCCGGACGCGGTCGGAGGTGGGCCGGGTCGCGGTCCCGGGCGGGGTGCCGATCCGGCGCCCGCCCGCCGAGCCGCCGATGATCCGGGTCATCGGGCACCGCCGGTCATGCCATCTCCAGGTAGTCGGACGCTGCGGACGCCTCGAGGTCGCGGATCGCGGCGGCGAGGTCGGGGGCGCCGCTGAGTTCGGCGTCCTCGGCCAGCAGCCTGGTGGCGGCGTCGCGGGCCTGCGCGATCACCGCCTCGTCGTGGATGACGGACAGCAGCCGCAGCGTGCGGCGGGTGCCGCTCTGCTCGGCGCCCAGGACGTTGCCCTCCTTGCGCTGCTGCAGGTCGATCCGGGACAGCTCGAAGCCGTCCCGGGTGCCGGCGACTGCGGCGAGCCGCTCCAGGCTCGCGCCCAGCGGGTCGACCGCGGTGACCAGCAGGCAGAGGCCCGAGTGGCCGCCGCGACCGATGCGGCCGCGCAGCTGGTGGAGCTGGGAGACACCGAACCGGTCGGCGTCCATGACCACCATGACAGTGGCGTTCGGCACGTCGACGCCCACCTCGATCACGGTGGTGGACACCAGCACGTCGAGGTCGCCGGCCGCGAAGGCGCGCATCACCGCGTCCTTGTCGTCGGGGGCCATCCGGCCGTGCAGCCGGCCGATCCGCAGGCCGTGCAGCGCTCCGCCCTCGAGCTCCTCGGCCAGCTCCTCGACCGACTGCAGCGGGACGTCCTCCTCCTGCTCGTCGCGTCCTTCCGTGGGCTGGTCGCTGATGCGCGAGCAGACGACGTAGGCCTGTCGGCCCTGCTCCACCTCCTCGCGGATCCGCTGCCACGCCCGGTCGAGCCAGTCCGGGTGCTGCCGCAGCGCGACCACGCTGGTCTGCACCTGGCCGCGGCCCGCCGGCAGCTCGCTGAGGGTGGAGGTCTCCAGGTCGCCGAACACCGTCATCGCCACCGTGCGCGGGATCGGCGTCGCGGTCATCACCAGCACGTGCGGTGGCCTTTCGGCCTTGCCGGAGAGCGCGGCGCGCTGCTCGACGCCGAAGCGGTGCTGCTCGTCGACCACGACCAGTCCGAGGTCGAAGAACTGCACGTGCTCCTCCAGCAACGCGTGCGTGCCGATGACGATGCCGGCCTCGCCGCTGGCCGCGTCGAGCAGGGCCTGCCGGCGCGCGGTCGTGCCCATCGAGCCGGTGAGCAGGGCCACCCGGGTCGCGTGCTCGGGGGCACCGAGCTCACCGCCCCGACCGAGGTCGCCGAGCATGATCGAGATGGAGCGCAGGTGCTGCTGGGCGAGCACCTCGGTGGGTGCCAGCAGCGCGGCCTGGCCGCCGGAGTCGACGACCTGCAGGATCGCGCGAAGCGCGACCAGCGTCTTGCCCGAGCCGACCTCCCCCTGCAACAGCCGGTGCATCGGGTGGGCGCCGGCGAGCTCGACCGCGAGCTCCTCGCCCACGGCGGCCTGCCCGCGGGTCAGCGAGAACGGCAGGGCGGCGTCGAACGCGGCCAGCGCGCCGTCGGCCCGCCCGCACCGCGGGGTGGCCGGGCTCGCGGCCAGCTCGCGCCGGCGCCGGGCCAGCACCGCCTGGGTGACGAACGCCTCGTCGAACTTCAGCCGCTTGCGGGCCGCGCCGAGCTGGCGGTGGTCGTCGGGCCGGTGGATCCAGCGCAGCGCCTGCTCGGCGCCGATCAGCTCCTCGTGCTCCCGCACGGAGGCGGGCAGCACCTCGGGGAAGGAGTCCACCAGGTCGAGGGCCAGCGCGATGGTCTCCTCGAGGTTCCACGTGCTGATCGCGCCGACCTGCGGGTAGATCGGGATCAGGTCGGGCATCGCCGCGAGGGTCTCGCCGGCCTCGTCGTCGTACATCCGGGAGTCGGGGTTGGTCAGCTGCCAGTGCCCGTTGAACCACTTCAGCCGTCCGGAGAACATCCCGACCCGGCCGACGCGCAGCTCCTTCTCCGCCCGCCAGAGTGCGGTGTTGCGCTGCTTGTCGAAGTAGGTGAGCGCCAGGGCGCCGTCCTCAGCCTCGATCCTGACCTCGGTGCGGTAGGCCTCGCGGTGGGTACGCCGGTCCTGGTACGGCTTGAGCTGGGAGTGGGTGATCCGGCCGACCAGCGAGAGCACGTCGCCCTCGACGAGCTCACCGAGGTCGCTGAGGCTGCCTTTGGCGACGTAGGCGCGGGGATACAGCCCGAGGAGGTCGCCGACGGTCCGCATGCCGGTGGCCCGGATGATCTTCTTCGCGTGCTTCTCGGCCTTGCCGGTCACGGCGGTCAGCGGCGAGTCCCAAGTGACGCGCACGTGCTCTCCTGTCTTCCTGCCCGCACTGCCGGGCCTCTTCAGCGGACCGTCGCGCCGGCCCGTCGGGTCTGCGGGTCACTCCCCCGTCACTCCCCCGTCACTCCACCGTCACTCCACCGTCACTCCACCGCGAGCAGCAGCGGGTACCGCTCCTGACCGCCATCGTGGACCACGACGTCGACACTCGGGTGCTCGCGGGTGACGAACTGCTCGCACTGCTCGGCCAGCTCGCCGCAGTCGCGCCCGCGCACCAGGGTGACCAGCTCGCCGCCGCCGGCCAGCAGCCGCTGCAGCACCTGCAGGGCGACCTCGTCGAGGGACCGGCCGACCACGGCGAAGTCACCCATGACGACGCCCAGGGCATCGCCCACCGAGCACGGCCCGGCCATCGTCATCGCGTCCCGAGCGGCGATGGTGACCGCGCCGTGGCGGGCGCTGCGCGCGGCCGAGGTCATCTGCACCACGTCGGCGTCGAAGCCGCGACCCGGCTCGTGCACCGCGAGCGCGGCGATGCCCTGCACCTGGGCCCGCGTGGGGATCACCACGGCGCGGATTCCCTGCTCCCCCGCCTCGTGCACGGCGGCCTCGGCCACCGGCACCGTGTCGGAGTCGTTCGGCAGCACGATGACCTCCTGGCCGCCGGTTGTGCGGATCGCGTCGAGCACGTCGCCGGTGCTGGGCCGGCGTCCGGGTCCGCCGTGGATGACCTGCGCGCCGGCAGCCTCGAACAGCTCCGCGAGCCCCGGGCCGGCCACCACCGCGACCACGGCACGGCCGGTACGACGGTCGAGCCGGCGCTTCTCGCGGGCCCCCTCGACCTGCTCGGCGAAGTGGGTGACCTGGATCCGCCGCGGGTGGCCGGCCTGGATACCCGCCTCCAGCGCTGCCCCGACGTCGTCGACGTGCACGTGCACGTTCCACAGCCCCTCGCCCCCGACGACGACCAGGGAGTCGCCCAGGCCGGCCAGCGCCGCCCGCAGCGCCGGGATGGCGTCCTCCCGGGCATCGAGGAGGTACATCACCTCGTAGGCGGGACCGTCCTCGGTCAGGTCACCGGTCGGTGCGGTGGGCACCGGGATCACGTGCGGAGCGAACCCGGTGTGCTCGCTCATCGCCCGGTGGCCCGTCACCGCCCGCTCGGCGGCCTCGAGCACGACGCAGAGGCCCCGTCCACCCGCGTCGACCACCCCGGCGCGGCGGAGCAGGTCGAGCTGCTCGGGCGTCCGGGCCAGCGCGGTGTGGGCTCCCTCCACCGCTGCGTGCAGCACGTGGCCCATCCGGGCCTCGGGGTCGCGGGCCGCGTCGGTCGCCGCGTCGGCGGCAGCCCGGGCCACGGAGAGGATCGTCCCCTCGACGGGCTCACCGACGGCCGCGTACGCCGCGTCGGCGGCGGCGACCAGGCCCTCGGCGAGGACGGCGGCCGAGCGGTCCCCCGGACCGGCCTGGCCCATCCGCCGGAACAGCGCGCCGACGAGCTGGCTCAGGATCACCCCGGAGTTGCCGCGTGCACCGAGCAGCGCACCGCGTGCGTAGGACTGCAGGGCCGCCCGGAGCAGGTCGCCTTCCCGCGAGCTGTCCCCGTGACTGTCCCCGTGACTGTCCCCGTGACTGTCCGGTGCGCCGGCGCGCTCCTCGGCGAGGCGACGGCGCATGGCGCCCTGCGCCGACTCGACGGTCAGGTAGAGGTTCGTGCCGGTGTCGCCGTCGGGGACCGGGTAGACGTTGAGCGCGTCGATCTCCTCGCGGACCTCGCCCAGGGCGGTGACCACGAGGTCGGCGAACCGGCGCAGGGCGCCGAGGTCGAAGGTCGCGACCTGCCTTTGGTCGACGCCTGCCTGCTCCACCGTTGACCTCCGTACGAACTGCTCCGGCTGACTTCCCGGGCGATGCCTGTGGTTGGGCCCTACCCTCGTCGGAGGGATCACGCTAGTGCGTCCGTGCTCGATTTCGCGCCACACGGGGGTGTCGGATATCCTGCTGCGGTTGCCCAGTGATGGGCCCCGATTCGTTTGCACGCATTTCGATCCCAAGGAGACACCGTGGCTGCCGTCTGCGACATCTGCGCGAAGAAGCCCGGCTTCGGCAACAACCGTCCGTGGTCGCGCAAGATCACCAAGCGTCGCTTCAACCCCAACATCCAGCGGGTCCGGGCCACCGTCAACGGTGCTCCGCAGCGGATCAACGTCTGCACCGGCTGTCTCAAGGCCGGGAAGGTCTCGCGCTGAGCTGACCCTGCTCCGGCCGATGTGGTCGGACACCGGTCGAAGCCCCCGTCGCCCCCTGGGTGGTCGGGGGCTTTCGCGTGCCCGGTGGCGCGTGGTGGGTGGGCGTTGCGCGTGGCCGTTGCGCGTGGACCGGGGATGGCCGACGGGTCAGAAGTGCGTCCAGCCGGTCGGCCCCTCGTAGGCCGCCCCGTCGACGGTGACGCCCTCGCCGTCGGCGACCGTGCCGATCTGCCGGAAGCCCTCGGGCAGCGCGACTCCCACCGGGAAGGTGGCCGCCAGGCAGTGGTCGTCGCCGCCACCGAGCAGGAACTGCATCGGGTCGACGCCCAGCGCCGAACCGACGGCCTGCAGCGGCTCGTCGATCTCGAAGGCCCGGGTCCACACGTCCACGGCGACGCCGGAGTCCGTCGCAACGTGACCCACGTCGGCCAGCAGCCCGTCGGAGACGTCGATCATGGCGGTGGCTCCGGCTCGGGCGGCGGCCAGCCCCGCGTCGTACGGAGGTTGCGGTCGCTGGTAGGCCTCCACCAGCTTGCGCGGCGACCGGAATCCGCGGCCGAGCACGGCGAGCCCGCCCGCGGCCCAGCCCTGCCGTCCGCAGAGCGCGAGCACGTCGCCCGGCTCCGCGCCGCCGCGCAGCACCGGGGCGACCTCACACTCCCCCAGCACGGTGATCGCCACCACGACCTGGTCGGCCCGTGTCAGGTCACCGCCGATCACCGACGCCCCGACGAGGCCCGCCTCCTCGGCGATCCCCTCGGCCAGGTCGAGCGCCCACTGCACAGGCAGGTCCGCCGGCGCCGCCAGGCCGACGGTCAGCGCGGTCGCCCGCCCGCCCATGGCATTGATGTCGGAGAGGTTCTGCGCGGCCGCGCGGTGGCCCACGTCCCGGGCCTGCGCCCACTCGCGGCGGAAGTGCCGGTTCTCGACCATCAGGTCGGTGGAGACCACGACGTGGCCCTTCCTGGTGCGCAGGACCGCGGCGTCGTCACCGGGCCCGACGTAGACCAGCTCGCCCTGCTCGAACCGCTCGGTGAGCGCGGCGATGACGCCGAACTCGCCGACCTCGGCGAGGGTGGCGCCGGGAGGGAACGCGGTGGCGGAGGGCATGGGGTCAACTCAACCATCCTTGCCGCCGGCGGGCCGGCCACCCCCGCCTGCGTCGGAACGGTGTTTCCCGTCGCTGGCCCGTCCGGTAGGTTCAGCAGCGTCCGGCAGCCTTCACCGGTGCACTCGAGAGCGAGGGAGACGCAGATGGTCGTCCAGGCTTACATCCTGATCCAGACCGACGTCGGCAAGGCGGCCGAGGTGGCCGCCCAGATCACCGACATCAAGGGCGTGATCCTCGCCGAGGACGTCACCGGCCCCTACGACG
>DASTFI010000075.1:0-11280 GCA_035708765.1 Marmoricola sp.
CGCCGGGCGATGGACCACGGCATGAAGAAGATCGACGTCTTCGTCAAGGGTCCGGGTTCGGGCCGCGAGACGGCGATCCGCTCGCTGGGTGCGATCGGCCTCGAGGTCGGCACCATCCAGGACGTCACCCCCACCCCGCACAACGGCTGCCGCCCGCCCAAGCGCCGGCGCGTCTGACCACCGAGACTTTCTAAGACAGAGCAGGAGTTCGTTAGTTATGGCCCGTTACACCGGCCCCATGACCAAGAAGTCGCGCCGTCTCGGTGTCGACCTCGTCGGTGGGGACGCCGCTTTCGAGAAGCGTCCCTACGCCCCCGGCCAGCACGGCCGCGCCCGCATCAAGGAGAGCGAGTACCGACTCCAGCTGCAGGAGAAGCAGAAGGCCCGCTTCACCTACGGCGTGATGGAGAAGCAGTTCCACCGCTACTACGAGGAGGCCGCGCGCCGCTCCGGCAAGACCGGTGACAACCTCCTGCAGCTGCTGGAGTGCCGTCTGGACAACGTCGTCTACCGCGCCGGCTTCGCCCGGACCCGTCGGCACGCCCGCCAGCTGGTCGTGCACGGCCACTTCAAGGTGAACGGCAAGAAGGTCGACATCCCGTCCTACCAGGTCGCCGCCCACGACGTCATCGACGTGCGCGAGAAGAGCCTGGAGATGACCCCGTTCGTGGTGGCGCGCGAGACACACGGTGAGCGGATCGTCCCGGCCTGGCTCGAGGCGCTGCCGAACCGGATGCGCATCCTGGTGCACAGCATCCCGGTCCGTGCGCAGATCGAGCTGCCGGTCCAGGAGCAGCTGATCGTCGAGTTCTACTCCAAGAAGTAGCAGTAACCCCCTCCACAACCCACGTGTTCGAGCCCGTCAAATAGCGGGTGGGCTCGGAAAGGAAGCACTAGTGCTCATCGCTCAGCGCCCGACCCTGTCGGAAGAGGCCGTCGACGAGTTCCGTTCGCGGTTCGTCATCGAGCCGCTGGAGCCCGGCTTCGGCTACACGCTCGGCAACTCACTGCGTCGTACCCTCCTGTCCTCGATCCCGGGGGCTTCGGTCACCAGCATCAAGGTCGACACCGCCCTGCACGAGTTCTCCACCATCGAAGGCGTCAAGGAGGATCTCACCGAGATCATCTTGAACCTCAAGGGCCTCGTCGTCTCATCCGAGCACGACGAGCCGGTGACGATGTACCTCAAGAAGCAGGGTGCCGGCGACGTCACCGCTGCCGACATCGCGCCGCCGGCCGGTGTCGAGGTGCACAACCCGGACCTGAAGATCGCCACCCTCAACGACAAGGGCAAGCTCGAGATGGAGCTTGTCGTCGAGCGTGGCCGCGGCTACGTCTCCTCGTCGCAGAACAAGGGTGCCGACAACGAGATCGGCCGGATGCCCGTCGACTCGATCTACTCACCCGTCCTCAAGGTCACCTACAAGGTCGAGGCCACCCGTGTCGAGCAGCGCACGGACTTCGACAAGCTGGTCATCGACGTCGAGACCAAGCCGTCGATCCGTCCGCGGGACGCGATCGCGTCGGCCGGCAAGACCCTCGTCGAGCTCTTCGGGCTGGCCCGTGAGCTCAACGTGGAGGCCGAGGGCGTCGACATCGGCCCCTCGCCGGTCGACGAGCAGCTCGCCCAGGACCTCGCCATGCCGGTCGAGGACCTGACCCTGACGGTCCGCTCCTACAACTGCCTCAAGCGCGAGGGCATCCACACCGTGGGTGAGCTCGTCGCCCGGTCGGAGCAGGACCTGCTGGACATCCGCAACTTCGGCGCCAAGTCGATCGACGAGGTCAAGGCGAAGCTGCACGAGATGGGCCTGGGCCTCAAGGACAGCGCCCCGGGCTTCGACCCGTCCACCGCGCTCTACGACGACGAGGACGACACGACCTACGTCGAGGACGAGCAGTACTGACCCAGCGCACCACCTACTCCGGTACCTGACACGGCCGGGGAGAGAAGAGGAGAGCAATGCCGACCCCGAAGAAGGGCACACGCCTCGGCGGCAGCCCCGCCCACCAGCGGCTGATCGTCGCCAACCTGGCCACCGCCCTGTTCGAGCA
This sequence comes from Marmoricola sp., assembly GCA_035708765.1. GTDB lineage: Bacteria > Actinomycetota > Actinomycetes > Propionibacteriales > Nocardioidaceae > Marmoricola. The sequence continues at coordinate 2,056 of DASTFI010000075.1, forward strand.
CGGCCGGATCACGACGACCGAGGCCAAGGCGCGCGTGCTGCGCCCGGTCGCGGAGAAGCTGATCACCAAGGCCAGGAAGGGCGACTTGCACAACCGGCGCGAGGTCCTCAAGACCATCCGCGACAAGTCGGTCGTGCACACCCTGTTCACCGAGATCGCGCCGCAGTTCGCGGAGCGTCCCGGCGGCTACACCCGGATCACCAAGATCGGTCCGCGCAAGGGTGACAACGCCCCGATGGCCGTCATCGAGCTGGTGACCGGGGCCTACACCCCGAAGCCGGCCGGCGGGAAGAAGGCCGCGGAGAACAAGGCCGCGGAGAAGCAGGCGGAGCCGGCTGCGCCGGCCGCCGAGGTCGAGCAGCCCGACGAGGACGCCCCCGCCGAGGTGGAGGCGACCAACGAGGCCGGCGAGACCGAGGTGCTGGACACCGAGGCCACCGACGTCGAGACTGCGGAGGCCGAGTCCACCGCGGAGACGACCGAGGAGTCCGCCGGCGAGGACAAGCCGGAGGCCTGAGCCCCGACGTACGCCGCACGAGGACCCGTCACCCCTGGGTGGCGGGTCCTCGTCGTTCGTTCTTGCCGGAAGAATTTCGCCAATTCGGCACCCCCGGGCCGTTCGAACCCCGAAGATTCCCCCGACATCCACAACGGGGGAGTGAGCCTTGTCGATCCCAGTTCTGCGACGCCTCATGACGGCGGCCGTCTTCGCACTGACCACCGCGGCAGTGGTGGTTGTCCCGGCGACGACCATGACCCGCGGGGCGGCCGCAGGGGCAGTGCCCTGCCCGGCACCGCGCGGGGACGTCGTGCGCTCCGCTCCGGGCGCCGGGAAGACCGTTGCACTCACCTTCGACGACGGGCCCTCGACGTTCACGCCACAGATCCTCAGGATCCTGCGCGCGTACGACGTCCGGGCGACGTTCTTCCAGACCGGGGCCCACGTGAGTGCTCGTCCGGGACTCGCTGCCCAGGTGGCTGCGGAGGGGCACCTGATCGCTGACCACACCTACGACCACCGCTATCCACGGGAAGTGTCGGGCGGCTGGACGTGGGCGTACCTGACGGACCAGTTCACGCGGACGAACCGGTTGATCCGGTCCGTGGCCGGTCAACAGCCGTGCTTCTTCCGGCCGCCGGGTGGCTACCAGACCACCGGCATGGTCCGTGCCGCCGCCTCCCGAGGCATGTCCACCGTCATGTGGAGCGTCGACACGGAGGACTGGAAACAGCCCGGGCAGACGAGCGCTGCGTTCACCGCGAGGATCGTCGCCCGGGCCACCGCGGGCAGCAACCAGTCGCATCCGGTGCTCCTGATGCACGACGGGAAGGCAAGCCACGAGCCGGAGTGGCAGGTCTCCGCCAACCGCAGCAACGACGTCAAGGCGTTGCCGGCGATCCTGTCCTACTACAAGTCGCGCGGGTATCGCTTCGTCGACCTGCTGGGCCGCAGCGGGCTCCCTCCGGGGCCCACGAGGTTGTCGCTGACGAGTCCCAACCACAGCGTGGCCGCCGGGACCACGACGACCGTCGTTGCGGGACACCTTGCAGCCATCACCGGTGGTGTCCGCGGGGTTCCGGTCCGCTGGTACAGCCGTCGCCCGGGCGCAGCGACGTGGAAGTCGCGCGGCACCGTGTGGACCAACAGGTACGGAAACATCCGGGTGCTGGCTCGGCCGACGGTGCAGACCCAGTACACCCTGAGGTTCTGGGGGACAGACCACTTCTGGCGGGCGGGCACCCCGGGCAGTCGGACCGTGAGCCCCTACTGAGCGGGTCCTCGTCGTACTGCGAGGATGCCGGTGTGCGCCTACGCATCGATCTCGCCTACGACGGCGCCGGCTTCCACGGGTGGGCCCGGCAGCCGGCGCTGCGGACGGTCCAGGGTGACCTCGAGGGCGCCCTGGACCTCGTCCTGCGCGTCGATGGTTGTGCGCTCACGGTCGCCGGCCGCACCGACACCGGCGTGCACGCCCGGGGCCAGGTGGCGCACCTCGACGTGGATCCGGAGAGCATCAAGGCAGCGGCCGGGCGGAGTGCGGCGCCAGTGTTGGACGCGCTGGCGCGGCGCCTCAACGGAGTCCTCCAGCCCGACGTCCGTGTGCACCGCATCAGCGCGGCGCCGACCGGGTTCGACGCGCGCTTCTCCGCGGTGTGGCGCCGCTACGCCTACCGGATCGCCGACCGCACCGACCTCGTCGACCCGCTCCGGCGCGGGCACGTGCTGGCCTGGGGTCGCGAGCTGGACCTGACCCGGATGAACGAGGCCGCGGCGCTGCTGCTCGGGGAGCACGACTTCGCGGCATTCTGCAAGAAGCGGGAGGGGGCCACGACGATCCGTTCGCTCCTGGACCTGCGCTGGGACCGCGCCGCCGAGGGGGTGGCCGTGGCCACCGTGCGAGCCGACGCGTTCTGCCACAACATGGTCCGGTCCCTGGTCGGCTGCATGATCGCTGTGGGCGAGGGCCGGCGCGAGCCGGCCTGGGCCGGTCAGGTTCTGGCCGCGGGAGTGCGCGACCCGGGCGTCACCGTCGTGCACGCCCACGGGCTCACCCTGGAGGAGGTCGGCTACCCCGATGAGGGGGAGCTGGGCGCGCGGGCGGAGCGCGCCCGCGCGGTGCGCACGCTGTGAGCGGCCCCATTAGGGTCGAACCATGAGCTACGAGGCCGCCGGCGACCGCTACGACTCGACCGACTACCGGTTCACCGGACGCAGTGGGCTGCAGCTCCCGCCGATCTCGTTGGGACTGTGGCAGAACTTCGGCACCGACCGGCCCGAGGAGACGCAGCGCGCGGTCCTGCGCCGGGCGTTCGACAGGGGTGTCACGCACTTCGACCTGGCCAACAACTACGGACCTCCCTACGGACGGGCCGAGGAGAACTTCGGCCGCTACCTCCGCGACGACTTCCTGCCCTACCGCGACGAGCTGGTGATCTCCACCAAGGCGGGCTGGGACATGTGGCCCGGGCCGTACGGGCAGGGCGGTGGCTCCCGCAAGTACGTGCTCGCCTCCCTCGACCAGTCGCTGCGACGACTCGGCCTGGACTACGTCGACATCTTCTACAGCCACCGCTTCGATCCGGACACGCCGCTCGAGGAGACGATGATGGCGCTGGACCACGCAGTGCGCTCCGGCAAGGCGCTGTACGCCGGCATCTCGTCGTACTCCGCCGGCAGGACCGACGAGGCGGCCGCCATCGCGCGCGAGCTCGGCACGCCGCTGCTGATCCACCAGCCGTCGTACTCGATGCTCAACCGGTGGATCGAGGGCGATCTGCTCGACGTGCTCGAGGGCCAGGGCATGGGCTGCATCGTGTTCACCGCACTGGCGCAGGGCCTGCTCACCGACCGGTACCTCGACGGCGTGCCGGCGGACTCCCGCGCGGCCCGCGAGGAGTCCACCCTGGCCGGACTCGAGGACGACGTGCTCGACCGCGTCCGCGCCCTGAACGGGATCGCGCAGCGGCGGGGTCAGAAGCTCGCGCAGCTCGCCCTCCAGTGGGCGCTGCGCGACCGCCGGGTCACCTCCGCGGTGATCGGTGCCTCGTCGGTGGAGCAGCTCGACACCAACCTCGACGCGCTCGACGGGCCGCCGCTCACCGACGAGGAGCTGGCCGAGATCGACCGGTACGCCGTCGAGTCGGGCGTGAACCTCTGGGCCCGGCAGACCGAGGAGTGAGCGCCCGCCTTGGCTGAGGAGCACTACTTCACCGCCGACCCCTCGGTTCCGTTCAAGCGCTCGCCGGTCCGCGCAACGGTCTGGGGCCACGACCTCGAGCTCGACTCCGGCTCCGGCGTCTTCGCCCAGGGCCGGCTCGACCTGGGCACCGGTGTGCTGCTGCGCTCGTGCGCCCCGCCGGCCGCAGCGGGCACGGTGCTCGACCTTGGCTGCGGCTACGGGGTGATCGGGCTCGCCGTCGCCGTCGCCGTCCCCGCCGTCCGGGTCACCGCCGTGGACGTGAACGAGCGCGCGCTGCTCCTCGCCCGGGAGAACGCCGTCCGGCTGGGGGTCGCGGACCGGTACCGGGCCTGCCTGCCGCAGGAGGTGGACCCTGGGGCGACGTACGACGAGCTCTGGTCCAACCCGCCCATCCGGATCGGCAAGCAGGCCCTCCACGAGCTGCTGCTCACCTGGCTGCCCAGGGTGGCGCCCGGGGGACGAGCGGTCCTGGTGGTCGGCAAGAACCTCGGTGCGGACTCCCTCGCCGGGTGGCTCGCCGGGCAGGGCTTCCCGACCGCGAAGTTGGCCAGCGCCAAGGGCTTCCGGGTGCTGGAGGCGCGTAGGGCATGATCGGACAATGAGCACCAAGTTCGTCTACGACTTCGCCGAGGGCGACAAGGACCAGAAGGACCTCCTGGGCGGCAAGGGCGCCAACCTCGCCGAGATGACCAACATCGGCCTGCCGGTCCCGCCGGGGTTCATCATCAGCACCGACGCGTGTCGCGCCTGGATGGACCAGGGCAAGCAGCCGCCCGGCCTCGCCGAGGAGATCACCGAGCACCTCGCCGCCCTCGAGGAGAGCATGGGCAAGACGCTCGGGGCCGCCGACGACCCGCTGCTCGTGGCGGTCCGATCGGGGGCGAAGTTCTCGATGCCCGGGATGATGGAGACGGTGCTCAACGTCGGCCTCAACGACGAGTCGGTCGAAGGCCTGGCCCGGAGCGCGGACGACGACCGCTTCGCCTGGGACTCCTACCGCCGGCTGCTGTCGATGTTCGGGGCCACCGTGCTCGGCATCGAGGCGTCCGTGTTCGCGGAGTCGCTGGACGGCCTCAAGACGCAGCTCGGCAAGAAGGACGACCCGGAGCTCACGGCCGAGGACCTGCGCGGGCTCGTCGACACCTTCAAGGGCCTGATCCGCGAGCACGCCGGCCGCGACTTCCCGCAGGAGCCGCGCGAGCAGCTCGACCTGGCCGTGAACGCCGTCTTCGACTCGTGGAACACCGACCGGGCGCGGCTCTACCGGCGCCAGGAGCGGATCCCCGACGACCTGGGCACCGCCGTCAACGTGGTCGCCATGGTCTTCGGCAACCGCGGCCCCGGCTCCGGCACGGGAGTCGCCTTCACCCGCGACCCGGCCACCGGCGAGCAGGGCCTCTACGGCGACTACCTCGAGAACGCCCAGGGTGAGGACGTGGTCGCCGGCATCCGCAACACGCTGGCGCTGGCCGACCTCGAGCGCATCGACAAGAAGTCGTACGACGAGCTGCTGGACATCATGGAGAAGCTCGAGAAGCACTACCGGGACATGTGCGACATCGAGTTCACCATCGAGGGCGGCAAGCTGTGGATGCTGCAGACCCGGGTGGGCAAGCGCACCCCCGAGGCGGCCTTCCGGATCGCCCGGCACATGGTGGCCGAGGGCCTCATCGACGGTGACGAGGCGATGCAGCGGGTGACCGGACCGCAGCTCGCGCAACTGATGTTCCCGCGGTTCGACACCGAGGCCGACAAGGAGCTGATCGCCACCGGCATGGGCGCCTCCCCGGGTGCCGCCGTCGGCAAGGTGGTCTTCGACTCCGCGACGGCGGTCGAGTGGGCCGGTCGGGGCGAGGACGTGATCCTGGTCCGCAAGGAGACCAACCCCGACGACCTCCAGGGGATGGTCGTCGCCCAGGGCATCCTCACCAGCAGGGGCGGCAAGACGTCGCACGCGGCCGTCGTCGCCCGCGGCATGGGCCGCACCTGTGTCTGCGGCGCGGAGGCGCTCGACGTCGACGCCCGCGCCAGGAAGGTCACCGTCCGCGACGGGGGCACCCTCAGCGAGGGCGACGTGATCTCCATCGACGGGACGACCGGCGAGGTCTTCGCCGGCGCGGTCCCGGTCAGCGACTCGCTCGTCGTACGCCACTTCGAGGGGGAGCTCGACGCCGAGTCGGAGGACCTCGTCGGTGCCGTCGCCGAGGTCATGGCCCGTGCCGACGACACCCGGCGCCTCCGGGTCCGCGCGAACGCCGACACCCCCGAGGACGCTGCCCGGGCCCGCCGGTTCGGTGCCGAGGGCATCGGGCTGTGCCGCACCGAGCACATGTTCCTCGGCGAGCGCCGCCAGCTCGTCGAGGACCTGATCGTCGCCGAAGACGAGGCCGGCCAGGAGGCGGCGCTCGCGGCGCTGCTTCCCCTGCAGCGGCAGGACTTCACCGAGATCCTCGAGGCGATGGACGGCTTCCCGGTGACCATCCGGCTCATCGATCCGCCGCTGCACGAGTTCCTGCCCGACCTGACCGAGCTGTCGGTCAAGGTGGCCCGCCAGGAGGACGCTGGTGCGGTCGACGAGCACGACCGGGTCCTGCTCGAGCACGTCCGCCGGCTGCACGAGCAGAACCCCATGCTGGGGCTCCGCGGCGTACGGCTCGGCATCCTCATCCCCGGCCTGTTCACCATGCAGGCCCGCGCGATCCTGGAGGCTGCCGCGGACCGTCGGGCCGCGGGCGGCGACCCGCAGCCGGAGATCATGATCCCGCTGGTGGCCAGCGTCCGTGAGTTCGACGTGGTGCGGCGCAAGATCGAGGCGGTCGCCACCGAGGTCGCGCAGGAACGCGGCGCGGTCGACTACAAGCTCGGCACCATGATCGAGCTGCCGCGAGCCGCGGTGCTGGCCGACCGGATCGCCAAGTCCGCGCAGTTCTTCTCCTTCGGCACCAACGACCTGACCCAGATGACGTGGGGCTTCTCCCGCGACGACGTTGAGTCGTCGTTCTTCTCCACCTACCTCGACCACGGCATCTTCGACGTGTCGCCGTTCGAGTCGCTGGACACCCTGGGCGTCGGGACGCTGGTGCGCATCGGCACCGAGAAGGGCCGCGCCACCCGTCCCGACCTGCACGTCGGCATCTGCGGCGAGCACGGGGGCGACCCGAGCTCGATCCACTTCTTCGACGAGGTCGGGCTCGACTACGTGTCCTGCTCGCCGTTCCGGGTGCCGGTGGCCCGGCTCGAGGCGGGTCGGGCCGCGGCCGGCTGACGGGGGCGGGCCGGCCCTTGTAAAGCGGAGTACGCGGTACTGCGTGCTCCCCCGGGCGGGCACTCAGCACCCAGTACTCCGCGTTACAAGCTGATCGCGGCGGCCCGTTCGTCCGCCGTGACAATCCGGTTGCGGCCGCGGCGACAATGGCTGCCATGGGACACGTGGACATCGCGGGGGTGCGTTTCGAGCTGCCCGACGGACGGGTGCTGCTCGACGACGTGTCGTTCCGGGTCGGCGAGGGCGCCAAGGTCGCGCTGGTCGGCGCCAATGGCGCGGGCAAGACGACGTTGCTGCGGATCATCACCGGTGACCTCGACCCGCACGCCGGTGCCCTGACGCGCTCGGGCGGCCTGGGGGTGATGCGGCAGTTCGTCGGCCATGGCGGTGCCGACGAGACCGTGGCGGACCTGCTGTTGTCGGTGTCGCCGCCGCGCGTGCGCGCCGCCGCCGCCGAGGTCGATCGCCTCGAGCGCAAGCTGATGGACCTCGACGACGAGGCGACCCAGCTCAAGTACGCGACCGCACTGGCCGAGTTCGCGGACGCGGGCGGCTACGACATCGAGGTCGTCTGGGACAGCTGCTGCACGACGGCCCTGGGCGTCAGCTTCGACAAGGCGAAGTACCGGTCGCTGCGCACGCTCAGTGGCGGGGAGCAGAAGCGGTTGGTGCTGGAGTACCTCCTCGCCGGCCCGGACCAGGTGCTGCTCCTCGACGAGCCGGACAACTACCTCGACGTGCCCGGGAAGATCTGGCTCGAGCAGTGCATTCGCGAGTCGGCCAAGACCATCATGTTCATCAGCCACGACCGCGAGCTGCTGGCCAACACCGCGACCCGGATGGTGACGGTCGAGCTCGGCGCTGCGGGCAACACCGTCTGGACGCACCCGGGCGGGTTCGCGACGTACCACGAGGCGAGGCGGGACCGGTTCGCCCGGTTCGAGGAGCTGCGCCGCCGGTGGGACGAGGAGCACGCCAAGCTCCGCGCACTGGTCCTGATGTACAAGAACAAGGCGGCCTACAACGACGCGATGGCCTCGCGCTACCGCGCCGCCCAGACCCGGCTGCGCAGGTTCGAGGAGGCCGGGCCCCCGGTCGAGCAGCCGCGCGAGCAGGACGTGACGATGCGGCTGCGGGGCGGACGGACCGGCAAGCGGGCCGTCGTGTGCGAGGGTCTGGAGCTCACCGGCCTGATGAAGCCGTTCGACCTCGAGGTCTGGTACGGCGAACGGGTGGCCGTGCTCGGCTCCAACGGCTCCGGCAAGTCGCACTTCCTGCGCCTGCTCGCGGCCGGCGGCACGGACCCCGACGTGGAGCACCGGCCCGTGGGCGAGGTGCCGATCCAGCCCGTGGCGCACTCCGGACGGGCGCGCCTGGGCGCCCGGGTGCGGCCGGGCTGGTTCGTCCAGACCCACGAGCACCCCGAGCTGGTCGGCCGCACGCTGCTGGAGATCCTGCACCGGGGCGACGAGCACCGCGACGGCATGCCCCGGGAGCCCGCGTCCCGGGCGCTGGACCGCTACGAGCTCGCGCACGCCGCGGAGCAGAAGTTCGAGTCCCTCAGCGGCGGCCAGCAGGCCCGCTTCCAGATCCTGCTCCTGGAGCTGTCCGGTGCCACGCTGCTGCTCCTCGACGAGCCCACCGACAACCTCGACGTCGAGTCGGCCGAGGCGCTCGAGGAGGGCCTCGAGCGGTTCGAGGGCACGGTGCTGGCCGTCACGCACGACCGTTGGTTTGCCCGCGGCTTCGACCGGTTCCTCGTCTTCGGTGAGGACGGCGCGGTCTACGAGTCCGACGAGCCGATCTGGGACGAGGGTCGGGTGCAACGGACCCGCTGAGGCGCGGCCAGGTGCGACCGGGACGCAGGACGTCTCGGCGCTGTAGCCGGCGTCGACGAGCGCGCCCGACTCGAGCACGGCCGGAAGGAGCGCGTCGGCCAGGCCGACACCGCAGCAGGTGCTCCGGGTGCCCGCCCGTCCGGAAGCTGGAGAGGTGGAGTCGCACCCCGCCGGCATGCCGGCCGATCGGTAGCCTCGACCGGTGACCGCCGACCGCATCCCCGCACCGCTCCTGGTGCTCGGCGGGATCGTCTCCGTGCAGTTCGGCGGTGCTCTCGCAGCGACGCTGGTGCCCGAGATCGGGGCTGGTGGCTCGGTGCTGCTGCGGGTGGGTTTCGCGGCCGTGCTGATGTTCGTCGTCGTGCGCCCGCGACTGCACGGGCACAGTCGCGCCGCGTGGGGCACCGTGGTCGCGTTCGGC
>DASTFI010000076.1:0-14175 GCA_035708765.1 Marmoricola sp.
GGCCGCGGCGCCGGGTCGCCGGATCACGGAGCCGTCGGGAACGGTCCGGGCACCCCAGGCGGACAGTCGCCGGTCCAGCTCGGGAGTCGGTGGGTTGTGGTGCGAGAGGTGTACGGCGACCAGGTCGGTGTCCTGGGTCAGGGCGCCGACCTCGCGGAGCCGGCGCACCTGCGCGGGGAACGTGGCGAGGTCCAGGTGGTCGGTGCCGTGCGAGGTGTGGTCGCCGAAGGTCTCCTCCAGGAGCACCAGGTCGAACGCCGCGTCGCGGACCGCCTCGAGGGTCGCGTCCGGCAGCGGACCGGTGTCGGTGGCGTAGAGCAGCCGGGTGTCCGGCGTACCCACGTCGTAGAGCACCGCGTCCCCGTCGTGCCGTGCCTGAAGCACGCGGACGTCGTACGCACCGAGGCCCAGCCGGTCGCCCGGGGACACAGTCACGAACTGGACCGGTGAGTCGGGGGCGACCCACATCCGTGCCTGCTCGATCACGTCGGCAGGTCCCACCACGTCGAGCGGCGCGTCGCCGACCCAGGACCTGAAGAGCAGGAACGCCGGCGAGCAGTGGTCGGGGTGCGCGTGGGTGATCAGCACGTGTCGGAGCCCGGTCAGGTCGGCGTGGAGGCGTTCCGCGGCGCGGGGTGTCTCCGGGCCGCAGTCCAGCAGCAGCGTGCCGTCCACGAGCGCCGACGTCTGCCCGCGCAGGCGTGCCGCCGCACGCTCCGCGGTGCAGGACGCACAGCCGCAGAACGGGTTCGGCCAGCCGTCCGCGGACCCGGTGCCGAGCAGCAGGACGTCGCTCACCGTTCGAACACCACGGGTACGTCGAACGCGGCGCGGCGTCCTGCCCGCCGCAGCGCCCGGAGCAGCGCGGAGCCGGCGAACACGATCACCAGCAGCGACAGGATCGACCGGCCGAGGTCCCACAGCATCGACGTCGTCACGTAGAACACGGCGTAGCGGCCGAGGTTCGCGGTGAAGGCGTCGCCGGCGACGAAGCTCGTCTCGGGGCCGTAGGAGGCGAACGGCCAGAACCAGATGTTCATCACCACACCGAACAGCAGGCCCGAGACGAACGCGTAGCCGGCCAGCCAGGCCACCTCCGCACGACCGCCCGACCGCGGCAGGCAGCCGGCGCCGAACCCGACCCAGCCGGCCGCCATCATCTGGAACGGGAGCCAGGGCCCGACGCCACCGGTGATCAAGGCGCCGGTGAACACGGTCACCGCGCCGAGCACGAAGCCGAAGCCGCGCCCGAACACGCGGCCGCCGATGATGATCACCGCGAAGCTCGGTTCGAGACCGGCGGTGCCGGGACCCAGCGCACGCAGGGCCCCACCGACGGCGGACAGCATCCCGAGCATGGCCACGGACTTCGCGTCCATCCCGCCGGAGGTCAGCTCGGCGAGCACGATGGCGGCGAGCAGCGGGAGGATCGCGACGAACAGGATGGGTGCGTCGCCGGAGTGCGAGCTGTCCAGAGCGGTGCCCGGCTCGGTGAAGAACGGCCAGCCGAACGCGACCAGGCCGATCAGGGAGACGGCGCCGAGAGCGAGCCCGGAGCGGCCGTGCAGCGGGACCAGGTTGGTGGGGGCCATCAGCGGGCCACCGTGCTGGTGTCGGCCAGCGCGAGCGCGACGTCGGTCGGCGTCAGCCACCGTTGGGGCGCGAGGATTTTGGCCACCTGCGGCGCGAAGGCCGGGGAGGACACCACCACGTCGACGGTCGGTCCGTCCGCGACCAGCTCGCCGTCGGCGATCACCATGACCCGGGAGGCGACCTCGGCGACGAGCTCGACGTCATGGGTGGCGAGCACGATGCCGTGCCCGGCCGCGGCGAGGTCACGCAGGATCTCCACCAGCCGGTGCTTCGCCGTGTAGTCCAGGCCGCGGGTCGGCTCGTCGAGCAGCACGAGTGGCGGCCGTGCGGCCAGCACGATCGCCAGGGCGAGGGTGAGCCGCTGCCCCTCGGACAGGTCACGCGGATGCTGGTCGAGCGGGACCCCGGGGGAGAGGCGTTCGAACAGTGCGAGGGTGGTGCCGGCCTCGACGCCGGCGTCCTTGTCGGCCTGGGTGCACTCCTTGGCGACCGTGGACTCGTAGAGCAGGTCGGTCGGCACCTGGGGCACCAGCCCGACATGGCGCAGCAGGTCCCGCGCCCGCAGCTCGGCGGGCACCTGCCCGTCGACGGTGACCCGGCCGCTGGTCGGCCGCTTCATCCCGACCAGGGTCCGCAGCAGCGTGGACTTGCCGGCGCCGTTGCGGCCCATCAGCGCGACCACCTCGCCGGCGGCCAGCGTGGTCGAGATCCCTTTGAGCACGGGGATCTGGCCGTAGCCGGCGACGAGGTGCTCGGTGGCCGCGACCGGACCGCCGGCGGGGTGGGCGAACTGCTCGGCGGCTTGTTCGGCTGCGTGCCGGGAGCCGTCCATCCCGGCGAGCGTCGCACGCAACGGGGCGGCGCGGCGGCGGGCGTCGCGCACCGACAGCGGCAGCGGCTGCCACCCGGCGACCCGGCCGAGCTCCACCACCGGCGGTGCGATCGGGGAGTCCTCGAGCACCTCCTGCGGCGACCCGTCGTGCACCGGGCGGCCGGCACCGGGGACCAGCACCACGCGGTCGGCGTACTGCACCACACGTTCGAGCCGGTGCTCGGCGAGCACGACGGTCAGTCCGAGGTCGTGCACGAGACGCTGCAGCGTCGCGAGCACCTCCTCGGCCGCGAGCGGGTCGAGGGCCGAGGTGGGCTCGTCGAGGACCAGGATCCGGGGGTGCGTGGTGAGCACGGAACCGATCGCCACCCGCTGCTGCTGCCCGCCGGACAGGTCGGTGAGCGGGCGGTCGCGCAGCTCCGCGAGGCCGAGCAGATCGAGGGTCTCCTCCACGCGTCTGCGCATCACGTCCGGCGGCAGACCCAGGGACTCCATGCCGTAGGCCAGCTCGTCCTCGACCACGTCGGTGACGAACCCGGACAGCGGGTCCTGGCCGACGAAGCCGACCACGTCGGCCAGGTCGCGGGGCCGGTGGTCGCGGGTGTCGCGCCCGTCGACGAGGACCCGGCCGGACAGGGTGCCGCCGGAGAAGTGCGGGACGAGACCGTTGATCGCGCGCAGCAGCGTGGTCTTCCCCGAGCCGGTGCGGCCGATCACCAGGCACAGCTCCCCTTCGGGGATGGTGAGGTCGATCCCTTGCAGGACAGGTGAAACGGCGTCCGCGAACGTGACGCTGACGTTCTCGAACGTGATCACGCCGCGACCTCCAGAGCTTCCGGCTCGACCGGCTGCGGGGTGCTCGTGCGCGGCAGCGGCGGTGCCAGCACGGCCGGCAGCATGGCCACCAGGATGCCGACGCAGGCCAGCACCGGCACCGGGGGCATCTCGGTGACGGAGGCCAGGAAGAGCGAGGCGGGGTCGGTGTCGACGGCCACGAACATGGTGACGGCGGCGGCCAGGCCGGACCCGGTGACCAGCCACTCGGGCACGGCCCAGGGGTCGGGCCGGTACTTGGTGCGGCCGGTGCGGCGGCCGCCGAAGTACATGCCGGCCACACCGAGGCCGCATCCGGTGACCAGCATCGGCAGGCCGAGCCAGGTGGCGCTCGTCCCGGCGAGCAGCCCGTAGACCCCGACGCAGACGCCGAGCAGCCCGCCGAAGACGAGTCCACCGGTCAGCCTGCGCGAGACCCGTGCCGCGTCCGTCGTACGTCCGTAGCCACGGGAGTCCATCGCGGCGGCGAGCTCGACGGAGCGTTCCAGGGCGCCCTCGAGGACCGGCATCGCCAGCCGGCGCAGCGAGCGGATTCCGTGTGCGCTCTGCCCGCGCAGCCGGTGGGCGGCGCGGACCCGGCCGGCGTCCGTGACGAGCTGGGGCGCGAAGGTGAGTGCGATGACGCAGGCCACGCCGATCTCGTAGAGGGCGCCCGGCACGTAGCGAAGCAGCCGGCGGGCGCTGCCGAGGGAGTTCGCTGCGCCGATGCAGCACAGCAGGGTCGCCAGCTGAAGCCCCTCGTAGAAGGCTCGGAGCACCGCCTCCAGGCTGATCAGGCCGCCGAGCTTGATCCCGGTGTCCCCGGGAACGGGCAGCTCGGGCAGCGTGAGCAGCACCGTCGGCCCCTGCGAGCCGCTGGAGAGGACCGCCTGGAAGACGACCCGGATCGCGATCACCAGCAGGGCGAGCTTGAGGAAGGCGCCGTAGGACTTCGCCCAGGGCGCGTTGCTGCGGCGGGCGGCGACCACGAAGCCGGTGACCATCAGGATCAGCAGCAGGGGCACGGGGTTCTGGGTCCGGCTGGCGGCCGCGGCCAGTCCGAGCGCCCACAGCCACCAGGCCCCCGGATGCAGGTTCCGGGGGAAGGTGACCAGGTGCTGGGGGCGCATCGGCTGGTGGGTCTCAGGCGTTCTGGTTGCGGCGGTTGAGGGCGAGTGCGCCCACTGCGCCGAGCACCAGCACCGCGCCGACACCGACCAGCGGCCAGAGCAGGTCGTTGTCGTCCTCGGCGGTCTCGGAGGACGCGGCGTCGTTGTCCATGGCGGCCTGCGGCATCTCGAACGCTACCGGCTGCTCCTCGGCGGGCTTCGCGTCGGCGACGGGTACGCCGCAGCCGCTGGCGGGATAGCCGTTCACCGCGCAGGTCAGGCCCTTCTCGGCGCGGACATCGGCGACCTCGGCCAGGGCCTGCTGTCCGTTGCCGCCGGACCCGATGACGGCGCACTCGGCCTGCGGCGCCGGGGGAGTCGCGTCGTCCGCGTCCGCCTCCGTGCCGTAGTCGATGAGGACCGCGACGCGGATCTGGTCGGCACCGGCCTCGGTGCCCTCGCAGACGGTGTCGAAGCTGACCTTCGCGAGGTCCGCGCGCGGGGGCAGTCCGTCGGCGGTCAGTGACGTGCCGTACCGGTAGCCCTCGACGGCGCCGTCCTTCAGCTCGTAGTCACCGGGCCCGACCTGGGAGAAGGCCCACGAGCCGTCCTGAAGGTGGAAGTAGTTCCAGTACCGGTAGCCGTCCGCGGCGTGCGCCGCGCCACCGGAGCCGGCGACGACGAGGAACGCGATCAGCAGGGAACAGAGTGCGCCGAGCGTTCGACGCGGGAGGAGCAGGGAGGCCATCATGGCCCTTTCTTGTGCGGCGGTTCGCAGACGAGACCGGACCGCCGGGCTCCCACAGATCCGGGAGCCCTGATCCGGCTCCGTCCCGTAGACCTCGACGGATAGGGGAGCCGCTGCCTCGCCTCGGACTTCCGGCTCACCGGCCCCGGGTTGCGGGGCACGGCCTACGGTTGCGGGTCAGCGCCGGAGTTGGACCGGCTTTCCCGAAGAGGGGCAGATGTTTCAGCGCTAACATTCCCACGCCGTGCGGGAGCCGTCAAAGGCGTCTCAGCGGGGCGCGGCGTTAACCTCGACACATGACGAACTCGCTCGAGCCCTCGAACCACTTCCCCAGCGCTTCCGCGTCGTCCTCGACGCCGAGCTGGTGGTGGCGTCTGGAGAACGCCTCTGGTGTCGAGGTCACGGTTGCCGCCGTGCCCGCCCAGGAGTTCCCCTCGCAGAGCGACGCCGAGTCCTGGGTCGGCGAGGTGTGGCGCGAGCTGCTCGAGGGCGGTGCGGACGCGGTGACCCTGTTCGAGGGCGACCGGCTGGTCTACGGCCCGATGAGCCTGCACGCGTCCTGACGAAGTATTCCAGTTGCCATACAGAAGCGTATCGCATCTGTGATACGGTCTCGGCATGGCCTCACCACTGCGACCGTTCCCGTTCGAGACGCCCATCGCGCCCGAGGCGCTGATCGACCGCCGCACGGAGCTCGCGCGACTCAGTGAGGCGGCCGCCGAGCGGGTGCACGTCCGGCTCGCGGGACCGCGCCGCTTCGGCAAGACGTCGCTGCTCCTCGCCCATGCGGCGGGGTTGCGCGGCGCCGGCTGGCGGACCGTGCACGTGGACATGTACGGGGTCACCTCGCTGGCCGAGGTGTGCGTGCGGATCGCCTCGTCGTACGCCCGGTTGCGCGACAACAGGCTCAAGGCGCACCTGGACGCGCTCGGCGCCCGGCTCGGCCTCTCGCTCACCCCGGCCGGCCCGGGCATCTCGCTCGGCCCGCGCCAGCAGGTGCCCAGCCCGGAGGCGACCCAGACCGCCGCCGCGGAGCTGCTCGACCTGCCGCTGACCCTGTTCGAGAAGGACAACATCCCGACCCTGGTCGTGTTCGACGAGTTCCAGGACCTGCTCAGCGCCGGCGCGTCGCTCGACGGCCTGCTGCGCTCGCACGTGCAGTACCACGCCGACGCCGCGGTCTACATCTACGCCGGCTCGCAGCCGTCGTTGATGCGCAAGCTGTTCAACGACCGCGAGCGGCCGCTCTACGGCCAGGCCGAGCCGCTCGAGCTCGGCACGCTGCCCGCCGACGAGGTGCTGGTCGAGCTCGCCGAGCGGTTCGACGAGCTCGGCGAGGACACGGTCGGTGCGCTGTCGCCCCTGATGACCACGGCTGCCGGTCACCCGCAGCGCACGATGCTGCTCGCGCACCTGCTGCACCGGGAGCTGTCCGCGCGCGTGCTCGGCTCGAGCACGCTGCCCGAAGGCGAGACAGTGGAGGGAATCGCGTTGGCGGACGCCGTCGTACGACGGGCGCTGTCCACGACCAACGAAGCCCACCAGGCCGTCTGGGACGGGTTGTCCTCGGGGAAGAGGTCGGTGCTCGCGGCGCTGGCCGACGGCGACTCGCCGACCGGGACGACGACCGCCCGCCGGTTCGAGACCTCGAGGGCCACGCTGCAGAGCGCGCTGCGCGAGCTGGGCAAGGACGGGCAGCACGTCACCCGCGACGACACGGGCCCGTGGCGGTACGTCGACCCGCTGTTGGCGCTGTGGGTGCAGGGCCGGGGCCGGACATACTGAAGTCGCGCATCGGTACTGTGTGGGCCATGAGTCCTCGTCGCCCGGGCCGCCCATGACCGCGACGTGGAGCGGCGAGCGCATCGCGGCACTGTTCCGCGCGCTCGAGCGGCACACCGAGGCCGCGGTGGCGCTGCGCAGGCAGCTGCACGCCGATCCACGCCTCAGCGGGCACGAGGAGGACACCACGACGGTGTTGGCGGCTGCGCTCGGGATGCCGGTGGACCGGTTGGACACCGGCGGCGCGGTGCTGCGGATCGGTGATCCGGACGGTCCGGCGGTCGGCCTGCGCGCCGAGCTGGACGCCCTTCCGGTGACGGAGACCACGAACGTGGCCTGGCGTGCCGGGAACGGCGCGATGCA
Source organism: Marmoricola sp. (assembly GCA_035708765.1). Taxonomy (GTDB): domain Bacteria; phylum Actinomycetota; class Actinomycetes; order Propionibacteriales; family Nocardioidaceae; genus Marmoricola. Next base: position 7,241 of record DASTFI010000076.1, read on the forward strand.
CGCCTGTGGCCACGACGTGCACATGGCCGCGGCCGTCGCGGTCGCCCGCACGCTGCGCGACGAGGGCGCTCCGGTGCCGCTGGTGCTCGTGCTCCAGCCGCGCGAGGAGACGTTGCCCTCGGGTGCCAAGGACGTCGCCCTGTCGCCTGTCTTCGCCGCTCACGACATCCGGGCGTTCCTCGGCGCCCACGTGCAGCCACGCCTGCGGCAGGGTCACTTCGCGGCCACGCCGGGCCCGGTCAACGCGGCCGCGGACCAGTTCACGATCGTCGTGAACGGCCGGCCCGGACATGCGGCGTACCCGCACCTGACCGCTGACCCGGTGGTCACCGCGGCGGACCTGATCGGGACCCTGCAGCACCTGATCTCACGCCAGGTCGACCCGACCAACCCGACCGTGCTCACCATCGGCTCGATCAACGGTGGGAACTCGCCCAACGTCGTGCCCGCGACGGTCCGGATGAGCGGGATCCTGCGCACGTTCGACGAGCACGACCGGGTGCGTCTCCATGCCGCCATCGAGTCGGCGGCGCACGCCATCGCCGACGTGCACGGCTGTGACGCGGAGGTGGAGGTGTCGCTGGGCGCGCCGGTCCTCGAGAACGAGGCGACGCTGGCCGCGGCGGCCGCCACCTGGATCGAACGAGCGGGCCTGGTGCATGCCCCGCCGCTGCGCTCCTGCGGCGCCGACGACTTCTCCTACTACTGCCCGCTCTTCCCGTCGTTGATGGTCTTCGTCGGGGTGGGCGGCGGTGGCCCGGACGAGCCGGGCCTGCACCACCCCAACTTCCTGCCGCCGGAGGAGACCGTCGGGCAGGTCGCGACCGCGATGCTCGCCGGCTACCTCGGTGCGTGCTCGACGGTCATCGACCTTCCCGTGCCGGAGCCGTGAGCCTGCTCAGCCGAAGTCGCGGGTGGCCGGTGACTTGGTCCGCGCCGGGTCCCGCTCGATGATCCCGTCGAAGACGTCGTCGATCTGCTTCAACGCGTCGTCGTCGAGCTTCACTCCGGCAGCCTTGACGTTGTCGGTGACCTGCTCGGGCCGGGACGCGCCGATGATCGCGGCGGAGACGTTCGGGTTCTGCAGCACCCAGGCGACCGCGAGCTGCGGCAGGGTGAGCCCCGCTCCGTCGGCGATCGGGCGCAGCTTCTGCACCCGCTCGAGCACGTCGTCCTTCAGGTAGCGCTTGATGAAGTCGGCGCCGCCCTTCTCGTCGGTGGCCCGCGATCCTTCGGGCGGCGCCTGACCCGGAAGGTACTTGCCGGTGAGCACACCCTGGGCGATGGGGGAGAACACGACCTGCCCGATCCCCAGCTCCTCGCAGGTGGGCACGACCTCGGTCTCGATCACGCGCCAGATCATGTTGTACTGCGGCTGGTTGGACACCAGCGAGATCCTCAGCTCGCGGGCCAGCTCGTGGCCGCGCCGGATCTGCTCGGCGGTCCACTCCGAGACGCCGATGTAGTGCGCCTTGCCGGCGTGCACGACGTCGGCGAAGGCCTCCATCGTCTCCTCGAGCGGCGTCTCGTGGTCGTAGCGGTGCGCCTGGTAGACGTCGACGTAGTCGGTGCCGAGCCGGGTCAGGGAGCCGTTGATCGACTCCATGATGTGCTTGCGGGACAGGCCGTGGTCGTTGTGCGCGCCGGGTCCGGTCGGCCAGTAGACCTTGGTGAGGATCTCCAGCCCCTCGCGACGCTCGTCCTTCAGGGCCTTGCCGAGGACCGTCTCGGCCGCGGTGTTCGCGTAGACGTCGGCGGTGTCGAAGGTGGTGATCCCTTCCTCGAGCGCCCGTCGTACGCACGCCAGCGCCGCGTCCTCCTCCACCTGCGAGCCGTGGGTGAGCCAGTTGCCGTAGGCGATCTCCGAGATCTTGAGACCGCTTCCTCCGAGGTTGCGAGTGTCCATGACTCCGACCCTATCCGGCGCAACAATCGCGTCCTGCGTTGCGTGAGGCATGCGTCACGCTCCGTCGTACGCCGCGTGCTCCGGGCCCCTGGTCGTCCACAGGCCAGGGAAGTTGTCCTGGCCCTGCACCACCTTCGGGCGCACGCTCTCCTGCATGATTTACGACAGCCAGCCGCCCGCGCCATGCCGCCGCCGCGACGCGCGACGGGCCGTGCAGGCGATGGCAGCGGAGCAGGACGGTGTCGTCTCGCGGGCGCAGGCGCGTGACCTGGGGGCGGACCGGTGGGTCGTGCGCGGTGAGGTGCAGGCCGGCCGATGGCGAGCGGTGGGTCGCAGGACGGTTGCCGTGCACCTCCAGCCCCTCGGCGAGCGTGCCGCGTGGCGGGCTTCGCTCCACGAGGCAGGCGTCGGGGCAGCACTCGACGGGGTCTCGTCGTTGAGGGCGTCCGGACTGGTGAGGTTCGAGGACGTGATCCACCTCAGCGTTCCACCGGGATCACGTGCCAGGAGCCGGCCCGGCGTGATCGTGCACCAGCTCCGGTCGTACTCGACCGACGACGTGATCGCGGCGGGCATTCCGCGCACACGTCCGCACGTGGCGGCGATCAGGGCGGCGATGTGGGCGCGCAGCGACCGGGCCGCGGCGACGATCATGGCGATGACCGTCCAGCAGCGGTTGACCACGCCGGCCCGGCTGCAGGCGCAGGCGCTCGCGATGGGTCGTCACAAGCGCCGCACGTTGATCCTCACCATCGCCCGCGACATCGCCGACGGCGCCCAGGCGTTGAGCGAGCTGGACTTCTCACGGCTGTGCCGACAGCGCGGCCTCCCGCCGCCGGACCGGCAGGTCATCAGACGTGGGCCCAGGGGTCGCGTCTACCTGGACTGCTACTGGGTCGGTTTCCGGTTGGTCGTCGAGATCGAGGGCATCCACCACGACGCACCCGAGAACGCCGTCGACGACTCGCTGCGTCAGAACGCCCTCAGCATCCGGGACAACGTCGTGCTCCGGATCCCCGTGATCGGTATCCGCACCTGCCCGGACGAGTTCATGGACCAGGTCGCGGAGGCCCTGACTGCTGCCGGCTGGTGCGGTGCCGCGTAACCCCGACTCAGCACTGCGTACGACGAACCGTGCCTCAGGGATCACGCTTCGTCGTACGGAAGCCTCAGTGAGGATCCAGGGCCAGCGAGTACGTCGACGTCAGGACCGTTCCGTAGGCCAGGTGCGGCAGCAGGTCGCTGACCCAGGCCTCCGCGTTCCACGTCGACGGGTCGGTGACGCCGTACTTGGTCATCGTCACGTTCGAGAACGCCATCGCGCCACCCCCGGCGAACAGCACCCCGGCCAGGCCACGGGGACGCAGGTGCAGGACGTCCATCACCCCGTAGGCAACACCGACACCGACACCGGTGACGATCCCGGACAGCGGACCGAGGCCGGCGAGCCGGTTCTCCCGTTCCGAGCCCTGGCCGGGGATCTGCACGCCCTGGGAGTCGGCCATCGCCTCCACCGTCTTCTCCGGCGTGCTGCTGGCGGGCCGTCCGCGGATCGCCATGTCGAGGTACGTCGCGGCGTGGAGCGCGGTGGTGGCGGCGGCACCGGCGGCCGCGCCACGCAGGACTCGCCGGAACATCAGCCGGTCTCCCGGCCGCTCATCTTGTCCCGGATCCGGTCCACGATGCCCAGGGGGACCCCGAGCACCTTGTCGGCCGGGGGCTCGTTCGGCGCGGAGGGGTGTGGCCGGGTCGGCGCGAGCTTCTTGGCCTTGGTGATCTTCTCGCCGAGCTCGTCCTGCTGCTCCTGGCTCAGCGCGGCCTGCATCTCCGGGAAGAGCTTGGGCTCCTCCTCCTCGTCGATGTGGTGCAGCAGGCCCTGCTTGATCTGCTGGAAGGTCGACATGAACTCGGGATCGTCGCCGTCCATCTTCTCCCAGCGCTTGAGGAGCTCCTCGGCCTCGGAGTGCTCCTTGATCTCCTCGTCCACCATCTTGTCGCCGTTGGGCAGTGCGTCGCGGGCGGCGGGGTAGAGGTACATCTCCTCGGCGACCGAGTGCCGCGCGACCTCGGCGGTGAGCTTGTCGGCCGCGTCCCGTCGGCTCTTGGCGTCCGTCGCGGACTCGATCTCCTTGAAGAACTCCTTGATCTCCTCGTGGTCCTTGACCAGCACGCTGACCATGTCCTTGGCCTCGCTCATGGTGGTTGCCTCCTCCGGATCGGGTGTGCGCCCGCCGTACCCGTTCGGTCGCCGCTCATGTGCCGGCGGCCAGCCGCGGCGCCATCGCCTCGAGCTGCCAGCCGGTCCACCGTTGCAGGCTCACGGACTCCTCGGCGGTGAGCCGGTCACACGCGAAACCCCAGTGCAGGGCGACCTCGTCACCGGCGTCGACGGCGTCGAGGAACGCGGCGCCGTCGACCCGGTAGTCCACGTGTGCCTCCTCCGGTTCGCCGAGAAGGAGCCGGCCGTCGTCGTAGCGCAGGTGCCGGGCCCGCACCAGCAGCCGCTCCTCGACGGCCAGCACCGTTGCCCAGCCGATCCGGCACGAGTCGAGCACCTGCAGCGGCTCCGGGCGCCCGGTGCCGAGTAGCCGCGACCACGGGTAGACCCCGAGCACGTGGAAGGCGTGGGTGGGTGCGGCCTCGGCGAGCAGGTCGTCGCCGAGGTGTGCCCAGTACTGCCCGGCCTGGGGCTTGATCCGGCGCAGCAGGGCGGCCCCGAACTCGGCCCGGTCCACGTCGTCGGTCAGCGCGTTGCCGGTCCAGTAGCCACGGACCACCGCCGGGTCGAGCGGGTCGGCCACCCCGGCCAGGTCCGCGAGCACCTGTTGGTAGGGCCAGGCGCCGGAGAACCGGCGGGCCAGCGCGGGCACGTCCACGTGTACCCCGCCGCCGCACGCGACCGCGCGCAGCGCCTCCGAGCCTGCCGGCCCGCAGTAGCCGAGCGCGTTGGGCGCGTGGGCGTACTGCGCGAACAGCCGGTGCCCCGTGCTCAGCTGTGTGGTCATGGCGCGCGCCGGGTCACACCCCGACGGTCTGCCCGATCATGTCCGCGGCCTCGCGGTGCATCCGGCCGAAGTTGTAGTACGCCGCACAGGCGCCCTCGGGGGAGACCATGCAGGTGCCGATCGGTGTCTCCGGCGTGCACGCGGTACCGAACACCTTGCACTCCCAGGGCTTGATGACGCCCTTGAGCACCTCGCCGCACTGACAGGCCTTGGGGTCGGCGACCCGGATCCCGGGCATCGAGAACCGCTCCTCGGCGTCGAACTCGGCGTAGGCCTGGTTGATCTTCAGGGCGCTCTGGGAGATGAAGCCGAGCCCGCGCCACTCGAAGTGCGGCCGGAGCTGCATGGTCTCGCCGAGCAGCTTCAGGGCCGCGACGTTGCCCTCCTCGCGGACCACCCGGCCGTACTGGTTCTCGACCTCGCAGCGGCCGTCCCGGATCTGCTGCAGCAGCATGTGCACCGTGGCCAGGATGTCGAGCGGCTCGAAGCCGGCCACGACCAGCGGCTTGCCGTAGACCTCGGGCACGAAGCGGTACGGCCGGGTGCCGACGACCGTGGAGACGTGCCCGGGCCCGAGGAACCCGGACAGCCGCAGGTCGGGGGACTCGAGGATCGCCCGGATCGGCGGGACGATCGTGACGTGGTTGCAGAAGACCGAGAAGTTCTTGACGCCCAGCGCCTTGGCCCGGACCAGGGTGACCGCGGTCGACGGTGCGGTCGTCTCGAAGCCGACCGCGAAGAACACCACGTGCTTGTCCGGGTTGTCGACGGCGACCTTCAGCGCGTCCAGCGGGGAGTAGACGAACCGTACGTCGGCGCCGCGGGCCTTCGCGTCGAGCAGGCTGCCGTTCGAGCCGGGCACCCGCATCATGTCCCCGAAGGTGGTGAAGATGACCCCTGGCTGCTCGGCGAGCCACATCGCGTCGTCGACGCGGCCCATCGGGATCACGCAGACCGGGCAGCCGGGGCCGTGCACGAGCTCGATGCCCGGCGGAAGGATGTGCTCGAGGCCGTGCCGGTAGATCGTGTGCGTGTGGCCGCCGCAGACCTCCATGAACTTGTACTCGTCGTCGCCGGCGAGCTTGGTGATGGACTTGACCAGGGCGCGTGCCGCGGCGGGGTCCCGGAACTCGTCAACGAACTTCATGGTGATACCTCGTTCATCGGTGTTGTGGGAGATCAGGCGATCTGGGAGGAGTTGAAGGCGTCGATCTCGTTGACGTAGTCACTGCCCATCTTCTTGACCTGGTCCAGGGTCAGCTGCGCCTCGAGCTCGTCGATCTTCGCCATCGCGAAGCCCACGTGCACGAGCACCCAGTCGCCCTCGAGGAGGCCCTGCTCGGCGAGCAGGCGCACGCTGATCACCCGTTGCACGCCGTTCACGGCGACCTTGGCGAGGTGCTGCTCGGGGTCGGTGATCTGGACGACCTGACCCGGTATCCCTAGGCACATGGCGAACCTCTTCTCTCGTCTGGGTGTTCTCAGCAGATCCTGGGCAGCGGGTCGCCCACCAGCATGTCGACGATCCGGCTGCCGCCGAACGGGGTGCGGAGCGCCACCATGCCGGCCGGCGTCTCCACCACCTGGCCGATCACGGCGGCCCGTTCGCCGAGCGGGTGCGAGCGCAACGCGGTCACCGCGGCCTCGGCCTGCTCCGGGGGGACGACGGCCACGAACTTGCCCTCGTTCGCGACGTAGATCGGGTCGATGCCCAACATGTCGCAGGCGCCCGCGACCTGCGGCTGCACGGGCAGTGCCTCCTCGTCGAGGATCACCCCCAGCGCGGCGGTCTGGGCCAGCTCGTTGCACACGGTGCCGAGGCCGCCCCGGGTGGCGTCGCGCATCCAGCGGGTCCCGGGGGCGGCGGCGAGCAGCGCCTCGACCATCGCGGAGACCGGCGCGGTGTCCGAGACGATGTCGTCGGCCTCGATGGCCAGGTCACCACGGGCGAGCATCACGGCCATCCCGTGGTCGCCGAGCGTGCCCGAGACCACCAGCCGGTCACCGGGGCGGACCAGGTGCGC
>DASTFI010000077.1:0-4752 GCA_035708765.1 Marmoricola sp.
TGCTACTGGCCCACCTGCAACCGGCCCGCCGTCGAGGTCGAGCTCGACCACCTCGAAGAATGGCCCCAAGGCCAGACCAGCACCACCAACCTCGGCCCCGGCTGCAAACGCCACCACACCACCAAACACTCACCCGGCTTCAACATCCACCGCAACCCCGACGGATCGATCACCTGGACCACCCCCACCGGACACAGCTACACCAAGAAACCAGCCGAACAACCCGTCGCCGACTGGCCCGACCCCGAACACGTCCAAACCCTCACCCACACCTGACCAGCGGCCGCGACAAGCGGCGCGACCGCGAGCCCCCGGGTCGGGCAGGATGACCGCATGCCCTCCCTCGCCGGCACCGCCAAGCTCACCTTCGGCGTGCTCGCCGCGACGGACATGCTGCTCGCCGGCAGAAGCAGCACAGGGGCAAGGCGACTGAGATCCGTCACCAAGCCCCTACTGATGCCTGCCCTCACCACGGCCTCGCCGCTTCGACAGTCACCACCCCGACATTTGCCGCCTCAACGGCCAGCCGGCGCGATGGGTTGCGCCGCGGGACGCTCGCCGCGCAGGCATTCTCCTGGGGCGGTGACGTCGCCCTGTTGAACTCCGGCAGACGAGCGTTCCTCTGCGGCGTCGGCGCGTTCTTCGCCGCCCACGTCGGCTACATCTCCGCGTTCCTCAGCGCCCGGGACCGAGACAGGACCATCAGCAACCCCGGCGCCACGGCAGCCGTCGCGTCGTGGCTCCTGCTGGCGCCCGTGATGTCGGTCGCGGCCGGCCGCAGAGACCCGAGACTGCGCCTGCCGATCGCGCTCTACGCCGGTGCCCTGGCGAGCATGTTCGCGACGTCGACCATGCTGAACCGGGACATCCCGACCGCCGCGCGCCGCAGGATCGTTTCCGGCTCCTCGTTGTTCCTGCTGTCCGACACCCTCCTCGGGATCCGAGAGTTCCTGCTCGACGACGACTCCCCCATGCTCGATTCGGCCGTGATGGCGACCTACACCGCTGGCCAGTGGTTGATCGCGGACGGCGTCAAAGCCGCCGGGCGCACGTGACAAGGGCGGGTCCCGTCCGAAGACGTGAACCCGCCCCTGCTCTTCCCCTCAGCGCCGGCTACGGGTCGAGGGAAGCCGGCGAGAAGAACTGGTGGCCCGCGATTACCCGACCGGGACGGCGATCTCCTGGCCCACGACGACGCCGGCGCTGCTCAGCGCGTTGAGCTCCTGGATCTGGTGGATCATCTCGCGCACCTCACCCGGCTCGGCGACCGTGGACGCGATCTCCCACAAGGTGTCGCCCTCGGCGACCTCGACGGTGCGGGTCTGCACCGGAGCGCCTGCCTCATCGGTGGCGGCCGACTGCCCGCCGAAGACGGTGAGTGCCGCGAACACCAGCACGACGAGCGCCACCAGGAACACCAGCCGGCCGCGCCGGGTCAGTCGCAGGGACGTGCCGTGGGTCGCGATCGACCGGGCCGGTCGACGTACTGCGGTGCGGCTGCCGCTGAAACCGGGGCTGAGTGCGATGGTGCTCATCTGAGACCTCCTGGGGAAGGAGACGGCCCGGGTGGCCGTTTCGTCGGTCCTGTGCTCGAACGGTGTGTTCATGACCAGATGTCTATCGAGGCCCACCGACAGTTTTGCTTCCGGCGGCTCGAACCCCTCGAAGAGACGTTCGATCGAACACATGTACGAAGTTAGAGCACCTGTTCGAACGAATCAAGCACCACGCGAACAAGTGTTCGAGCGGCGTGTCGGGAGAAGTTCCCGGCCGGCCCGGGAAACCGCCCGACGACAACCCGCCGGCGGACGGCGACCGTGGAGGAACGAGGCGCGAAACGCGCGCCGCCCACCACGGGAGATTCCGATGACCCAGTCCCTCGACCGACCACCTCTCCCCCGGGCCACGTCGCCCCGGGCGACCACGCCGCAGGCGGTCCCGCACACTCTCTGGCGGCTCGCCGGCATCCTGGCGCTGGCACACGTCGTGCTGATCTTCGCCGGGATCGCACTGCAGAACGCCGCCCGGCTCGACGAAGGTCTCGGCGGAGTCGAGCGCGCCTACGTAGAGGGCAACCTGGCCCGCACGATGACCGGCGGCTACGTGGAGCTGATCGGCTTCCTGCTGCTGGTCCCGGTCCTGGTCTTCCTCGCCCGGGTCGTCGGCCGGCGTACCGAGGCCGGACGCTGGGCGACCCAGACCGCACTGATGGCCGGCATCGGCTACGTCGTGCTCACCTTCGCTCCCGGCATGGCCGCGGGTGCCGCCGCGATGTACGGCGCACAGCACGACGCCGACCTCGGGACCGCCCTGATGATGAACAACCTGCGCGTGCTGACCTACGTCGTCAGCCTGCTGCTCCTCGGCGCCCATGCGATCGGCCTGGGCGTCGCTGCGGTCATCGACGGCGAGCTGAACCGGTGGGTCGGCTGGGGCGGTCTGGTCACCGGCGCGGCGCTCTTCGTGGCCGTCCCGCTGGCCGCCGCCAACCTGCACGACTACGGCACCCTGGTCTGGATCGTGTGGTGGGTCGGGGTCGCCGTCACCCTGCTGCGGCACCACCCGACCGAGGAATGAGGGTGGAAAAGCACGCACGACGGTTCCCGATGCGCGACGCTGGGACCTGAGGAGAGGCGATGCGGAACGCACGGATCGTGGTGGTGGCGCTGGGCGGCCTGCTGGCCGTGACCGGCGCCCTCGCCGCCGTCGTGCTCGGGGAGGCTCCCGGCGCACCGGTCAACGAGCTCGCGGTCGCGCTGGTGGTGGGGGTGTACGCCGCCGTGGCCGTCGTGATCACCGTCGCCCGGCCGCGACACCTGGTCGGGCGACTGATGTGGTGCGGCGCGGTGGCCTGGGGACTCGGCGAGGGCCTGCTCGCGCTGGCCGTCCACGACCAGGTGGACGCCGGCGTCCCGGGTGCCGCCTGGCTCGGCGTCCTGGGCAGTGCCGGCCGCGGGTTCGGCTGGCTGGTCCTGGTCCTTGCGGTCCCCCTGGTCTTCCCCGACGGCCGCACGCCCTGGCCGCGGCGCAGGACCCCCGCGGTCGTGACCGGCGCCGCCATCGGCGCGTTCACGCTGGCGACCCTGCTCTCCCCGACGCCGCTCGACAGCCGCCTCGAGGCAATGGACAGCCCCAGCGGACTCCCGCAGCGCCTCGGGTGGGCCTCGGACCTGCTCGCGGTCTCCGCCCTCGGCCTCTCCACGGTCGCGCTCGCGCTGGCGGTCGCCGGGCTCGTGCGCCGCTGGCGTCAGGGCGACGAGCTGCGCCGCCAGCAGTTGCTGTGGTTCGCGGCCGCCTTCGCGCTCCCGATCGCCTTCCTGCCGTTCATCGCGACCTCCGTGGTCGAGCCATGGATGTTCGCGCTGGTCACCGTGCCGGTCCCCGCCGCCGTCGCGGTCGCGCTGCTGCAGCGCCGGCTCTACGACATCCAGCTCGCGGTCAGCCGTTCGCTGACCTACGTGACGCTGTCCGCGCTGATCGCCGGGCTCTACGCGGTCACCGTCGGCGGGGTCGGCGCGCTGCTCCAGGAACGTGGCGCGGCCTGGCTCCCATGGGTGGCGGCCGGCGTCGTCGCCGTGACCTTCGCACCGCTGCGCAACGCGCTCCAGCAGACCGCGAACCGGCTCGTCTACGGCCAGTGGTCCCAGCCCGCCGATGTGCTCGCCGCCACCGGGCGACGCCTCTCCGACGCCACCGACGTGCCCGGGCTGCTGCGCACCCTCACCGACGAACTCGGCACCGGCCTCGGACTGGAGTACGTCGAGATCGCCGATGTCCGCGACCGGCCGCTCGCCACCTACGGGATGCCCACGACGTCGTCCGAGGACACCACCCTGACGGCGTACGGCGTCCGGGTCGGCGTGCTGCGCCGGAGCCGGACCCGTCTGCGTCCCGCGGACCGGCGGCTGCTCGAGGACGTCGCCCGCCAGCTCGGTGCGGTGGTGCACGCCGCCAGCCTGCTCGACGTGATCCGCGAGGCACAGGAACGGCTGGTGCTGGCCCGGGAGGAGGAGCGGCGCCGGATCCGACGCGACCTGCACGACGGCCTCGGCCCGGCACTGGCCGGCCTCACCCTCCAGGTGGACACCCTGCGCAACCAGCTGGGCACCGCAAGCATCGACCCCGACGCCGAGCTGCTCCGGGTGCGCGCCGGCATCCAGGCGACCGTGCTCGACGTGCGGCGCATCGTCGAGGGGCTGCGTCCGCCGGCCCTGGACGAGCTCGGCCTCGAAGGCGCAGTCGGGCAGCTCGCCGACCGGTTGACCCGCGGCACCGACCTGGTCGTGGACGTCGACGTCCCCGCACTGCCGCCGATCCCGGCCGCTGTCGAGGTCGCGACCTACCGGGTAGCCCAGGAGGCCCTGACCAACGTGGTCCGCCATGCCGGCGCCACCCGCGCCGACGTCCGCGTGACGCTGCGACCCGACGGCCTGGTTCTCACCGTCACCGACAACGGCAGCGGGCCCGGCACCGGGCCCACGACGCCGCGACCCGGCGGGGTCGGGCTGGGCAGCATGCGCGGACGCGCCGAGGAGATCGGCGGCACGCTGCACATCGACTCGGCACCCGCGCAGGGAACCCGCGTGGTGCTGTGGCTGCCCTGCGCCGTGACGCCGGCAACGGATCGCGAGACCGAGGTGAGCGCCTCGTGATCAGCGTCCTGGTCGTCGACGACCACCCGTTGTTCCGCGAAGGGCTCAACGGCCTGCTCCGCACCGTGCCGGACATCGAGGTGCTCGACGCGGTCGGCGA
>DASTFI010000078.1:0-13322 GCA_035708765.1 Marmoricola sp.
ATCGGCTCAGGCGACCCGGAAGGGCTCGGCACGCGCCCGGTCGAGCACCAGCCCGTTGCCGGGCAGCTCGGGCAGCGGGAGGTTGCCGTCCTGCAGCCCGTCGAGGTCGCAGAAGAGGTCCCGCTCGATCCGGACGTGGTCGTGGAACCACTCCAGGTGCCGGAAGTTGGGCGTAGCCGCCGCCGGGGCGGCGCTCAGGTGCGGCGCGCAGTGTGCGGAGACCTCCAGCCCGAACGCGTCGGCGACGGCGACCGCACGCAGCCAGCCGGTGATCCCGCCGCAGCGGGTGACGTCGACCTGGAGGCAGTCCACGGCCCCCGAGGCGCACATCCGCTCGAAGTACTGCAGGTCGTAGCCGTACTCCCCCGCCGCCACGTCGGCCGGGACGCTCTCGCGGACCACCCGCATGCCGGCGAGGTCGTCGGAGGAGACCGGCTCCTCGAACCAGGTCACGCCGACGTCGGACACCCGCTCCAGCATCCGGATCGCCTGCTTGGCGGTGTAGCCGCCGTTGGCGTCGACGAAGACGCCAACCTCGTCACCCACGACGCGGCGCACCTGCCGGATCCGCTCGGCGTCCCGGTCCTCGCGGGTGCCGCACGCCTCGGCGATCTTGATCTTCACCCAGCGGCAGCCGTCCTCGACCCAGCCGGTGAGCTGCTCGGCCAGCCGCGGTTCGTCGTACGTCGTGAAGCCGCCGCTGCCGTAGACCGGGACGGTGTCCCGGACCCGGCCCAGCAACCGGTGCAGGGGCAGGCCGGAGACGCGCGCCTTGAGGTCCCACAGCGCACAGTCCACCGCCGATGCCGCCAGCGCGGCAGCACCGTCGCGGCCGATGTTGCGCACGCACCGGCCCATCCGGACCGCGGCCCGCGGCACGTCGGCGACGGACAGCCCGACGACCTGGGGAGCCAGCACGTCCTGCACCAGGCCGCACACCGAGGCGGGGCCGTAGGTGTAGCCGAGACCCTCGACGCCGAGGGCACGGGCGTGCACCACCACCAGGGTGGTGCGGTCCCAGTGCCAGGTGCCGTCGGCCTCCGGGGCGTCGGTGGGCACGGTGTACGCCGCAACGCTGAGCGCCTCGACCGTCGCGTCCCCGACACTGCCACCAACACTGCCGCCAGCAGCGCCGGCGGCCTGCCCCGAGGCCGTCGGCTGGTCCGTCACTGGGTGAACACCTCCGCTGCCTTGGTCTTGATCCCCTCCTTCAGCACGCCCCAGCGGTCCTCGTCACCCTTGAACAGCGCCGCGGCCGAGTTCTCCATCTGCTCCAGCGTCGCGTGCGGGGGGATCGGTGGGATGTCGGGGTCGGTGTGGCAGTCGATGACGGTGGGCCGGTCCGCGGCGAGCGCCTCGTCCCATGCCTTGCCGAGCAGATCCGGGTCCGTCACCGTGATCGCGTTCAGCCCGATGGAGGTGGCGAAGTCGGCGTAGGACACGTCCGGGACCCGCTGGGACTCGACCAGCTTGGGCGTGCCGCCCATCGCGCGCATCTCCCAGGTGACCTGGTTGAGGTCGTCGTTGTGCAGCACCGCCACGACGAGCCGGGGGTCCTTCCACGTCTGCCAGTAGCGGCGGATGGTGATGAGCTCGGCCAGGCCGTTCATCTGCATCGCGCCGTCGCCCTCGAAGGCGATGACCGGGCGTCCCGGGTGTGCCCACTTGGCGCCGATGGCGTAGGGAACCGCCGGTCCCATCGTCGCGAGGTTCCCCGACAGCGAGCCGCGCATCGTCCCGCGCATCTTGATCTGGCGGGCGTACCAGTTCGCAGCCGAGCCGGAGTCGGCCACCACGATGGAGTCGTCGGGAAGGCGTGGTGACGCCTCGCTGAACAGCCGCATCGGATTCACCCGCTCGGCCTCCACGTGCGCCTCCGCGTCCATGTCGCGCCACCACTCGGCGACGCCGTCGCGGATCTTCTCCTGCCAGTCCCGGTCCTCCTTGCGCTGCAGCTGCGGGATCAGGGCACGCAGCGTCGCAGCGGCGTCCCCGACGAGGTTGACCTCGTAGGGGTAGCGCATCCCGATCATCGTCGGGTCGAGATCGATCTGCACCGCGCGAGCCTGGTCCAGGGGCGGCATGAACTGGGTGTACGGGAAGCTCGACCCCACGGTCAGCAGCGTGTCGCAGTCCATCATCATCTCGTAGCTGGGGCGCGTCCCGAGCAGTCCGATCGAGCCGGTCACGTAGGGGATCTCGTCGCTCAGCACGTCCTTGCCGAGCAATGCCTTGGCGACGCCGGCGCCGAGCAGCTCGGCGACCTGCTGGACCTCGTCGGCGGCGCCGCGTGCGCCCTGGCCGATCAGCATGGCGACCTTCTCGCCGCTGTTGAGGATCTCGGCGGTCCGCCGTACGGCGGCGTCGTCGGGGTCGATCGCCGGCCAGTCGATGCCGAGGCTCGACGGCACCTGCTTGAACGCGTGCCCGGGGGCGGAGTACTCGAGCTCCTGCACGTCACTGGGGATGATGATCGCCGTCGGCGCCCGCCGGCCCAGCGCCACCTTGATCGCCCGGTCGAGCACGTTGGGCAGCTGCTCGGGCACGGTGACCATCTGCACGTAGTCGCTGGCCACGTCCTTGAAGAGCGTCAGCAGGTCGACTTCCTGCTGGTAGCTGCCGCCCATGGCGCTGCGCGCGGTCTGGCCGACGATCGCGACCACCGGCACGTGGTCGAGCTTGGCGTCGTAGAGCCCGTTGAGGAGGTGGATCGCCCCCGGACCGGACGTGGCCATGCAGACCCCGACCCGCCCGGAGAACTTGGCGTAGCCCACCGCCTCGAAGGCGCTCATCTCCTCGTGGCGCGACTGGATGAAGGCGGGCTGGTCGTCAGCCCGGCCGAAGGCGCCCAGGATCCCGTTGATGCCGTCACCGGGAAAGGCGAAGACCTCCTCGACGTTCCACTCCCGCAGGCGCTGGAGCAGGTAGTCGGCAACGGTGGTGGCCATGTGATGTTTCCCTTCGTCGATGTTCGTCGGTGTTTCGTCGATCTGGTCGATCTCGTCGGTGGATCTCGTCGGTGGATCTCCGACCCCCGTGCTGGTCCGGGGCCGGTCAGGCGCGGCTCCGGTGCCGCAGCGCCGACACCAGCGCAGCCCCGGCGAGGGGCGCCGCGACGGCGGCGAGCACGCCCAGGCGGGCGAGCGGACTCGGGTCGGCGGTCCGGTGGAGCGGGGTGCGTCCGTCGACGTGCCCGGAGGACTCAGCCGCGTCGAGGACCTCGGCGAGGTGCCGGCCCTCGTGGACGCCGCTGTCCAGGTCGTGGATCTGGGTGCGGCAGGAGAACCCGTCGGCCAGGACGATGGTCTCGGCGGGCTCGTCGCGAAGTCGTGGCAGCAGGACCTGCTCGGCGCACGCCTTGCTGACGTCTCCGTGGCCCTCGGTGAAGCCGAAGTTGCCGGCCAGGCCACAGCACCCGGACGCGAGCTGCTCGGCGTCGATGCCGACCGAGTCCAGGAGCTGCTGATCGGCCTCCCAGCCGAGGACGGCGTGCTGGTGGCAGTGCACCTGGGCCACGGCGCGGGGACGGTCCTCGCCGTCGCCCTGCTGCGGAAGGTGCGGCGGCTCCCAGCCGTCCGTGTGCTGCACCAGCAGCTCGGCCAGGGTGACCGTGGCGTCGCGCAGGCGCAGCACGTCGCGGTCGTCGGGGAAGAGCTCCGGCGCGTCGGCGCGGAAGACGGTCGTGCACGAGGGCTCCAGCCCCACGACGAGGCCTCCCTTGCGCACGTGCGGCGCCACCTCGGCGACAGCCCGGCGGACCATCGTGCGGGCCGTCTCGAGCTGGCCGGTCGAGATCCAGGTCAACCCGCAGCACACCGGTGCGGCAGGCATCGTGACCTCCCAGCCGGCACGCTCGAGCACCCTGATCGCAGCGATCCCGATCTCGGGGTGGAAGTGGTTGGTGAACGTGTCCGGCCAGAGCAGGACCCGCCCGCGGCTGGTCCCCCCACCGGGGCGGGGCGCGCTGCCGGCGAGCGGCCTCGCGTCGTCGTGGGTGCGGGCGAACCACTGCTGGAGTGTCTCGTCGGCGAACAGCGGCACCTCGCGGTCGGTCTCCAGACCGGCGGCCTTGAGGCCCAGCCAGTGGAGTCCGGGCGTGTGGCTGGCCGCGTTGGCGACCTTCGCCAGCCCCAGGCGGTGCACCATCCGTGCAGCCAGCGGGAGCCAGCCGGTGGCGTAGTCGGCGCGCGGGCGCAACCGGCCCTCGTAGTGGTGGGCGAGGAACTCCGCCTTGTAGGTGGCCATGTCCACCGACGCGGGGCAGTCGTGCTTGCAGCCCTTGCAGGACAGGCACAGGTCGAGGGCGTCGCGGACCTCCTCCGAGCGCCACATGTCGCCGACGGGGGTGTCGTGCCCCTGGAGCATCTCGAAGAGCAACCGGGCCCGGCCACGGGTGGCGTCCTTCTCCTCGCGGGTGACCTGGTACGACGGGCACATCACCGTGTTGCCCTCGTGCGTGGACTGTCGGCACTTCCCCACGCCCACGCACCGGGTCATCGCGTCGGCGAAGGACCCGTTGTCGTGGGGGAACTGGAAGAACGTGTCCTCGCGCGCCCTCGGCGCCCAGTCCTGCCCGAGCCTGAGGTTCTGGTCGAGCCGGTAGGGCCGCACCAGCTTGCCGGGGTTGAGCAGGTCCCGGGGGTCGAAGAGCGTCTTGACCCGCTCCATCACCCCGACCAGCTCGTCACCGAACATCTTCGGCAGCAGCTCGCCGCGCGACTGCCCGTCGCCGTGCTCCCCGGACAGCGACCCGCCGTAGGCGACACACAGGTCCGCCGCGCGCTCCATGAACGCGCGGTAGGTGCGCACCCCCTCGTGGGTGGTCAGGTCGAACGGGATCCGGGTGTGCACGCAGGCCTGCCCGAAGTGCCCGTAGAGCGACGGTCCGACGTCACTGGCGTAGCCGAACTCCTCGAAGAGCCCCTGCAGGTCACGCAGGTAGTTGCCGAGGTCCTTGGGGTGGACGGCGGAGTCCTCCCAGCCCTCGTGGGTGCGGGGACGGTGCGGCACCTCGGCGGTCGCGGCGAGGCCGGACTCGCGGACCAGCCAGAGCTCGTGCTCGCGCTCGGGGTCGTCGAAGAAGCGGACCGTCGGCGCGTGCTCGCTGTCGTCGAGCTCGTCGATCATGTGCTGCGCCTGACGCATCGACTCGTCGGCGTCCTGGGCGCCGAACTGCACCATCAGGAACCCCGCGCCCCGCGGCAGCTCCTTGAGCGCGTCGGGGTTGAGGTTCTTCAGCTGCTGGTCGTGGATGAGGAGGTCGTCGAGTCCTTCCAGAGCGATCGGGTCGTACTCCAGGAT
This sequence comes from Marmoricola sp., assembly GCA_035708765.1. Classification (GTDB taxonomy): domain Bacteria; phylum Actinomycetota; class Actinomycetes; order Propionibacteriales; family Nocardioidaceae; genus Marmoricola. The sequence continues at coordinate 5,302 of DASTFI010000078.1, forward strand.
CTTGGGCACCGCGTCGCCGGCACGGCCAACGTCGGGGTAGCCGAGCACGACGAGCGTCTTCTCGGGCAGCACCTCGACCAGATCGAGCTCGGCCTCCAGCACGGTGACCAGCGTGCCTTCGCTGCCGACCAGGAAGCGACCGATGTCGAAGCCGTACTCGGGGAGCAGCGAGTCCAGGTTGTAGCCGGACACCCGCCGCGGGATGTCGGGGAACTTCTCCCGGATCAGGTCGCCGTACTCGTCCCGCACGCGCCGCAGCGTCCGGTAGATCTCCGCCTGCCGGTCGCCGCGCGCCTCGATGCGGTGGTACTCCTCGTCGTCGGTGTGCTCGGCGCGGAACCGGGTCCCGTCGGCCAGCATCACCTCGAGGGCATGGACGTTGTCGACCGTCTTGCCGGTGCGCTGCGCCGTCGCCCCGCACGAGTTGTTGCCGATCATCCCGCCGATGGTGCAGTTGAAGTGGGTGGCCGGCTCGGGCCCGAACCTCAGCCCGTGGACCTCGAGCTCCCGGTTGAGGTCGTCCAGCACGATGCCCGGCTCCACCGTGCACCGCCTGTTCTCCACGTCGAGTGACAGCAGCCGGTTGCAGTACTTGGAGAAGTCGAGCACCACGGCGGCGTTGGTGCACTGGCCGGCCAGGCTGGTGCCGCCACCGCGGCTGACGATCGGGACGCCGTGGTCGCGGCAGACCCGCACCGCCTCGGCGCCGGCCTCGGTGGAGCGGGGTACGACGACCCCGAACGGCACCTGCCGGAAGTTGGACGCGTCGGTCGAGTAGAGCCCCCGACTGGCACTGTCGAAGCGGATCTCACCGTCCACCCGGTCGGCCAGGTCCTGCTCCAGCGAGCGCAGGTCCGCGTCGTCGGGCACCGCACCCGCAGTGGCGGGAGGCCACACGCTGGCGTCGACCGGATCATCGGGGTTCCTCGTGCTCGGCGTGGGCACCTGAACCGCGTCCTGGACCAAGGCGGCCTCCTCTTCTCGGGCTCTTCTCGGACGTTCTCGAAGCGTGGACTCGTGCCGTACCCCAATTCCTTGCGCTTACGCAATGATCGGGATGGGTACCTTGACGCACCTCCCGACCGGGTCCCCTCCCCCGAAGGCCCTGCATGGAACACATGGACGAACACACCGAAAGCACCGACGACCGGCTCGAGCCCCTGATGCGGGCCAGTCGCGTGGTGACGGCTGCCATCGTCCGCTCGCTGAGCCGCACCGAGCCGGAGCTGACGGTGACCCAGCTGCGGGTGCTGGCAATGGTGAGCACCCGCGAGCAGATGAGTGTGGGCGACGTGGCAGCCGCGCTGGACGTGAACGCCTCGAACGCCAGCCGGACCTGCGACCGGCTGGCGTCGGCCGGCCTGCTGCACCGGCGCCCGTCGAGCGCAGACCGGCGGCTGGTGTGCCTGGAGCTGACCGGGAAGGGGCACACCCTCGTCGACTCCGTGCTGGACCAGCGCCGAGAGATGCTGGCGAGCGTGCTGGCGGGGATGCCAAAGCCGCGCCAGGACCACCTGCTCGAGGCGCTCGACGAGTTCAGTGCCGCCGCCGCGCGGCTCAGCCTGATCCGGCCGGAGGAGTCCGGCGACGAGCACCTGATGGCCTGGCTGCGCTGATCGCGCCGGGCTCCTCCGGGGGCTACTCCGGCTCGTTGCCGGCGCCGCCTCCGATCCGGAACGGCTCGGTGACGCCCGCGTACATCAGGTGGGTGACCATGCCCTGGGCGGCATGGGTCAGGTTGTGGCAGTGGTCCATCCAGATCCCCGGGTTGTCGGCGAGGAAGGCGATGTCGTAGGTCTCGCCGTTGCGGACGTCCAGGGAGTCCACCCACCACGGACTGCCCGACACCGCGTCCCCGTCACGGTCCAGCACCACGGCGTGGTGGCCGTGGAGGTGCATCGGGTGCACGTCGCCGCTGTGGTTGCTGATCCGGATCCGCACGACGTCGCCCTCCTCGACGACGAACATCGGCAGGTCCGGGAAGAGGTGTCCGTTGATGCTCCACTGCAGCCCGGGTCGTCCGTCGACGAATCCGAGTCGGTGGCCGATGTCGTAGCGGAAGCTGCGGTCGGCCTTCGCCCTCATCAGCGGAGTCGCTTCCGGGGTGCCGTAGTGCAGCCGGTCCAGCCACCGCTCCGGCTGCTCCACTGACGGCGGTCGGGCACCGTCGGGGCCGAGCACCACCGAGACGTCGCCGGTCAGCTGCACCCGGGTGCCGCCGTCGGCGACGGCGACGAGCACGTCCGCCCGTCCGCCGGCGGGCACGTCGACGGTGCGTCCGGTGAAGGGCGTCGGCCCGTGCACGTCGTACCCGTCGGTGGCGACCAGTGTGAGCGGCTCGCCCGACCAGATCTCGAGCGGTCCGTTGTCGGTGTTGATCACCCGCAGGCGCACCTGCTCCCCGGGCTCGGCGTCGACCTGCAGGTGCCCGGCGTGGCCGTTGACGGTCTCCGCGCCGCCGTACAGGTGCGCGAGTGCGACGACGTCGCGCACCGACGTGTCCCGGTGCCGTGGTTGCACGACGAGCGGGCCGAGCAGCCCACCGACGACCTGATCGTGGGAGACCTGGTGTGAGTGGTACCAGAACGTGCCCGCGTGCGGTACGACGAACCGGTAGGTGAAGTCGCCGCCGACGGGGACGGCGTCCTGGGTGACGCCGGCGACGCCGTCCTCGGCGTTGGGGACATCGACGCCGTGCCAGTGCAGCGTGACGCCGTCGGGCACGGACGCGTTGTGGAGGTGCACCTCGACGAGCTCGCCGACAGTGGCGGTGATCAACGGCCCCGGCGAGCTGCCATTGAGGGTGTAGCCGTCGATCTCCTCACCGGTCGGCAGGGTGAACCGCTGCTGCCGCGCGGTGAGGTCGACCGTGACGTCCGCGGGCCGGTCGGGGTCGGTGTCGAGGTCGGTGACGCTGCGGCTCTCGCCACCGTTCCCGTGGCCGGTGCCGGACATACCGGCCATCCCGTGCCCGGTCATCCCGTGCCCGGCCATCCCGTGCCCGGCGATCGGTGGTCGCGTCCCCCCGCCGTAGTCGAGGTAGCCCATCTCCATGACGGAGTAGGTCGAGGGCACCAGGCTCGACCACCACATCCAGCCCAGGGTGCCGACGATCAACAGCGTGGCGCCGAGTGCGGCTACGAGGCGCAGCCGCGCCCGGACCACGGTCCGATGCCCCGGTTCGATCCCCCGGCTCAGACGGTCACGGCGGGCTGCTCCGCCATCGGTTCATCGGCGCGGGCGCGAGCCAGCCGGCCCGCGTAGACCCCGAGCCCGGCCACCACGAAGGCGTTGATGCCGTGCAGCAGTCCAAGGGCGGTGACGGCGTGCGCGAGCATGCCCAGGAGAACCTGCAGCACCACGGTGGCCAGCAGGATGCCGGCCCACTTGGAACCGCTGGGAATCCGCGCGAAGAACGAGACGACGAGCAGCGCGATCGCCACCAGCGGGATCAGCATCTGGCCGTTGATCCCGTGGATCATGAAGCCGCGCTCCTCGGCGAAGTGGAAGGTGTCCGACTCCATCGACGACTTCGTCAGGCTGTTCCCGTCGTCGATCCACACCCCCAGGCCGAACACGGCCCAGGCGATCGCGGCGGCCTGGACCATCACGAGCACGGGAATGGCGTAGGCGAGGTACCTGTAGGCAGAGCGCATGTCTTCCTCCGGACGCATCGGACCCGGTCCCGGCACCGCGGCGCGCGGTGTCGTCCCCGGATTTCCTCCAACGTTGGGGCAAGAAGGAGACCGGGGGCATCATCCCCACGGATGATTACCGCCGCCCAAAGCTAGTCATTTCGGGCTGGCCCACCCCCACCCTTCGGACAAACGGACCAAAACGGACCCCGACGCGACGGTGTCGAGCAGCTCGCCCTCGAGCGCGAAGACCACCGGCCCGGCCACGTCGACGACGAGCGCGTCCGCCCCCTGCTGGAGAGCCGCCTGTGCGGCCTTGCGCAGCGTCACCGGGACCGGCCGGGACTGCGGGTCCCAGGCCGACAGCGCGCCGGTGTCGGTGAACGCGAGCAGTGCCTGCCGGCCGTCCCGCCCGGTCAGGAGCACCGCGGCCATGTCGCTGGTCTTGTCGTGCGCGCGGCCGGCCTCGTCGTACTCCACCTCGTCGAGCACGGCGACCACGGGCACCAGCACGCGGGCGTCCTGCAGCTGCTGGAGTGCCGCGAGGTACTCCCCCTGCCCGCCACCGCGGCCGTAGGACGCGAGTGCCGACTGCACCTGCGGGGACACCGAGCCGTCGTCACCGGCGAACCCGGGGTCCGGGATCGGGCGACCTCCGGGTGCCTGGTCCATGCCGGCGATCCTCGCAGAGGTACAGGCCGGCTTGTGCGCCGGTCTCCTACGCTGGTCCCATGGAATACGACGCAGCTTCCTGGGGTGCCCTGGCGCTGGCGCTGAGCGTCCTCGGCGGGGTGATCACCTGGTTCCGCTGGCGCAGGCACGGGCTCCCGAGCCTGCTGCGCGGTACGGCGTGGAGCCTGCTGCCCGTGGCAGCGTGGCTGACCGGCGTGCTCGAGCTGGTGGCCGACGTGTCCGGGTCGGTCGCCCGGTGGGCGGTGCATCTCGTCTTCAGCCCCGTGGTCTGGCTCGGCATCGTGCTGGCAGGGGTGTCGGCGGCCCTCTTCGGCGCCTCGGCGCTGCTGCGGGGTCGCCGCGAGGAGAGTGCTGCCGGGCCGGTCGAGCCGGCGCCGCAGCCTCGCTCCGTGGGGCACACCCGGGACCGCAAGCGCGACGGGCTGGAGGACATGGACGACATCGACGCCATCCTGCGCAAGCACGGCATCTCGTGACCGCCCTCAGCGACCCGGCAGCCGACCCGTCGGCACGTGCCGACCTCGCCCGCCGGCTCGACGCCGTGCTGCGCCAGATCGGCGAGCCGGCGACACCGCTGCTCGTCGTCGACCGGGACGCCTTCGACGCCAACGCCCGTGAGCTGGTGGCGCGGGCCGGCGGCAAGCCGATCCGCGTTGCGTCCAAGTCCGTCCGGGTGCCCGCCCTGCTCGAGCGAGCGCTCGCCAGCCCCGGCTTCAGCGGCGTGCTGTCCTACAACCTGCGCGAGGCGCTCTGGCTGGTCGACCGCGGCATCAGCCGCGACGTGGTGCTCGGCTACCCGACCGTCGACAAGGGTGCTCTGGTGCGGCTCGCGACCACCCCGGCCGCACTCACCGCGGTGACCCTGATGATCGACGACGCGGCCCACCTCGACGTCATCGACGCGGCACGCCGGACCCCGGAGGTGCCGGTGCGGGTCGCGATCGACATCGACGCCGGGCTCCGCGTGGGCGGCCTGCACGTCGGCCCGAAGCGCTCGCCGCTGTACGACGACGACGAGGTGCTCGACCTGGTCCGCGAGGTGCTGCGCCGACCGGGGTTCCACCTCGCCGGCGTGATGACCTACGAGGGCCAGGTGGCCGGCGTCCCCGACGACGTGCCGGGACAGCAGGCCCGGTCCTGGCTGGTGCGGCGGCTCAAGGACCGCTCGCTGGCCCAGCTGGCCGAGCGCCGGGCCCGCCTCGCGGAGCGCATCGGCCGGCTGGTGGAGCTGGAGTTCTGGAACGCCGGCGGCTCCGGCAGCATCGAGGCCACCAGCGCCGACGCTGCGGTGACCGAGCTGGCCGCCGGGTCCGGGCTCCTCGTCCCTGGGCTCTTCGACCACTACCAGGCGTTCCAGCCCAGGCCCGCGGCGTTCTTCGGAGTGCCGGTCGTGCGCCGGCCCGGCCCGGGCACGGTGACCGTGGCGGGCGGCGGCTTCGTGGCCAGCGGTGCCGCAGGCAGGGACCGGCTGCCGGTGCCCTGGTTGCCGCCCGGCCTGTCGCTGACCGGGCTCGAGGGCGCCGGCGAGGTGCAGACTCCGCTGACCGGCCCGGCCGCCGCGCGGCTGCGGATCGGCGACTGGGTCTGGTTCCGCCACGCCAAGGCCGGTGAGCTCGCCGAGCACGGCAACCAGGTGCACCTGGTCTCCGGGGCCGCGGTCGTCGACACGGTGCCGACGTACCGCGGGCTCGGGCTGGCCTGGTGACGCGCTTCCCGGACGCCGACGTGGAACGCGTCCTCGAGCATGCCGCAGCGCGGCCGGCGACGCTCGGTGCCGGGCGCCTGGTCTGCGTCGAGGGTCCGGCCGGGTCGGGCAAGAGCACCCTGGCCGCCCAACTGGCCGGCCGCACCGGAGCCCCCGTGGTGCACATGGACGACCTGTTCCCCGGCTGGGACGGGATGCGGTGCGCCGAGCCGCAGGTCCGCGGGCTCCTGGGTGCCCTCGCTGCAGGAAGGACCGGTCGGTACCGGCGCTACGACTGGCACGACGGCGACTACCGCGAGGAGCACCGCATCGAGCCCGGCCCGCTGCTCGTGCTCGAGGGTGTGGCCTCGGGCAGCCGGAGCTGGGCAGCGCTCACGACGACCCTCGTCTGGGTCGAGACGCACCCCGACGAACGGCTCCGCCGTGGCCTGGCCCGCGACGGCGAAGCGGTGCGCGACCACTGGCTGCGCTGGATGCGCGAGGAGGAGGCGCTGTACGACGAGCAGCAAACGCGGGCCCGGGCCGACGTCGTGCTGGCGACGTGACGCGGGCCCGCCTCGATCAGGCGCTGATCGGAATCTGCTCGACGTGTCCGTCGGGGGCCAGGTAGCTGCCGTCGTCGAAGACGATGACTCCGTTGCACAGACGGCACCAACCCTGCTCGGAGTGGTCAGCCACGGTGTGCGCGTGGCAGCAGTCTGCGGTGTCGGCCCCCGGACACGCAGGGGTGTGGGTACACGCCATTGTGTTCCTCCCAATCCGGACCACCGCACGCGGTGGTCATTGCTCGTGCAACCACCATGGAACGTCGCCCGGGCGCCCGATGCCAGCGAAACTCGCAAATTGTGGACAAAATCGAGACATTTTCCCGCCGGCCGCGGCCGCGGGCCGGTTCGCTCGCCCGTCTAGGGTCGTTCCATGGCGACTCCGCAGCCCGACCCGCCCGCCCGGGACACGCGTCACGACACCGGTCGTGACTCTGGCCAGGACGCCGTGACCATTGCGGCGGGCGACTACCGGGCCACCGCGGTGCTGGCGGGTGGAGGCCTGAGCACGCTGACCCATGGGGGCGTCGACCTGGTCCGCGGCACTCCGCCGGGTCAGGTGGTCACGGCGGGTCGCGGACAGGTGCTGCTGCCCTGGCCGAACCGGATCCGCGACGGGAAGTACCGCTTCGCCGGCGCCGACCAGCAGCTGGCACTGTCCGAGCCCGCCCGGCACAACGCGATCCACGGGCTGGTCCGCTGGTGCACCTGGCAGGTCGTCGAGCAGGCCCCCGACGCGGTCACCCTGGGCTATCGGCTGGCGGCCCAGCGCGGGTACCCGTGGACGCTCGACGTGCGCACCCGCTACGCCGTCTCGCCGGCGGGTCTCGAGGTGCGCATCGCCGCGACGAACCGCTCGGCCGACGCGGTCCCGTTCGCGGTGGGAATGCACCCCTACCTCGACGTGGGCTGCTCGCTGGACCGGGCGATGCTCACGCTTCCCGGCGCGACCCACCAGCTGGTGGGCGACCGGAAGCTCCCCACCGGCACCGAGCCGGCCAGCGGCGAGCACGACCTGCGCTCCGGCCGAGCGCTCGCCGGACTCGCGCTGGACGACGGCTACACCGATCTGGAGCGCGGCGAGGACGGGCACGTCGTGGTGCGGCTGGAAGGCCCCGACCGCGCCGTGGAGCTCTGGGCTGACGAAGCGTTCCCGTGGCTGCAGGCCTACACCGGCGACGACCTCCCGGAGCAGGCGCGTCTGTCCCTGGCGGTCGAGCCGATGACCGCGCCGGCGGACGCGTTCAACTCCGGCACTGACCTCGTCGTGCTGCAGCCGGGCGAGACCTGGGCCGGCAGCTTCGGCATCCGCGCCGGCTGAGTCGGTTCGGGCATGCCGCTGGCCCCGCCTGGTCACTGGCCGTCGAGTTGGTCGAGACGCGGGCGGGGTGCGGAGCGGTGCGGCTACTCCTCGGGCGGTTCGGCAGTGCCTTCGCTGGCCGC
>DASTFI010000079.1:0-8384 GCA_035708765.1 Marmoricola sp.
GATCTCGCTAGGAGCAGGTGACGTCCGGGTTCCAGTCGTCGAACATGCCGGCCGGGTTGGGTTTCCACAGCCACAGGTGCAGCTCGTAGAAGGCCGGGAGGCCGTAGCGGTTCTGTGGCTCGTCCTCACCAGCACCGGGCAGGCGCTCGAAGTCCTGGTCGAACAGTGACGGGACGTCCTCCGGGTCAGGGTGGTCGATGCGCCAGGCGGACTCGAGGATGACGTACTCGAGGGCAACCAGCTTCAAGCCGCCTTCAGGCATGGGCTGGTAGACGAGCACCTCGGGCGAGGTCGGGATGAGGGCAGGGTCGACGACGAGGGTGTTGTTGGCGTAGTGGATGCCCATGCCGCCAGCCGGGTCGTCGATGCACGCGATACCTGCGGCATCGCGCAGCTCGCCGTACTCGGACGCGGTTGCCTGGTTGATCGAGTGGAAGCGGGCGGTGGCCGCCTGTGTGGCCTGGAAATCGTCGGACGGCCGTGCCTGCGCCGACGCCGGGGCGAGCACGACGGCCGCGAAGGCGGCTGCGACCAGTGGCTTGGCGATGTTCATGACCCCTCCTTGACCTCGTAGATCGCGTCCGCGACCAGCCCGTGCGCCTCACGGTGCACGGTATGGGCGGCGTCGGACGACGGGGCGTCGACCAGGCAGAAGATCGTGCCCGTCCCCTCGTCGACCCAGTAGCGCAGGTAGTTGACGTCGTGGCCCCCCTGCGTCTGCAGGTCGGCCTCGTGGGCCTTCGACACGTCGTCGATGCTGACGGCGCCGTCGAGGTGGTGAACATCCATGTAGAGCGGCATTGCCCTGTCCTTTCGTCGCCTCCGGTCGATCGGATCGACCGGATCGGTGTACGACGACGCTAGGAGCGGGCCGGAGGAGTTGGATGGGAAGTGAATGCCCATGTTCGGCGTCAGGACTACCCAGATTGGGCGGCTCGGTTCGTGCCGGTCAACCGACCGAGAGCAGTCCCCGACGGCCGGCCTCCTGGGCGGCCTCCTGCCTCGAACAGACCGCCAGCTTGGCCAGGAGCGAGGAGACGTGGTGATGCACCGTCCGGACCGAGAGCACCAGGCGACCGGCGATCTGCTCGTCGGTGAGTCCCTCTGCGACCAGCGCCAGCACCTCCTGCTCACGCGGCGTCAGGCCGGCCGGGTGCGCGCGGGTCGCGGCGCGGGCACCTGTAGGCACCGAGATCGCGCCCAGCCGCTTCAGCGACTGCCTGGCGCGGCGGGAGGCGGCCGTCGTCCCGAGTCGTTCGAAGCGGTTGAGGGCCTCCCGGACGAGGTCGACGTCACCGGAGTCCAGCAGCGCCCAGGCAGCGTCGTACGGCATCTCGATCACCTCCCAAGCGGCCGCGGACTCGGCAAAGCGCCCGGCCAGCGCGAGCTCGACCGGAACGGCAACATCGCGGCGCGACTGGTCCGGCGGATCGAGGCCGGCGCGCCTCAGCCAGAGCAGCAACGCGTCGTACAGCTCGGGGGAGACGCCTTCGAGCCCGGCATGCAGGCACGGCTCCAGGTCCGCTCGGGCAGCGGGCTCGTCGTCTGCGAGCAGGTGGGCCTCGGCCCGCGGGACTCGTGCCGTCAGGCGCCACTCGAGGTCGTCGGTCTGGTCGGCGAGCCTCACCGCCTCGTCGAGCGAAGCCATGGCCTCCGGTTGGTCACGACGGGCGCGAGCCAGCCCGACCACGCAGAGCGGACCGACGATGTTCACGGGCGAGGCCTGCAGATCCACCAGGGGCTGGGCGAGGGCGATTGCTTCCTCCCACCGTCCGCGGGACAGCATCGCCTCGCCGTGGGCCGCGCGGATGCAGTAGCCGTACGTCGCGATGTCGTGTTCCTCGCAGTAAGCCAGGCCCTCGGCTGTGAGCGCGTCGAGGTCAGTCCAGCGGCGAGCAGCGCTCAGCAGGCCTTGGTAGTTCGCATACGCCCGTCCGGCTTCGGCGTCGCTGCGAGTCGACTGCGCGATCCGCAGTGATTCGACCATGGCCGGCTCCCAGCTTTCGCCGCGAGCGCTGAGTGCGCAGGCCTTCGTGTTGAGGGCATAGCTCACGAGCTCCGGCAGGTCGAGCTCGCGAGCTAGTTCCTCGGCTCGATCAGCTACCACGAGCACCGCTCCCGGGTCCTCCTCGAAGACCGCGAGCCGGGACAGGGCGCTTGCCAGCTCGGGGCTACGGCCCAGCGGTTCGAGGACCGTGACGGCCTCGCGGACGGTGGCGGGTGCCTGTCGCAGGCACAGCCGCCACTCGGCCGTTGCCCGCACGCGCAGGGCGTCGCCGATGCGCAGCGGGTCGCCGACCTGGCGCCACAGGATCACCGCCTGCTCGATGGCCGTTGCCGCTAGCTCCCAGCGGTCGACGAGCCCGGCCTCGATGCTCAGCTCGGTCCAGAGCTGCGCTACCTCCTTGGTGGACAGGCTCTCGGTGAACCGCAGGGCCCGTTCGAGCTGGGCCACCGCCTCGCGGTGGGCGCCCAGCGCGGCCGACCGTTCTGCCGCCCGTGGAGCGAACCACTGGACGGCCTGGGCATCTGCCGCCCCTTCCGCGTGGTAGGCCAGTCGTGCGTCGTCGCCGCCTCGCTCGACCAGAGCGGCGAGTGCGGCGCCGTGGACCCCGACCGCGCGATGGGCCGGGATCTCCTGCGCGATCGTCATCCGGGTCAGCTCGTGGCGGAAGCGCAGCGCGGACGGCTCGCTCACCAGCAAGCCCGACGCCACGAGCTCGTCGAGATCGCGGTCAACGGCTCCTGCAACGGCGGCGAGCAGGGCGAGGTCCACTCTTCCGCCGAGCAGGGCGGCCGCCTCGGCAACACGCGCTGCTGAGTCGTGCAGGCCGGCGACGCGCGCCAGTACGGCGTCGCGGGCGGATGGCGGAATCGTGCCGAGTCCGCCGCGCAGAACCTCGGAGACGAGGAACGGATTGCCGCCGGTGAGCCGGTGGAGCTCGGTCCCGGACGCTGCGACGGAGCCGGCCAACGCGTCGATGGCCGACTGCGAAAGCGGCGCCAGGTCGATTCGGCGGGTGCTGCGCTGCGTGCCCAGCTCCCCGACCACGACACGCAGCGGATCACGGGCCGACAACCCATCGTCGCGATAGGTGGCAACCAGCAGCACCGGCAGCTCCTTGAGCCGGCGACCGAGGTAGCGCAGCAGGTCGAGCGTCGCCTCGTCGGACCAGTGCAGGTCCTCGAGCACCAGCATCGTCGGCTGCGTGCGCAGCTCTTCGAGGAGCAAGGCGAAGAGCTGCTCGCGGGGCGAGTCGTCCCGGCACGCGACGAGGAGCGGGCCACCCAGCTCGGAGGCCACGTCGTACAGCGGCCCCAGTGGTCGGGGCGTGAACAGGCCGTCGCAGGCGCCCTGGGTGACGCGCAGATCGCTCGTCGTGCCCGCGAAGGCTTCCACCAGCGCGGTCTTGCCGATGCCCGCCTCGCCGGCGACGAACACCAGCCGGCCCCGGCCGGCGCACGCGTCGAGGGCGTAGTCCGCCAGCGCCGTCAGCTGGGCTCGCCGCTCGAGGAGCACCCAATCATTGTCAGGCCCAACTGCCGTGCCGTCCATGGCCCGCTTGGGTGCCACCCAGGGGCGATGCACTTCAGTGGCCTCGGAACGCCTCCTCGAGCCACCACGACGGGGCGCTGACGATCTTGGCGTCGATCAGCAGCGGTCGCGACCGGTCGCCGGCGACCCAGGCGGCGACCGGCTCCAGGTCCGATACGGTCCGAACCGTCAGCGAGTCGAAGCCGAAACCGGCGGCGATGCGCGCGATGTCGGTGGGCGGGAACTCCACCGTGCCCAGATCGTGCCCGCCCGGCGCGAAGTGATGCACCTCGGCGCCGTACGCCGCGTCGTTGTAGACGACCACGACCATCGGTAGTCCCAGCCGGACCACCGTCTCGAGCTCGGCGATGCTCATCAGTGCACCGCCGTCACCGAGCGCCGCCACCGGGAGCCTGGTGGGCTGGGCCAGGGCGGCGCCGATCGCGGTGGCCAGGCCCAGCCCGATGGACTGGAAGGCCTGGGTGAAACAGAACCCGGACTCGTCGGGCACCGACAGGTACATGCTCGGGTAGCCCATGAAGTTGCCGGAGTCGACCGCGACCACCCGCTCGGCGGGCAACAGGTCGTCGAGGGCGATGGTCAGCACTCGCGGATCGATCAGGTCGCCCGTGCCCGTGTCCTCGAAAGGCACGTCGCGCCAGCGCAGCTCGGTGGCCAGCCGCCGTCGTACCTCCTCCCTGCGGTAGCCCGCGCCGGCCTCGGGGCGACGACCGGAGGCGGCCAGTCCCTCCCGCGCCGCGACGGCCGTCGCGGGGACATCGCCCACCACACCCCGGGCAACCTCGCGGTGCACCCCGATCGCCTCCGGCTCGTCATCGACCTGCAGCACGGTCGCGTCGTCGCCGATCAGTCGCCCGTGCCGCATCGTCCACATGTTCAGGGCGCAGCCCCACCCGACGATCAGGTCGGCGTCCCGGATCAGCTCGGCGGCCACGGGGGAGGAGAAGCCTCCCGACACGTCCAGCGACCACGGGCTGCCGTGGAACAGGCCCTTGGCCACGGCCGAGGTGGCGAGCAGCGCACCGCACGAGTCGGCGAGCCCCTCGAGCGCGTCGCCGGAACCCGGCCCGCGGGAGCCACGGCCGGCGACGAACACCGGCCGACGCGCGGACCGTAGTGCTTCGACCAGCAGGTCGAGGTCGGCACCGGTCGCCGCCCTGGCGGGGCGAGCAGGGATCACGGCCCGGTCGGCGGAGCGGTCCGGCGTGGGCTCGGCCTGGACCTGCAACGGCAGGTTCAGTACGACGGTCCGCCGCTCGGCACGGGCCAGCGCCACTGCATCCTCGGCCTCGGCCACCGCGGTCGCGGCGGAGGTGATCCGGGCCGGCACCGCCCCGACGGACGCCGCCAGCGCCGTCTGGTCGACGTAGAAGTTCGAGCGCGGCTGGGTCGCCTCGGCCGCCACGACGACCATCGGCGTGCGGCTCTTCGCCGCCTCGGCGATACCGGTCATCGCATTGGTCAGCCCACACCCCTGGTGCACGCTCACCGCCGCCACCGTGCCGCTCATCCGGGCGAACGCGTCGGCCATCGTCGCCGCGCCACCCTCGTGCCGGGCCGCGACGAAGGTGGACCCGGCGGCGATCATCGCGTTGGTGACGTGGAAGTTTCCGGAGCCGACCACCCCGAAGACATGGTCGACGCCCGCGGCACTCAGTGCCGCACCGACCGCTGAAGCGACGTCTGTCACCGCTCGACGAGCGCCAGCACGCGCGCCGGGGAGCCCGAACCGCTCACGATCGGCAACGGTGTCGCCACGACCATCGCGCCGGTGGCGGGGAGCCGACCCAGGTTCTGCAGCTGGGTCAGGCCGTACTTGTCGGCGCCGAGCAGCAACGCATGGCAGGGGAACGCGGGATCGAAGGAGTGGGCGGCGCCAGCGTCGGTGCCCACCGTCTCGACGCCGATGCCGATCGCCGGGGACTCCTCGGCGACCCACCGGGCGCAGTCGGCCGAGAGCCCCGGGCTGTGCGGACCGGTGTCGTTCGCGTTGATCATGTCCTGCTGCGACGTGCGTGACTCCCAGCCGGTGCGGAAGAACAGCCAGCCTCCGTCGGGAAGCGGGCCGTGGTCGGCCTCCCAGGCCCGGATGTGCTCCACCTCGATCAGGAAGTCCGGGTCCGCGGCGACGTGGGCGGAGAAGTCGAGCACCACGGCCGGCCGCAGAAACGTGTGCACGGGGACGGAGGCGATGTCGGCGCCCGCGGTGTTGGTCGCCCAGTGGTTGGGCGCGTCGAAGTGCGTGCCGGTGTGCTCGCCGGTGCGGAAGTTGTTCCAGTACCACGCCGGCCCGCGTTCGTCGTACCTGCTGATCTCCTCGAGCTGGAACCGTGCGGTCTGGCCGAACTCCGGCGGGAGCTCCAGGATCGGGGTGTCGCTCGAGAGCGGCGCGGTGAGGTCGATGATCTCGATCGACCCGGACTCAAGGGCGGCGGCGAGCTCGGAGAGTACGGACACGGATCCTCCTGAAAGCGTCGGCAGACCGCCACGGCCGGTCCCTCCGGAGCGTATGGTGCGGTGGCGACGGCGGTCAAGGGAACGCGACGTCGGGACGACGGCGGGCCCTTGGGTCTGCACCGCAGGGCGAACCAGATGGCGATCCGGTCACGAAATTCTACAAAAGGTTGACGTACCTAAGAAATCTGTAGGATATTGCTTCCCATCTGTGACACCCATCACCAGGAGGACCCGTGTCTGCACTCCCCGCCGGGCGCCATGCCCGACGTACCCGTGGCCTTGCGCCAATCGCACTGGCCGCGGCCTCGATGTTGACGCTCGCCGCCTGTGGTGGCGGAAGTCTCTCCGAGGGTGGAGGTGGCGAGGGCGGCGACGACTCGGGCCCGGTCAAGATCGGTCTGGCCATCCCACTCTCCGGTGTCTACGCCGCTCTCGGCGAGGACATGGAGCAGGGCTTCCAGCTCTACATGGACCAGAACGAGGACAAGCTCGGCGGACGGGAGATCGAGATCGTCAAGGCCGACGAGGGCGAGACGCCGCAGACCGGCGTGCCGGCGACCACGAAGCTGGTGACGCAGGACCAGGTCTCCGCCGTCGTCGGGATCGTGAACTCCGCGACCGCGCTGGGTCTCAAGGACACCTTCGTGCAGGCCGAGGTCCCGCTGATCATCGCCAACGCGGGCGCCGACGACCTGACCTCGCCCGCGTCGCCGTACATCTGGCGCACCTCGTTCACCAACGGCCAGGTCGGTGAGGCCTTCGGCGCCGCTGCCGCCGAGGAGCTCGGTGACGACCCGATCTACCTGATGGCGGCCGACTACGCCGCCGGCCACGAGTCCGTCGACGGCTTCAAGAAGTCCTTCACCGCGGCCGGCGGCACCGTCGCCGGCGAGGCGTTCACCCCGTTCGGCACCACCTCGGACTGGCAGCCCTACCTCAACAAGGTGCGCAGCTCGAAGGCCAAGGGCGTCTACGTGTTCTACGCGGGCGCCGAGGCGGTCAACTTCGTGAAGCAGTACGCCTCGTTCGGTCTGGGCAAGGACATCCAGCTGTACGGCGCGGGCTTCCTCACCGAAGGCGGCGCGCTCGAGGCGCAGGGGCAGGCAGCACTGGGCGTCGAGACGTCGCTGCACTACAGCAACCTGCTCGACTCCGAGCGCAACGCGGAGTTCGTCTCGGCCTACCAGGAGGCGTACGACGAACCTCCGACGGTCTACGCGGTGCAGGCCTACGACGCTGCGGCGGCACTGGACAAGGCGATCGAGTCGGCCGAGTCGACCGATGGCGCGGGCCTGGCCGAGGCGCTCGACGGGGTGGGCGAGATCGACAGCCCCCGCGGCACGTGGAGCTTCGACGAGAATCACAACCCGGACCAGCCCTACTATCAGCGTGAGGTGCAGGAAGTGGACGGCGTGCTCGGGAACGCGGTCCTCAACGAGCTCCAGCAGTAGGACGCCATGCTCTCCTGGCTCGACGCCAACGCACTGACGATGATCAACGGCGTGGCCCTGGCCGCCGTGCTGTTCCTGATCGCCGTCGGACTGTCGCTGATCTTCGGCACCATGAACGTGCTGAACCTCGCGCACGGTGCGGTGTCGCTGACCGGTGCGTACATCGGCGTCGCGCTGCTCGGCGGGTCCGCCACGATGCCCAACTTCATCGTGGCGGTCCTGGCGGCCGCGGCGGTCGGGCTGGTCGTCGGCGGCGTCCTCGCGGTGATGACCTCCTCCGTCAAGGACCACCTGCGCCAGGCGCTTCTGACGCTCGGCGTGGCCTTGATCGCGGGGGACGTCCTGCGGGAGATCTTCGGCGCCGACGTCGAGTCGGTCCCCGCCCCCGCAGGCCTCGACGGGGCGGTCAGCATCCTCGGCCGGCAGTACCCGCTCTACCGGCTCTCGATCATCGCCGTGAGCGCGGTGATCGCGTTGCTGCTCTACCTCGTGCTGGAACGCACGAGAGTCGGCGCGATGGTTCGCGCCACGGTGGCCGACCGCGCGATGGTGGAGGCGATCGGGATCCGGACCAACCTGGTGCTCGGCGGCGTCTTCGGTGTCGGCGCAGCGCTTGCCTCGGTCGGCGGCCTGCTCGCCGCACCCATCCTCGGGGCGCAGCCCGGTCTCGACGACACCATCCTCCTGCTCGGGCTGGTGGTCGTCGTCATCGGCGGGCTCGGCTCCCTGAAGGGCGCGCTGGTCGGCGCCCTCCTCGTCGGTCAGCTCCAGACCCTGGGCGTCGCCCTGCTGTCCGAGTACGCCTCCTTCCTGCTCTTCGGGGCGATGGCGCTCGTGCTGCTGACCCGCCCCCGCGGACTGCTCCCGGCCAAGACAGGAGCCCACTGATGCAAGCCAGAACCATCCGCGACGACACCGGC
>DASTFI010000080.1:0-2210 GCA_035708765.1 Marmoricola sp.
GTCTCCGACCGGGTGAGCGGCGGTCGGGTCCAGGTGCCCGCGGAGTCGGCGCTCGTCGTGGGGCCCTGAGCCCTTTGTTGGCAGCCGGTTGGTTCGTGACGATCGACAGGTTTCCTGGCGGGCGAATCCTGTCGATCGTCAACGAACTACCTCAGGCGGGCTGCCGCGGTGGTGCCACACTAGGAGCATGCGACACACTCGAGCCACCGGTGCTGCGGTGCTGTGCCTGACCCTGGCGGTGGCAGGCTGCTCGGCGGGTGACTCCTCCGCGGACGGCTCGTCGACCCCCGGTTCGGTCTCGTCGGCCCAGGGCAGCGAGTCGGGCTCGAGCCCCGGCGCGACCGCCGGACCCAGCGCGTCCGGCTCACCCGGCGCGTCGGCCGATCCCGGCGCCACGGCGTCCGGCCCGGCCTCGGCTCGGTTGGCGATCGAGACCGGCTGGGGCCCGAGCCGCCGGGAGATCACCCGGGCCCGTCGGCTGGTCTCCGGGCTCGCCCTGCGCGAGCTCGCCGGCCAGGTGATCGTGGCGAAGTACGACGGGACCAAGGCTCCGAGCGCGCTGGTCAACGGGCTGCATCTCGGCGGCGTGATCGCGTTCTCCGACAACATCACCGGGACCACCCAGATCCGCCGCAGCAACCAGACCCTCCAGCGCTCGGCCGCCCACGCCGGGCGACGCTGGCCGGTGTTCGTCGGCGTCGACCAGGAGGGCGGCATCGTCGAGCGGGTGAAGGGCGACGCCACCCGGTTCCCGACCTTCATGACCGCCGGCGCCGCGGATGACACCGGGCTCACCCGGGCGGCCTACGCGGCCAGCGGCGCGGAGCTGGTCGACCTGGGCTTCACGGTCGACTTCGCACCCGACGGGGACGTCACGTCCGGCCCGGACGACCCCACGATCGGGTCCCGCTCCGCCGGGAGCCGGCCCCGGCTCGTGGCCCGGCAGATGAACGCCGCGGTCGACGGCTACCTGTCCGCGGGGATCCTGCCGGTGATCAAGCACTTCCCCGGACACGGGTCGGTGCCGGCCGACAGCCACCTGGAGCTGCCGGTGCAGGACAAGTCGCTGCGCCAACTGCTGCGCTCGGACCTGGTCCCGTTCAAGGCGGGGGTGGCCGAGGGCATCTCCGCGGTGATGGTGGCCCACATCGACGTACGCGCGGTGGACCCCGGGATGCCGTCGTCCTTGTCGTCGAAGGTGATCACCGGTCTGCTTCGCAACCGGCTGGGGTTCAACGGCCTCGTGGTCACCGACGCACTGAACATGAAAGGTGTCACCGACCGGTTCGGCAGCGCCGCGTCCGCCGTACGCGCCCTGCGCGCCGGTGCCGACGTGCTGCTGATGCCGCCGAGCCCCCGGGCGGCGCGGAACGGAATCGTCCGTGCGGTCCGCTCCGGGCGGCTGGCACGCGCCCGGCTGGAGCAGGCCGCCGTCCGCCAGGTCGCGATCCTGCTGCACCAGCGTGGCGTCCAGCCGTCGGTGCGCAAGCCGCCCGGCAGCAGTGGTGCGGTGTCGCGGAAGCTGTCTGCGGCCGGCATCACCGTGGCGAGCGGACCCTGCCGTGGACGGCTGGTCGGCTCCGGCGTGCGCGCGGTCGGGCCCGCCGACGCGGTCGCCCAGTTCAACGCGGCCGCCTCCGCCGCCGGTCTGCGCACCAGCAGTGGCACGTCGCTCGCGCTGATCGGCTACCGAGGGTCGCCGCGCACCGCCGACATCGTGGTCAGCATGGACACGCCTTACGTGCTGGGACGCAGCCGGGCGGGGACCGCGAAGATCGCCTCGTACGGCGACACCCCGGGTGCGATGCGCGCGCTGGTCGCCGTGCTGCTCGGCAAGGCACACGCGCCGGGGCGGTTGCCCGTGCCGGTCTCCGGGGTGGGCCGGACCGGCTGCTGACATGGAGCCGGAGCAGGTGCGCCTCGTCGCGCTCGGGTTCGCCGGGACGGTCGAGCGTGACCACCACGGCTTCCCGTCGTTCCGTGGGGCGAGGCGGATCTTCGCGACCATCCCCGACGAGCAGCATGTGCACGTGATGCTCGACGAGGAGGACATTCGTGCGGCCGTCGCGGAGTGGCCCGCCTGGTGCGAGGAGAAGTGGTGGGGCAAGCGGCTGAGCGCGCTGCGGGTGTCGCTGGCCGACGCGGACACCGGCATCGTGGCCGAGCTGCTCGAAGACGCGTGGCGGCAACAGGCATGAGCCGGCGCGAGA
>DASTFI010000081.1:0-23620 GCA_035708765.1 Marmoricola sp.
CCGTGCCTCCGACGCCGGCGCGGTCGAGCAGCGCCTGGAGGGGTACGCCGGTCCAGCGGGCCGCGCCGACGAGCTTGCCGCCGACCTCGTTGGAGACGCAGGTGAGGGTGATGTCGTGCTCGACGATCTCCAGCTGGCGCAAGTCGTCGTAGCTGAAGGTGAGCTCCCGGTCGACGTCGCCGTCGATGCGCAGCTCCCAGCTGTCGGGGTCCACGATGGGGACGGCGAGCGTGGTGTCGACCCGGTAGAACCGGGCGGTGGGGGTGCGGAACGGTGAGATGCCGGGCACCTCGAGGCCGTCGGGCAGCGGCGGCAACGGATCGGCTGGCTTCGGCAGCGCGATGTCGGCGAGACGGGTGCGGCCGCGCACGATGAGCTCACCACCGGCCACCGCCAGGGCGGAGACCGCCGCGAGGACCCCCGACCCGACCAGCACGCCGCGGCGCGAGGCACCGGCCGCCCCCGCAGGGCCGGCTCGGTGCTCGCCGGCCGGTCCCGCGGCGCCCCTTCCCCGCGTCGCTCCCCTGGTGGCGGGGCCGGTCGGGTCGGGGTGCTCGGTGTGCTGGGCGGTGTGCTGGGCGTTGTGCTGGGCGGTGGCGGCTGCCAGCCGGTTGAGCCGGCCGGTCAGCCAGACCAGCGCCAGCGGGCCCAGCACGAGCGCGACCAGCGCCGGCACCAGGTCGGTGGCCGAGGACAGCGGGCGCCGCAGGACCGCGGCACCGGAGAGCACGACGAGCAGGGCCATCAGGCCAGCCCCCAGGGCCGTCCGCCGGCGGGCCACCACCCCGATGAGGGCGACCAGCGCCAGGGTCACCAGGAGCACGCTGCCGATGAGGATCGGCTTGTCCTTCGTGCCGAACGTGGAGACGGCCCACTCCTTGACCGGCGTCGGCGTCGCGTCGATGACCGCGGTGCCCACGGCGAGCACGGGTGACGAGCCGGGGTCGACCAGCGCGGCCACCAGGTGCGCGACGGCCATGCCGAACGCGCCGGCGAGGATGCCCGCGCCTGCGTGGGCCGCGATCCAGCCACGGGAGCCGGTGTGGGTTCTCGTCATGGGGGTGGTTCGCGCCCCGAGGACGTCCGGATTGCCCGATGCCGTCGCGGCGGCCCTAGGCTCCCAGCATGACTGTCGCGACCGGGGTGGGCTCGATGCCGGGGACCGACTTCGCCGAGGCGCTTCGGGTCGTGGTGGGCGAGCTCCCCGACCTCCCGCACCTTCCCGAGCTGCCCGAGCGGGGCCCGACCGCCACGATGACCGGCCGGACCCTCGCCCTGGTTGCCGACCTCGGCTTCGACCTCCAGCCGGCGGGGTGGCGCCTGACCGACGCCGCGGGGATCGACCACCGGCGGGCCCGCTCGCTGCTCGCCCAGGACCTCGACACCCTCGAGGAGCAGCTGCAGGGCCATGCCGGCGAGCTCAAGGTCCAGGTCGCAGGGCCGTGGACCCTGGCCGCAACGGTGGAACGGCCCCGCGGTGACCGGATCCTCGCCGACGTGGGCGCCCGGCGTGAGCTGGCCCAGGCGCTCGCCGAGGGGCTGGGCGGCCACCTGGCCGACGTACATCGCCGGGTCCCTGCCGCGCATCTGCTGTGCCAGGTCGACGAGCCGGGTCTTCCGGCCGTGCTCGACGGTTCGGTGCCGACGGCGTCCGGCTTCCACCGGCACCGTTCGGTGGATGCTCCGCGTGCCTCCGAGGCGCTCGGCTGGGTGCTCGACGCGGTGACCGGCGCGGGCGTCACGCCGCTGGTGCACTGCTGTGCCGACGAGGTGCCGATCAGCCTGCTCCGCGGCGCCGGCGCCACCGGGATCTCCCTGGACGCGACCCGGCTTGCCGCGGCGTCGTACGAGCCGCTCGCGGAGGCCCTCGACGCCGGGGAGCGGGTCTTCCTCGGCGTGGTCGCCGCCACCGACACCGCTCTCGACCAGGGTGCCGTCACCGACCGGGTGGTGCGGCTGCTCGACATGCTCGGCCTCGACCCCGACGAGGTCGCCGACCGCCTCGTCCTCACGCCCACCTGCGGGCTGGCCGGCGCGTCGGGGGACTACGCCCGTCGTGTGCTCGCGCTGCTGCACGGGGTTTCACAGGTTCTCCCGTGACATCGACACTTCACCGGCGTTGCAACACCTGAGAAGTGATCGTTTCACCGGAGAACCTGTGAAACCACCCGCCCGCGCGCGCTCGTCAGGCGACCGGCAACGCCTCCACCGGACCGTCCGCGGCGATCTCCTCGTGCTTGACGTCGAGGAAGACCCACACGATGACCGAGGCGACCCAGATCATGAAGGCGCCGGTGAGGAAGGCGGACGTGGCGCCGTGGGTGAAGGCAGCCTGGCCCACGACGGACTCCACCGCCTTCTGGACCGACGGTGACGGCGTGCCGTGGGCGGGGGCCAGCTGCATGACCGCGTCGGCCAAGGCGTGTGCCTTCTCCTGGGTGTAGTGCACCGCGATGGTGGCCAGCGTGGCCAGCCCGAGGGCACCACCGACCTGCTGCATCGTGTTGAGCACCCCCGAGCCGATGCCGGAGTCACGGTGGTCGACGCCGTGCACCGCGGAGAGCGTCATCGGGATGAACGTCAGCGCCATCCCGAAGGCCATCAGGCAGATGAACGGGAAGATCGAGCTCCAGTAGCCGACGGTGTCGCCCAGGTGGACCTGCTCGCCCGACCGCAGCTGACGGCCCACGAGCGCCAGCAGGTTGCGCGGCGAGTCATCGATGCTGATCCGGTGGAAGCCCCACAGGGCGATGCCGGCGAGGACCGTGCCGGTGCCCGCGAGGAACCGCGGGTCCACCCTGGACATCAGCTTGGAGGAGAGCGTCGCGCCGATGATCATCGCGACCGAGAACGGCACGAACGCGATGCCGGTGTGCAGTGGGCTGTAGCCCATGACGTTCTGCACGAACAGGGACAGGAAGAAGAACATCGCGAACATCGCCGCAGGCACGATCATCATGGTGACGAACGCGGTGCCACGGGTCCGGTTGGCCAGGATCCGCAGCGGCAGCAGCGGGTGCTCGACGCGGGTCTCGATGAGCACGAACACCGCCAGCAGCACGGCGGCCACGGCGAGGTAGCCGATCGTCCACGGGTCTCCCCAGCCGTAGCGCTGGTCGCCCGCCCGGGTGATGCCGTAGACCAGCGACAGCAGGCCGAAGGTGCCGGTGAGCGCGCCGGGGAGGTCGAGCTCGCCGGGGTGGGAGGCCGACTCGGCGAGCACCTTGGGCGCGAAGTACGCCGCGGCCAGGCCGATCGGCACGTTGATGAGGAAGGTCAGCCGCCAGCCGTCGACGTCGAGGCCGAGCAGGTGCGGGTGCAGGCCCGTGAGCCAGCCGCCGAGGATGAGCCCGATGGCGGCGCCGATGCCGGACATCGCCGCGTAGACCGAGAAGGCCCGGTTGCGCTCCTTGCCGGCCGGGAACGTGGTGGTGATCAACGCGAGCGCGGTGGGGGAGGCGATCGCTGCGCCGAGGCCCTGGAGGCCACGCGAGCCGAGCAGCATCAGCTCGTTCTGGGCCAGGCCGCCGAGACCGGAGGCGACGGCGAAGATGGTGACGCCGACCATGAACATCCGGCGCCGACCGAAGAGGTCGCCGGTGCGGCCGCCCAGCAGGAGCAGGCCGCCGAAGGCCAGTGCGTAGCCGGTGACGACCCACTGCAGGTTGGCCTGCGAGATGTCCAGGTCGCTCTTGATGTAGGGCAGCGCGATGTTGGCGATGGTGCTGTCGAGCACCACCATCAGCTGCGCCACGCAGATGAGCACCAGGGCCCAGCCCAGGTGTGCGTGGCCGGCGGAGGTCCCAGTAGGACGTCCTTCGGCGGTCATGTCGGTCATGCGCTTCCTGCTCTCCGCCGGGACTGCTTCCGGCCTGGTGGTTGGGGGGTCGCACGGACCTCCTCCGCGGCGTGCGGAGGGAGTACGGCGGGAAGGATGAGGTGGTCGACGACGCGCCGGACGGTCTCGTCGTCGGGGGGAGTGCCGAGCACGTACATCCGGTGCAGCACGACGGCGGCGAGCGCGGGACCGATGATCTCGACGTCGACGTCGGGGGAGACCTCCCCGCGCTCGATGGCGCGCTGGTAGATGACCCGGGTCGTCTCGAGCTTCGGGCCGAGGAACCGGTCGCGGAACAGGGCCGCGAACTCGGGATCGGTGCTCACCGCGGTGATCACCGCACCCATCACGCCGCTCGCCCGGGAGCTGGCCAGGCCGCCGTTGCCGCAGAACGTCGCCAGCAGGTCGCCGCGCAGGGACCCGGTGTCGTGCACCTGGGGCTCGGGCATGTTCTTGGCCCGGATGAGCGCGTCGATCACCAGGGCCGGCTTGGTCTCCCAGCGCCGGTAGAGCGTGGCCTTGCTCGCCCGGGCCTGCTTGGCGACCGCATCCATGGTGAGCCGGTCGTAGCCGACCTCGAGCAGGAGCGCGAGCGTGGCCTCGAGGATCTCGTCCTCACGCTCACCCTCGACCCGTGGTCGGTTGGCGGGCTGCGGTGTCACGGAGCGGCTCCCGGTGCTTCGGATGGAACGGAACGGTTTCGTTCCATCCGGCACAGTACGCCGGGCGGCTCGTCCTGCCAAGCCGATTTTCCGGCGTCGGCTCAGCTCCCGGCTGTGAGACCGGTCACCCGGTCCACGATGGCGAGGCTCTCCTCGACCGCAACCCGGTTCCAGCCGCGGATGTCGCGCAGCATGTAGTGCCCGATGCGGCCCCGGTCGACGAACCGGGTCGACGCGGCCACCGACGCGGCGCGCTCGAGGTAGCGGCGGGTGGCGCGTGCCGAGGTGATCCGGTCGCTGCGCCCGTGCGCTCCCACGAGGTGCTTGCCGGCCAGCTGCTCGACCGGGTCGCCGGCCGGAAACCACGGAGCGAGCCCGACCACCCCGGCGACGGCCGGGTCGTCCGCAGACCGCGCTGCGGTGCGCGCGCCCATGGAGTGGCCCAGGAGTACGACGGGCAGGTCGGCGTACTGCTCCCGCAGCCGGTCCAGCGCCCACCGCGTGTCGGAGACCGGAGCCGGCTCGCCGTGCCGGGCGTTCCAGCCGACCAGGGAGAAGCGCAGGAGCGCGGTCCGCACACCGGAGCGGGCGAACCGGCCCGAGACCTGCTCGAACATCCAGCGGGCCCGCCACAGTTGCTTGTTGCGCTCGTCGACGGCGCGCAGGCTGTGCTCCGCGCCGCCGTGCAGCATGAGCACCAGGCCGCGCACGTGCGCCGGCTCGTCGCTGAAGGTCAGGCGGTGCTCGTGCTCCATGGGGTCCTCTCGTCGTGGATGGGCGGGTGCGGTGTCGGGGTGGTTCGGTGCGCCGGAACGCCCGGATTGCCCGCGTCGTACGCGCGTGGCCCCACGCGGACACGGGGCCCACGCGGCTGTCGGTGCGACACGGCAAGATAGCCCCTGTGAGCGCTTCGAAGGACCTTCCCGGCGACGTGCCCGACGCCCTCGACGACCTCGTGGCGGCCCGCACCGAGCACGACGAGCTGGCCGAGCAGGTGGAGGAGGCGCGCTTCCGCTACTACGTGCTCGACGACCCGACGCTGTCCGACGCCGACTTCGACCGGCGGATGCGCCGGCTGGAGGAGCTCGAGGAGCGGTTCGGTGAGCTGAGGACGCCCGACTCCCCGACGCAGAAGGTCGGCGGCGCGGTGTCGACGCAGTTCACCGCGGTCGACCATCTCCGGCCGATGGAGAGCCTCGACAACGCCTTCACCTTCGCCGAGCTGGACTCGTGGATGGGCCGGATCCAGCGCGACGGCGTGACCGCGCCTGCGCTGCTCTGCGAGCTCAAGGTCGACGGGCTGGCCATCAACCTGCTCTACGAGAGGGGGCGGCTGGTCCGGGCGCTCACCCGCGGTGACGGCCGCACCGGTGAGGACGTCACGCCCAACGTCAGGACGATCGGGGTGATCCCGCACCTGCTGCACGGCACCGAGGAGTTCCCCGTGCCCGACCTGGTGGAGGTGCGCGGCGAGGTCTTCATGTCCACCGCGTCGTTCGAGAGGCTCAACGAGACGATGAAGGACGCCGGCAAGCCGCAGTTCGCCAACCCGCGCAACGCAGCCGCCGGCTCGCTGCGGCAGAAGAACCCCAAGGTGACCGCGAGCCGGTCGCTGGGCATGGTCTGCCACGGCATCGGCGCCCGTGAGGGCTTCGAGCCGGCCGCGCAGTCGCAGGCCTACGACGCGCTGAAGGCGTGGGGCCTGCCCACCAGCGACCGGGTCGAGGTGGTGCCGACCCTGGAGCGCGCCGAGCAGTTCATCGAGCACTACGGCGAGCACCGCCACGACCCTGCTGTGATGCCGGAGCACGAGATCGACGGCGTGGTGATCAAGGTCGACGACGTCGCGCTGCAGCGCCGCCTGGGCTCGACCTCCCGGGCGCCACGCTGGGCGATCGCCTACAAGTACCCCCCCGAGGAGGTCAACACCAGGCTCCTGGAGATCAGGGTCAACACCGGACGCACCGGCCGGGTGACGCCGTACGGCGTGATGGAGCCGGTCAAGGTCGCCGGGTCGACGGTCGAGCGGGCCACCCTGCACAACGCCCACGAGGTACGCCGCAAGGACGTCCGGCCCGGCGACACGGTGATCCTGCGCAAGGCCGGCGACGTGATCCCCGAGATCCTGGGGCCGGTGCTCGCGCTGCGCCCCGAGGGCCTGCCGGAGTGGGAGATGCCCACCGAGTGCCCGGCGTGCGGCACGACGCTGGCCGAGCAGAAGGAGGGCGACAAGGACCTGCGCTGCCCCAACCACGAGAAGTGCCCGGCGCAGGTGCTCGACCGCGTCTTCCACGTCGCCTCTCGCTCGGCCTTCGACATCGAGGGCCTGGGTGAGGAGGCCGCCGCCGCGCTGCTCGAGGCGGGGGTGATCGCCAACGAGGGCGACGTCTTCGGCCTCAACGAGGATGCGCTGCTGCGGGCGGCCCTGTTCACCCGGGCGCCGCGGAAGAAGCACGACGAGGAGGGCCCGCAGCTCTCCGCCAACGGCCAGAAGCTGCTCGCCAACCTCGACGAGGCGAAGGACCAGCCGCTGTGGCGGGTGCTGGTGGCCCTCTCGATCCGGCACGTCGGACCGACGGCGGCGCGCGCGCTGGCAGCGGAGTTCGGCTCCATGGCCGCGATCCGCGCGGCCGGCCTCGAGGAGCTGGCGGCCGCCGAGGGCGTCGGCCCGACGATCGCCGAGTCCGTCCGCTCCTGGTTCGACGACCCCGGCTCGGTCTGGCACGGCGAGATCGTCGACGAGTGGGCCGCAGCGGGCGTGCGGATGGAGGACCAGCGCGACGACTCCACGCCGCAGACCCTCGCGGGCCTGACGATCGTGGTGACCGGCTCGCTCGACGACTTCAGCCGCGACGGCGCCAAGGAGGCCATCATCGGCCATGGCGGCAAGGCGTCCTCGAGCGTGTCGAAGAAGACCGACTACGTCGTGGTGGGCGACAGCCCCGGCAGCAAGGCCGACAAGGCCGAGCAACTGGGGGTGCCGATCCTCGACGAGGCCGGGTTCAAGGAGCTGCTGGAGAGCGGCCCCTCCTGAGCGCGGCGGCCTGCTTCACCGGGCCGCGATGAGCTGCTCCCGCAGGATGTCGCCGTGGCCGGCGTGCCGGGCCAGCTCCTGGATGCAGTGCACGTAGACGAAGCGGAGCGAGACCGGGCCACGGTGCCACGGGAACTCCTCCTCCAGGTCGTGTTCGGCCGTCACTCGACGCGAGTGCGCGCACGCCTCGTCGTACGCCTCGCGCACCGACGCGATGGTGTCCTGCTCGCCGAGGCGGAAGCTGTCGTCGATCTCGTCGGGGATGCCCAGCTCGTGCCGGTCGACACCGGCGACCCGGCTGTGGAACCACACCTGCTCGACGAAGGTGGCGTGCTTGACCAGGCCCAGCACGGTGGTCAGCGACGGCACCAGCCGCCGGCGCGTCTCCTCCTCGGTGAGGCCGTCGAGGAGGTCGGCGATCTCGCCGCGCTGGGCGTCGAGCTGCAGCTCGAGCGCCTCCCGGTCGGTGGCGGTGAAGATCTCCTCGGGAAACGGCATGGCGCGCAGCGTAGGGCATCCGACGGCGGCCGCGCGTGCTCGAGGAAGGCCCGTCCCGCGAGCCGCACGGCCGCCGGAGGGGCTGCTGCCGGCGCTCCCTAGGATGGCGGCATGCCTGCATCCATCACCCGGGACGAGGTCCGCCACCTGGCCGACCTGGCCCGGATCGACCTCAGCGACACCGAGCTCGACCATCTGGCACCCCAGCTCTCGGTGATCCTCGAGTCGATCGCCTCCATCTCCGGAGCGACCGCCGACGACATCCCGCCGACCTCGCACCCGCTGCCGCTGACCAACGTGTTCCGCGCGGACGAGGTGCGCCCCGGGCTCACCCCGGAGCAGGCCCTCGCCGCTGCGCCCGAGGTCGACCAGCAGCGGTTCGCCGTACCCCGGATCCTGGGGGACGAGCAGTGAGCGACGCGACGAGGAGGACCGCCGCGCAGCTCGCCGACGCGCTCGCCGCGGGCGAGACCACCTCGGTCGAGCTCACCCAGGCATGCCTGGACCGCATCGCCGAGGTCGACGGTCCCGTGCACGCGTTCCTGCAGGTCGACGCCGAGGGCGCCCTCGCCGCCGCGCGCGCCTCCGACGAGCGTCGTGCGGCAGGGAAGCCGGCGTCCGCGCTCGACGGCGTGCCGGTCGCGGTCAAGGACGTCCTCACCACACGCGGGCTGACCACGACCTGCGGCTCGAGGATCCTCGAGGGCTGGGTCCCGCCGTACGACGCGACGGTGGTCGCCCGCCTCAGGGCGGCCGGCCTGCCGATCCTCGGAAAGACCAACATGGACGAGTTCGCGATGGGCTCCTCCACCGAGCACTCGGCGTACGGACCGACCCGCAACCCGTGGGACCTGGACCGGATCCCGGGTGGTTCCGGTGGCGGCTCGGCCGCTGCCGTCGCCTCCTTCGAGGCACCCCTGGCGATCGGCACCGACACCGGCGGCTCGATCCGCCAGCCCGGGGCGGTGACCGGCACGGTCGGGATGAAGCCGACGTACGGCGGGGTCTCGCGCTACGGGCTGGTCGCGATGGCGAACTCGCTGGACCAGGCCGGCCCGGTGACCCGGAGCGTCCTTGACGCAGCCCTGCTGCACGAGGTCATCGGCGGGCACGACCCGCTGGACTCCACCAGCATCGACCAGCCCCTCCCGGCGCTCGCCGAGGCCGCCCGCCAGGGTGCCGACGCCGACCTGTCCGGCGTCCGGGTCGGTGTCATCAGCGAGCTGCGCGGCGAGGGCTACCAGGCCGGTGTCGAGCAGCGGTTCGACGAGGCGGTGCAGCTCCTGGTGGGGGCCGGCGCCGAGGTCGTCGAAGTCTCCTGCCCCAGCTTCGTGCACGCCCTGGCCGCGTACTACCTGATCATGCCGAGCGAGGCATCCTCCAACCTCGCCCGCTTCGACGCGATGCGCTACGGGCTGCGGGTGCTGCCGGAGGGCGTCGACGCGCCGAGCGCAGAGGACGTCATGCGGGCCACCCGCGACGCCGGCTTCGGCGACGAGGTGAAGCGCCGGATCATCCTGGGCACCTACGCCCTGTCCAGCGGCTACTACGACGCCTACTACGGGCAGGCCCAGAAGGTGCGCACGCTGATCAGCCGCGACTTCGCCGCCGCGTTCGAGCAGGCCGACGTGCTGGTCAGCCCGACGGCACCCACGACCGCCTTCCGGATCGGCGAGAAGCTCGACGACCCGCTGGCGATGTACCTCAACGACATCGCCACCATCCCCGCCAACCTCGCCGGCGTACCCGGCATCTCGGTGCCTGCGGGCCTGGCGCCCGAGGACGACCTGCCGGTCGGCTTCCAGGTGCTGGCGCCGGCGACGGCCGACGACCGGTGCTACCGCGTCGGCGCCGCCCTGGAGACGCTGCTGGAGCGACAGTGGGGGGGCCCGCTCGCCCCTCCCGAGCTCGTCGGAGGACGCGTCGGCGGCCCCGACCAGGCCACGGAGGTGACCCGATGACCACGTCCACCGAGACGCTGCTCTCCTTCGAGGAGGCCCTCGACAGGTTCGACCCGGCGCTCGGTCTCGAGGTGCACGTCGAGCTCGGCACCGCGACGAAGATGTTCTGCGGCTGCCCGACCGGGTTCGGGGCCGAGCCGAACAGCCAGGTCTGTCCGACCTGCCTGGGCCTGCCCGGCTCGATGCCGGTGGTCAACGCCGTCGCGGTGGAATCGGCGATCCGGATCGGCCTCGCGCTCAACTGCGACATCGCCGAGTGGTGCCGGTTCGCCCGGAAGAACTACTTCTACCCCGACATGCCGAAGAACTTCCAGACCTCGCAGTACGACGAGCCGATCTGCTTCGACGGCTGGATGGACGTCGAGGTCGAGGGGCCCGGCGGACCGCAGACCGTGCGGGTGGCCATCGAGCGGGCGCACATGGAGGAGGACACCGGCAAGTCGCTGCACGTGGGCGGCGCCACCGGTCGCATCCACGGCGCCAGCCACTCGCTGGTCGACTACAACCGCGCCGGCATTCCGCTGATCGAGATCGTCACCCGCCCCATCACTGGCACCCGCGAGCTCGCGCCGCTGGTCGCGCGGGCCTACGTCGCCCAGCTGCGCGACGTGCTGCTCGGCCTCGGCGTCTCCGACGTGCGGATGGAGCAGGGCTCCCTGCGCTGCGACGTGAACCTCTCCCTGGCCCCGAAGGGCAGCGAAGGGCTGGGCACCCGCACGGAGACCAAGAACGTCAACTCGCTGCGCTCGGTCGAGCGGGCGGTCCGCTACGAGATCTCCCGGCAGGCGGCGGTGCTCGACGCCGGCGGCTCGGTGCTGCAGGAGACCCGGCACTGGCACGAGGACACCGGGGTGACCACCTCGGGCCGGGAGAAGTCCGACGCCGAGGACTACCGCTACTTCCCCGAGCCCGACCTGGTGCCGGTGGCTCCGTCGCGGGACTGGGTCGAGCAGCTGCGCAGCGAGCTGCCCGAGCCGCCCCGGGAGAAGCGCGGCCGGCTGCAGGGCGACTGGGGCTTCACCGACCTGGAGATGCGCGACGTCGTCGCCGCCGGGGCGATGCCGCTGATCGAGCGGACCGTCGCGGCCGGCAGCACCCCGCAGGCGGCCCGGAAGTGGTGGCTCTCCGAGCTCGCCCGCCGCGCCAACGACGCCGGGGTGGAGCTCGACGCCGTCGGCGTGACGCCGGAGCAGGTGGCGCAGGTCCAGCGGCTGGTGGACGCCGGTTCGCTCAACGACAAGCTGGCCCGGCAGGTCTTCGACGGCCTGGTCGCCGGGGAGGGGACGCCGAAGCAGATCGTCAGCGCCCGGGGCCTGGCGATCGTGTCCGACGAGGGCGCGCTGTCCACGGCGGTCGACAACGCGATCGCAGCCAATCCCGACGTCGCGGAGAAGATCCGGGGCGGCAAGGTCGCCGCTGCCGGTGCTCTCATCGGCGCGGTGATGAAGGAGATGCGCGGGCAGGCCGACGCGGGCCGGGTGCGCGAGCTGGTCCTCGAGAAGCTGACCTGAGCCGGCCGGTCCGGAGGTCGGTCCGGGGCGTTCGTCAGGCCGTGCCCGGGTCGACCAGCAGGATCCGGTCGTCGGCGGGCCCCGGGTCGCCGCGCCCGTCGCGGTTGGAGGTGGCGATCCAGAGCTTCCCGTCCGGCGTCGGTACGACGGTCCGCATCCGGCCGAACCTGCCGACGAAGAAGTCGGTCGGGTTGCCGGCCCGGGTGCCGTCGACGTCGATCCGCCACAGGCGCTGACCGCGCAGCGAGGCCAGCCAGAGCCGGCCCTCGAGGAAGGCCAGTCCGGACGGGGACGCCTCGGAGGTGCGCCACACCACCTGGGGGTTGCGGAAGCCGTCGCGGGTGCCGCGGCCCTCCACTTCGGGCCAGCCGTAGTTGACGCCCTTCTGGATCAGGTTGAGCTCGTCCCAGGTGTTCGCGCCGAACTCGCTGGCCCACAGGTTGCCGTGGTCGTCGAACGCCAGGCCCTGGACGTTGCGGTGCCCGTAGCTCCACACCGGTGTGCCGAACGGGTTGCCCGGTGCCGGCCCGCCGGCCTGGTCGATGCGCAGGATCTTGCCGGCGAGGGAACCCTTGTCCTGGGCGAGCTCGGGTTGGCCGGTCTCACCGGTGGAGACGTAGAGGTAGCCGTCGGGGCCGAAGACCAGTCGGCCGCCGTCGTGGATGAAGCCCCGCGGGATGCCCGTGAGGATCGGCGTCGGCTCGCCGAGCCGGCCGTCGCGGAAGGTCATCCTCAGCACCCGGTTGTCCTGCGCGGTGGTCGTGTAGACGAAGATCCGGTGGTCGGTGGCGAAGTCGGGGGAGACCGCCAGTCCGAGGAGGCCGGCCTCACCGTCACCGGCCGACTGGTCGATGGCGCCGAGGTCGGTCACCCGGGCCTGCGCCGAGCTGTTCTTCGACCCGGCGTCGCCGACACCGGTGAGGTGCAGCACGTGCCCGCGGTCGCGCTCGGTTACCAGGGCGGATCCGTCGGGGAGGAAGCCGATGCCCCAGGGGACCTCCAGCTCGCTCGCCACCGTGCCGATCACCTTCGGCGCCACCGGCTGCGCGGGAGACAGGGGGGCCGAGGTCTGCGTCGGCTGGGGGGAAGCGGTGGTCGGGTCGGGGCCCGTCGAGCCGGTCGGCGCCGCGTCGCCTCCGCACGCGGCCACGGTGGCGGACAGGCCGAGCAGGAGAGCCACCGCAGCGGCCATCGATGCGGCTCGAGGGCGGCCCGCGCTCGTCATGTCCGCCAGCCTAGGAGGCCACGCCTCAGGCCACCCGGCCGAGCAGCTCGAGCAGCAGCTCGCCGATCTGCTCGGGGCACTCCATCGGCAGGAAGTGGGAGGCCGGCAGCTCGACGTACGTCGCGCCCTCGATCCGGTCAGCGGCGGTGCGCATGTCGCGCGCGGAGGCGAGCACGTCCCAGCGGCCCGCCACGAACGTGGTGGGCACGTCGATCGCCCGGAGCGAGACGCGCACGTGGCGGGAGCTGGCCAGCGCGAGGTGCATGTACCAGTCGACCGGGGTGCGCAGGAACTCCCTCACCGCGCGGCCGGTCATCGCGTTGTCCGGGGTGGGCAGCATGAACCCGGAGTGGGTGAGCACCTCGACCGCGACCGGTCCCGTCGGCACGTTGCGGGCCAGCAGGGAGAGCGGCGTCCCCGCCGCCTTCATCAACCGGACCGCGTTGACGGTGATGACCGCGCGGAGCGGTCGGGGGACGAACATCGGCGCGAGCATCGACGAGAAGGTGCCGCCGGGCACGCCACCGACCGCGAACAGTCCGGTGACTCGCTCAGGGTGCAGGAAGGCCAGCTCGAAGGCGGTGTTGACGCCCATCGACCAGCCCATCACCGGGCAGGCGTCGATGCCGTCGTGGTCGAGCACGGCCAGGGCGTCCTCGACGAAGGCGTCGATGCCCGCCCGCCCGGGCTCAGCGGGACGGGCCGACCCGCCGGTGCCACGGTGCATCCACGAGATCACCCGCACTCCGCAGCTCGGGTCCAGCAGCGCCGGCCAGCAGTACGGATTGGTGCCCAGGCCGTTGCACAGCAGCACGGTCGGGCCCGCCATGGTGCCGTCGACGTCGTTGGTCCACGCCTCCAGCACAGTGCCGTCGGCGCTGGTGACCTGGTAGGAGCGCACGGCTGGACACTCCGGCGGAGGGGTGGCCAGGCGGACCTGGGCAGATGTTGCCGACATGGGCGCGATTCTGCCGCAATTCGCTCAGCGGACGCGCTGATCGTGCGACACGTCACCGTCGCGGCCGGGTCGGGCGACCGGCGTCGGCTCGCTGCGCCCACGGACGACGACCGGCTCCAACACCTCCCAGTACGACGCCTCGCCGCCGGCCACCTCGAGCAGCCGGCCGTTGGCGAGCACGAGTCCCGGCACCGACTTGGCGAGCTCGGTGAGCCGGGCGGCCTCGTTCACCGGGTCGCCGATCACGGTGTACTCGTAGCGCTGCGCCGCGCCGACGTTGCCCGCGACAGCCGGTCCCGCAGAGACACCGAT
Organism: Marmoricola sp.; assembly: GCA_035708765.1. Lineage (GTDB taxonomy): Bacteria > Actinomycetota > Actinomycetes > Propionibacteriales > Nocardioidaceae > Marmoricola. The sequence goes on from DASTFI010000081.1 coordinate 14,000, forward strand.
GCCGGCCTCCAGCTCGGGCACCTCCTCGCGCAGTCGGCGGCCCATCGTGCGTGCCGCGGCGAGGGCGGCCGCCTCCTTGCCGGCCAGCTCGACGGGGGCGCCGAAGATCGCCAGCGCGGCGTCGCCGGCGAACTTGTTGACCAGCCCACCGTGCTCGTGGACCACGTCGATGACGACGTCGAAGAACCGGTTCAGCAGCCCGACGACCTCCTCGGGCGGACGCCGACCGGCCAGAGCGGTCGAGCCGATGATGTCGACGAAGAGGACCGCCACGTCGCGGACCTCGCCGCCGAGGCCGACGCCCCGCTCGAGGGCCGCCCGGGCGACGTCGTCGCCGACGTGCCGGCCGAACAGGTCGCGGATCGTCTCGCGCTCGCGCAGGCCCTGGAGCATCTCGTTGAAGCCGGCCTGCAGGACGCCCAGCTCGGTGCCGTCGTAGATCGGCACCTCGGCGTCGAGGTTGCCCCGGCCCACCTCGGTGACCCCCCGGCGAAGGGCCCGCACCGGGTCCGATCCGGCCTTGGCAGCGAGCCAGATCGTGAAGCCGCCGTGCACGAAGGCGAGCCCACCCAGCACCACCATGGTGACCGCCAGCCGCCGTACCCCCACACCGTCGTCGAGCAGCAGCCCGGTCAGACCGGCGAGCAGGATGCCCAGCATGATCACCCCGGAGCCGAAGAGCCAGGCCAGCAGCGTCCGCAGGCCCACCCGCATGCCGATCCGGCCGGGGACACCGGAGGCGAGCGCGGCGCGCGCGTAGGGACGGATCAGTCGCTCGGACAGCAGGTAGGCGATCGCGGAGGTGGACAGCCCGGCCAGCAGCACGATCAGCGTGATCAGCACTCCGAGGGTGACCAGCGAGCGCACCGCGTTGAAGAGGCCGAACACGGCGGCGCCGACGAGCCACAGGCACGCCTGGACCAGGAAGATCCGGCCCGGGACCCGCAGGACCGCGCGCTGCTCGGCCTGGCTGGGCGGCCGCCCGGCGCTGACCCAGCCGAGCGCCTGCCGGGTCAGGGTCATGCCGCGGACGATGCCCAGGAGGATCGCCACCCCCGCGTAGACCGCGGCGAGGACGAGGTTCTGCAGCCGCACGGCGTCGTCGTGGGCGACCTGGGGCAGGGGTACGACGAGCGCCGCGAGGCAGTAGACCACCACGACGCCGACGACGTTCGTGGTGACCAGGGCGCCGGTGAGGGTCAGGCGTAGCCGCCAGAGCCCGGGAGGCCGGGGAGCGGTCTGCTGGTCCACGCGCGCAACCTACCGTCCCGTGAACCGGAGGCCGGTCCGGTGAGCACGGTCCGGTGAGCCCGGTCCGCAGCACGGCCCGGTGGAGCACGATCGGGAGCACGGCCACGGAGCGCGAGACGGTCGCGGTGCTGCTGGCGCCGCGGACTACCCTGCGGGCATGAACGACACGCCCGCCCAGCCCGACATCAAGCCTCGCTCCCGCGACGTCACGGACGGCCTCGAGAAGGCCGCCGCCCGCGGAATGCTGCGCGCGGTGGGGATGGACGACGACGACTTCACCAAGCCACAGATCGGCGTCGCGTCGAGCTGGAACGAGATCACCCCCTGCAACCTGTCCCTGGACCGGCTGGCCAAGGCCGTGAAGAACGGCGTGCACGCCGCCGGCGGCTTCCCGCTCGAGTTCGGCACCATCTCGGTCTCCGACGGCATCTCGATGGGGCACGACGGGATGCACTTCTCGTTGGTCTCGCGGGAGGTGATCGCCGACTCGGTCGAGACGGTGATGATGGCCGAGCGGCTCGACGGCTCGGTCCTGCTGGCCGGGTGCGACAAGTCGCTGCCCGGGATGCTGATGGCCGCCGCCCGGCTCGACCTGGCCAGCGTGTTCCTCTACGCCGGCTCCACGATGCCCGGCCAGCTCGACGGCGAGGACGTGACGATCATCGACGCGTTCGAGGCGGTCGGCGCCTGCCTGGCCGGCAAGATCACCCGCGACGAGGTGACCCGGGTCGAGAAGGCGATCTGTCCGGGGGAGGGCGCCTGCGGCGGCATGTACACCGCCAACACGATGGCCTCCGTCGGCGAGGCGCTCGGGATGAGCCTCCCCGGCTCGGCGGCCCCGCCCGCGGTCGACCGGCGTCGCGACGGCTTCGCGCACCGCTCCGGCCAGGCGGTCGTCGCCATGCTGCGCCAGGGCATCACCGCGCGGCAGATCATGACCCTGGATGCCTTCGAGAACGCCATCGCCGTGGTGATGGCGCTGGGCGGCTCCACCAACGCCGTACTGCACCTGCTCGCCATCGCCCGCGAGGCCGACGTCGACCTGGACATCGACGACTTCAACCGCATCGGCGACAAGGTGCCGCACCTGGCCGACCTGAAGCCCTTCGGGCGCTACGTGATGACCGACGTCGACAAGATCGGCGGCATCCCCGTGGTGATGAAGGCGCTCCTCGACGCCGGCCTCATGCACGGCGACGCGCTGACGGTCACCGGCAAGACGCTGGCGGAGAACCTCGAGGACCTGGCGCCCGCGCAGACTGACGGCAAGGTGATCCACTCGCTGGCCGAGCCGATCCACCGGACCGGCGGCCTGACCATCCTCAAGGGCTCGCTGGCGCCCGAGGGCGCCGTCATCAAGAGCGCCGGGTTCGACGCCGAGGTGGTGCACGCGACCGCGCGCGTGTTCGACCGGGAGCGCGCCGCCCTCGACGCGCTGGCCGACGGGATCATCCAGCCCGGTGACGCGGTGATCATCCGCTACGAGGGGCCCGCCGGCGGCCCCGGGATGCGGGAGATGCTCGCGATCACCGGGGCGATCAAGGGTGCCGGGCTCGGCAAGGACGTGCTCCTCATCACCGACGGACGCTTCTCCGGGGGTACGACGGGACCCTGCATCGGCCACGTCGCTCCCGAGGCGACGGCCGGTGGCCCGATCGCGTTCGTCCGCGACGGTGACCCGGTCACCCTCGACATCCCCAACCGCACCCTCGAACTGCACGTGGACGCCGACGTGATCGCCCGGCGCAGCGAGGGCTGGACTCCGAACGCCCCGAAGTTCACCACCGGCGTGCTCGGGAAGTACGCGAAGCTGGTGCAGTCCGCCTCGCACGGGGCGATCTGCGGCTGAGGGTTTCACAGGAGAACCTGTGAACCCGTCACTTCACCGGCGATGCAACACCTGTGAAGTGATGAGATCCCACGTGAACCTGTGAAACCGACGCGGAGGACGCCATGGACCAGCGGATCAGCTTCATCACCCTCGCCGTGGCCGACCTGGAGCGGACCAAGGCGTTCTACCTCGACGGGCTGGGCTGGCGCGCCGAGCTCGACGTGCCCGGTGAGGTGCTGATGATCCGGGCCGGGGACAAGCTGGTGCTCTCACTGTGGGCCGAGTCCGGCTTCGAGGCCGAGGTCGGGCCGGTACGACGCGGCGAGGGCATCGTGCCGATCACGTTGGCGCACAACGTCGCCACCGAGGCCGAGGTCGACGCGATCCTCGAGCTGGCCCGCACCGCTGGTTCGCCGGACGTCATGGCGGCGCAGCGACGCGACTGGGGCGGATACACCGGCTACTTCGCCGACCCGGACGGCTTCCGCTGGGAGATCGCGGTCAACCCCGGACCGATCGGGCTCTCGGTGCTGCCAGAGCACTGACGGTCGGGTCGAGTGCGGAACTGGCTGCCCGGACGACCACTTCCGCACTCGACTGTCGACGGGCAGGATGGATTGATGAGCGAGCTGACCCCCTACCTCGCCGTGTCCGACGCCGGTGCTTCGCGATCCGTTCGGGCACCGCTGGTTCCTGAACCGGCCCAACGCCTGACTGACACCGGGCTGGTTGACTTCTGCTGTGCCCGTCAACGAGTTCGGCCAGCCGGTCGGTGAGTCACTGGACTGGACTGCCCGGCGAGCCGTCGAGCCGGTCACCCTCGTCGGTCGCACCTGCCGGGTGGAGGGCCTGCACAAGGACCACCTGCCGGGCCTGTACGACGCTCTCGTGGTGCGCTCGCCGGGATCGATCTGGACCTATCTGGGCGCGGGACCCTTCACCGAGGACGCCGAGGGCAAGGTCGGGTTCACGTCCTGGCTGCGGACGCTGGGCGACGACCCGGACGCCGTACCGCACGTCCTCACCGCGCCGGACGGCACGCCGCAGGGCCTTGCGTCGTACCTCCGCCTCGACCAGCGCAACGGCGCGGTGGAGGTCGGCGGGATCGCCCTGGGTGCGGGCCTCCAGCGCACCACTGCCGCGACCGAGGCGATGTACCTGATGGCCCGGCACGTCTTCGACGACCTCGGCTACCGGCGCTATGAGTGGAAGTGCGACAGCCTCAACGAACCGTCCCGGCGGGCGGCGGAGCGGCTCGGCTTCACCTACGAGGGTCGGTTCCGGAACGCGGTGGTCTACAAGGGCCGCAATCGCGACACCGACTGGTTCTCCATCACCGACGAGGAGTGGCCGGGTGTGCGGGACCGGCTCGAGGAGTGGCTCGACCCGGCGAACTTCGACGCGGCGGGCAAGCAGCGCCGTCCGCTCGACCGGCCGGGCGGACCCCTCGACGGCTCAGCGCCGGAGTGGCATCGTCGGCTGCATGGCTGACGCGACGCTGAACCACGCCCAGATCCAGGAGCAGGGCCTCGATGACTGGCGCAAGCTGGCCCAGGCTCTGCACGGCCGCTTCGCCACGGGGGGCTTCGCGACCGGGATGAGGTTCGTGCAGGCGCTCGGCGAGGCGGCCGAGCAGGCCAACCACCATCCCGACGTGACGCTGACCTACCCACGGGTCGACATCGCCCTGTCCAGCCACGACGTCGGCGGCATCACCGACCGCGACATCGCCCTCGCGCGGCGGATCAGCGAGATCGCCGCCGACCTGGGCATCTCGGCCGAGCCCGCTCAGGTCATGCAGGTGGAGTTCGGGCTGGACAGCCGCAGTCATGGCGAGATCAGCCCCTTCTGGCAGGCCGTGCTCGACGGGAAGGCGGATGGGGACGAGGTGGTCGATCCCTCGGGTCGCTGGTCCACGGTCTGGTTCCAGCAGTCCGACGAGCCGGCCGACGCCGAACCGCCGCGCCAGCGCTGGCATCCCGACGTCTGGGTGCCGGCCGACCAGGCGCAACGCCACATCGACGCCGGCGTCGCCGCGGGCGGCCGGGTGGTGGACGACAGCAACGCGCCGTCGTTCGTGGTGCTCGCCGATCCGCAGGGCAACCGGATGTGCATCTGCACTGCCGAGCAGCGCTGACCTCCGGCCGCATGCTGGTACCGCCGTACCAGATGCTGGGACGCGTGGCAGACTGAGTTGAGCCCGGGAGCGGAGCAGGGGCATGCTGTGGCCATGCAGTGCCGGATTCTCAGCCGAATTCTCGTACGCACGGACGCGTGAGCCCGTCAGGTCAGACCTGAACGCACACGCGTCGTCCCCTCGCAGCCGTTCCGGCCGGGGGGTTTTTTGTTGGAGCAGCGCAGACAGTGCCCAGAGGGCAGAACGCAGATGAGGTTGGACGGATGAGCGAGCCGAAGCCCGGACCCAGCACCATGCCCAGCAGCATGCCCAGCACCATGCCCAACAAGGGGACCCCCGGCGCCGTGCCCGGCCCCCGCCCCGCGGCCGAGCAGGTCAGCGGCGCTCAGAGCCTGGTGCGATCGCTGGAGAGCGCCGGCGTCACCGACATCTTCGGGATCCCGGGCGGCGCGATCCTCCCGGCGTACGACCCGCTCTTCGACTCCGAGCAGATCCGGCACATCCTGGTGCGCCACGAGCAGGGCGCCGGGCACGCCGCCCAGGGGTACGCCGCAGCGAGCGGCCGCGTCGGGGTCTGCATGGCCACCAGTGGGCCGGGCGCGACCAACCTCGTGACTCCGCTGGCCGACGCGCACATGGACTCGGTCCCCATCGTGGCGATCACCGGCCAGGTCGGCGCCAGCGCGATCGGCACCGACGCCTTCCAGGAGGCCGACATCCGCGGCATCACGATGCCGATCACCAAGCACAACTTCCTGGTCACCGACCCCGCCGAGATCCCGCGCACCATCGCCGAGGCGTTCTACCTCGCGTCCACCGGCCGTCCCGGCCCGGTGCTGGTGGACATCGCCAAGTCGGCGTTGCAGGCCTCGACGCGGTTCGCCTGGCCCACCGAGCTCAACCTGCCGGGCTACCGCCCGGTGACCCACCCACACGCCAAGCAGATCCGCGAGGCCACCCGGTTGATCCTCGAGGCCCGCAAGCCGGTCCTCTACGTCGGCGGTGGCGTGATCCGCTCCCGCGCGGCCAAGGAGCTGCGCGAGCTGGCCGAGCTGACCGGGATGCCGGTGGTCACCACGCTGATGGCCCGCGGCGCTTTCCCCGACAGCCACCCCCAGCACCTCGGCATGCCCGGGATGCACGGCACCGTCGCGGCCGTCGCCGGACTGCAGAAGAGTGACCTGATCATCTCCCTCGGCGCCCGGTTCGACGACCGGGTGACCGGGAACCTCGACTCGTTCGCGCCGGGCGCCAAGGTGATCCACGCCGACATCGACCCCGCCGAGATCGGCAAGAACCGCGAGACCGACGTGCCCATCGTGGGCGATGCCCGCGAGGTGATCGCCGACCTGGTGACCGCGCTCCGGGCCGAGCAGGACGCCGGCAACACCGGTGACTACGAGGGCTGGGTGAAGTTCCTCGCGGGCGTCAAGCAGCGCTACCCCGTGGGGTACGACGCCCCGAAGGACGGCCTCGCGCCGCAGTACGTCATCGAGCGGCTCGGCCGGATCGCCGGCCCGGAGGCGATCTACTGCTCCGGCGTCGGCCAGCACCAGATGTGGGCGGCCCACTTCGTCTCCTACGAGCGGCCCAACACCTGGATCAACTCCGGCGGCCTCGGGACGATGGGCTTCGCGGTGCCCGCCGCCATGGGCGCCAAGGTCGCCATGCCCGGCAGCACGGTGTGGGCGATCGACGGCGACGGCTGCTTCCAGATGACCAACCAGGAGCTGGCCACCTGCACGATCGAGGACATCCCGGTCAAGGTCGCCATCATCAACAACGAGTCGCTCGGCATGGTCCGGCAGTGGCAGACGCTGTTCTACGAAGGCCGCTACAGCAACACCGACCTGCAGAACCGCGCCGCCCAGCGCCGGGTGCCCGACTTCGTCAAGCTGGCCGAGGCCTACGGCGCCATCGGCCTGTCGTGTGAGTCTCCGGAGGACGTCGACGCCACCATCGACAAGGCGATGGAGATCAACGACGTGCCGGTCGTGGTCGACTTCCGCGTCGAGCGCGACGCGATGGTGTGGCCGATGGTGGCCGCCGGGACGTCCAACGACCAGATCAAGTACGCCCGGGACCTGGCGCCCGAGTTCGAGGAGGACGACCTCTAGTGAGCGAGCGAAGCGAGTTCACCATTCGACACAGCCCTGACCGTGCCTCATCGGCGCCCGGAGCGCTGTGTCCACTCAGTTCGGGAGGACGTCGATGAGCGTGCACACCCTTTCGGTCCTGGTGGAGAACAAGCCCGGCGTCCTGGCCCGGGTGGCCGGACTGTTCAGCCGGCGCGGGTTCAACATCGACTCCCTCGCGGTCGGCCCGACCGAGCACCCCGAGATCTCCCGGATGACCATCGTGGTCAACGTCGAGGGCTCGCCGCTGGAGCAGGTGACCAAGCAACTCAACAAGCTCGTCGAGGTGATCAAGATCGTCGAGCTCGACGACCACGACTCCGTCGAGAGCGAGCTGATGCTGGTCAAGGTGCGCGCCGACGCCGACAGCCGCGCGCACGTGCTCGACGTGGTGCAGCTGTTCAAGGCCAAGGTGGTCGACGTGGCCACCGACGCGGTCACCCTGCAGGTCACCGGCAACGCCGCCAAGCTGGCCGACCTGCGCAAGATCCTCGAGCCGTTCGGCATCCGCGAGCTGGTCCAGTCGGGCCTGGTGGCCATCGGCCGCGGCAACCGCTCCATCACCGAGCGAACCCTGCGCCCGGTGCCCGTCCCCGTGCCCCAGCCCGGCGAGCGCGTCGTCGGGTGATGTCGAAAGGTCAGTTCTGCACCGTTGAAACGGCAGTTCTGCACCGTTGAGTTGTCACTTCGGTACGCCGTACACGATTTGCCCCGAAACCCAGATCAACCAGAAGGAGAGCCCACGTGGCTGAGATGTTCTACGACGACGACGCCGACCTGTCCCTGATCCAGGGCAAGCACGTGGCGGTGATCGGCTACGGCAGCCAGGGCCACGCCCACGCGCTGTCCCTGCGCGACTCGGGCGTCGACGTCCGCATCGGCCTGCAGCCGGGCTCGAAGAGCCGCGAGAAGGCGGAGGCCGAGGGTCTCAAGGTGCTCACCCCGGCCGAGGCGGTGGAGGAGGCGGACGTCATCGTCATCCTCGCGCCCGACCAGCACCAGCGGAAGCTCTACGCCGAGGAGATCGAGCCCAACCTGACCCCCGGAGACACCCTCGTCTTCGGCCACGGCTTCAACATCCGGTTCGGCTACATCAAGGCCCCCGAGGGCGTCGACGTGATCATGGTGGCGCCGAAGGGCCCCGGCCACCTGGTCCGGCGCGAGTACGTCGACGGGCGCGGCGTGCCGGTCCTGGTCGCCGTTGAGCAGGACGCCTCGGGGAAGGCCTGGGACCTCGCGCTGTCCTATGCCAAGGGCATCGGCGGCCTCCGCGCCGGCGGCATCAAGACGACCTTCACCGAGGAGACCGAGACCGACCTCTTCGGCGAACAGGCCGTGCTGTGCGGCGGGATGAGCCAGCTGGTGATGTACGGCTTCGAGGTGCTCACCGAGGCTGGTTACCAGCCGGAGGTCGCCTACTTCGAGTGCCTGCACGAGCTCAAGCTGATCGTCGACCTGATGTACGAGGGCGGCATCGCCAAGCAGCGCTGGAGCGTCTCCGACACTGCCGAGTACGGCGACTACGTCTCTGGCCCGCGGGTGGTCACCCCCGAGGTGAAGCAGCACATGGTGGCCGTCCTCGAGGACATCAAGAACGGTTCCTTCGCCGAGCGCTTCATCAACGACCAGGACGCCGGGTCGCCGGAGTTCGAGGAGCTGCGCGCCAAGGGTGAGCAGCACCCCATCGAGGGCACCGGTCGCGAGCTGCGCAAGCTGATGTCCTGGGTGAAGTCCCACGACTCCGACTACACCGAGGGCACCGCCACCCGCTGACAGATTCACAACCCAGGTTGTGAATCTGGGACTGGCCGAATGTTGCAACGTTCGGCCAGTCCCAGATTCGTTCGGTCAGTCGGACGCGGCGGCTACTTCACCTCGGACGTCAGCACCAGCCGGAGTCCGACGGCCAGTGGGACGACGAGCCAGATCAGGCTCGCGGTGCCGAGCTGGGCCCACTGCTCACTGGACGGCAGGCCGTTGAACAGCGCCGACTGGGCGTAGTTGAAGTCGAACCACGGCGCGTTGTCGCGCCACCAGTCCTGGCTCTGGGCCAGTGCGCTGGAGATGCCGGGCAGCACCAGCGAGAAGACGAAGTAGCCCACGATCGCGGCCGCCGAGCTGCGGAACACGACGCCCAGCATGAAGCCGACGGCCATCCCGAGCACGTTCGCGACGATGATCATGGCGTACTCCGACCACGACACGTTCCAGGTGGTGTCCACGCCGGTGATCGCCGTACCGACGACGTTGCCCAGGGCGCCGACCGC
>DASTFI010000082.1:0-76112 GCA_035708765.1 Marmoricola sp.
GGAGGGCTCAGTGGAGGGCAGAACCCTCGCGGTAGTCGGCGAAGGAGAGGTTCCAGTCGCCGAAGCCGTTGGTGAGGGTCATGTCGCGCTGGGTCCCGGTGTACTCCACCACGTCACCGACGATGCTGCGGTTGTAGAGCCAGCCGGCGTTCGCCGTGCTGAGCCCCGTGCAGCCGTGGCTGACGTTGGTGTTGCCCTGGGAGCTGACCGACCAGGGGGCGGCGTGGATGAACTCACCTGAGTAGGTGATGCGCATGGCGTACTCGACGTCGTCCAGGTCGTAGCCCTCAGCACTGTCAGGGTCGATGCCGATCGTCTCGGAGTTCATCCGCTTGTGCCGGAACTTCTCCACGATCACCTTCACCCCTGAGCGGGTGGTGTACTTCGGCTCTTCGCCGGTGGTGATCGGGATGGTGCGAATCAGCTGGCCGTTCTCGAACACCTGCATCTGGTGGGTGTCCATGTTGACCTTGCTGATCATGGACCGACCGATGGTGAAGTGGTTGGTCCGGCTCATCTGGCCCCAGACCCCGTCGCCGGCCGGGACGCTGTCGACGTCAGCGTCGACCGTCACCTGGGTGCCCGGCTGCCAGTAGGTCTTGGGCCGCCAGTGCACCTCGTGGTCGGAGATCCAGTAGAACGCGCCCGGCTGTGCCGGCTTGGTGCTCACGTGCAGGTGCCGCTCGATGGAGGCCTTGTCGGTCACGGCGACGTCGAACCGGATGATCACCGGCATGCCGACACCGACGGTGGACCCCTCGACCGGGACGAAGCTGGGGTAGGTCTGCTCGTCGAGGGTGAGGGCGTCAGTGGCGAAGTGGCTGCGGAACTGCTTCGTCAGACCCTCGCCGTCGACGGCGACGCTGTGGATGCGGTAGGTCTCCCCCGGCTGGAGCCGAGCGGTGGAGTGCCAGCTGGTGCGGTCCGGCGAGAAGGCACCGGCGAGCGGGCCGTCCTTGCCGACCACCCGCACGTTGCGGAAGGTGCCGGCAGTCACGTCGAGTCGCACCGTGCGGTTGACAGCGATGTCCCGTGCGCTGGCCGGGATGCTGGCCTGCACCTGGGCGGCGGACTCCTTCGGAGTCGCGTCCACCTGCTTGACGGTGCCGTCATGGGCGCCCGGGTTGTCGTCACCACCGGTGAGGTTGCCGGCACAACCGGTCAGGATGAGGCTCAACGCCGCCAGGCCGACAGCCGCAGTACGGCGTCCGCGCAGGCTCCTGGTCCCGAGCGCGTTCATGGATCTCCCCGGTTTTCCGACAGCGGTGGACCGGGACAGCATAACTTGCCCGGGTCAACCTCTTCGACGTTGCCCGAGGTGCAATGGGTCACGCGCCGCCAGCGACGCGCCCTCCACGCTCAGTGCGCGTGACCGGCCTCCGGCCTCAACGCTTCCTCGCTCGGGAAGCACGAGCAAGCTCGGCTTCCCTCCACGCTCAGTGCGCGTGCTCGCCGCGGTAGTACTCGAAGACGAACCCCGACAGCGCCACCGCGCCCAGCACGGCCCCGATCACCACCAGCCACCAGCCGATGACGACACCGAGCACGATCGTGCCCAGGGTCAGCGCGCACCACAGGGGCCACCAGCTGTACGGCGGGAAGAAGCCGAGCTCCCCCGCACCATCCGCGATCTCACCCTCGAGCCGGTCTTCAGGACGCGGCTCCATCTGGGTGGCGTGGAAGCCGAGGTAGAAGCTCACCAGCCCGGTCAGCAGCGCGGTCATCACCAGCGCGACGGTGCCGGTCGGGTCGTAGGAGAGGAACCAGTAGGCCGGTGACACGAGCACGAAGAACACCGTGCACACCACGAAGATCCAGGCCTCGGCCTTCATCAGGCATCCTTCCCGTCGGTGCCGGCGTCCTTGTCGGGCACGTCCTCGTCCAGGGCCTGGCTGCGACCCTGCACGTCAGGGGCGTCGGTGAGCGCACCCTCCTCGCCCAGGCCGGGGTTGTCCACGTACTCCATCGCGGCGACCTCGGGGTGGTGCAGGTCGAACGCCGGCGACTCCGAGCGGATCCGCGGGAGCGTGACGAAGTTGTGCCGTGGTGGCGGGCAGCTGGTGGCCCACTCCAGGGAGCGGCCCCAACCCCATGGGTCGTCGACGGGCACCAGCGGCGTCCGCGCGGACTTGTAGACCCCCAGGAAGAACGGGATCATCGAGCTCGCGAGCAGGAACGCTCCCACCGTCGAGATCTGGTTGAGCGTGGTGAACCCGTCGCTCGCGCTGTAGTCGGCGTACCGCCGCGGCATCCCCTCCACGCCCAGCCAGTGCTGGATCAGGAACGTGGTGTGGAAGCCGAAGAACAGCAGCCAGAAGTGGATCTTGCCGAGCGTCTCGTCGAGCATCCGGCCGGTCATCTTGGGCCACCAGAAGTAGAAGCCCGCGAACATCGCGAACACCACGGTGCCGAACACCACGTAGTGGAAGTGCGCCACCACGAAGTAGGAGTCGGAGACGTGGAAGTCCAGCGGCGGCGAGGCGAGGATGACGCCGGTGAGGCCGCCGAACAGGAAGGTGACCAGGAAGCCGACGGCCCAGAGCATGGGTGTGTCCAGGGAGATCGACCCGCCCCACATGCTGCCGATCCAGTTGAAGAATTTCACGCCCGTCGGGATGGCGATCAGGAACGTCATGCCCGAGAAGAACGGCAGGTCCACCGCGCCGGTGACGAACATGTGGTGCGCCCAGACGGCGACGGAGAGTACGGCGATGCCGATGGTGGCGGCGACCAGACCGATGTAGCCGAAGACCGGCTTGCGGCTGAACACGGGGAAGATCTCCGTCACGATGCCGAAGAAGGGCAACGCGATGATGTAGACCTCCGGATGCCCGAAGAACCAGAACAGGTGTTGCCACAGGATCGGCCCCCCGTGCGCGGCGTCGAAGACGTGCGCCCCCAGCAACCGGTCGGCCTCCAGCGAGAGCAGCGCGCCCGCCAGGATCGGGAAGGCGATCAGCACCAGCAGGCTGGTGACCAGGGTGTTCCAGGTGAAGATCGGCATCCGGAACATCGTCATCCCGGGCGCACGCATGCAGATGATCGTGGTGATGAAGTTGACCGCGCCCAGGATGGTGCCGAGACCGGCCATCCACAGGCCCATGATCCACAGGTCGCCGCCGATGCTGGGCGAGCGGACGGCGTCGGAGAGCGGGGCGTACCCGGTCCAGCCGAAGCTCGCGGCGCCCTCGGGGGTCAGGAACCCGGAGGCTGCGATCAGGCCGCCGAAGAGGAACAGCCAGTAGCTGAACATGTTCAACCGCGGGAACGCCACGTCGGGGGCACCGATCTGCAGCGGCATGATCACGTTGGCGAAGCCGAAGAACAACGGCGTCGCGAAGAGCAGCAGCATGATCGTGCCGTGCATCGTGAACAGCTGGTTGTAGACCTCGTCGTTGACGACCTGCTGGCCCGGGAACGCGAGCTCGGAGCGGATCAGCAGCGCCATGATGCCGCCGACGAGGAACCACGCGAACGACGTGGTGAGGTACATCTTCCCGATCAGCTTGTGATCGGTCGTGGTGAGGATCCGGACGACCTGCTGGCCCAGCGTGCGCGAGGGTTCGACCACTCCCGCGGTGCGGCCGGCGGGATCAGAGACCGTGGTCACTGTTCGCCTCCCTTGTCATTGAGCTCTTCCGCATCGGTCCCGGAGTTGTCGGTCGAGGGCTCCAGACCGTCCTGCACGTTGACCTCGCTGCCGCCCAGGTTGAGGCCCACCAGGCCCTCTGATTCGAGCTTACGCATGTGCGCGTCGAACTGGTCCTGGGAGACGACCTTGACGTCGAAGAGCATCCGCGAGTGGTAGACACCGCAGAGCTCGGCGCAGCGGCCCTCGAAGGTGCCGGACCGGTCGGGCGTCAGGGTGAAGTGGTTGTACTTCTGGCGACCCGGCACCACGTCCATCTTGAACAGGAAGTCGGGCACCCAGAAGGAGTGGATCACGTCGGGTGAGTAGAGGGTGACGTTGACCTCGGAGTCCTTCACGAGATACAGCGTCGGCGGCTCGGCCGTGGTGCCGACGTCGTGCACCGTCTTGCCGTCGAGGGAGTCGACGTCGGTGTAGTTGAACGTCCACGACCACTGCTGCCCCACGACCGTCACCGTGTCGTCGGGGTTGTCGACGTAGTGCAGCGCCTGGTCCTGCGTCTTGACGGTGAAGAAGAAGAAGACGATCACCATCATGACCGGGGCGACGGTGTAGAGGATCTCGATCGGCAGGTTGTAGCGGATCTGCACCGGGATCTCCGACTCGCTGCGCCGGCGGTAGGCGATCACGGCGTAGAAGATCAGGCCCCACACCAGGATGCCGGTCAGGATGGCGGCGAGCCAGGCCCACTGCCACAGGTCGTAGATGTGCTGGGCTTCCTTCGTGGCCGGCACCGGCATGGCGAGTCGCTCGAGCTGCGACTTGCCCTCGGCGTCACACCCACTGAGGAACAGCAGCGCGGCGCCGGAGGTGGCGCCGAGCGCGAGTCTCCGCGCACGCTTGGGGAGTTCCAGACCCACGAACGAGCCCTCTCTCTTGGCCGATCACGTGTTGCTAGCGAACACGCCGAACCCTACTACTGAGTGTCGGCGATGGCGCGGACAGGTCGGCATGTCTCGCGGTGACCAGGACCACCCGCGGGACCGGGCCCGAGGGCGGCGGTAGGTTCGGCGACGTGGAAGGTCCCGGTTCGTCGTACCTCGACACGGCGTCGGCCGAGCCGCTGCACCCGGCGGCGTACGACGTCCTGCAGCGCGCGCTGGAGCAGGGGTACGCCGATCCGCGGCGCCTGCACGGGCCGGCCCGCAATGCCCGCCTCCTGCTGGACAACGCCCGCGCGGTCGTGGCCGAGTGCCTGGGCGTGCGCATCGACGAGGTCACCTTCACGCCGACCGGCACCCATGCGGTGCACCTGGGCGTCCTCGGCCTGCTGGCGGGCGCCGCACGTTCGGGTGACCGCCTGCTGGCGTCAGCGGTCGAGCACTCCTCGGTGCTGCACGCCGGCCGTTGGCACGCCGCGCGTGGCGGCCGGTCCGACACCGTCCCGGTCGAGGCCACCGGACGCGTCGCGCTGGACGCGCTCGCCGAGGCACTGGGGGCAGCACCGGCCAGTGCCCGTGCTGCCGGTGCCGGTGCGGCCGGTGCCGGTGCGGCTGTGCTGGCGTTGCAGGCGGCCAACCACGAGGTGGGCACGCTCCAGCCGGTCGCTCAGGCGGCCGAGCTGGCCGACGCGGTCGGCACCGTCCTGTTCGTGGACGCCTGCGCCTCGGGCGGCCGGCTCGACCTGCCGCCCGGATGGGCCGCCGCCGCGCTGTCGGCGCACAAGTGGGGCGGCCCTGCCGGCGTCGGCGTGCTGCTGGTGCGCAAGGGCGCCCGCTGGCGCCAGCCCTTCCCCGGCGACGATCGGGTCGACGAGCGGGCGACCGGGATGGAGAACGTCCCCGCCGCGCTGGCCGCCGCTGCGGCCCTCCAGGCGGTGGTGGCGGAGCGCGAGCAGGTCAACGCCCGCCAGCACCGGCTGGTGGCCCGGATCCGCGCCGCGGTCGCGCAGATCCCCGACACCGAGGTGGTCGGCGACCCTGAGGCCAGGCTCCCCCACCTGATGACGTTCTCCTGCCTCTACGTCGACGGGGAGGCGCTGGTCACCGAGCTCGCCCGGCACGGCTTCGCGGTCGCGTCCGGCTCGGCGTGCACGGCCAGCACCCTCGAGCCCAGCCACGTGCTCGCGGCGATGGGAGCGCTGACCCACGGCAACGTGCGCGTCTCGCTGGGCCGGGACACCACCGAGGCCGACGTCGACCGGCTGCTCGCCGTCCTGCCCACGACGGTCGACGCCCTCCGCCAGCGGATCGGTGCGCCGTGATCGACCTCCCCGACCACGACCTGCTCCTGGACTGCCGCGGCATGATCTGCCCACGTCCGATCATCGAGCTGGGCCGACACATCGACGACGTCGCCCCGGGCCAGGTCATCGCGGTCCTCGCCGACGATCCTGCCGCCGCCGTGGACGTCCCCGCCTGGTGCCGGATGCGCGCGCACGAGTACGTCGGGGTGGGAGTGGACGAGGGGACGCCGGCGTACTTCGTGCGGCGGGCGGGCGCGGAGTCAGGGGAAAGATTCACAACCTAGGTTGTGATTCTGGCACTGACCGTATGTTGCAACATTCGGTCAGTCGCAGTTTCACAACCTAGGTTGTGATTCTGCAGCCGGGTCAGACCAGGTGCTTGCGTACGTCGGCGCCCGCCTCCGCGCCGTACGACTGCTCGACGCGGGTGACGAACTGCTCGACGGTGAAGTCGTACTCCTGGGTGCCGACGGTCTCCACGACGTACGCCGCAACGGTGCAGCCGACCTGGCAGGCACGCTCGAGGTCGAGGCCCCACTCCAGGGCGGCCAGGAAGCCCGCGCGGAAGGCGTCGCCCACGCCGGTCGGCTCGACGGCGGCCACGCCGGTCACCGCGGCGACCTCGATCGGCTCCTCGCCTCGGCGCAGCACCCGGACGCCGTCCTTGCCGAGCGTGACGACCTGGATGCCGACCCGGGCCAGCACCTCGTCCTCGCTCCAGCCGGTCTTGTTGGCGATCAGGTGCGACTCGTACTCGTTGGAGAACAGCAGCGCCGCGCCGTCGACCAGCTTGCGGATCAGCGCGCCGTCGCCGAAGGCGAGCTGCTGGCCGGGATCGGCGATGAAGGGGTAGCCCTTCTGCCGGCACTCGTCGCTGTGCCGGGCCATGCCGTCGGGGTCGTCGGGCCCGACGAGGACGTAGTCGGGCTCGCCGACGCGCTGCACGATCGGGCCGAACTCGATCAGCCGCGCCTCGCTCATCGCGCCCGGGTAGAACGACGCGAACTGGGCCATCGTCGCGTCGGTGGTGCAGACGAACCGGGCGGTGTGCTTGTCGTCGGAGATCCGCACCGAGGCGCAGTCGACGCCGTGCCGCTCGAGCCACGACCGGTAGTCGGCGAAGTCCTCGCCGGCCGCACCGACCAGCACCGGCCGCAGGCCGAGCTTGGCGAGCGCGAAGCAGATGTTCGGCGCGCAGCCGCCCCGGCGGATCTCGAGGTCCTGCACCAGGAAGCTCACCGAGAGCTTGTCGAGCTGCTCGACGACCAGCGAGTCGGCGAACTTGCCGTCGAAGGACATCAGGTGGTCGGTGGCGATGGAACCGGCGATGAGCAGCGACATGGGTTGCCTCGGAGGTCGGGAACAGGCCTGTGCCACCGTCCCACGGACCCCTGGTCCGCTCCAGTCAGGCGACACCCCAGACTACCGCCCGGTATGCGTAGGAGTACCCAGTGGTAGCGCCTAGCGTCGAAGCCATGACGTACCAGCGCCTGGCCTACGACGACCACGACGACGCTGTCCGGATGCAGGCAGACTGCGTTGCCTGCACCGCCGAGCTCGACGTACCGCGCAAGCGGGTCGATGTGTCCGCGGCGCTGGTGCAGGCTCCGTCCCTGGAGTACGACGAGTTCACCGCCGGCCCCCGCAAGGGCGTCATCACGGTGACCGAGGCAGCCGCGCACCTGGCGGCACGACTGCACCTCCATCTCGACTGAGCCTTCCTTCGCGACGCCCCCGGCCACAAGCCGGGGGCGTCGGTCCGTCCGGGTCCGGGCTCGGTCAGTGCACCAGCGGCGCCTGGCAGAGTCCCGAGGCGGCGAAGGGCTCGAGGCTGGCGACCGAGAGCTCCGAGCCGATGCGCTCGAGGACCCCGCGCATCAGGCCCAGGTGCAGCGGGCAGACCACGTCGGGATGTTCCGCCGCCACCTCGAGGAAGGGACACGGCCGGATCTCCACGCGCAGCCCCTCGGCGTCGTCGGCGACCCGGGAGTCGAAACCGACGGCGCCGAGGGTGGCGACGAGGGTGGCGAGCCCTCCTTCAGGCTCCACCGCATGCCGTGGGTGATGTCCACCCTCGTCGGTCCGGGGTGCTTCCTGCAGCGCCAGCCGGCGGGCCCAGGAGCGACCCACCCGCTCCCCCAGCTCGGCAGGCTCGGCGACGTGCTCGTGGACCAGGTCGCCGAGCATGGCGGCGAGCATGCCGTATCGCCGGTCCGCCACGTCCGGTGCGGCCGGCGAGGCGGTGTAGAGCAGCTTCGGACGACCGGGGCTGCTCCGCTCCTCGGGGCGCCGTACGGCGAACCCGTCGGCCACGAGCGCGTCGAGGTGGAACCGGGCGGAGTTGGCGTGCAGGCCGAGCCGCTCGGAGACCTGCGGCGCGCTCAGCGCCGTACCCGCGCCCTGGAGCAGGGCGAGCACCCGGGCCCGGGTCGGTCCGAGGTGGTGCGTCGCCGTGACCGGCACTTCCGGGCTCACCAACGCTCCTGGCGCTTCTCGCAGCGGCGCAGCCACTGCCCAC
The DNA here is from genome assembly GCA_035708765.1 of Marmoricola sp. GTDB lineage: Bacteria > Actinomycetota > Actinomycetes > Propionibacteriales > Nocardioidaceae > Marmoricola. The sequence goes on from DASTFI010000082.1 coordinate 8,353, forward strand.
CCTGCTCGGACACCCAGCCCAGGGACGGCAGGTCTCGACGCAGCGACTGGGTCGGCACCGACTCGGCCGGCGGCTGCGGATCGAGGTCGCGGGCGGTGATCTGCTCGGCGAGCCAGTCGACGGCGTCGAGCCCCACGTAGGGGCGTCGGCCCGGCACGATCAGCAGCGGCACGGCCCTGGTGGCCTCACCCCACTCCCTGGCCCATTCCGTGGCCCACTCCCGGGCCAGGCGCCAGGCAGCGGTGGAGATCGGCCCGCCGGTGACGTCGACGCCGTAGCCCCAGTCGCGCACCGTCGCGCTCGGCGAGGTGCCACTGCGCAGCTCGTCGACGAGGAGCGTGCGCAGCACCCGGGCGTCACCGATGTCGATGCCGTGCATCCAGAACGCCTCGAAGAGCACCCGGCGGACCGGGCCGGCCACGTGGGCGGCGTAGCCCTCTGCGTAAGAGGCCACCGCCGCCCGTGTCCGTGGCACGAACCCGGCCAGGTCGTAGGGGAGCTCCTCCTCGGGCAGCAGCCGGGCCACCACCCGGTCCATCTCCTCGTGCAGGCCGTCGAACCCGCCCTTGGGGTCCGCACCATGCCGCGGGTGCCGGGGCGCGTGCTCCACCGCGCGCCAGTCCACCGCGAGCCCGGCACCGGACAGGACACCCGCCCGACGGAAGGCCAGGTAGCTCCAGGGACAGTTGAAGTCGCCGTACAGCACCAGCGGGTCCGCGGCGCTCACGTCCCGAACCACCCTGAGCCGGTGGCCCACGACCGGGCGCAGCGGTCGGTCGCGACCGGTCGGCACCTGCGTGGGCGGCTGCAGCAGCGCGGTGCTCATGACCCCTGCCCTCCCCCCGGGCTGCGGCCGATCCGGATCCGCCACGTCTCGGGACCCTGCTCGAGCGGCTCCCACTCGAACTGGTCGGTGTGCTCGGCGGCGAACTGGTAGTACAGCGGCTTGGGATCGTGGTCGTTGACGAGCTCGAAGGACTCCCCGGGCAGCAGCGCACCCCAGGTCTCGAAGATGAGTTGGTGGCGGCGGGCGGGGGCTTCGGCGCGGACGTCGAGCTGCTGGGTCATGGGATGGCTCCTCTCGAAGGGTCAACCCATATTTACAAGTTTCTTGGAAGAACTACAAGAGCCCGTCCACCGGCCGGACAGCCGACGAGGGCGGCACCCCGCCATGGGGTGCCGCCCTCGAAAGGCGTGCGTCGGTGCTGCGACTCAGTGGAAGCTGTCGCCGCAGGCGCAGGAGCCGCCCGCGTTGGGGTTGTCGATGGTGAAGCCCTGCTTCTCGATGGTGTCGACGAAGTCGATCGTCGCGCCGTTGAGGTAGGGCACGCTCATCCGGTCGACGACCACGGAGACACCGTCGAAGGCGCTGACCACGTCACCGTCGAGGGTGCGCTCGTCGAAGAACAACTGGTAGCGCAGCCCGCTGCAGCCGCCCGGCTGGACCGCGATCCGCAGCGCCAGGTCGTCGCGGCCCTCCTGGTCGAGCAGGCTCTTGACCTTGGCGGCAGCCTCGTCGCTCAGGTTGATGGCGTCGGTGCGGTGGCCGGTGGAGGTGGCCTGCTCGGTCATGGTTGGTCTCCCAGAGTCGCTCGGGTGGTGTCCTTCTCCGCCTTCAATGGTCGCACACCCCCGGTTATTCCCGTCGCCGGATCACCTGACCCGTGGCCCGTGCCGTGGCCCGTGCCGCGGTCCGCGCAGCCGTGCGCGCGTCCGTCAGCGGCTCCAGCTGCGTGCCACCCGCTCGGCGAGGTCGGCCAGCGCCGCCGCTGGCGCGTCGAACGCACGCTCCTCGCCGAGGAGCTCCACGAGGGAGTACGCCGACTCCACCCCGATCGCCCGGGTCTCCCGGGAGCCGATCTGCACCTGGCCGGCGAGCACGATGCACGGCGCCAGTGCCTGCACCGCGAGCTGCGCGACGCCGTAGGGCACCTTGCCGGCGCGCGAGGAGAAGTCGAAGGATCCCTCCCCCGTCACGACCACGTCCGCTCCCCGCATCCGGTCGGCCAGGTGCACGGCCCGGGAGACGACCTCGACGCCCGGCTCGCGCCGAGCACCCAGCAGCAGCAGCGCGAAGCCGAGTCCACCCGCGGCGCCCGCGCCCTTGGCGCCGGCGAGCTTGCGGTCGGTCAGCTCCGCGAACCGCTGCAGCCAGCCGTCGACGATCAGCAGCTGCTCCTCGGTGAGCCCCTTCTGCGGCCCGAAGGTCTTGGTCGCCCCGACGATGCCGAGCAACGGGTGCTCCACGTCCGCTGCCAGCACCAGCTCGGCGTGGCCCAGCCGCCCCCTCACCGCGCCGAGCTCCACGCCGGTGAGGTCCGCCAGGCCGGCGGGACCGGCGTCGAGGCGGCCGCCCCGACCGGTGGCGCCCAGGGCTGCCAGGAGGCCTGCGCCGCCGTCGTTGGTGCCGCTGCCACCGAGTCCGACGACCACGCGTCGGGCGCCGGCGTCCACCGCGTGGGCGACGAGCTCGCCCACCCCCCGGCTGCTGGCCCGCTGCGGGTCGCGCTGGCCGGGCTCGACCAGGTGCAGCCCGATGGCCTGGGCGCTCTCGACGTAGGCGGTGTCGTCCACGTGCAGGACGGTCGCCGGGACCGGCTCCCCGAGCGGTCCGGTGACGGTGCAGGCCTGCAGCTCGCCCCCGAGACTGGCGTGGAGAACGTCGACGAACCCCGGGCCGCCGTCGGACATCGCCACCTCGTCGAGCTGGTCGGCGGGTGCGTGCCGCGCCCAGCCGGTGGCGATCGCCTGCGCGGCCTCCACCGCGGTCAACGTGCCGGCGAACTTGTCTGGAGCGATGACCACGCGCATGGGAGCATCCTGCCGTGCAGCCACCCGAGGTGATGATCCGCCCGATGCGGCAGGCCGACGTCACGACGGCGGAGCGCCTGTCCGACACCGCCTTCCAGGCCCTCGAGGGGTCCCCGATGGTCGGCGGCCGGTCCGCTGCTCGCCGGGCCAGCTGGCGCGTCCGCACCTCCCATCTGGTGGCGACCGATCCGGCCGGCTGCTGGGTGGCCGAGCGCGACGGTGAGATGCTCGGCTTCGCCACGTCGTACCGGCGGGACCTGAGCTGGTTCCTGGCCACCTACGCCGTCGTGCCGCACCTGCAGGGGCTGGGCCTGGGCCGGGCACTGCTGGAGACGGCGATGCGGCACGGGGAGGGCTGCCTGCGCGCGATGCTGTCGGCCAGCGACGACCCGCGGGCGGTGCGGAGGTACTGGGCGGCCGGCTTCGAGCTGCACCCGCAGATGCACCTGCGCGGAGTGGTGGACCGCTCCGCGCTCCCGGCGGTGCACCACGTCCGTGAGGGCTCTGCCGGCGACTTCGCCCTGATGGACTCGCTGGACCGCCAGCGTCGGGAGGCGGCGCACGGACCCGACCACGAGGTGCTGCTGCAGCTGTACCGGCTGGTCATCGTGGACCGGTCGACCGGTCAGGGCTACGCCTACCTCGACGACACCGGCCAGGTCGCGCTGCTCGCCGCGAGCGACCGTCGTACGGCCGGCCGACTGCTGTGGGAGGCGCTCGCCTGCGCTCCCCGCGACGCCGAGTGGACCCTGCCCCACGTCACCGGCGCGAACGGGTGGGCCGTCGACGTGGGACTCGCCGCGCGGCTGACCCTGCACACCTCCGGCTACCTGGCGTTGCGCGGGATGAAGCCGCCGACCCCCTACATCCACCACGGCTCCTTCCTCTGACGGTTCCCCCTGCTGGTTCGACGCCGCGGCAGCTGCGATGGGCCTGATCGGTGCGTGGGATGATGTGGCCATGACGACTGTGGAGCTGCCGCTGCTGCCCCTCGGGAAAGGTGCGGACCTGTCCTCGGAGCGCGGCGTCGAGTGCCCCGGCGACCTGCCACCGGCCTCGGACCCCACCTTGGTCGAGCGCGCCCGTGCCGCGAAGGAGAAGCTCGGCGAGCGGGTCTTCGTGCTGGGCCACCACTACCAGCGCGACGAGGTGATCCAGTTCGCCGACGTCACCGGCGACAGCTTCAAGCTGGCCCGTGAGGCGGCCGCGCGACCCGGCGCGTCGTACATCGTCTTCTGCGGCGTGCACTTCATGGCCGAGTCCGCCGACATCCTGACCACGGACGATCAGCAGGTGATCCTGCCGGACCTCGCCGCCGGCTGCTCGATGGCGGACATGGCGCGGCTGGCCCAGGTGCAGGACGCCTGGGACGCTCTCGCGGACGCCGGCGTGGGCGAGCAGGTGGTGCCGGTGACCTACATGAACTCCTCGGCCGACATCAAGGCGTTCTGCGGACGCAACGGCGGTGCGGTGTGCACCTCGTCGAACGCCGACGTGGCCCTGGAGTGGGCCTTCGGGCAGCGCCCGGACGCGAAGGTCCTCTTCCTCCCCGACCAGCACCTGGGCCGCAACACCGCCGTGCTCAAGCTCGGCCTCTCCCTGGACGACTGCGTCGTCTGGAACCCGCTGCTGCCCGGCGGTGGCCTCAGCGCGGAGCAGCTGCGTGCTGCGAAGATGATCCTGTGGAAGGGGCACTGCTCGGTCCACGGCCGGTTCTCCCCCGACGTCGTCGACGAGCTGCGTGCGGCCGACCCGGACATCAACATCCTGGTCCACCCGGAGTGCCGCTACGAGGTCGTGACGAAGGCCGACCTGGTGGGCTCCACGGAGTTCATCATCAACACGATCGAGGCCGCGCCGGCCGGCTCCTCGTGGGCCATCGGCACCGAGCTCAACCTGGTCAACCGGCTCGCGAACGCCCACCCGGACAAGAAGATCGCCTTCCTCGACCGGACCGTCTGCTTCTGCTCGACGATGAACCGGATCGACCTGCCGCACCTCGTCTGGGCGCTGGAGTCCCTCGTCTCCGGCCAGGTCGTCAACGTCATCGACGTCGATCCCGAGACCCAGCAGCAGGCCGCGGTCGCGCTGCAGCGGATGCTGGACCTGCCCGGTCGCTCGAACCGCGACTGAGCGTGTGGTTTCACAGGTTCTCCGGTGAAACGATCACCTCACAGGTGTTGCAACGGCTGGGAAGTGTCGGTTTCCCAGGAGAACCTGTGAAACCGCCGGCCAGCTGAAGCGCCCTACCTACAGCGGTAGGTTCCACAACGGCATCCAGCGGGCGGTGTCCTCCTCGAGGCGCAGGTCGGAGGAGATCGCGTCGCGGACCTGGCGTTCCAGGAGGGCATCGCGGCGCTGGTCGCCGCTGGGGGCGAAGGGGTAGAACGTGCCCTGCTTGTAGAGATAGACGAGGTACGCCGCAGCGCCGGCCGGGGCGCGGAAGGCGACCACCGAGCACAAGAGCCCGGACCCGAACCCGTCGACCTCCAGGGAGGTGTTGATGGCGTGCAGGTCGGTCACCAGGGACCCGACGTCCGGGGGGCTCGTCGGGACCGTCAGCCACGTGTAGCCGAACGAGTCCACCGTCGTACGCACCCGCGGCCCCGCATCGAGGCCGACCAGGGCCGAGGCCTCGCCGGCCGTCTCGACAGCACCGCGGCCCTCGGCCGCGCGGTAGCAGACGGCGCCGGTGCCGGTCGGGGCGAACCCGAGGGCGGTCTGCAGGGTGATCGCTGCCCCCGGTACGGCGAAGAGCTGGTCGAGGTCAGGGCGCTTCGGCCTGCTGGCCCCACGCAGCACGTCCCACAGACCCACGGTCACCGAGTCCCGGATCAGGCGCCGGGAAGGCCCGGCTGGGGCCCTCCGGGACCGACAGCTGGGCCGCTCTCCGGTCCGGCCGGGCCGTCGAGGGGCTTGCCGAGCTCGGCTGCGATCTTCGCCAGCTGGTCGAGGCGCTGCTCCAGCGACGGGTGCGTGGAGGTGATCGTGCGCCACGAGACACCGGCGACCGCAGGGGCGAAGAAGAAGGCGTTCATCGCCGAGGTGGCGCGCAGGTCACGCTGCGGGGTCGCGGCGATCTCGCCAGAGATCTTCTGCAGCGCGGAGGCCAGCGCGGACGGCTTCTGCGTCAGGTAGGCCCCCGACCGGTCGGCGCACAGCTCGCGGTAGCGCGAGAGCATCCGGGTGAGCAGGAAGCTGACCGCGTAGACGACCAGGCTCACCACCAGCATGACCAGCCAGATCGGCAACCCGTTGCTGTTGCTGTTGTTGCGGCGGCCGCCGCCGAACATCGCGCCGTACTGCGACCCGCGGGTCAACATCCCCGCGATGATGCCGGCGCTGGCCGCGACGGTCATCACGAGCACGTCGCGGTGCGCGACGTGTGACATCTCGTGGGCGAGCACCGCCTCCAGCTCCTCGTCGGTGAGCATCCCGCGGATGCCGCGGGTGACCACGACCACCGAGCGGTCCGGCGAGCGTCCGGTCGCGAACGCGTTGGGGATGTCGATGTCGGAGACTCCGACCCGCGGCATCGGCATGTCGGCCATCGTGGCGAGGCGCTGCACCATGCCGTAGAGCTGCGGGTCCTCCTCGGGGGTGATCTCGTAGGCACGCATCGCGCGCATGGCCGTCTTGTCGGAGTTGTACCACTGGTACCACGCGATGCCGAGGCCGATGACGGCGATGATGGGGGCGTAGCCGGGCGGCAGGATCGCCATCACGGCGACGATCAGCGCCACGAACAGCGCACCGAGCAGGAACATGACCGCGGTCATCCGCACCGTGAGCCCGGTGTCCTTGATGAACCTGCTGTGCGCCATGGGGAAGCCTTACGTGGTGGGGGACCCAGCTCAGCCGGGGATGAGCCCGTCGTCGGCGAGCATCTGCCTGACCTCGTCGAGGCTGGCGTCGCTGGGCGGCAGGATGAGGTCGGAGTCCTCCAGCGAGTCGTCGGCGAGCCGCGAGCCGCCGGAGCGCACGGCCTCGAGGAGCTCGTGCAGTGCGCCGCGGAAGGTGTCCTCGTCACCGGCCTCGACGGCCGACTCCACCTTGGCGTCGAGCGCGTTGAGCCCCTCCACGTCGGACTCGGACAGCTCGAACTGTCCCTCACCCAGGATTCGGACGATCATGCCTGCTCACCCTTTCGCTCCGACACCGCGTCGGACTGGACCGCGCCGTTGTCGTCAGGCGCGTCGATCGCCTGCGGCGTACTGCTCTTCAGTGCCGCCAGCTCGGCCTCGACGTCGGAGGTGGAGCTCATCGAGTCCAGCTCGCGGGCGATGTCGTCACCGCCACCGAGCGAGCTGGCGTCGTCGAGGGCGCCGGACGCGATCAGCTCGTCGATGGCTCCGGCGCGGGCCTGCATCTGCTGGGTCTTGTCCTCCGCGCGCTGGAGTGCCATCCCCACGTCGCCCATCTCCTCGGAGATCCCGGAGAACGCCTCGTTGATGCGGGTCTGCGCCTCGGCCGCGGTGTACGTCGCCTTGACGGTCTCCTTGCGGGTGCGGAACGCCTCCACCTTCGCCTGGAGCCGCTGGGAGGCGAGCGTCAGCTTCTCCTCCTCGCCCTGCAGCTGGGAGTGCTGAGCCTGCAGGTCGGTGATCTGCTGGGTGAGCCCGGACTTGCGGGTCAGGGCCTCGCGGGCCAGGTCCTCGCGACCCATGGACAGCGCCTTCTGCGCCTGGTCCTGCAGCTTCTTCGACTGCGCCTCCAGCTGGTTGGCCTGCAGCTCGACGCGCTTGCGGCTGGTCGCGACGTCGGCGACACCGCGTCGTACCTTCGCCAGCATCTCGACCTGGCGCTGGTAGCTGTAATCGAGCATCTCGCGCGGGTCCTCGGCCCTGTCCATGGCCTTGTTGGCCTTGGCCCGGAAGATCGTGCTGATCCGCTTCATCAGGCTCATGAGCTGAGCGCTCCTTCTCATCTGTGCACGTCTGGGAACCGGCGCGAGCCGGCCGTGTCCTCAACCTACCCAACGGCGGAAGGATCACGCGAGGAATCGGCAGGTACCCTTCGGGCGTCCCCCATCCGGTTTCCAGCTCGACGAGGCACGCGTTGTTCCGAAAGTCCAAGGCCATCACCGAACCCGCCCCTGAGGTGGACAAGCCGCAGGGCAAGGGGCGCCCCACCCCGAGCCGCAAGGAGGCCGAGGCCGCCCGGCGCGAGCGGGCGAAGGCCGGCATGGACAAGAAGGCCGCCAAGCGGCTGCTGCGCGAGCGGCAGGGCCAGCGCAACCAGCAGATGCGCGAGGGGATGAAGCGGGGTGAGGAGAAGTACCTCATGCCGCGCGACCAGGGCCCGGTGCGGCGCTACATCCGCGACTGGGTCGACGCCAGGCTCTCGTTCACCGAGTTCATCCTGCCGATGCTCATCATCATCATGGTCCTGGGGTACGCCGGCTTCACCCAGCTCACCGCCACCCTCCAGACGATGATGATCTTCCTGGTGCTGCTCGACCTGTTCTGGACCAACTTCCGGCTGCGGCGGGACCTGCGGGTCAAGTTCCCCGAGGAGAGCCACAAGGGCGCCTTCTTCTACGCGGTGCTCCGTTCGCTGCAGCTGCGGTTCATGCGCCTGCCCAAGCCCCGGGTCAAGATCGGCGGCCAACCGGTCAGCCGATGACGCCGGCCCGCACTGCCCGAACGAAACTTTCACTGACCGAACGTTGCAACATACGGCCAGTCGCAGAATCACAACCTAGGTTGTGAATCCGCACCCGCACCACTACTCGGCAGCCAGCGACATCGGGCCGTAGACCTCGCGCCGCCCCTCGAAGAGGACGACGGAGGCGACGCCCTCCTCGGCGAGGTCGGCCCAGCACTCCCCCACCCACGACTCGGCGTCGGAACGGGTGGGGAACTCCTGGCGACCGCCGGAGGGGCTGAGCTCGGCGCCACTGCCGTCGAGCAGCTTCCACCACCAGACGATGCCGCCGGTGCGCGCGGGCGTGGATCCGGGCTCGGGGACGTTCGTCATGCTCATGCTTCCTTCACCTCGGGCTGCACGAAGGGCGGTTTGGTGACGATGAAGATCTCCTGGCGGCCGCGGACGTCGACCGAGACCTCGGCGCCCTCCTGGATCTGGGCGTTGACCAGGGCCAGCGCGATGCCCTTGCGCAGGGTCGGCGAGAACGTCCCGCTGGTCACGTAGCCGATCGGCAGGTCACGGGTGACCCGGACGCTCATCTGCGGCCGGGCGATGCCGCGACCCTGGGCGAGCAGCCCGCGCAGCAGCACCCGCGGACCGGCCTCCTTCTCTGCGACCAGGGCGTCCTTGCCCCAGAACGCATCCTTCTTCCACCCGACGGCCCAGCCGAGCCGGGCCTGGACCGGGGTGATCTCGGGTGTCAGGTCCTGGCCGTGCAGGGGGTAGCCCATCTCGGTGCGCAGGGTGTCGCGGGCCCCCAGGCCGCAGGGCTGCAGGCCGAGGTCCGCGCCGGCGGCCATCAGGGCGTCCCACAGCGCGACGGCCACCTCGTCGGGCGCGATCAGCTCGTAGCCGCGCTCCCCGGTGTAGCCGGTGCGGCACACCACCACGAGGTCGTCCTCGAAGGGTGCCTCGACGAAGGACATGTAGTCGTGGCCCACCGGGAAGCCGGCGCCGGCGAGCACCTCGTCGGAGCGGGTGCCCTGCACCGCCAGCACGGCGTGCGAGGTGTGGTGGTCGGTGATGGTCACACCGGCCGGCTTCTCGGCCTCCAGCCGGCGCCTGACCTCGGCGGTGTTGGCCGCGTTGGGCACCAGCAGGAGGTGGTCGTCGTCCTTGACGTAGACGATCAGGTCGTCGATGACGCCGCCGGTGCGGGCATCGCAGCACAGGGTGTACTGCGCCTTCCCCGGCCCGATCTTGCCGAGGTCGTTGGTGAAGCACGCGTTGACGAACTCCTCCGCGCCCTCGCCCCGGACCACGAGCTTGCCGAGGTGGCTGACGTCGAAGATGCCGACGCCGTCGCGGACGGCTGCGTGCTCCTTGAGGGTGCCGGCGGGGTACTCCAACGGCATGTCCCAGCCGCCGAACTCCGCGAACTTCGCCCCCAGGGCGACGTGCCGCTCGTGCAGGACAGACTGCTGGTTGGCCATGGCCGGAAAGTTACCCCAGTCACACCACCGGTCGTCGGCCACCTAGAGTGACCAAGCGTGACGACGTACACGCTGAGCAAGGGCAGCGCGGCCAAGACGCGCACCGACCTGGTGGTCGTGGGAGTCGCCCGGGACAAGCGCGGCAAGCTGGTCGTCTGCCCCGGTGGTGAGGACGTCGCCGACGCCTACGGGCGCAGCTTCGCCGCCCTGCTCACCTCGCTGGGCTTCACCGGCAAGCACGGCGAGACCCGGCGGGTGCCGACCAACAAGACCGTCGCGGCCGCACAGCTGCTCGTCGTGGGGCTCGGCGGCCGTGAGGACCTCACCACCGAGAAGGTACGACGAGCTGCCGGTGTCGCGGCCCGCAGCGCGAGCAACGCGTCCTCGGTCGCCCTGGCGCTGCCCACCCACGACGCCGAGCACGTGCGCGCCGTGGCCGAGGGCTTCATCTCGGGCCAGTACACCTTCGACGACTACAAGAGCGGCAAGAAGAAACCCGGCATCTCCGACGTGGTCGTGCTCACCGAAGGCGCCCGACGCACCGACGTCGTCGCCGCCTTCGAGCACGCGCAGCTGCTCGGCGAGGTGGTCAGCAGGGCACGCGACTGGGTGAACACGCCTCCCAACGACCTGACCCCGGCCGCCTTCGCCGAGCAGGTGCAGCACGTGTTCAGCCGCCGCAAGGGGGTCGACGTCGAGGTCCTCGACGAGGACCGGCTGGCCGAGCTGGGCTGCGGCGGCATCCTCGGCGTCGGCATGGGCTCGGCGAACCGGCCGCGGCTGGTCAAGCTGGCCTGGCGACCGGACGAGCCGGCCGGGCACGTCGCCCTCGTCGGCAAGGGGATCACCTACGACTCCGGCGGCCTCACCATCAAGCCGGGCTCGTCGATGACGCACATGAAGAGCGACATGGCCGGCGCCGCGGCCGTGGTCGCTGCCTTCGAGGCCGTCGTCCGGCAGCAGCTGCCCGTCACGGTGACCGCCTGGGTGCCGATGGCGGAGAACGCCGTCTCCGGCACGTCGTACCGTCCCGGCGACGTGCTCACCACCTACAGCGGGAAGACCGTCGAGGTCCGCAACACCGATGCCGAGGGCCGGCTGGTGCTCTGCGACGCGCTGGCGATGGCGGCGGAGACCGGACCCGACCGCATCATCGAGCTGTCCACCCTGACCGGGCCGTGCGTGGTGGCGTTGGGCAACAAGATCGCCGGCCTGTTCGGCGACGACCAGACCGTGGCCTCGGTGGAGGCAGCCGCGGCCGTCACCGGTGAGCTGTTCTGGCACCTCCCCATCCCCGAGGAGAGCCGCACCGCCGTCACCACCGAGAGCACCGTCGCCGACCTGCTGCAGCACAACTGGGTGCGCTGGGGATCGGCGCTGTTCGCCGCCGCGTTCCTGGAGCAGTTCGTCGACGGCCGGCCCTGGGCACACTTCGACATCGCCGGACCGGCGTGGAACCCCGGCGGCGCCTGGGGGCACGTCCCACCGGCCGGCACCGGCTTCGGCGTGGCGACCGTCGTGGAGCTCATCGAGTCGCTCGCCCGTGCCTGAGCCGACCCTGCCCGACGCTCCCGTGCCCGACGCTCCCGTGCCCACCCAAGGGGATGCCGGCTGCCTGCGTCAGCCGGTCTGCGGCCCGGGGCCCGGGTCGGCGCCGGGGTCGGTGGCCGGGCCGGACGGGTTGTCCAGGAACCGGTCCAGCCGCTCCTTCTCGGCCGCCTTCTGCCGCCGGTTGTACTCCCGCATCCGCGCGGGCAGGCCGGTCACCGCGGCGTCGTACACCGGGATGCCGAGCTTGCGTGCCCAGCCGAAGGCCCAGTCCGGCGTGGACACCCGGCGCCGGGTCCACTCGCCGTCTCCCGCGACGAGCAGGAGCGTCACGTCGGTCACGGTGGTGCGCGGCTCGACGAAGCCCTCCACGCCCTGCCTGCTCTCGACGAAGGAGCGCAGGTGCTGCTCGTCGGCGGTGTCCGCGCCCTTGGCGCGGCGCACTCCGCTGCCGGAGGCAGTGGCCGAGGTACGCCGGCGACGGAATCGATCGAGCAGACCCATGCGTGCCAGTGTGGGGCATGGCAGGTCCCGATCGCGACGAACGCGGGGCTGCGCCAGCGTGTCGGCGGGGCAGGACCTCGCGGTGGACATGCGGGAGAGAAGTGCAAGGATGATCCGGTCGGGCGAGAAGGACGGGAGCGAGAGTGGCTGAGGCCAAGAAGTTCGACGTCGTCGTACTGGGCGCGGGATCGGGAGGCTATGCGTGCGCGTTGCGCGCCGCGGAGCTGGGCCTGCAGGTGGCGCTCATCGAGAAGGGCAACCTCGGCGGCACCTGTCTGCATGTCGGCTGCATCCCCACCAAGGCGCTGCTGCACGCGGCCGAGGTCGCCGACGCGACCCGCGAGTCCGCACAGTTCGGTGTGCAGGCCAGCCTCGAGGGCATCGACATGGCCGGCGTCAACGCCTACAAGGACGGTGTCGTCCAGCGGCTGTTCAAGGGGCTGACCGGCCTGGTCAAGGGCCGCGGCATCACCGTCGTCGAAGGGTCCGGACGACTCGTCGGCACCGACACCGTCGAGGTCGATGGCGAGCGCTACACCGGCAAGCACGTCGTCCTCGCGACGGGCTCCTACTCCCGCACGCTGCCCGGCCTCGACGTCGACGGCGAGCGGGTGGTCACCTCCGAGCAGGCCCTGCGGCTCGATCACGTGCCGGCCTCCGTGGTGGTGCTCGGTGGCGGTGTCATCGGCTGCGAGTTCGCCAGCGTGTGGCGCTCGTTCGGCGCCGAGGTGACGATCGTGGAGGCCCTCCCCCGGCTGCTGCCCGGCGAGGACGAGTCCTCCTCCAAGCTGCTCGACCGCGCCTTCCGCAAGCGCAAGATCGGCCTGAAGACCGGCACCGCGTTCAAGGGCGTCGACGTCACCGACGACGGTGTCCGGGTCACCACCGAGAACGGCGAGACGATCGAGGCCGAGCTGCTGCTCGTCGCGGTCGGCCGGGGACCGGTGACCGAGGGCCTGGGCTTCGAGGAGCAGGGCGTCGCGCTGGACCGCGGCTTCGTCACCACCGACGACCGCTGCCGGACCAACGTGCCGGGCGTGTACGCCGTCGGCGACATCGTCCCGGGCCTCCAACTGGCCCATCGCGGCTTTCAGCAGGGCATCTTCGTCGCCGAGGACATCGCCGGACTCGACCCGACCCCCATCGAGGAGACCGGCATCCCCCGGGTCACCTACAGCGACCCGGAGGTCGCCTCCGTCGGCCTCACCGAGGCGCAGGCCCGCGAGGCGCACGGCGACGATCAGGTCGAGACGCTCGTCTACGACCTCGGCGGCAACGGCAAGAGCCAGATCCTCAAGACCTCCGGCAGCGTCAAGCTGGTGCGGCGAAAGGACGGTCCGGTGCTCGGCGTCCACCTGGTCGGGGCCCGCGTCGGCGAGCTCATCGGCGAGGCCCAGCTCATCGTCAACTGGGACGCCCACCCCGAGGACGTCGCCCCCCTGGTGCACGCGCACCCCACCCAGAACGAAGCCCTCGGCGAGGCGCACCTGGCCCTCGCCGGCAAACCTCTGCACGCACACACCTGAGATGGAAGACGAAGGAAGCCCATGTCGACTCCCGTAAACCTCCCCGCCCTTGGCGAGTCCGTGACCGAGGGCACCGTGACTCGCTGGCTGAAGCAGGTCGGTGACAGCGTGGCCGTGGACGAGCCGCTGCTCGAGGTCTCCACCGACAAGGTCGACACCGAGATCCCCTCCCCGGTTGCGGGCACGCTCCTGGAGATCAGCGCCCAGGAGGACGAGACCGTCGAGGTGGGCGGCCAGCTGTGCGTGATCGGTGACGAGGGCGAGGGCGGCGGCTCCGACGACGGCCAGGCAGGCGCAGGCTCCGAGGCAGGCTCCGATGACGGGCAGGCGGACGCGCCGACCGAGCAGGCCCAGGAGGTGCAGCAGGAGGAAGCCGCCCAGGAACAGCCTGCCCCCCAGCAGCAGGAGCAGCCGGCTGCCGAGCAGTCGTCCAGTGGCTCCGGTGGCTCCGGTGGCTCGGGCGGCTCGGGCGGCTCGGGTACGCCGGTGACGCTGCCGGCGCTCGGCGAGTCGGTCACCGAGGGCACCGTGACCCGGTGGCTGAAGCAGGTCGGTGACGAGGTCGCCGTCGACGAGCCGCTGCTCGAGGTCTCCACCGACAAGGTCGACACCGAGATCCCCTCCCCGGTCGCGGGCACGCTGCTCGAGATCAAGGTCGCCGAGGACGAGACCGTCGAGGTCGGCGCCGAGCTCGCCGTCGTGGGCTCGGGCGACGCCGCCCCGACCTCCGGTGGCGGGGACGACTCCGGCCAGCAGGACCAGGCGCCGGCCCAGCCCGCACAGGAGGCGCAGCCCGAGCCCGCCCAACAGCAGGCTGCCCAGCAGCAGGCAGCACCCCAGGCCGCACAGGAACAGCCGAAGCAGGAGCAGCAGCCAGCCGAGCCGAAGCAGGAGCAGCCGGCCCAGCAGACGAGCCAGCAGGCATCCCAGCAGCCGGCCCAGCAGGCGCGCCAGCAGTCCGGGAGCGACGGCGGCGCGGACACCGGCAGCTATGTCACCCCGCTGGTGCGCAAGATGGCCGCCGAGCACGGCGTGGACCTCAAGTCGGTCCAGGGCAGCGGCGTCGGCGGACGCGTCCGCAAGCAGGACGTCCTCGCCGCGGCCGAGCAGCAGAAGCAGGCCCAGGCTCCCACCCAGCAGGGGGCACCGGCGCAGGCCCAGCAGCCGGCAGCACCCTCGGGCACCCCGAGCCCGCTGCGCGGCAAGACCGAGCCGATCAGCCGGCTCCGCAAGGTCATCGCCACCCGGATGGTCGAGTCGCTGCAGACCTCGGCCCAGCTCACCCAGGTCATGGAGGTCGACGTCACGAACGTCGCCCGCCTCCGTGATGCGGCAAAGGCCGACTTCCTGGCCCGCGAAGGCGTCAAGCTGACCTACCTGCCGTTCTTCGCCAAGGCGGCGATCGACGCGCTCAAGCAGCACCCCAAGCTCAACGCCAACCTCGACACCGAGGCCGGCCAGGTCACCTACTTCGACCGCGAGAACATCGCGTTCGCGGTGGACACCGACAAGGGGCTGCTCACCCCGGTGGTCAAGGACGCCGGCGACCTCTCGATCGCCGGCCTGGCGAAGAAGATCGCCGACGTCGCCGAGCGCACCCGGTCCAACAAGATCACCCCCGACGACCTGTCGGGCGGCACCTTCACGATCACCAACCTCGGCACCTTCGGCGCACTGTTCGACACCCCGATCATCAACCAGCCGCAGGTGGCGATCCTCGGCCCCGGTGTGGTCACCAAGCGCCCGGTCGTGATCGACGACCCCAACCTCGGTGAGACGATCGCGGTGCGGCACATGGTCCACCTGGCCCTCACCTACGACCACCGCCTGGTCGACGGCGCGGACGCCGGCCGCTTCCTCTCCGACGTGCGGGCACGCCTGGAGGCTGCGCAGTTCGAGGTCTGAGCGGGTGAGCGACGCGGCTGACCACCTCCTCGAGTTCGACGAGTACGCCGACGCGATCGCCGACGCCGCAGTCGTGCTGCGGGACAACGCAGCACGGTCGGGGCTGGACGCCGCGGTGCCCACCTGTCCCGGCTGGACCGTGCAGGACCTCCTGGTGCACCAGGGCTCGGTGCACAGGTGGGCCACCGCGGCGCTGCACGGGGAGCGGCTCGACGTCGACACGGCGCAGCGCGAGGGGGCCGGTGCCACCGACCTGCTGGAGTGGCTGGGCGACGGGGTCGACGACCTCCTGCGCACCCTCGACCGGACGCCCGAGGACCATCCGGCGTGGTTCTTCCTCGCCGACGCGCCGCCGGCCCGGCTGGCGTGGGCCCGGCGGCAGTGCCACGAGACGACCATCCATGCCGTCGACGCGATGACCACGTCACTGGGCCACCCCCCGACCGCACGACAGGTCTGGTTCGGCGCCCGGCTGGCCGCCGACGGGATCGACGAGCTGCTCACCGGATTCCTCCCCCGGGAGAGCACCCGCTTCCGCCCCGGGCCGCGCGAACGCGTCCTGTCCGTCGTACCCCACGAGGGCGAGCGCGCCTGGTCCGTCCGGTTCACCCCCGGCGCCGTGACCAGCCGCCGGTGCGGCCGCCACGACGTCCCTTCCGCCGACACCACCCTGGTCGGCAGCGCGGTCGACCTCTACCTGGCGCTGTGGAACCGCGCTGGCCACGGGCAGGACGTCGAGGAGCGCGGAGAGCCGATCCTCGCGGCGTGGAGCACCGAGCAGAAGGTCACCTGGAGGTAGCACCATGGCCCGTGACTGGCACGCCTGGCACCAGGAGTACGACGACCCCGGGTCGTCACTGGCCCAGCGGCTGACCGTCGTGCGTGGTGAGGTCTGTCGCGCCCTGGAGTGGCTCGAGGCGGCCGGACGGACCGCACCGCGGCTGCTCAGCCTCTGTGCCGGCGACGGCCGCGACACCCTGGCGGTGCTCGCGTCGGACCATCGCGACGTGCACGCGACGCTGGTCGAGCTCGACGCGGACTTCGCCGAGGCCGCGAGGAGCGAGGCCGCCCGGCTCGGACTCGAGCGCGTCGAGGTGCGCACCGCGGACGCCGGCACCACCGACTCCCTCGCCGGCGCCGGACCGGCCGACGTGCTGCTGGCCTGCGGCATCTTCGGCAACATCAGCGTCGACGACATGCGGGCCACCGTGCAGGCGCTGCCCACCTTGCTCGCCACCGACGGCGTGGTCATCTGGACCCGCGGGCGACGGCAGCACCCCGACGACCCGGCCGACCGCTCCGTCGCCGGCGACGAACCCGCCGAACAGGTGCGGGATGCGTTCGTGGGCGCGGGGTTCGAGGAGGTCGGCTTCGTGCGGCCCGAGCAGGCCGACTACCGGGTCGGCGTGCACCGGCTGGTGGGCGACCCGCTCCCCTTCCAGCCCGGTCGGCGGCTCTTCCGGTTCCGCTGATCGCCTCGTGAACCGGGCGATGATGTGAGCGTCGCGACAACCCCACGGTATTGCGTCCGGCCGGCCCAGCGGCCAAGGTAACCGTGACAACGCGTCCCAGGAAACGAGAGCCGATGGACACCACCGACCACCTCGACGTCATCATCGTCGGCGCCGGCCTCTCCGGCATCGACGCCGCGGTGCACCTCAGCCAGGCCTTCCCCGCGCGCAGCTACGCCGTGCTCGAGTCGCGCGCGGCCAGCGGCGGCACCTGGGACCTGTTCCGCTACCCCGGCGTGCGCTCCGACTCCGACATGTACACCTTGGGCTTCCGGTTCAAGCCGTGGCACGGCAAGGAGCCGATCGCCCGGGGCGGCGACATCCTCGCCTACCTGCGCGAGACGGCACAGGAGTACGGCGTCGAGGAGCGGATCCGCTACCACCACAGGGTCGTCGCGGCCGACTGGTCGTCAGCGGACGCCCGGTGGACGGTGACCGTCGAGCGCACCGACACCGGCGCCACCGAGGAGCTGACCTGCAGCTTCCTGTTCGCGTGCAGCGGCTACTACCGCTACGACGAGGGCTACACCCCCGACTTCGCCGGGCTCGAGGAGTACGCCGGCCAGGTGGTGCACCCGCAGCACTGGCCGGAGGACCTCGACCACGCCGGCAAGCGGATCGTCGTCATCGGCAGCGGCGCGACGGCGGTCACCCTGATCCCCGCGCTGGCGCCGGCTGCCGGCCACGTCACGATGCTGCAGCGCACTCCGACGTACATCATCAGCCAGCCGCAGCACGACCCGATCGCCGCGCGGACACGCCAGCTGCTGCCCGAGCGGTTCGCCACCCCGCTCACCCGAGCGCGCTACCTGGCCACGCACATCGGCTTCTACGAGTTCTGCCAGCGGTTCCCCCGGCAGGCGCGGTCGCTGCTGCGCAAGGGGGTCGAGGGCCAGCTGCCCGCGGGGGTCTCCTTCGACGACCACTTCAAGCCGCCGTACGACCCGTGGGACCAGCGCCTGTGCCTGGTGCCCGACGGCGACCTGTTCACGGCGATCCGCGACCACGATGTCGACGTGGTGACCGACCACATCGACCGGTTCACCGAGAAGGGGATTCTGCTGCGGTCGGGTCGCGAGCTGGAGGCGGACATCGTCATCACCGCCACCGGCCTCAACCTGCAGGCATTCGGCGGCTGCCGGCTGTCACTGGACGGCGCGGAGGTCAAGCTGCCCGAGACGATGGCGTACAAGGGCATGATGCTCAGCGGCGTACCCAACTTCGCCTTCGTCGTCGGCTACACCAACGCCTCCTGGACGCTGAAGGCCGACCTCGTCTGTGAGTACGTCGTCCGGCTGCTGCGGCACCTGGACGAGCACGGCCTGCGTGCCTGCACACCGCGCCGCGACCCCGACGTCACCGAGGAGCCGTTCCTCGACTTCGCCGCGGGCTACGTGCTGCGCTCGGTCGCCGACTTCCCCAAGCAGGGCGACCGGGAGCCGTGGCGGCTCAAGCAGAACTTCTTCGTCGACCGCAAGAAGCTGCGTCGTGCGCCGGTCGATGACGACGCCATGCAGTTCAGTCGTTGAAGGGTCAGTCGTGCGCCGTTGAAGGGTCACTTTTGCACGGTCAAGAGGTCAGTTGTGCCCCGTTGAAGGGTCAGCCGTGCGCCGTCGAGGAGTCACTTCTTCCGCCGAAGTGACCCCTCAACGCAGCCGAAGTGACCCCTCGACGCAGCCGAAGTGACCCCTCGACGCAGCCGAAGTGACCTCTCGACGAGCCCTACAGGTTGATCATGTGGCCGGCGATCCCCTCGACGGCTTCCTTGACCGCCTCGGAGAGCGTCGGGTGGGCGAAGACGTTGCGAGCGACCTCGTCGGCAGTGAGGTCCCACTTCTGGGCCAACGTCAGGGCCGGCAGCAGCTCGGTGACGTCGGGACCGATCAGGTGGGCACCGAGGATCTCGTTGTACTTCGCGTCCGCGACGACCTTGACGAAGCCGACCGCCTCGCCCAGGCCCATCGCCTTGCCGTTGGCCGAGAACGGGAACTTCGCGACCTTGACGTCGTACCCCTGTTCCTTGGCCTGCTCCTCGGAGTAGCCGAAGGAGGCGATTTGCGGCTGGCAGTACGTCGCGCGCGGGATGAAGTCGTACTCCACCGGCATGGTCTCAGCGCCAGCGATGGTCTCCGCGGTGACCACGCCCTGCGCCTCGGCAGTGTGCGCGAGCATCAGCTTGCCGGTGCAGTCGCCGATGGCGTAGACGCCGGCGACGTTGGTGCGGCAGTACTCGTCGATCGCGACGGCGCCACGCTCGGTGAGCTCGACGCCGGCCTTGTCGAGCCCGTAGCCCTCCACCCGGGGCGCGAAGCCGAAGGCGGCCAGGAACTTGTCGGCCTCGATCACCTGCTCGTCACCACCGGACGCCGGCGCCACGGTCACCCGGACCCCGTTGCCGGTGTCCTCGACACCCTTGACCGCGGTGGAGAGCAGCACGTTGACGCCGAGCTTCTTGTAGTGCTTGAGCAGCTCCTTGGAGACCTCCGCGTCCTCGGTGGGCACCATCCGGTCGAGGAACTCCACGACGGTGACTTCAACGCCGAAGTTCTTCATCACGTAGGCGAACTCGACACCGATCGCGCCGGAGCCACCGATGACGATCGACGCGGGCAGCTGGTCGGTGAGGATCTGCTCCTCGTAGGTGACCACGTTGTCGGAGAGCTGCACGCCCGGGACCAGGCGGGTGGTGGCGCCGGCCGCGACGATGATGTTGTCGCCGGTGACGGTGCGGGTCGAGCCGTCGTCGCCCTTGACCTCGATGGTGTGGGGGTCGACGAACGTGCCCCAGCCGTTGATCTCCTCGATCTTGTTCTTCTTCATCAGGAAGTGGACGCCCTTGACGATGCCCTCGGAGACCTTGCGGCTGCGGGCGTGCGTGGGCTGGTAGTCCATCGACGCGTCGCCGGTGATGCCGAACTTGTCCTTCTCGTGCTCCAGGATGTGCGCCAGCTCAGCGTTGCGCAGCAGCGCCTTGGAGGGGATGCAGCCGACGTTGAGGCAGACCCCGCCCCAGTACTTCGCCTCGATCACGGCGGTCTTCAGACCCAGCTGCGAGGCACGGATGGCGGCGACGTAGCCACCGGGGCCCGCGCCGAGGACGACAACATCGAAATCGCTCACGGGCCACAGGCTATCCCCCACACTCGGCGGTGCCGGCGACCGGCCGGACGTGCGAGGCTGGCCACATGCGCATCCTCCTCGCCGGCGCCAGCGGCTACCTCGGTACGACGCTGCGACACCGCCTCGAGCAGGACGACCACCAGGTCACCGGACTGACCCGGCACGAGCCCGGGCCCGACGAGGTGCGCTGGGACCCGGCCCGCGCCC
Source organism: Marmoricola sp. (assembly GCA_035708765.1). GTDB lineage: Bacteria > Actinomycetota > Actinomycetes > Propionibacteriales > Nocardioidaceae > Marmoricola. Next base: position 28,567 of record DASTFI010000082.1, read on the forward strand.
CCCTGGGCACCGAGGTGGTGGAGAACGCCGACGTGGTGGTCAACCTGTGCGGCTCCTCCCTCCTGGGCGTCCCGCACGTGGCCGGCTACCGCGAGCGGCTCTTCGAGAGCCGGGTGCGCACGACCCGGACGCTGGCCGACGCGATCGCCGCCAGCGACCGGAAGCCGGCGTTCCTGGCCGGCAACGGCATCTCCTGGTACGGCGACCACGGCGACGAGCTCCTCACCGAGGACAGCGACAGCCGCGGCAACGCCCTGCTCACCCGGGTCACCCGCGACTGGCAGGCGGCGACCGGCCCCGCGACGGCCGCCGGCGCTCGGGTGTGCATCCTGCGCACCTCCCCGGTCTTCGGCTCCGGCAGCATGGTCGCCACGATGCTCGGCCGGGTCTTCGGCCTGGGCGTCGGGGGCCGGATCGGCAACGGCCGCCAGTGGTTCCCTCTCATCTCCAGCCACGACTGGATGGAGGCCGTGATCCGGCTGGTCGACGACGAGACGCTGTCGGGCCCAGTCAACCTGGTCGCGCCGGAGCTGCCCACCAACGCGGAGTTCACCCGGGAGCTCGGTCGGGTGCTGCACCGGCCGGCGGTCGTCCCGGTGCCGGCGGTCGCGGTCCGGCTCGCGGCCGGTCCGATGGCGCCCGAGCTGCTCAACTCCGTGCGGGCCCGGCCCCAGGTGCTGCTCGACGCGGGCTTCGACTTTCGGCATCGCGACGTCGGCGACGTGCTGGCGTTCACCTACGGTCCCGCCTGACCTCGGCCACGCGCCACTCCCCCACGCCACGGCGCAGCTCGACGACCCGGGTCTGCATGCCGTCACGCGGGAGGCGGACCTGCTCGGCGCCGACCCTGACCCGCGTCGTGGCCAGCCGCTCGGTGACCCGGAGCACCAGCAGCCGCGGCCGCTGCACGAGGACCTGGACGCGGAACACCTGCATGCGCAGTCCCGGCACGGTGATCCCCCGTTCGACGTACCGCCCCAGCAGCCCGACATCCCGGGTCCCGGCCCGCGACCCGGGCACGTAGAGCCCGCGCAGCGCCGCGACGTCGCCCGCCGCCCAGGCAGCGCTGCGCCGGGCGTCCCAGTCGTGCAGGACGGCAAGCGGGCCGACCGGGCCGGCGTGAGCGCTCGCGTGCACCGGGACGTCGGCCGGCCGGCGATCCGTCGAGCTCGCCGGCGCCCGGCCCTCGGGCGCCCGGCCATGGGGCACCTGGCCATGGGGCACCTGGCCATCGCGCACCTGGCCCGAGCAGCCCGCCAGGGCCAGGCACGCCAGCACCGGAATGAGGGACAGGAGGAGGGAACCGCGAAGACGCATCTCCCCAGCCTGCCGCGCTGCCGCCCTCGCCCGCTGCGGGAATCCACAGGCGCTCTCCCGGCCGGACCGGCTGCGGACCACCGCCGGCGTCTATTCTCGGAAGGGTGACTGCACGCGAGCACCTCGATCACCACGAGCTGGGCACCGTCGAGTACCGCGAGGCCTGGGAGATCCAGCGCCGGCACCACGAGGAGGTGGTCGCCGGCGCCACGGGCCGGGTGCTGCTGCTCGAGCACCCTCCGGTGTTCACCTGCGGCAAGCGCACCGACGCCCACGAGCGACCCGCCGACCCCGGTGGCGCCGACGTCATCGACGTCGACCGCGGCGGGAAGATCACCTTCCACGGCCCCGGCCAGCTGGTCGGCTACCCGATCGTCCGGCTGCCCGACCACGTGAAGGTCGTCGACTATGTCCGCCGGGTCGAGGAGGCGCTCATCCGCGCGTGCGCCGAGCTCGGTGTCACCACCGCCCGGGTCCCGGGCCGCAGCGGCGTCTGGCTCCGGGCCGGGCAGGGCAGGCCGGAGCGCAAGATCGCGGCGCTCGGCATCCGGGTCAGCCGCGGGGTCACGATGCACGGGTTCGCACTCAACTGCGACGTCGACCTGGGCTGGTACGGCCGCTTCGTGCCGTGCGGCATCGCCGACGCCGGGGTCACCTCGCTGTCCGCCGAGCTCGACCGCGACGTCACGGTGGCCGAGGCACTGCCGCTGGTGACCACCCAGCTGGAGCGCTACCTCGACTGGACCGACTACGAGTCCACCCCCGACTACGACCCGCGACCGGAGCCCGGGCACGTGACGCACGACCTGCGTGTCCCCGTGCTCAATCCGCTGACCTGAGCGCGTCGTACGGGATGCTGGTGTCTCCCGACCACCACCGAGAGGCGACACCGGCGCGATGAGTGATCTCGTCATCGAGACGGCGGGGCTCCGCAAGGTGTACGGCGCCGTGGGGCGGCGCACCGTGGCGGTGGACGACCTCGACCTCACGGTGGAGCGCGGCGGCGTGCACGGCTTCCTGGGGCCCAACGGGTCGGGCAAGACCACGACGATCCGGATGCTGGTCGGCCTTGCCCGGCCGAGCGGCGGAAGCATCCGGCTCCTCGACCAGCCGCTCCCCGAACGGCTGCCCCTCGCCCTCGAAGGGGTGGGCGCTGTCGTGGATGCTCCCCAGTTCTCCCCCGGCCTCAGCGTCCGCCGCAACCTCCAGCTGCTCGCCCGGAGCGGACACGTCGAGCGCGCCCGCGTGGACGAAGTGCTCGAGCGGGTCGACCTGCGCGACCGCGCCCGCACCCGCTACCGGCGGCTCTCGCTCGGGATGAAGCAGCGGCTGGCGATCGCCGCCGCTCTGCTGAAGTCCCCCGAGCTGCTGATCCTCGACGAGCCCACCAACGGTCTGGACCCGGCCGGCATCAGCGACATGCGCCGCCTGGTCCGCGAGCTGGGCGACTCCGGCACGACCGTGTTGCTCAGCTCGCACAATCTCGCCGAGGTCCAGCAGGTGTGCCGCTCGGTGTCGATCATCGCCGACGGCCGGCTGCTCGCCTCCGGGCCGGTGCGCCAGCTGCTCGGCGAGAACGTCGCCCGCACCCGTGTCGGCGTTGCCGACCTGCACAGCGCCGCCCTGCACCTGCGCGATGCCGGCTACACCGTCGTACGCGACGCAGAGGTCCTGGTCGTCGAGGGGCACGAACATCCCGACGCGATCGCCCGGCTGCTCGCCGAGCACGGACTGTTCGTCTCCGAGCTCTCCGCGATGCGACCCGACCTGGAGACGTTCTTCCTGCAGCTGACCGGGCACGACCTGTCCGCACAGCTGGCCCACGAGCGCGGTGAGGGCCGGTGACGCGGCTCGTCGGCGTGGAGCTCGGCCGCTACCGCTCCCGGCGCGCCATCGCGCTGCTGGTGCTGCTGACGGTGCTGCTGGCTGCGTTCGTCGCCTTCAAGACCGCCTGGGACACCCGGCCGATGAGCCAGGCGGAGATCGCCACCGCGCGCGCCCAGGCCGACATGGACGCCCACCGCAGCGACATCGACGCCGACCTGCGCACCTGCCTCAGCGACCCGACGAAGTACCTCGGCACCGGCGCCACCGCCCAGGAGTGCCGGGACTCACTGGTGCCCAGCACGCACAGCTACCTCCCGCGAGCACCGCTCGACCTCGCCGGAACCCTCGAGGGCAACGGCCTGGCGCTGGCGGTCCTCGTCACCGCGCTGCTGCTCATCGCCGCGTGCACCTTCGCCGGTGCCGACTGGGCGACCGGATCCATCTCGACGCAGCTGCTCTTCGAGCCACGCCGGCTGCGGCTCTGGGGCGCCAAGGCGCTGGCCGTCACCCTGGCCAGCGGGGTCGTCGCCCTGGTCACCCTGGGTGGCTTCTGGCTGGCGACGTACCTCGTCGCGCAGTCCCGCGGCATCGAGGTGGCCGACACGGCGCTGCACGACGTCGGCTGGCACCTGGCCCGCGCGGTCGTGCTGGCGATGGGCGCCGGCCTCGGTGGCTATGCGCTCACCATGCTGTTCCGGCACACGGTCGCCACCCTGGCCCTGCTGTTCGCCTACAGCGTGGGCGGCGAGCTGCTGGTCACGCTGCCCTTCGAGGACGCGGCCCGCTGGTCGCTCGGCAACAACGTGTTCGGCTGGCTGGAGACCTCGATGCGCTACCTCAGTCCCAGCGACTGCTCGCGTGCCGGTGAGTGCAGTCCGCTGCGCGTCATGTCGCACCTCGACGCCGGTCTCTACCTGCTGGTCCTGCTGCTCCTCGCGGTCGTCGTCTCGGTGATCGCGTTCCGGCGCAGCGACGTCTGATCGGTCGGTCCTGCTCGATTCGGGTCACCGTGGCGACCGGCGTAGGGTGGCGGCGTGACTGACGTGAAGCCTGAAGGTCGCAAGCTCCTCCGGCTCGAGGTGCGCAACGCGGAGACCCCGATCGAGCGCAAGCCGGAGTGGATCAAGACCCGGGCGAAGATGGGGCCGCAGTACCGCGAGCTGCAGCAGCTGGTGAAGTCCGAGGGGCTGCACACCGTCTGCCAGGAGGCGGGCTGTCCCAACATCTTCGAGTGCTGGGAGGACCGCGAGGCGACCTTCCTCATCGGCGGCGACCAGTGCACCCGGCGCTGCGACTTCTGCCAGATCGACACCGGCCGCCCCGAGCCGCTGGACCGCGACGAGCCACGTCGGGTCGCCGAGTCGGTCCAGCGGATGGGCCTGCGCTACGCGACCATCACCGGCGTCGCCCGCGACGACCTGCCCGACGGCGGTGCGTGGCTGTACGCCGAGACGGTGCGCGTCATCCACGAGCTCAACCCCGACACCGGGGTGGAGAACCTCATCCCCGACTTCAACGGCAAGCCCGACCTGCTGCGGGAGGTGTTCGAGTCCCGGCCCGAGGTGCTCGCCCACAACGTCGAGACCGTGCCGCGGATCTTCAAGCGGATCCGGCCGGCGTTCACCTACGAACGCTCCCTGGGCGTGCTCACCGCCGCCCGTGAGTTCGGCCTGGTGACCAAGTCGAACCTCATCCTGGGCATGGGCGAGACCCGCGAGGAGGTCTCCCAGGCACTGCGGGACCTGTACGACGCCGGCTGTGAGCTGGTCACCATCACCCAGTACCTCCGACCCTCGGCCCGGCACCACCCCGTCGAGCGGTGGGTCAAGCCCGAGGAGTTCGTCGAGCTCGCCGACGAAGCCCATCAGATCGGCTTCGCCGGCGTCATGAGCGGGCCGCTGGTGCGGTCGTCGTACCGCGCCGGCCGGCTCTACCAGCAGGCGATGGAGGCGCGGGCCACGGAGGGCGCCGCGGTGTGAGGGTCGACTAGGCTCACCCCGGCAAACCCCCACGACGGAAAGCTCCACGATGGCGAAGAAGGCACCCAAGGACCCGGCGAAGCAAGGCCGGATCAAGCAGATCCGCGAGACCTACCGGATGACCAGGAAGGTCGATCCGAAGGTCGGGCTGATCCTGCTGGGCTGGTTCCTCCTCGTCGGGCTGGCTGCCTTCGCGATCACCCTGCTGGTCTTCCGCGGCAGCATCGTCTTCCCGATCATCTTCGGCATCCTGTTCGGCCTGCTCGCCGCGATGGTGATCTTCGGTCGCCGCGCCCAGCACGCCGCCTTGTCGCAGATCGACGGCCAACCCGGCGCCGCCGCCGCGGCCCTGGGCATGCTGCGCCGCGGCTGGAAGACCGACCCCGCGATCGCGTTCACCCGCCAGCAGGACGTGGTGCACCGCGTCGTCGGACCGCCGGGCATCGTGCTCATCGGCGAGGGCAACCCCAACCGGTTGCGCCAGCTGATGAGCAGCGAGCGCCGCAAGCACGAGCGGGCCGCCAGCGAGACCCCGATCCACGAGGTGCTCGTGGGCGACGGCCCCGACCAGGTCACCATCTACAAGCTGGTCAAGCACGTCACGAAGCTCGGGAAGGACCTCAAGCCCGCCGAGATGACCGACGTGCTCGCCCGCCTCAAGGCTCTCGACGCCAACCGCTCCAACATCCCGCTCCCCAAGGGCCCGATGCCGACCTCCGCCCGCCAGGCGATGAAGGGCGCGCGCCAGAACCTCCGGGGGCGCTGAGGGGTGCAGATTCACAACCTAGGTTGTGAATCTGTGACTGGCCGAATGTTGCAACGTACGGCCAGTCGCAGGAACGTTCGGCAAGTGCGAGCTCACGCCGCGACGAGGCGACGCCCTCGATCGAGCTGCGTGCGGATTCGGTAGCCCAGGCGCCGCTCGTCGAAGAGCTCTCGCCAGGTGATGCGGATCATCAGGAACTGCGTCGCCTCCCGCAACTTGTCCTCGCGGACCTTCTCGCGCTCAACGGCTTGGCCCGGGGTCTCGCCCTCCTTGCGCAGCCGGCCGTACTTCGACATCCCGTCGAACTCGCCCAGGAGCCCGTAGCCGGGCCATGCGTAGTCACAGATCCCGATCAGGTTTCCCGAGGCGTCCCGGACCTCGTACTGCAGCCGCGGCGCCGGCAGGCCCTGGCGAAACATCACATAGCGCCCCAAGCTCTCGCCGACTGACTGTGAGCCCTTCCTGGTCAACCGGACCGTGATCTGCAACTTGCGGCTGCCCGGCACGCGCGTAAAGCCGGCGAAGGACCGATGGAGCTCGTCCAGAGTCCCCTTGCGCAGGTCGATCAGGGAGTCCAGCAACACCAAACCCGAGGCAACATCGCAGAGCGACGCGGCCTCCAGTCCGGCCCGTACCGGCGCCACACAGGGTCGCCCTTCCACCGGGACCACGAAGTCCTCGTGTCGCGACCCGTCGTGGTAGACGATGTCCGGCGTCGTACGGGCGACCTTGCGGTCCAGGCACACGACGTGCACCTTGTCCAAGTTCAGGCGGTGCACTCGCAGCCCGTGCTCGACGGCCGCAGAGGTGTGGCTGAGCGCGATCCCGCTCGCGTGGGTGCGGAGTACGGCGTGAGCACGCAGCTGATGGCGGCGTACGTCGTCCGCTGCGGCCCAGACCGCGGCGGGAGCGTAGGCGCCCTGCCGCACCCGGACGATGATTCCGTCACGACACGCGCGACGAAGATCTGCATCGTTGTACCCGGCCGCGACAGCCTCACGTCGCAGGAACGTCTGGTCCGGATCGATACTGAAGAGCTCATCCATGGACATGACGCTGTCGCACCGACGCCGCTCACGGTAGACGCGACTTGTGGCCTGTGGATGACGTTGCCCTCAACGTGCACTGTGGACAGCAAGTGACCAACGACTGCCCGAACGAAACTGCGACTGCCCGAACGTTGCAACATTCGGCCAGTGACAGTTTCACAACCTAGGTTGTGAATCTGTCAAGCCTCAGCCGGCAGCGCCGAGCTGGACCACTTGGGCGGCCGGCGGCGCCGCGACGTCGACCTTCTTGCCCCAGTCAGTCATGTTGATGACCAGCTGCTGGCCCATCAGGTCCATGGTCACGCGACGCATCAGGTTGTCGGCGTCGAGGTAGAGGTCATAGGTGATCTCCGGAGGCAGGTCGGCCTGCTTGGCCTGCTCGCCGAGGCTGCCCATGGCGCCCACGGCGGCCTTGGTGTCGACGGTGACCTTGTAGTGGTCGGTCTGCACGCCGTCGACCTGCTCCTGGCCGACGAGCCGGAGGTCCCGGACACCCTTCTTCATCACCTCGACGGTCGACTGGGGGCCGAAGCTGTCCATCTGCTCGAGCAGCGGCGCCATCTGCGGGTTGCTCTTGTCGATCTGGGCCCACTTGCCCTCCGGGGTGAGCCCCGGCAGCTGCAGGTAGAAGGCGCCGTCGACCAGGATCATGGAGGCACGCTGGGCGCCCATGTCCATGGTCATCTTCATCTCCGGGGCATCGCCGCCGTAGTCGACGTCTCCGGACATGCTGAACGCTGCACCCATGTCCATGGCCATGTGCGCCGACTTCTTCTCCGCGATCGCCTTCGCCATCGCGTTCGCGAAGGTGTCCTTGTCGAGCGACGCACCGCTGGGGTCGGATGTGTCATCCGCCGCGGTCGTCTCGCTGGTGTCGGGGCTGGAGGTGACGGAGCTGCTGGATGCCGCCGGGCTGTTGTCGTCCGCAGCGGATCCGTTGTCGGCGCCCTTGTCGGAGCCGCAGGCGCTGAGCGGGAGCAGCAGCAGTGCGGCGACCGAGCCGGCGGTGAGCGCGCGCAGGCGGGTGCGGGTCATGGTGGTCCCCAGGGGTCGAGCGGGCGGTGGTGCCAGCAGTCTAGGTCGCTATGCCCGAGGAAGGCGGTACGCCGCAGAGCTGGTCCACAGGTCGTGCAGGCCGCGGCCGTCGGGCTGGAACACCAGCGGCGGGATGACCACGCAGACCAGCGCCTGGCGCAGCATCGCCCGGAAGAGGCTGAGCGGTCGGCCCTCGGTGGTGAGCACCCGGAGCCGGGTGGCCAGCTGTCCGAACGAACCACCCGCGAGCGTCGTACCCAGGGTGGTCTGGGCGAAGAACACGATCAGCGGCGCCCAGGTGCTGTTGCTGTAGCCCTCGGGACCCAGGATGAGCAGGGCGACGAGGGCACTCGCGACGCCATCGACGAGGAGGGCGCCGATGCGGCGTCCCCACGAGGCGACCTCGAGTTCCGGCGCTGGCGGAGGAGACACGAACGGTGACCCTAGCGACCGTCCTCGTCCTTCCAGCAGCCGGGCACCTGTTACACGGCGGAAACAAACCGGATACGGTCGAGAAACCGCGTGGCCGTACTTTCGTCGCGCAAGGACACGACCGCGACGCATCGTCGCGCCGGGGGCACGGGTCCGAGGTACTAGAGCCCAGGTCGCCGCGCAGCGGGACCAAGGAGGACGAATGTTCCAGAACAGCGAAGAGCTCCTGAAGTACATCAAGGACGAGGGCGTCGAGATGGTCGACGTACGCTTCTGCGACCTTCCCGGCGTGATGCAGCACTTCACCGTCCCGGTGTCGTCGTTCGACCAGTCGGTCTTCGACGACGGGCTCGGCTTCGACGGCTCCTCGATCCGTGGCTTCCAGGCCATCCACGAGTCGGACATGCAGCTCTTCCCGGACCCGACCACCGCCTACGTCGACCCCTTCCGGGTCGCCAAGACGCTGGTGGTCAACTTCTTCATCCACGACCCGATCACCGGCGAGGCCTACTCCCGCGACCCGCGCAACATTGCCCGCAAGGCGATGGCCTACCTCGCCAGCACCGGCATCGGCGACAAGGCCTACTTCGCTCCCGAGGCGGAGTTCTATGTCTTCGACAACGTCCGGTTCGAGACCAAGGCCAACGCGGGGTACTACCACATCGACTCCGAGGCGGGCGCCTGGAACTCCGGCTCCGAGGAGAACAACCGCGGCTACAAGGTCAAGTACAAGGGCGGCTACTTCCCGGTGGCGCCGTACGACCACTTCGGTGAGCTCCGCGACGAGATGGTCAAGGAGCTCGAGGCGTCCGGCCTGCAGGTCGAGCGGGCCCACCACGAGGTCGGCACCGCCGGCCAGGCCGAGATCAACTACCGGTTCGACGAGCTGCTCAAGGCTGCCGACGACGTGATGAAGTTCAAGTACATCATCAAGAACGTCGCCTGGCGCAACGGCAAGACCGCGACCTTCATGCCCAAGCCGATCTTCGGTGACAACGGCTCCGGCATGCACTGCCACCAGTCGATCTGGAACGAAGGAGAGCCCCTGTTCTACGACGAGTCCGGCTACGCCGGGCTCTCGGACATGGCCCGCTACTACATCGGCGGCATCCTCAAGCACGCCCCGTCGCTGCTGGCGTTCACCAACCCCACGGTCAACTCCTACCACCGCCTGGTCCCGGGCTTCGAGGCGCCGGTCAGCCTGGTCTACAGCCAGCGCAACCGCTCGGCCTGTGTGCGGATTCCGATCACCGGCGCGAACCCGAAGGCCAAGCGCATCGAGTTCCGCTGCCCTGACCCCTCGGCCAACCCCTACCTCGCGTTCTCCGCGCTGTTGCTCGCCGGCATCGACGGGATCAAGAACAAGACCGAGCCGCCCGCGCCCATCGACAAGGACATCTACGAGCTGCCGCCCGAGGAGAAGGCCGAGGTCGACATGGTGCCGACCACCCTCGACGCCGTGGTCGACCACCTGGAGGCCGACCACGAGTTCCTCACGGTCGGCAACGTCTTCACCCCCGACCTGATCGAGACCTGGATCGACTACAAGCGCCAGAACGAGATCCTGCCCGTGCAGCTGCGGCCGCACCCGCACGAGTTCGAGCTCTACTACGACATCTAAGAACGTCGCAACACCGAACCGGCCCCTGACTGCGGAAACGCAGAATCGGGGGCCGGTTTCGTTGCGTCTGGAGGGCCAGATTCCGCCGAGATTCCGCAGGAGAATCGCTCCAAGCGCTGTTCGAGCCGACAGCGCCTACCGCGGGAACCTGTCACAGCGGCTCTCGAGAACCCCAGGGACAGGAGCACTGGCGGAGCCGAAGTGACGCGGCTTGGCTCAGACTAACCGCAGGTGGCGCGACTGCCCGGAGGTCAGCCAGCCAATCGTGGTCGGGACATCTGGGACGATCGACGCCCGCCGTGGCGACGCTCTCAAGGTTTGGGAGACCCGGATCGCCGAGGACGTCGGCCACAGGGACGAGCAGACCATCGACCTGGCCAAGCAGATCGACCAGCTCCAGCGTCACGACATCGATGCCGAGCGCGTCCTTCACCGCGCTGCCGCCCGTGGGCCCCTTCCCGTCGACCACGCGACTTCGGCGCTGGCCTACCGAGTGAAAAAGCTGACCACCGTCAAGAAGCGTCTCCCCCCGCAGAGCATCGATCCGTTCCCTCGCGCTCCGCAGCGCGACGGCGGCCGAGGGCTGAGCATGTAGGTCGGCGAAGTTGTCCAGGTCGCCGATACGATGGATCTATGGCCGAGACCGCAGCACCCGCCCGGAAGCCGCTCAGCGGCCCCACGGGCCGGCGTGTGGTCGCCCGCCGGGGCGAGCTGCTCGAGGTGCTGCGCCGTCACGGCGTCACGAACCCAGAGATCTTCGGCAGCGCCGCACGCGGCGACGATCACGCAAACAGCGACGTCGACCTGCTGGTCGACTTCCCGGCCGGGACCGACATCATCGACATCATCGGCATCAAGCACGAGCTGGAAGACGTGCTCGGAGTGCCCGTCGACTTGGTGCCGCGCAACGGCCTCAAGGAGCGCGTGCGCTCACGAGCGGCGAAGGACTTGCTGCCACGGTGAGCCGACGCCGACATCCTCGACGACATTGCCTCGATCCGCTCCCACTTCCAACATGGCCCGATCACGGTTGAGATCGTCGAAGCCGTCGCCATGCGACTCCTGGAGATCGGCGAAGCGGTGAAGGGAATCAGTCCCGAGCTGACAGCGACGGAGCCCGACATCAGTGGAGCGACATCGCGGGCATGCGCGACTTCCTCGCGCACCACTACTTCGCGACGAATCCGGAGATCATCCAGAGGACACGCGGCGCACAGCACTTGAGGTCGCCAAGCACGCGGACTCGTGACCATGGGCATGGGGCCAAGCCCAAGGCGCCGCGGTCTGAGAAGGCCGAATGAACCAGGCTGGCCACGGCCCCCTGCCTCGACCTCGCGACGATCAGGTCCAGCGCAGGCGACGGCGACATGCTCGGGCGATGACTTCGACTGGACCACCCCACTACTGTCAGATATAGTCGACACATGATCGAAGTCGTCCGCACAGACGAGTTCGAGATGTGGCTGAAGAAACTCAAGGACTTTCGAGGCAAATTCCGCATCATCCGACGGATCGACCGACTCGCCAACGGCAACCCTGGTGACGCGAGGCCCATCGGCAAGGGACTGTCGGAACTACGTCTCGATGTAGGGCCGGGATACCGGGTCTACTACCTGCAGGACGCAGACACGCTGGTCCTCCTACTGTGCGGCGGTGACAAGTCGACGCAGCAGAAAGACATCGAGAAGGCACACGAGCTCGCCGAGGAATGGCGAGCCGACAGGCAGAAGGAAGCGGAGGGCAAACCATGACCATGAGCGAGAAGTACAAGCGCTTCGACGCCGCCGACTACCTGAAGAACCTCGACGACGTCGCGGTGTTCTTGGAGGTCGCGCTCGAAGACTCCGCCGAGGACCCGAGTGCGGTTCCGCATGCCCTGGGCATCATCGCCCGGTCGCAGAACATGAGCGAGCTAGCGCGCCGAGTGGGCATGAGCCGCGACGGCCTCTACAAGGCACTCTCCGAAGAAGGTAACCCCACCTGGTCGACGATCCTCAAGGTGACCAATGCACTCGGCCTGCGCTTCGAACTTCACTCGGTCGCCTGACCTTCCAGATTCCGCAGGGATGCCGCAGGAGATCCGTTCGCGGCCAAAATCAGCCAACTTCGCCCATCCGCCAAATCGACGTTTCCGCAGTGATGACCGTGTTTCCCGAGATGCCCAGCACCACCCAACACCGCCCGCGGTGTTCGAGCTCTACTACGACATCTAGCACCTGTGCCACACGCACCTCTCCTCTAGGAGTAGGGCTCGAACTCGCTGGTTCGAGTTGATGAAGGCCTCGGCAACAGCCGGGGCCTTCATCGTTTCGACCGCCAACGATTGCGAGACACGCCGAGCTTCGCGTGAGTTAGCGTTCGCGGTGTGACGTTGAATCACGTAAGACGAGGAAGCGGCAGCCCACTGTTGCTCGTGCACGGTCTTGGCGCTGGGTGGCGATCCTGGTCCCCGATCCTCGACGAACTGGCCGAGCGCCGTGAGGTAATCGCCGTCGACCTACCGGGGTTCGGCGAGACGCCGCCGTTGGCCGGCGAGGTCTCGATCGCCACCCTCACCGACTCCGTAGCGGACTTCATCCGCGAACAGGGCCTGGACGGGGTCCCGACCGTCGGCCAGTCGATGGGCGGCCGAATGGTGCTCGAGCTCGCACGCCGCGGCGTCGGCGGCGACACCGTGGCGTTGGACCCGGGCGGCTTTTGGAGCGACCGCGACCTCGTCGTCTTCGGCGCCACGCTGCGGCCGTCGATCGCTTTGGTCCGAGCGCTGCGAGGCATGCTTCCCGCACTGCTCGGCAGCACTGTGGGAAGGACTCTGCTGCTGGCGCAGTTGTCGGCGCGGCCCTGGGCGCTCTCGCGCGAGACCGTGCTGCCGGACGTGCGCGGGCTGGCCGACTCCCCGGCGACTGGCGCTGCCATGGATGCCCTGACCAAAGGGCCCAAGCAACAGGGAGCCCCGGCTGGCACAGTGCCCGGCCGGGTCACGATCGGTTGGGGTCGTCGTGACCTGGTGACCGTGCCAAGACAGGCCGCACGTGCTACGGAGCTCTTCCCCGACGCGGTGCTGCACTGGTTCGAGCGGTGCGGTCATTTTCCACAATGGGACGCACCGCACGAAGCGACTCGACTGATTCTCGACAGCACCGATTGAGGTCTGTTGCTCGGCCGGCCGTCGGCCGTACCCGCCGCTGTACACCAGCGAGACCAAGTGGGCTTCCTGCTTCCTGCTGAGCTTGGGCTGCTTGCCGCGCAGTCGTTGGCGACCTTCAAACCCTGGCGGGTGCGGAGCCGGATGAGGTCGGACTCGAACTCAACGACCATCGCCAGGACGTTGAACAGCGGCCGCCCGACGGCGGTGGGGTCATGGACCGAGCCGCCCAGGCGGAGACTGATCTGACGGCAGCACCGGCAACCGCAGACACCGGACTCGAACTTGGGCCACAGGTGGTTGTCGCCGAACTTCAGGCGCATGTCGGAGCCGAATGCCAAGATTCGGACATGAGTGCCGACGGGCTGTTTCACATCGACGGCAAGGGCGAGCTCGTCTCGATGGCTCCAACACCATACGAGTACGAGAGCGTCCTCCAAGAGCTGCTCGCATCACACCCGGACCTGCTGGCTGGCGGCCAGATGACACCAGAGTCGCCGCGTCGCTGGCTGCTGATGCGGCGCGAGCAGGCCGTTCCCGATCGAGACGCCTCGGCCGGACGGTGGAGCGTGGATCATCTCTTCGTCGATCAGGACGCGGTTCCGACGCTCGTGGAGGTGAAGCGTTCTTCCGACACGCGCATCCGACGCGAGGTGGTCGGACAGATGCTCGACTACGCGGCCAACGGCGTACGCTACTGGCCGCTCGGGGACCTCCGTGCCTCGCTCATCCGGACACAGGAAGACCTGGGGAACGATCCGGAGGCCGAGGTACGGCGCCTGCTGGATGATCCAAACGCCACCATCGACGATTTCTTCGCGTCGATCGCCGACAACCTCCGGGCCGGCCGACTCCGTATGGTCTTCGTCGCCGATGTGATTCCCGACGAGCTGATGCGCATCACCGAGTTCTTGAACGAGCAGATGAACCCAGCCCAGGTGTTCGCTGTCGAGGTCAAGCAATACCGAGCTGACGGGTACCCGGGATCGGTGATCGTGCCCGCCGTGTTCGGACGAACCGCGGCAGCATCCCTGAAGCCGACGGGGGCCCGCCGAACGGCGACTCGGGATGAGGCCTTGACGGCGTCCAGGCCCGAGACGCTGCAGTTGATCGAGCTGGCCAGCGAGTTGGCCGCGGAACTCGGTCTCATCGTGCAGGAGACGCCATCGGCAACGCTGCTCAAGACTCGTGCCATGGCTTCCGTTGCCATCGTCTACCTCGCGAGCTGGGACAGCCTCGAGGTCCCGCTCCAGCCTCTTCGCGACAGGGGCTGGACGAGTGAGGCAGATTCGATCGGAGCGACCTTGCAAACCATCACCGACAAGCGACTCACGGCCAAAGCACCCAACCTGCCAAGCGTGGATGCTGTCGCCGCGTGGGACACGGTGAGCCAGCTGATCAGGCAGATCGCGTCGCTCCATGCAGAACACGCAAACTGACCGGCGCCAATCGACTTCGACCGGATCGTCAGCGAGTTTGCACAGAGCGCTGAGCGGCGGAGGTTTGCCGGCTCGTCACAGATCAGGGTGTAGTCGGGATCTGAAGCCGCCGGTCTCGAATAGTCATCTGGCGATGTATTTCGTCAGGTTGCGGAGTCCGAGCGCGGAGCCGCGTAGCTGCTCGACTCGGCCGTTGATGGCCCCGGTTGGTCCGTTGCTGGTGCCTGGTCTCTCGAAGCAGGCCAGGACATCGTCGGCGCTTCTTCAGTGTCCGCCCGAGTGTGAGGGCTCGCTGAGCACAGCTGGGACGCCGTGGCTGACGGAGTCGATCAGCTTGGCCATCAGGTCGCGGCCCTTGGTCTGGTCAGGTTCCCGGTAAGCGGCGATCATGCGCTGGTAGGTCCCCCATGGCGGCTGCACCCGCACGTGCGCCTCGGGAGTGCACAGGTCGACCAGGCGGTCCTCCTGCACAGCAGTCAAATGGGTCGCTGGGCGGGGCGGCTGAGGTCAGCTGCGGCGAGTGGCTCTGACGACGACGTCGTGAATGGTGGTCTCATGGCCACCGGGACCGGACATGGTCCGGTGCGACTCCTCGGCGGTCACGACCTCCCACTCGGCGGGTTCGAGGCGCGCGGTGATAGCGGCGGCAGTCGCCGAGGCCGAGGCGGGCGGTTCGTCTCCGCCGTCGTCGTGGCCAGGGTCGTGACCGTGGCTGTCGTCGCCGGCGGAGGCGTCACGGTGGAGGTGGCCGACGATCAGAAGGGTGCCCCTGGGGGCCACCCAGGATGCGACGCGGTCATAGAACTCCAGCTGCGGCATCGCGGGGTGCGCGTAGTGGGTGGTGACCAGTTCGAAGCGCGCTTCCGGGTCCCACGTGGACAGGTCCGCCTGAACCCAGGTCACCCGCTCGGCCACTCCAGCGTCGGTGGCGCGCTCGGCGGCGCGGTCAAGTGCCTCCGCGGCGATGTCCGCCCCGGTGACCTGCCATCCACGCGACGCGAGCCAGATCGCCTCGGCCCCGGCGCCACAGCCAGCCTCGAGCGCCGTCCCGGGCGCCAGAGCGCCGACCTCGCGAACCAAATGCGGGTTGGGCTGACTGGATGCCATGGCCACGGCACGATCGCCTTGCCAGATCTGGTCCCAGTACTCGTGGTCGAACGTGTGCTCCACGTGGTGGTCTCCTTCATCAGTCGGGGTGCCCGCTGCTGCGGCCAAGGCTCGGTCGAGGTCCTTCATGACGAGGTCGGTGTTGATGTGCTGAGCCGCCAGGGCCCCAGCAGCAGCCGCGGCGCCGACCTGGGCGCCGATGTCGCAGGAGTTGCCCGCGGCCCACACTCCTGGCACCGAGGTGGCACCGAACTGGTCGGTCTCGATGAACGCGCCGGCGGGGTGCGACTTCGGCTCGATGCCGATGCCAGCGAATGGCGTCGCCCGGGTGACCATCGGCGTCGCCACCACCACGGCGTCGACCGCAACGACTGCCTCGTCGTCGAGTTGCACCCCGGTCAGCCGATCATCGACGATCTCAAGCCGGGAGATCGTGCCGGCGACCACTGCAATGTCGAGGGCGTCCAGCTTGGCGCGGTCCTGCGGGTCGAGCTGCTGGCCGTGGGCGAAGTACACGACATCGGGACTCCACTGGTGGAACAGCACCGCCTTGTGCACCGCCATCGAGTCGGTGCCCAGCACGCCGATCCTGCGGTCGCGGGCTTCCCAGCCGTGGCAGTAGGGGCAGTGCAGGACGCCGTGCCCCCACTGCTCGCGCACTCCAGGGATGTCGGGGAGCTGGTCGACCAGGCCGGTGGCGATCAGGAGCCGGCGGGCGCGGAGGATCTCGCCGTCGCGAAGCACGACCGCGAACCCGTACGACGCACTGGAGACGTCGACCACCTCACCCGCGAGGATCTCGCCGCCGTAGCCGAGAACCTCGTCGCGGCCACGAGCCAGGAGCTCGATCGGGCTCACACCCTCCAGGCCCAGCAATCCGTGGACCCCGTCCGCGGGCGCGTTCCTCGGCTCACCTGCATCCACGACCGTCACCGACCGGCGCGCCCGGGCCAGCGTCAACGCAGCGCTCAAGCCGGCTGCGCCGCCACCGACGACCACCACGTCGCGAAGAAGGTCCGTCTGCACTGCCATTGCTGTCCTCTCGGTACGTCGGCCGGGCCACGGTCTGGCACCAGCACTTTTCGAGAATGACTCTCATCCGGCAGACTTGCAACTCTTGTTGCCGAATGGCAAACTCGCAGAATGGACGCATCGATCGACCACACCCTCGACGCCGTTGGTCCACGGCTGAAGCACCTGCGACAGCGCCGCGACATCACCCTGCACGATCTCGCCGAAGAGACCGGGATCTCGACAAGCACCCTGTCCAGGCTCGAGGCCGGACTCCGGCGCCCCACCTTGGAGCAGCTGCTACCGCTGGCACGCGCGTACGGCGTCACCCTCGATGAGCTCGTCGATGCACCGCCGACCGGCGACCCACGCATCAACCTGCGCCCGATACCCACCAGCGACGGCCGGACCATCCTGCCCCTCAGCCGCAGACCCGGAGGCATCCAAGCCTACAAGTTCATTCTCCCCGTCGGACGCGACGACGCCGAGCCCGATCTACGCACCCACGAAGGATACGACTGGGCCTTCGTCCTCAACGGCAAACTCAGACTCGTCCTCGGCGAGCACGACCTGATCCTCGAACCAGGCGAAGCCGTCGAATTCGACACGCGCACCCCCCACTGGTTCGGCGCGACCAGCGCAGGGCCCGTGGAGTTCCTCAGCCTGGTTGGCAAACAGGGAGAACGCGCACACGTGCGGCGTGCACCCAAGCCGCGCAACGAGCACCGTCTCTGATTCACCGCCCGACTCATCGGTCGAGGTCGCCGCATCCTCCGACCTTCGGTCACGCGCCGATCGGCCATCGGCCGGCAGTCACCGACATCCGCGGGACGCCGATCAGTTCACACTCTCGACTGCGAAGAGCCGGTGTGCCGCCACGGCCAGCTGCGCTCGCCCAGAAGGACCCACACCCGGGCTCACCGTCCGGCCGCGGTGGCCTTCTCGGACTCCTCCGCACGGCGCAGGAGCAACGCCTGCTCGCTCTCGTTGCGGGTGAGCGACGCCGCCTCGCGGAACGACGCTGCTGCCTCGGCGTGCCGACCGGCCCGCACGAGCAGGTCGCCCCGCACGCTCGGCAGCAGGTGTGAGCCGGCGAGCGCACCGTCCGGGATGCCATCGAGCACCGCCAGACCGGCATCCGGGCCGGACGCGCGCCCGTGCGCGACCGCACGGTTGACCTGGACGATCGGCCCGGGCGCGGCCTCGGCGAGCACGTCGTACAGCGCTGCGATGGCACGCCAGTCCGTGTCGTCGGCCGTGGCAGCGCGGGCATGGCGGGACGCGATGGCCGCCTGCAGGTAGTACCGCCCGACCGCCTTCCCGCGCCGGGCGAGCACCTCAGCGCGCTCCAGCGCGGCCAGCCCGCGGCGGATCAGCAGCTCGTCCCAGCGGCTGCGGTCCTGGTCGTCGAGCAGGACCGGCCGGCCGTCGGCGTCCAGGCGGGCACCGCTGCGTGACGCCTGCAGCTCCAGGAGCGCCTGCAACCCGTGGACCTCCGGCTCCTCCGGCATCAGCGCGGCGAGCATCCTGGCCAGCCTGATCGCCTCGTTGGTCAGCTCGGGACGCATCCAGTTGTCGCCGGCGGTCGCGGTGTAGCCCTCGTTGAAGATCAGGTAGACCACGGCCATCACGTCGTCGAGGCGGTCGATGCGCTCCTCGCCGACCGGCACCTCGAACTCCGCGGACGCGTCGCTGAGCGTCCGCTTCGCCCGGGAGATGCGTTGTCCCATCGCGGACTCCGCGGCCAGGAAGCCACGGGCGATCTCCACCGTCGACAGTCCCCCCACCAGGCGCAACGTCAGGGCGGCGCGCGACTCCGGGGTCAGCTGCGGGTGGCAGGTGAGGAGCATCAGCCGCAGGACGTCGTCGTCGATGAAGTCCACCTGTGAGGTGAGGTCGGGCATCGCGTCCTCCTCACTCAGGCGGTGGCCGAGCTCCTCGGTCTTGCGGCGCAGCGTGTCGGCCCGGCGGAACGAGTCGACGGCGCGACGCTTCGCCGTCGTCATCAACCACGCGCCGGGGTTGACGGGAACGCCCTGGGACGGCCACTGCTCCAGCGCGCTCACCAACGCGTCCTGGGCCAGGTCTTCGGCGAGGTCGAGATCCCGGGTCATCCGGGTCAGCGCGCCGACCAGCCGTGCGGACTCCTGCCGCCACGTGGCGGTGATCGTCTCCGCGAGGGTCTCGGCCATGCGGCCAGCCTAGGGCTGGCCGCAGGGCCACGAACGACGTACTGCTCAGGCGTCCGAGGGCTGCGGCGCCTCGTCCGGGATCTGGCGCAACGTCGCGACCATCTCGCACTCCGGCCAGTACGTCGCGTGCAGCTCGGCGAACTCCTGCTGGGCAGCGATCGCCTCCTCGAGGCTGTCGAAGTGCATCAGCGCCCATCCCCCGACGACCTCCTTCGCCTCGGCGTAAGGCCCGTCGACCCGGGTGATCTCGCCTTTCCTGACGACGAAGTTCACCGCGTCCTCGGTGCCGAAGAGACCGCCACCGTCGAGGAAGTGGCCGGCTGCGGCCTGCTCGCCGATGTGCTTGTCCATCGCGTCGAACAGCGCCTGCGGCGGTGCGCCCGCGCCCTCTTCCATCCTGACGAAACCCATGAACCGTGGCATTGCTCGCTCCTCCAACCTCGGGCCACCGCTGTTCGGTGGCGACTCACCCCTACGTCGAACCGCATCCTGCGCCTTCGACATCGCGGATGAGCATCTTTTCGGACTCCGCTCGTGTTTGCGCCAGGCGGCACCCGGGGTGAAGGGGAGATCGAGCGGTCGAGCGCCGGCGCAACTCAGTGTGCGTGACGGTGCGGCGCCATCGGGCCGGGGTCGACCGGCACGTGCTCCCCGGATGCGTGCCGCGCGATCATCGCCCGGATCCACGTGTTCAGCTGCTCGACGGTCTCCGGCTGCGTCCGGCTCAACGCGAGCACGGGCCGGCCGTCACGGGCCGCCTGGGCGTCGGCGACCATCCGGGGTACGTCGACGTCGACGTACGGCGCCAGGTCGACCTTGTTGACGACCAGCAGGTCCGCACGCGCGATGCCCGGACCGCCCTTGCGCGCGACATCGCCACCTCCGGCGACGTCGAGCACGAAGATCTGTGCGTCGACGAGGCCTGGCGAGAACGTGGCCGTCAGGTTGTCGCCACCACTCTCGACCAGCACGAGGTCCACGGGCGCGAAGTCGCGCTCGAGATCCTCCACCGCCATCAGGTTCATCGTGATGTCGTCGCGGATGGCCGTGTGTGGGCAGGCGCCCGTCTCGACGGCGCGGATCCGCTCGGCCGGCAGCACCCCAGCCGAGCGCAGGAACCGGGCGTCCTCGTCGGTGTAGATGTCGTTGGTGATCACCGCGATGCTCAGCTCCGCTCCGAGCTCGCGGCACACCGTCGCGATCAGCGAGCTCTTGCCGGTGCCCACCGGCCCGGCCACGCCCAGGCGCAGCGCACGCGCCGGGTGAGCGGAAGGGATTGCCTCGGTCATGGTGTCTCCTGTTCCTTCTCCGCTGGGGGGATCAGCTGCTCGCCGATCAGGACGAGGGCCTGGCCGAGCTGCCGGCGCAGCCCGGTGTTGTCGGCTGCGAGTGCGTTGACGAGTACGGCGCCGCCGCCGGCCAGCGGAAGCACCGCGCCGTCCTCGTCGAGCAGCGCGGACGAACCCGCGTCGAGCCGAGGGTCCACGACGAGCAGCGAGCCGACCGCCCGGTGCGGCCCGGCGACCGCGGGGCTGCTGCCCGTGGCCGAGCCCAGGTCGAGGTCCTGGGCAAGCAGCGGCCGGCCGTCCCGGCGCACGCGGACACGCTGGCGCAGGTGTCCGGAGTCCTCGTCCTTGCGGCCCAGCAGCAACTGCTCGCGCATCACGAACTGTGCGTCGGGCGCCAGCTCGACGGCGACGTCGTTGAGGTGGTCGCAGCCTGCGGCGGCGATCACCGGCTGGGGCAGCCAGACGAACGCGCCACCGGGTGCGACCCGTGCCCGGACCCGCATCCGGGACTGCGCCCCGTCGTGCCCGGGCAGCACCAGGGTGGCCGAGGACTCGGTGAGCACCAGCGCGCTGCCGGCGCCGACCTCGACCTCGAGGACCAGCTCGTCGCCGCCGAGGGGACCCGCTGCGGCAGCCGTCATGCACAGGTGCGCCGGGTCGTCGACGAACTGGGCCCAGGGCTCCGACTGCCGCGGGATGGTGGGGCGCAGGCTCAACGGCGCTTGCGACCGCAGCACCTCCAGCCGGGTCCGCCCTCCCTGGAGCTCGGTGCGCACGTGCGCGCGCGCCCGCATGCGGGACGCACCGGCGACGGCGGGGACCACGACGGTCATGAGGCGAACAACCTGGTGGCCCGGGTGAGATGACGCTCGGCGTTGGTGTCCTGCAGGGGCCCGCTGTCGGCCGGCAGGTCAGCGAGGTCGGCGGACCGGTCCACGGCCTCACCGGCGAGCTCGTCGATGACCGGGGCGAGCCGCGCCAGCACGCCGTAGGTGACGAACGGGTCGGTGCTGAGCACCCGAACCGCCGCGGCCACCACCCCGGCGGCGCTCTCGTGCAGGCAGGCCAGCGCTGCGTCGTACGGGGACAGCCCGTGGTGGCCGAAGGCGACACCGAGCGCGACGGGCAGGTGCGGGGCGCGGTGGCCGGTCTCCATCCCTGCCAGCTGCGGGGTGATCGTGACCACGGCGCGGACCAGCTGACGACCCAGCTGGCGCGAGGTCGCCCGCTGGGCCGGCGAGGGCGTGCGCGCGTCCAGCTCGCTGTCGAGGGCGGCCAGCCGCTCGATCGTCGTACCGCCCAGGACCTCGCGGCAGGCGGCTGCCGCGACGGCCGCGGTCACCAGTCCGGTCGTCCGGAGACGTCCGAGGAGGAACGGCTCCAGATCATCGACGGTCTGCACGTGCCCACTCGTGACCGCCGGCTCCAGCCCTCCCGAGTGCGCGTAGCCACCTGCAGGGAAGCGGCCGTCGACCAGGGCGAGCAGCAGCGCCGGTGTACCGAGTCCGTTCGGCACTGCCCACCTCCGCGCGTCGACGGCGTACGTCGGGACCACCCTAGTGCGGCCTCGGCGAGGGACACCGCGACCGCCCGCGGACAAGCGGCTGCATCCCGGTGAGTCTGGACAAGCAGGTGTGCAGCCGGTTCGCTGGGTACCGGGCCCCGACCCGTGGGTGCCGGCCCCGACGCAGGAGGTTCACGATGCTGCTCAGCCCGCACGAGCAGGAGAAGCTGATGATCTGGAGCGCAGCCAAGCTGGCCGAGGAGCGACGATCCCGAGGGGTGCGGCTGAACCTCCCGGAGGCGACGGCGCTGATCACGTCCTTCCTGATGGAGGGTGCTCGCGACGGCCGCACGGTGGCGGACCTGATGGAGGACGGCCGCCACGTGCTGCGTCGTGACGAGGTGATGGAGGGTGTCCCCGAGATGCTGGGCCAGCTCCAGGTCGAGGCGACGTTCCCCGACGGCACCAAGCTGATCACCGTGACGGGGCCGATCTCATGACCCAGCGGCCCGAGCACCCCAGCGACCACCCCGGCGACACCCAGTACCAGCGTCCCGACCCGCGCCTCGAGCGGCACCCCAGCAGCGGTCCCGGCACGCCCAGCCCACCGCGGCGTGCGGGCACGGGCGAACGCCAGGCGATCAGGCGCCAGCACGGCGAAGACGCGCCGCCGAGCGGACCCATGGTGCCCGGAGAGGTCCTGTACGGCGACGACCCGGTCGTGATCAACGACGGCGCCGACGTGGTGACGATCCGGGTGGAGAACGGTGCCGACCGGCCGATCCAGGTCGGCTCGCACTACCACTTCGCCGAGGTCAACCCGGCCCTGGAGTTCGACCGGAAGGCGGCGTGGGGACGTCGCCTCAACGTCCTGTCAGGAGGATCCATGCGCTTCGAGCCCGGTGCCGCCGAGGACGTCGAGCTGATCCCGATCCGCGGGCAGCGCATCGTCGCCGGCCTGCGCGGTGAGTGCGGCGGTGAGCTCGATGCCTGAGATCGATCGCCGGGAGTACGACGCATCGTTCGGCCCGACGACCGGGGACCGGATCCGGCTGGCCGACACCGACCTGTTCATCGAGGTGACCGAGGATCGTTGTGTCGGCGGCGACGAGGCGGTCTTCGGCGGTGGCAAGTCCATCCGCGAGTCGATGGGCCAGTCCCGGGCGACCCGCGCCGAGGGCACGCCCGACCTGGTCATCACCGGGGCGGTGATCCTCGACCACTGGGGCGTGATCAAGGCCGACGTCGGCATCCGCGACGGCCGCATCGTCGGCATCGGCAAGGCCGGCAACCCCGAGACGATGGACGGCATCGACGAGAGCCTGGTGATCGGCCCCTCGACCGAGATCGCGGCCGGCAACGGGATGATCCTCACCGCGGGCACCATCGACACGCACGTGCACTTCGTCGACCCGTCCGCGCTGGTGGAGGCGCTGGCTGCCGGCACCACGACGGTCGTCGGTGGCGGCACCGGGCCCACCGAGGGCTCCAAGGCGACCCTGGCCACGCCGGGGGCCTGGTGGACCCAGCGGATGCTGGACTCGTTCGACCCGTGGCCGGTCAACGTGCTGTTCCTGGCCCGCGGCAACACCGTCTCCCACGAGGCGTTGTGGGAGCAGCTCCGGGGCGGGGCCGGAGGCTTCAAGGTGCACGAGGACTGGGGTGCGACCCCGGCGGTCATCGACGCCGCCCTGACCGTGGCCGACGAGTCGGGCGTCCAGGTCGCCATCCACAGCGACACCCTCAACGAGGCTGGTTTCGTCGAGGACCTGCTGGCCGCGGTGAAGGGCCGCACGTTCCACGCATTCCACACCGAGGGCGCCGGCGGCGGGCACGCCCCGGACATCATCCGGATCGCGGGCGAGTCCTACGTGCTGCCCGCCTCGACGAACCCCACCCGGCCGTACACGCACAACACCATCGACGAGCACCTCGACATGGTGATGGTGGCCCACCACCTCAACCCCCAGGTGCCCAACGATCTCGCCTTCGCCGAGAGCCGGGTGCGCGCCGGCACCATCGCGGCCGAGGACGTGCTGCAGGACATGGGCGCGCTGTCGATCATGTCCTCCGACGCGCAGGCGATGGGACGCATCGGCGAGGTCGTCATCCGCACCTGGCAGACCGCGCACCGGATGAAGCACCTGCGCGGTTCGTTGCCGGGCGACGACCGGGCCGACAACAACCGCGCCCGACGCTACGTCGCGAAGTACACCATCTGCCCCGCGGTGGCCCACGGCCTCGAGCACGAGATCGGCTCGGTCGAGGTCGGCAAGCGTGCGGACCTGGTGCTCTGGCAGCCTGCGCTGTTCGGCGTACGCCCCACCATGGTGCTCAAGGGCGGCATGGCGGCGGTCGCGGCGCTGGGCGACCCGAACGCCTCGGTGCCGACACCGCAGCCGGTGCTCCCGCGGCCCGGGTTCAACGTGAACAGCCCGTCGGCCGCGCAGACGAGCGTCGCCTTCGTCGCGCAGGCCGCGCTGGACGACGGCCTTGCGGACCGGCTCGAGACCAGCCGCGAGCTCGTCGCCGTGCGGAGCGTGCGCGGCCGCACGAAGGCAGACCTGCCGGAGAACACCGCACTCCCGCGGATCGAGGTCGACCCGGACACCTACAGCGTGCACGTCGACGGCGAGCTGATCGAGCACGCACCGGCCACCGAGCTGCCGATGGCCCAGCGCTACTTCTTGTTCTGACCGGGCCGGCGCCCAGGCGCTCAGTCGCGGCGCAACAACGCGTTGCGGATCCGCTTGAGCTGGTGGGCGGTCGCGCTGGCGGTCGTGGTCGACGCGGAGCCGGACAGCTCGTCGACGAGCTGTCCGGCCAGCTCGCGGACCTTCACGTTGGTGTCCTGGCTCATCCGCTTCAGGTAGCGGATCGCCTGCTCGTCGGTCATGTCGAAGTCCTGCTTCAACATGCCCTTCACCTGCTCGATCGGCGGCTGGGAGGACAACTGCTGCTCGCGCTGTCGCAGCACTGCTCGCGTCTCGGCCAGATCGCCGCCGTCCGACGGCGCATCCGGGCCGGTTCGATGCCCGGACGTCGCCTCCACCGCCTCGGCAACAGCTGTCCAGAACCCGTCGGGCAGCAGCTCGGGATCGAGCTCCGGGCAGCGCCGGCGGACCTCCTGTTCGAGCTGTACGGCGAGATGGGTCGCTCCCCCGGTGTCCTGGTCCGGACTGCCGTCCGGCGACGCGCTCGCGTGACTCATATGACCTTCCCTTCGCCCGCTGACCGCCCCATGGCCAGCACCCGGCACCGAGAATACCGGCGCGCGGCCTCGACGCTCACTGACCGGGAGCGCCCTGGACGCCCCGATCCGGGGCGCAGCATGATGGCCTGCCCGACCGGAAGGACGCCGATGAACCCCGCCGAGCAGTACGACGTCGTGGTGGTGGGCTCCGGCGGCGGCGCGCTCACCACGGCGTACCTCGCCCAGAAGCACGGGTTGCGCACCGTGGTGCTGGAGAAGACCGACCTCGTGGGTGGCACCTCGGCCTACTCGGGCGGCGCCTGCTGGCTGCCGGGCAGCCAGGTGCAGCAACGGACGGGCGTGCCGGACTCCACCGAGTCGGCCCGCAGCTATCTGGCGGCCGTGCTGCACGACCCCGAGCAGGACAAGGTCGAGGCCTTCCTCGCCGAGGCCCCACGCCTGGTCGCCGAGCTCGAGCAGGACCCGGCGCTGGCCTTCGAGTTCATCCCGTTCCCGGAGTACTTCCCAGCGCCGGGCCGGGTTCCGGGCGGCCGCTCCATCCAGCCGGAGAGCATCCGGCGGGACGAGCTGCCCCACGACGTCGCCGCCCTGGTCCGGCCGCCCGTGGAGCGGGACCGGCTCGGCGAACGGGGTCGTCGCACGCTCACCGGGGGCCAGGCGCTCATCGGACGACTGCTGTGGGCGTTCACCAGGGAGAGCGGCGTGGTGCGCACCGGACACTGCGTCGACGCGCTGGTCAGCGCAGGTGGCCGGATCTCGGGGGTGGTGGCGGACACGCCCTCGGGCCCGCGGCAGTACGACGCAGCCAGGGGCGTGGTCCTGGCGGCCGGAGGGTTCGAGCACAACGCCGCGTGGCGCAAGGAGCACGGCGTACCGGGCGACGCCGCCTGGTCGATGGCGCCCGACCACACCAACGAGGGTGAGCCGATCGCGGCCGGCATCGCCCTCGGCGCGGCGACTGCGCTCCTCGACCAGGGTTGGTTCTGCCCGGGACTGGCGCAACCTGACGGCCACGGCTCCTTCACGCTCGGCTTCCGCAGCGGCCTGATGGTCGACCAGCACGGGCGCCGCTACGCCAACGAGTGCCTTCCCTATGACCAGTTCGGCAGGCAGATGGCGCTGTCGGCGGACCGGACGCCCTCGTGGTTCGTCTTCGACAGCCGCGAAGGCGGCCGACTGCCCGCCATCGCGATCCCCGAGGGAGACCCGGAGGCGCACCTGGCCGCCGGCACCCGCGTGCGCGCCGACAGCGTCCAGGAGCTCGCCGAGCAGCTCTCCCTGCCCGGCCTGCCGGCCACCGTCGCCCGGTTCAACCGCTTCGCCGAGCAGGGCCGGGACGAGGACTTCGGTCGCGGCGAGGACGAGTACGACACCTTCTTCACCGCTGGCCAGGGCAGGAACGCGGCGCTGACCCCGTGCGACCAGCCGCCCTACTTCGCCGCCCGGTTCGTGCTCTCCGACCTCGGCACCAAGGGTGGTCTGGTCACCGACGCGGCTGCCCGGGTGCTGTCCCCGGAGGGCACGCCGCTGACCGGGCTGTACGCCACCAGCAACTCGGCGGCGTCCCTCTTCGGCTCGAGCTACCCGGGCCCCGGTGCACCACTCGGCTCCGCCATGGTGTTCGGCTCACTCGCGGTGCGGCACGTTCTCGCCAACATTCTCGCCAAAGACTGAGCGTCCCGAACGGAATGCCGGACGGAATGCCGGACGGAATGCCCGGCGCTCCCCCGGCGTTGGGTCGACATGCGCCTCCACGACTCCCTGCTCGACCGGATGACGCCGTACGACCTGTTCCGCCTCGCCGAGGACCAGTTCGACGAGCGTGACTACTACGGCTCCGTCGAGACGCTCGAGCGCCTCGTCGACGGCTCGGACGACACCGGCCACGCGCTCACCGCCGTGCACGAGCTGCTCGCGCGCAGCTACTACCACGCCGCGATGCTGGACAAGGCCGAGGCTGCGGCGCGGAGCCTGCTCGAGGCCCAGCCGGACAACGGCTACGCGGCCCTGCTGCTCGGTCGCACGCTGCAGCGCCAGTCGCGCCGCGAGGAGGCCGAGAGCATGCTCGCCCGGGCCGAGGCGCTCGGCTACACCGCCTGATTGAAGGCCGCGCCGTGGGGCACCGACGACCATGGCCACCAACAAGCGACTGATCCACGCCACTCCGGACAAGGTGTGGCGGGTGCTCTCCGACGGCTGGCTGTATCCCGTGTGGGTGGTCGGCGCCTCGCGGATGCGGGAGGTCGACGAGACCTGGCCGGCGGTCGGCTCGCGGCTGCACCACTCCGTCGGGGTCTGGCCGGCCCTGGTCAACGACTACACCGAGGCCCGCGAGTCCGAGCCGCGGGGCCGGCTCGTGCTGCGCGCCCGGGTCTGGCCCTACGGGGAGGCGAGCGTCCACATCGAGCTGAGCCCGGCCGATGAGGGCACCGCGGCGGACGGCACCGAGGTGACCATCCACGAGAAGATCGAGAAGGGGCCCACGGCGTACCTGCCCGGGCCGCTGGAGGGCCTGGGGATGAAGTGGCGCAACAGCGAGACCCTGCGTCGTCTCGCCTTCATCGCGGAGCGGAGCCGATGACCGGGTCGGTAGGACCGCGCTGGGACGCGATCGTCGTCGGCTCCGGGCCCAACGGACTGGTCGCCGCCAACCACCTGGCCGACAAGGGCTGGTCGGTCCTCCTGCTGGAGGCCGAGCCCGAGATCGGCGGCGCGGTGCACAGCAGTCGCGAGCTCGACCCGGACTTCGTCCACGACACGTTCAGCGCCTTCTACCCGCTCGCCGTCGCCTCGCCCGCGATCCGTTCGCTGGACCTCGAGCAGCACGGGCTGCGCTGGACCCATGCCCCGGCGGTGGTCGGCCACCCCCTGCCGGAGGGCGGCTGGTCGATCCTGAGCCGCGACCTGGACGTGACCGCGGACGGCTTCGACGCGCTCAGCCCCGGCGACGGCGACGCCTGGCGCGCCCTGGCCGCCAGCTGGGAGCACGTCGGCGAGCAGCTGCTGGGCGCCATGCTGACTCCCTTCCCGCCGGTGCGTCACGGGCTGGGCACCCTGGCCAAGCTGCCGGGAGCAGGGGGTCTCGACTTCCTGCGGACCCTCGTGACGCCGGTCGACGAGCTGGGGCGTCAGCACTTCTCCGGTCCGGCGCCCCGCCTGCTGCTCGCCGGCAATGCCGCCCACGCCGACATCCCGACCAACGCGACCGGCTCGGGGCTGATGGGCCTGCTGATGGCGATGCTCGGCCAGACCGTCGGGTTCCCGGTCCCGGTCGGAGGCGCCGGCGAGCTGGCGGGCGCCCTCGGCCGACGCTTCCGGGCACTGGGCGGCCAGGTCCGCTGCGGAGCCAGGGTCGAGCGGATCGAGGTCTCCGGCGGACGGGCGAGCGCGGTGCGGCTCGACGACGGCGAGGTGATCGAGGTGCGCCGTGCCGTCGTGGCCGACGTGTCGGCGTACCACCTCTACGGGGGGCTGATCGATCCAGCCGACCTGCCGGCGCGAACCCGCCGTGCGATGGGAGCGTTCGAGCTCGACCCCGGCACCGTGAAGGTCGACTGGGCCCTGGACGGTCCGGTGCCGTGGGCCGATCCACCTCCGGTTGCTCCCGGCACCGTGCACGTCGCGGACTCCCTCGAGGAGCTCAGCCGCACCTACACGCAGCTGACCTCCGGCGCCGTCCCCGACAGACCGTTCCTCATCGCCGGACAGATGACGACCACCGACGCCACTCGCTCCCCCGCCGGCACCGAGTCGATGTGGGCCTACTCCCACGTGCCGCAGCAGACCCGGCGCGATGCCGGCGACGGCTCGGTCCGCGGCACCTGGGACGAGGACGACCGCGAGCGGTACGCCGATCGGATGCAGCAGCGCCTGGAGGCGCTGGCACCAGGGTTCTCCTCCCGGATCCGGGTACGCCGGGTGCTGGGCCCGCGCGAGCTGGAGGGGCGCAACGCCAACCTCGTCGGCGGCGCCATCAACGGCGGCACCGCGCAGCTGCACCAGGAGCTGGTCTTCCGCCCGATCCCAGGCCTGGGCCGGGCCGAGACGCCCGTGCGCGGTGTCTACCTCGGGTCCGCCTCGGCGCACCCGGGCGGGGGCGTCCACGGGGCAGCCGGCATGAACGCCGCCCGTGCGGCGCTGTTCCACGAGCGCCTCGGCCATCTGGTCCGGCGGCGCTGACCGCCGGTCAGACCGAGACCAGCACCAGGGAGGCCAGCGCGACCAGCCAGCTGAGGAAGCTGCCGACGAGGAAGTACTCGGTGAGCTGGTGGATCCGGTGCTGCTCCCCCCTCGACTGCAGCTCGGGCCAGCGCAGCAGTCCCTTGGCAGCGATCACGATGCTGGCGGCAGTCAGCTGACCGGCGAGGCCGAGGCCCAGGATGAAGACGCGCTCCATCGGTCCGAGCAGGCGGCCTCCCTTCAGCTGCATCTCCGGGTCCTCGGCAGCCCCGTGGCGCGCGGGATTGAGCGTGCCGGTCGCAGCGAGCACGAGGCGGACGATGACGTTGCCCGTCGAGAGCTGGACGCCGAAGACTCCCAGGAGGAGCAGGGCCCGGTCCGGCTCGACACCGTCGAGGACCGGCAGCGTTGTCCTGTCGAGCCACTCCCCGAGGAGACCGTCACTGACGGAGGCCGCCGGCGAGAGCGCCAGCGCGGCCAGCAACCCTGCCGCCAGCACGACCAGGGGCACCCAGGACCGTCCGCGACCGAACCCCCAGGTCACCGTCTGGCCCCAGGTGACCACGAGGACCACCAGCACGACGATCGCGGCGACGTCGCGAGGTCGCTCCAGCCCGGCCAGCAGCCCGATGACGACCACGGCGCCGCCGCCGACGCACTCGGGCACGATCCGGATCGGCCGGATCGAGTGGCTCAGGTCGGTCACGGCCACGCCGATCAGCAGCAGTGCCAGCCAGCTCACCGAACCTCCCCCAGCGCCGACTCCGCCGCGATCAGCATGGCGAGCCCGTCGGAGCGGACCCGCTGGGAGACGGCCGAGGCGGACACCCCCAGCTGTTCGGCGAGCTCGACCTGGGACATGCCGTCGAGCAAACCATGCAGCACCGACAGCGAGCGACCGGCCAGCGAACCGACCACCTGGTCACGCAGCCGCAGGGCGGCGTTGACGGCGGCCTCGTCGGGGCCGGCCAGGTCGGCAGCGCGTCGGTAGAGCGTGCGGGTGGAGCGCAGCGCCGCCTTCTCCGCCTCGCGGGCGACGGTCTCGATGGCGTCCCGGGCAGCCCACCAGCCGGGCCCGTCCTCGACCCGGGGCGCGCCCTCCAGGACGGTGACCTCGCCCCATCCGATGCCGAGCCGGACATCAGCGTCCGGCAGCAGGAGCAGGCGCAGGCGCAGCGCGGCGGCCGCAGCCATGCCCACCGTCTCGAAGCAGCCCTGGAACTCGTCACCGACCGTGATCCGCAGCGACGTCAGCGTCGGGATCGCCGCTTCGACGTCCGTCAGCGCCCGCCGGAACCTCCCGTGCAGGGCGGACCGGTCCGGCGCGGCCCGGGATCCCACCAGGTCCCCGATCAGCGTGGCCACCGGAGTCACGACTTCATCTCCGTCATTGGAAGATCATACCTTCATTTCTGCAGAATGAAGGTATTGGCTACTTCAGCTTCCCCAGAACAGCTCGTCGACCTTCGCTGCCGCCAGCCGGGCTGCACGCTGGTAGTCGTTGACCATCGCATCGGTCTGTCCGGGCTCGTAGCCGAGGATCCGGGCCACCGCCGCCCGCTCGCGCACGTCGGACGGGAGCTGGTCGCTGGGACGCCCCCGCACCAGCACCGTCGCGTTGCGCGCACGGCTGGCGAGCTTCCACGACTGCACCAACGCCGAGGCGTCCTCCAGCGACAGGAGCTCGTGGTCCACGCAGGCGCGCAGCGCCTCGAGCGTGCGCGTCGTCCGCAGCGCCGGCACGGCGGCGGCGTGCTCCAGCTGCAACACCTGCACGGTCCACTCGACGTCGGCCAGGCCGCCCGGCCCGAGCTTGAAGTGGGTCCTGGGGTCAGCGCCCCGCGGCAACCGCTCGGCGTCGATCCGCGCCTTGATCCGGCGGATCTCGACGAGATCGCGCGTCGACAGGCCGTCGGTGGGATAGCGCATCGGGTCGATGAGGGCGTGGAACCGGTCACGCAGGCCCTCGTCGCCGACCATCGCCTGGGCGCGCAGCAGTGCCTGGGCCTCCCACACCTCCGACCACTTGCCGTAGTAGCCGGCGTAGGACTCCAGGGTCCGCACCAGGGGGCCCTGCTTGCCCTCGGGACGCAGGCCGGCGTCCACCTCGAGGGCGGGGTCGGTGCCGGGGAGGGACAACAGTCGCCGCAGCTCGTTGGCGACCGCCTGCGCGACGGACGCCGCCCGCTGCGGATCGGCGCCGGGCAACGGCTCGTGCACGAACATCACGTCGGCGTCGCTGCCGTAGCCGAGCTCGTGGCCGCCGTACCGGCCCATCGCGACGATCGCGAGCCGGGTGCACAGCGCCTCGCCGCGCTCGACCTCCACCGAGCGGGTGGCGACCGCCAGCGCCGCCTCCAGGGTCGCGTTGGTCAGGTCGGTCAGCGCGTAGCCGACCTCGGCCACCCCGAACGGCACGCAGAGGTCCGCGGCGCTGATCCGCAGCAGCTCCCGGCGCCGGATCGCCCGGACGCTCGCGATCGCCGTCTCGGGATCGTCGCGGCGGGAGGCGTTGGCCAGCATCTCCGCCTGGATCTTGTCCCGACCGAGCGGTCCCAGGCTGTCCTTGCCGCCGATGATCTGCACGCCCTCGGGCTCCCGCTCGAGCAGGTCGGTCGTGTAGCGGCTCGTCGCCAGCACCTGCGCCAGCCGCTGGGCGGCCTGGCCCTCGTCACGGAGCATCTTCAGGTACCACGGCGTGCGGCCGAGGGCCTCCGAGATCTTGCGGAAGCCGAAGAGGCCGGCATCGGGGTCCGGTGCGTCGGCGAACCACTCCAGCATCGCCGGCAGGAGGGTGCGCTGGATCGCGGCCGTCCGGGTGACGCCCTCGGTGAGCGCCTCGAGGTGGCGCAGCGCCGCCTGCGGATCGGCGTAGCCCAGCGCCGCCAGTCGTTGCCCGGCCGCCTCCGGGCTGAGCCGGGCGCCGTCGCCGGGGATCCGGGCCACGGCGGCCAGCAACGGACGGTAGAAGAGCTTCTCGTGCAGCCGGCGCACCTCCCGGCGGTGGTGTCGCCACTCCCGGTCCAGCGCCTCCTTGGGCTTGCTCAGGTGACCCAGCGACCGCCCGAGGCGACGCAGCGAGGCGTCGTCCTCCGGCACCACCTGGGTGCGCAGCAGCTGGTAGAGCTGGATCCGGTGCTCCAGGGTGCGCAGGAACGCGTAGGCGTCGTGCAGCGACTGACCGTCCTCCCGGCCGACGTACCCGCCCTCGGTGAGCCGGGCGAGCGCACTGAGCGTGGTCGGTGGCCGGACCTGCTCGTCGTACCGGCCGTGGACCAGCTGCATGAGCTGGACCGCGAACTCCACGTCGCGCAGCCCTCCGGAGCCGAGCTTGAGCTGGCGCTCCGCCTCGTGGGCGGGGATGTGCTCGAGCACCCGTCGGCGCATCGCCTGGACATCCTCGACGAAGCCGGGGCGCCCAGCGGCCTCCCACACCAGTGGTCCGATGGCTTCGAGGTACGCCTCCCCCAGGGCCGAGTCGCCCGCCACCGGTCGCGCCTTGAGCAGCGCCTGGAACTCCCACGTCTTCGCCCAGCGGTCGTAGTAGGCGAGGTGGCTGGCCAGCGTGCGCACGAGCCGCCCTGACTTGCCCTCCGGTCGCAGCCCTGCGTCGACGGGCCAGATGCTGCCCTCGGGGGTGTGCTCGGAGCAGACCTGCATCATCGCGGCCGCCAGCTGGCTGCCGACCCTGAGCGCGGCGTCCTCGTCGGCGCCCGCCGCGGCCTCGGCCACGAAGACCACGTCGACGTCGCTGATGTAGTTGAGCTCGTGCCCGCCGCACTTGCCCATGGCGATCACGGCGAGCCGGCACTGGATCGCCTTCTCACCGACGCGGACGCGGGCCACCGCCAGGGCAGCCTCCAGCGTCCCTGCGGCGAGGTCGGACAGCTCGGCGGCGACGTCGTCGACCCCGATGTGGTGCGCGAGGTCCCGCGAGGCCAGGCGCAGCAGCAGCCGGCGGTACTCGACCCGCAGCGCGTCCTTCGCCTCGGACTCGGGGAGTACCGAGACCGGCACGTCGGCCTCCGGGTCCGCACCGACCGCGCGCAGCAGCCGGGCACGCAGCCAGTACGCCGCAGGGCGGGTCTCCGCCAGCGATGCGTCGGCGAGGTCGTGCCAGTGCTGCGGGTGCCGGACGAGATGGTCGGCCAGTGCGACGCTCTTGCCGAGCACACTGAGCAGCCGGGTGGAGAGTCCCGCGTCATGGAGCAGCGCCGTCCGCAGCGCAGCGGGGTCCTCGACCACCTCCAGCAGTCGGACCAGCGAGGTCAGCGCCAGGTCGGGGTCAGCGGTGCGCGACAACCGTGGCACCAGCTCGTCGGCGCCGTCACCCAGCCCGTCGAGCAACCCCACGGCGCGCTCGCCGTCCTGGAAGCCGGCGCGCACCAGCGTCCCTGCGCTGGGGGTCCCGCTCGGCCGAGGCACGCCGGTCAATCTACTGGGATCCGTGCCCAGGACCGATCGGCACGGGTGGACTGGACCACCTGGGCGGCGCCGGTGTCGGGGGTCGCGTCCTGTGCCTATGGTCGGCAGGACGGAGAGGAACCCACCATGGAGGCACCCACCTTCGACGCGCCCGGCAAGGGTCCGTGGGAGCTCGAGAGCACACACTTCAGCCGACCGTTCACCCGATTCATCGGGCCGGCCTTCGTCGAGGCGTTCCCGCGCGGCTTCGCCGAGGGCATGGCCCGCTACGGGTCGCTTCTCGACCACATGGAACCCGCGCTCGTGAACGGCTTCTTCTACCAGCAGCCCGTGGCCTACCTCGCGCCCAAGGGAGCGATGAAGCCACCGCCCGCGCCGGTCCTGTGGCTGCTGACCCGGCTGCATCCCAAGATGCGCGCCCGGATCGCCACGTCCGAGCGTGCCTTCCGCGAGAAGCAGTGGCGCAAGGACCTCGAGCGGTGGGACAGCCACGACAAGCCCGCTGCCGTCCAGCAGCACGAGGCGATCCAGCTGGTCGACGTACGAGCGCTGCCGGACGAGGGACTCGCGACCCACGTCGAGGACTGCTACCGGCACGCCGGGGAGATGATCCGGCTGCACCAGCACTACACCGCGACGTCGGTCGTCGTCACCGGTCTCCTGCTGTCCGAGGCCATGGCCTGGACGGGCGCCACCGCCGGCGAGGTTTGCGGCGTGCTCCGCGGTTCCTCGCCCATCTCCAACGGCTTCGCTGCCGAGGAGCTGGTCAAGGCCGGCGACGCCCTGGCGAACAACGATGCGGCGAGATCGGTGCTCCGCTCGGCCGCGCCGTCGACGGAGAAGATCGACGTCCTGTCCGGCGACCCGGACGTCGGGCCCGCCGTCCGCGGCTACGTCTCGGCCGTGCGGTTCCGCTCCGTCGGCTACGACGTGGGCGACCCGACGGCCGGGGAGATGCCCGACCTGCTCGTCGAAGCGCTGCTCAGCGCCGCTGAAGGCACCGCTGTGCCCCGCACGGACGAGTCGCGCCTGGAGGCCTTGCGAGCACGGGTCCCCGCCGAGCACGTGGCCGACTTCGACGAGTACGTCGCCGAGGCCAGGCTGGTGAATCGGCTGCGCGACGAACGTGGCGTGTACGCCGACGGCTGGGCCACCGGCCTCGCGAGGCGAGCGCTGCTCGAGGCGGGCGCCCGCCTGCACGAACGCGGGCTGCTGCTCGAGGCCGAGCACGCGGTCGATCTGAGCCTCGACGAGGTCACCGCGATGCTCCGCGGCCAGGAGGGTCCCAGCGCCGCAACGGCCGCCCAACACCACGAGTGGCGCACGACGCACACGACTGCGGACGCACCGCCGTTCCTCAACGCGATGCCTGCTGCACCGCCGCCCGTGGACATACTGCCGCGGTCCGCACGTCCTGCGGCTCGGGCCGTGGAGGCAGTCCTCACCAACCTCTTCGTCGTCCCGACAACCGCGAACACCGAGACCGTCCTGCACGGCCTCAGCGTGAACACCGGCATCTACGAGGGGACCGCCAGGCTGGTGGACGACTCGGCGGACTTCGGCCGGATCCGTCAGGGCGACGTGCTGGTCGCGCGCAACACCTCGCCGTACTTCAACGTGGTGCTGCCGCTGCTCGGAGCCATCGTCACCGACCGCGGCGGGCAGCTCAGCCACGCTGCGATCGTCGCCCGCGAGTACGGCATCCCCGGCGTGGTCGGGACCCGTGATGCCACCGAGGTGATCCCGGACGGCGCGCGGGTCCGCGTCGACGGCACGACCGGCGAGGTGCGCGTCCTGGCCGCGGCCGCGCAGGCACGCTGACCGGCCGCCGACGGAATCGGATGCCGGCACGATGATCACCCCGTTGGCCGGCGCCGAGGACGCGGCTGTGTACGGCGGCAAGGCGGTCCAGCTGGGCACGGCGATCCGCAACGGCCTGCCGGTGCCGTCCGGCTACGCGTTGTCGGTCTCCGCGGTCGAGGCGATCATCGAGGGCGACACCGCCGCGCTCGGGGCGATCGCAGCGGTGGCCGAGGAGCTCGGCCTCTTGGCGGTGCGCTCCAGCGCCCTGGACGAGGACTCGGCCGAGGCCTCCTTCGCGGGGGCGCACCTCAGCGTGCTCGCGGTCTCCGGGAGCCGGGACACCGTGGCCGCCGTACGAGCGGTCCACGAGTCCGCCACGAACGCCGGCGCGCTGAGCTACCGGGCCAACCGCGGCCTCGACGCCGACGGCCGGATGGCCGTCGTGGTGCAGCGGCTGGTCGACGCCGACACCGCTGGGGTGCTCTTCACCAGGAACCCGGTGACCGGCGCCGAGGAGCGCGTGATCGAGGCGAGCTGGGGACTCGGCGAGGCCGTGGTGGCCGGCATCGTCACCCCCGACCATTACCGCGTCTCCCGCGGCGGTTCCCTGCTGGACCGCACACCGGGCAGGAAGGACGTCTCCATCAGGCCGCGGCGCGATCCGCGGGCGGCCGAGGCGACGGAGGAGGTCCCGGTCGCACCGGAGCTGGTGGACGCCTTCTGTCTCGACGACACCGAGCTCACCGCCCTCGACCACCTTGCCGGCCTGTGCGACGACGCCTACGGCACGACCGAGCACGACATCGAGTTCGCCTTCCACGACGGACAGGTCTTCCTGCTCCAGCGACGTCCGATCACCCGTGCCTGAGGGCGGCCGCGGGCGTCGGCTCGTCGCCGCCGTGCTCGCGGCAGCACTGATGCCGCTGAACTCGACCATGATCGCCGTCGCGCTCCCCCGGATCAGTGACGAGCTGGGTCACGACCCGGCCGTGGTGACCCAGGCACTGGTCACCAGCTACCTGGTCGCGGCGGTGGTGCTGCAGAGCCCCGCAGGGAAGGTCGGCGACCGGCTGGGACACCCCCGGATGCTGCTCATCGGGCAGGTCGTGGTGGCGCTCGGTGCCCTCATGGGCTACGTCGCCGGATCCCTCGGGCTCCTGGTCGCCGCCCGGGTCCTGATGGCGACCGGCGGAGCGGTGCTCGTGCCCGCGACCGTTGCGCTCCTCCGGCACGAGCTGCCCCCGCAGCGTCGCGGTCGCGGCTTCGGAGCGTTCGGGGCGGTGATGGCGCTCGCGGCCGCCCTCGGGCCGCTCGTCGGGGGCGAGCTGGTGCACCTCTTCGGGTGGCGCAGCGTGTTCGTGGCCAACGTGCCCCTGCTGCTGCTCTCCGCGGCGCTGGCCGGGAAGGCGCCACCCGCGGCCGCGGAACCGGACCGGACGCCGCCGCCCCGGTTCGACTGGCTGGGCAGCGGCCTGCTCGCGGTCGGACTGAGCGCCGTCGTCCTGGGTCTCCGGCCCGACGGCGCCCATGCGGTGGTGCTGCTGGTCGCCGGCGTGGCCGTCCTGGTGCCCTTCGCCGTGTGGGAGCGACGCGCGAGTGATCCGGTGGTGGCGTTCGACCTCTTCCGGTCGGCGCCGTTCTCCGCCGGCACGCTCCTGATCGCCGTACAGAACCTGG
Source organism: Marmoricola sp. (assembly GCA_035708765.1). Taxonomy (GTDB): domain Bacteria; phylum Actinomycetota; class Actinomycetes; order Propionibacteriales; family Nocardioidaceae; genus Marmoricola. The sequence continues at coordinate 65,578 of DASTFI010000082.1, forward strand.
TGATGTACGCGCTGCTGTTCGAGGTGCCGCTGATCGCCGCGGCCCTCTTCGGCCTCGACGCCCGCGGGACCGGCTGGCTGCTGGTGTGCCTGATGCTGGCCATGGTGATCACCTCGCCGGTCGCCGGCCGCCTGGTCGACCGGGTCGGTGCCCGGGCCGTCGCGCTTGCCGGCTCGGGGTTCACCCTGGTCGGGATCGCCGTCCTCGGCTCGACCGACCTGAGCACTCCACGACAGGTCGCCGTGCCACTGGTGCTGCTCGGCGTCGGACTGGGGCTGGCGACTCCGGCGGCACAGAGCGCATCGATGTCCGCCGCGCCGCAGGACCGGACCGGCATGGCCGCCGGGGTCGGTTCGACGATGCGCTACCTCGGCGGCCTCGTCGGGGTGGCCGTGCTGAGCCTGGTGCTCGACGTGCGTGGCAGTCGGGCCGAGGTCGTCTCGGACCACCGGTCGCTCATGGCGTTCTTCGGCTGCGCGCTCGCGGTCGGCATGGCCTCCTCGGCGCTGCTCCCCGGACGGACGCGGTCGGCCGCGCGCCAGGGCGGCTGACGGATGCCTCGTGGCCGCAGTCGCGCAAGTGTCACAGCGACGCGGCGCTCAGGTCGCGGTGCACCCGGAACAGCCCCTCCAGCCTGGTGAGTCGCAGCATCCGCAGCAGGCGTCGGTCGGCGCAGACGAGCTCGAGGGTGCCGGCCCGCTCGCGGAGCCGCTGCAGTGCGACGACGAGGACGCCGATCGCCACCGAGTCGAGCACGGTCACCTCGGTGAGGTCGACGACCACGCGCTGCACGTCGCCGGCGCACTCCTGCGCCAGCGCGTCGCCGAGGTCCCCGGCCGTGTGCACGTCCAGGTCACCGTGCACGTGCAGCACGCTGTCCTCGTCGGTCCGGTCCACCTCGAAGGTCATCTCCTGGGGAAGTGCGCCGATCTGCTCGCGTCGCGGTTCCATGCCTTTGAGACTCACGGATCGGCTTTACGGTTCCCATCCGTACAAGTACTCAGATCCTGCTGGGCGCTACTCAGCCGGCACCGCGGCGTTCACAGGACGGGCAGCATCCGGTCGCGCTCGAAGGCCGAGACCTGGCCGCGGTACTCCTCCCACTCCGCCCGCTTGTTGCGCAGGAAGAACTCGTAGACGTGCTCCCCCAGGGCCTCGGGGAGCAGCTCGGAGTTCTCGGCGCAGTGGATCGCCTCGCTGAGGCTGAGTGGGAGCGGGTCGAGGCCCAGTGCCTTGCGCTCGCGCTCGGTCAGGGACCAGACGTTGTCCTCGGCGTCCGGCGGCAGCTCGTAGTCGTTCTCGATGCCGCGCATCCCGGCGGCGAGCATCACCGCGAAGGCGAGGTAGGGGTTGCACGCCGCGTCGAGGGTGCGCAGCTCGACGCGGGTGGACTGGCCCTTGTTGGGCTTGTACATCGGCACCCGCACCATGGCGGAGCGGTTGTTGTGCCCCCAGCAGATGTACGACGGTGCCTCGCCGCCGCCGATGAGCCGCTTGTAGGAGTTGACCCACTGGTTGGTGACGCAGGTGATCTCGCCGGCGTGCCGCAGGATGCCGGCGATGAACTGCCGCCCGGTCGTCGAGAGCTGGTAGCGGGCACCGGCCTCGAAGAAGGCGTTGCGGTCGCCCTCGAAGAGCGAGACGTGCGTGTGCATGCCGGAACCCGGGTGGGTGGTGAACGGCTTGGGCATGAAACTCGCCCACACGCCCTGGTTGAGGGCGACCTCGCGGACCACCGTGCGGAAGGTCATCACGTTGTCCGCGGTCGACAGCGCGTCGGCGTAGCGCAGGTCGATCTCCTGCTGGCCGGGCCCGCCCTCGTGGTGGCTGAACTCCACGGAGATGCCCATCGCCTCGAGCATGGTGATCGCCTCGCGCCGGAAGTCCGAGCCTGCGCTCTGCGCGGTGTGGTCGAAGTAGCCGCTGCGGTCGACCGGCACCGGTTCGTCGCCGGCCTTCGGCTTGCCCTTGAAGAGGTAGAACTCGATCTCGGGGTGCGTGTAGAAGGTGAACCCCTTCTCCGCTGCGGCCGACAGCGTGCGCTTGAGGACGAACCGCGGGTCCGCGAACGACGGCGAGCCGTCGGGCATCATGATGTCGCAGAACATCCGGGCGGTCGAGGGGCCGTCACCCCCTCGCCAGGGCAGGATCTGGAAGGTGGACGGGTCGGGGCGGGCCAGCATGTCGGCCTCGGTGACGCGGGCGAAGCCCTCGATCGCGGAGCCGTCGAACCCGATGCCCTCCGAGAAGGCGCCCTCGAGCTCGGCCGGCGCGATCGCGACCGACTTCAGGTAACCGAGCACGTCGGTGAACCAGAGCCGGACGAACCGGACGTCGCGCTCCTCCAGCGCCCGGAGGACGAAGTCTTCCTGTTTGCCCATGGGGCTCACTATGGCGCATCCGTGTTACGGGCAAGTGACACGCACCAGGCGGCCCCGGGCCGGGTTCAGCCGACGAACTCGTGGTTGCCGAGGAAGAGCCCGGCGGGGTCGAAGCGACGCCGCACCTCGAGCACCCGCTGCCACCGCTGCGCACCGAACGCCCGGGCCGGGTCGACCGTGCGCTCGGAGAGGTTGAGGTACTCCCCACCGGACTGCACGCCCTCCAGCGAGGCCAGCATCGCCAGCGTCGCCGCCCGGGACGGCTCCACCAGCTGAGGCACCGGCGCGATGGTGACGAAGTACGCCGCATAGTCGCCGCGCATCGTCGCCATCGCGCCCGCTCCCTCGGGCTCCGTGGCCAGCGCCCCGCCGAGCTGGCGCAGCTCGGCCATCAGCACGCTGGTGTCCGCTTCCGGCCCGACGGCCGCGACGAACGATCGGATCGCCGCCTCGTCGAGTCGGTTGACCAGGGTGCCGCAGCCGACGCCGGGGGTCGGCCCCTCGGGGTCGCCGTGCAGCCGGACGATGCCGGCAGCCGGCATCCGCTGCCAGCTGTCGAGCTGCGGGGCGAGCTCGCGGAACGGAGCCAGCAGCCGCGCGGCCTCCTCGTCGGTGCCGAGCACCGCGCCGTCCAGGATGGTGACCCGGCGCCCGCGCAGGTGCTCGGGGATCTCCGGCAGGGGCGGGAAGCGCATCGCCCGCAGGGACGTGCTGATCTCGTCCGGTGCCTGCGGCGCCCACGCGTTCCAGACGCGGAGCACCCGTTCGAAGTCGGTGAGGTCCCAGACGAACTGGCCGGCAAAGACGTCCGCGACGTCGAAGAGACGCATCTCCATCGCGGTGACGACGCCGAAGTTGCCGCCGCCACCCCGCACCGCCCAGAACAGGTCGGGCTCGTGCACAGCGTCGACTCGGCGCAGCTGCCCGTCTGCGGTGACCAGCTCCACGGCGGTGATCGCGTTGGCCGCCATCCCGAGCTTGCGGGCGTACCAGCCGATGCCGCCGCCCAGCGACAGCCCGGCGACGCCCACGTCCGGTGAGGAACCGTGCAGGGCCGCCAGTCCGTACGGCGCCGCCGCCTCGACGACCTGCTCCCAGACCGCTCCGGCCTCGGCCCGGAAGATGCGGAGGTCGGGATCGACGGTGACCCTGCTCAATCTCGTCGTCCGGAGCAGGACGACATCGGAGAGATCGTGGTCGGTGAACGCCTGGGCGCCGTGGCCGGTGCCCTGCGGCGCGACCCGCAGGCCGACCGCAGCGGCGGACCGGACGACCAGACGCACCTCGTCGACCGAGGTGGGCGTCGCCACGGCGGCAGGTCGCTGGTCCACGGAGACGTTCCACGGCGTCCGGGCCGCGTCGTACGCCGGCTCGCCGGACACCGCTACGACGTCGCCGCAGAGTGCACGGAGCTCCAGCGCGGCGGGAACCGGGCCGCGGTCGTGGACGGGGACGCCGGCGATGTCGAGGGTCTCGATGCTCCTGGTCTGGTTCATGGTGTGCCTTTCTCGGGTGCTGTGCGCTGCGGGCCCGATCCCGGCATCCACCCTCGGGGAAGGCGCAGCCCGGCACCATCCCTCGTCACCGGGTGGTATGGACTCCCACAGTTGTGGGATGGCGCCGGTCGTCCCGCCGTCGCACACTGGCTGGGTGAACCGGGTGCTGACCCAGCAGCGCGTGCTCCGCGACGTCGAGGTGGTGGCGCGCGCCGGCCTGCCCACGGTGGAGTTCCTCGGGGAGGCCCTCACCTCGATGGAGCGTGCGGTGCCCCATGCCGGAGCCTGCGTGGCGCACCTGGACCCGACCACCCACCTCAACACCGGCGCGCACAAGTTCGGATCGGTGAAGGGCACCCGCGACCGCGACCGGGAATGGGCGGAGCTGGAGTTCCTCTCCGGAGACCCGACCGCGATGGCCGAGCTCGCCCACGCAGGAGTGACCGTTGTCGGGATGGCCTCGTGGACCAGGCGGCACGGCCTCACCAGCCCGCGGATGACCGAGTTCATGACGGCGCACTACGGCTACGTCGACGAGGCGCGGATCGTGCTGCGCGACGGCCGCGAGGTCTGGGGCGGGATGTCGCTGATGCGGCTGCCCGAGCACGGCGAGTTCGACGACGACGACCTCGCGCTCCTGGGCCAGCTCGCCGCGCCCCTCGCTCTCGGCATGCGCACGGGCCTGCTGGCCCGGCTCGCCGAGTCTGCGCCAGCGGCCGTGGGGCCGGCCGTCGTCATCGTCGGCGCCGACGACCGGATCCACCAGGTCAGCGACAACGCGGAGGAACGCCTTGCCGACCTCCTCTCCGCCAGCGTTGACGAGCCGATGGGCACCATCGCCTCGCTCGTGGGGGCTGCTCGCCGCTACGCCGCCGGCGACAGCGGGCGGCCGGCACGCTGTCGCGTGCGGGGGCGCAGCGGCATCTGGCTGGTGCTGCACGCGACGACGCTGAGCAACCGTGCCGGCGGGACCGGCGACGTGGTGGTGAGCATCGACGAGGCGCGTCCGCCGGAGATCCTGCCGCTCGTGGTGGCCGCGTTCGACCTGACGCCGCGCGAGCGCGACGTCGCCTTCCTGGTGCTCCAGGGCGTGGACACCAAGGAGATCGCCGCCCGCCTGCACCTGTCGGCCTACACCGTGCAGGACCACCTCAAGTCGATCTTCGACAAGGCAGGGGTGCGCAGCCGGAGGGAGCTGATGGCCCGCATCTGGTTCGACCAGTACGTGCCGAGGGTGGGCGGTGGCCTCGCCCCCGACGGCTGGTTCGCCTCGGTCAGTCCGTCCTGATCCGGTCGGCCACCACGACGGCGAACCCGGCAGCGACCTTCTCCCAGTCCGCCAGCAGCCCCGGCTCGGCTCGCTCGACCTCGTCGAGGGCCCGGTCCACGACGGCGTCTCCCTGGTGGGCCCGGTCGTGCTCTGCCCACGGCGACACGACCCGGCGGTCGGCCTCGGGGTGCAGCTGGACGCCCCAGACGGTCGGCGCGAACCGGGCGACCTGCAGCTCGCCGGACGGGGTGCGGGCCAGTGCTGTCGCGCCGGGCGGCAGCTCGGCCACCACGTCGTTGTTCCACTGGATCCCTGCCGCCGGCATGGCGGAGAACAGCTCGTCGGGTTCCTCGAGCCAGCCGATCGGGAGTACGCCGATCTGCTGGCCGCGCGGGTTCACCACGACAGTGCCACCCAGCGCCACGGTGATGAGCTGGTGGCCCAGGCAGATGCCGAAGGTGGGTACGGCGGCGCCGACGGCCTCACGGACGAGCGCCTTGACCTCCGTCAGCCAGGGGAACTCCTCGTCGTCGTACGCGCCCATGTGACCGCCGAGCACGAGCATCGCGTCGTGATCGGCGAGGCCGGGGGGCAACGGCGAGCCGGCGTAGGGACGCCGCACGTCCAGCTCGCAGCCCGCCTGCTCCAGCCACCTGCCGAACCACGCCGGCGCGCACTGGTCCTCGTGCTGGACGACCAGGACGCGCTCACTCACCGGGCGGAACCGGTCGGGCGGTCGGTCCGGGGCACGTTCTCGAGATCGGCCAGCCAGGCAGCCGCCGAGGCGTCGCTCGGCATCCGCCAGTCGCCGCGGGGCGACATGCTGCCGCCGGCACTCACCTTGGGGCCGTTGGGCAACGCCGAGCGCTTGAACTGGTTGGCGAAGAACCGCTGGATGAACACCTCGAGCCACTTCCGGATCGTGGCCAGGTCGTAGCCGCCGCGGTCCGCCTCGGGGTAGCCGACGGGCCACTCGCCCGCCTTGGGGTCGGACCAGGCGTGGTGCGCCAGGAAGGCGATCCTGCTCGGCCGGGCACCGATGCGGATCGTGTGCCACAGGTAGAAGTCCACCAGTGGGTAGGGACCCACGGACGCCTCCGTGCTCTGCGGCAGCTCGCCCTCCTTCGCGGGGATCAGCTCGGGGCTGATCTCCTGGTCGACGATCTCGCGGAGCACCCCGTTGATCTCCCCGTCCGGGTCGTCGTCGAGCTGGCCGGAGTCGACGACCCAGCGGATCAGGTGCTGGATCAACGTCTTGGGGATGCCCGCGTTGACGTTGTAGTGCGACATCTGGTCGCCGACGCCGTAGGTGCACCACCCCAGCGCGAGCTCGGAGAGGTCGCCGGTGCCCAGCACGATGCCGCGGCGCTGGTTGGCCAGCCGGAAGAGGTAGTCGGTGCGCAGGCCGGCCTGGACGTTCTCGAAGGTGACGTCGTAGACCTCCTCCCCCTCGGCGAACGGGTGCCCCAGGTCACCGAGCATCTGCTCCGCGGCCGGCCGGATGTCGATGGTCTCGAAGGTCGCCCCGAGCGCCAGTGCGAGTCGCTCGGCGTTGCTCCGCGTGGTGGCGGTCGTCGCGAACCCGGGCATCGTGAACGCCAGGATGTCGCTGCGCGGTCGACCGAGCCGGTCCAGCGCCTTCGCCGCCACGATCAGCGCGTGCGTGGAGTCCAGGCCGCCGGAGACGCCGATGACGATCTTCGGGGCACCGATCGCGGACATCCGCCGCTCGAGCCCCGAGACCTGGATGTTGTAGGCCTCGTAGCAGTCCTGGGCGAGCCGCTCGGGGTCGTCGGGGACGAAGGGGAACCGGTCGACCTTGCGCCGCAGGCCGAGATCGCCGTCGGCGGGGGCCAGCCGGAACGACAGCTCGCGGAAGCTGGTGCCGTCGAGTCCGTCGCCGGCCGGGGTCGCTGCCGTGGCCGCCACGCCGCGCCGACGCCGGTTGTCGTCGAACGTGCCCATCCGGAGGCGCTCCTGGCGGATCCGGTCGAGGTCGACGTCGACGACGGTCCGCCGGGGCCCGTCGGGGAACCGCTCGGTCTCTCCGAGCAGGTCCCCCACCTCGTAGACCATCGTCTGGCCGTCCCAGCTGAGATCGGTCGTGGACTCGCCCTGGCCGGCGGCGGCGTAGAGGTACGCCGCCAGACAACGCATGCTCGCCGACCGGACCAGCATCCTGCGGTCCTCGGCGCGGGCGACCGTGATCGGGCTCCCGGAGAGGTTCGCCAGCACGGTCGCTCCCGCGAGGGCTGCCCGGGCGCTCGGCGGCACCGGCACCCACATGTCCTCGCACACCTCGACGTGCAGCCGCAGTCCCGGGACGTCCTCGGCGCTGAAGATCAGGTCCGGACCGAACTCGTGGGACGCGCCGAGGAGCTCGATCTGCTCGTCGTACTGGTCCTGTCCGGCGCCGAACCAACGCGCCTCGTAGAACTCCCGGTACGTCGGCAGGTGCGACTTCGGGACCACGCCGAGGATCTCGCCCCGATGGAGCACGACCGCGCAGTTGTAGAGGCGGTTGCGGTGCTGCAACGGGGCACCGACGACCAGCACCGGGGCCAGCTCGGCCGACGCCTCGAGCAGGGCACCGAGGGCGTGCTCGACCGCCTCGAGCAGAGCGTCCTGCAGGAACAGGTCGTCGATCGCGTAGCCGGACAGGCACAGCTCGGGGAAGACGGCGACCGCGACTCCTTCGTCGTGGCACTTCCTGGCCTCCGCCAGCACCGTCTCGGCGTTGCTCGCCGGGTCGGCGACGGCCACCGGCACGGTGCAGGCGGCCACCCGCGCCAGGCCCTGACGGTAGATCGACCAGAAGTCCGTCGCCGGACCGGTCGCGTCGATCGGGGTGGCGGTCTCGCGGTCTGTCGCGGCGTCTGTCACGGCGTCTGTCACGGGCACACCTCGGAGTATGGCGAACAACGGAGTGCGCGGGTACCCGAAGTTCGACGGTGAGCAACACCACAGGCCTCGACGGGCGGGTCCGGGACTAGCCTCGGAGGCGTACCGGGGACTCCAGCAGGGAGCCTCGAGCACACACCAGGAGGAGCCTGCGATGGCTGAAGAGACCGCGCCCTACGGCACCGGTGCCCCGACAGCGTCGGCGCCGAACCCGACGCCGCGCAAGCGGGTGCGCACCCACCATCTGCGCGAGATGAAGGAGCGCGGCGAGAAGTTCGCCATGCTCACCGCCTACGACATGTACACCGCGGCGACCTTCGACGAGGCCGGGATCGAGGTCCTCCTGGTCGGGGACTCGGCGTCCAACAACGTCTTCGGCAACGAGACCTCCCTGCCGGTGACCGTCGACGAGCTGCTGCCCCTGACCCGGGCGGTCGCGCGATCGGCCCGGCACGCGCTGGTCGTCGGCGACCTGCCGTTCGGTTCCTACCAGGCCTCACCCGAGCAGGGCTACCTCACCGCGGCCCGCTTCATGAAGGAGGCCGGTGCGCACGCGGTGAAGATGGAGGGCGGTGCCGAGATGGTGCCGCAGATCGAGCGGATGACCCGGGGCGGCATCCCGGTGATGGCGCACATCGGCTTCACTCCGCAGAGCGAGCACGCCCTCGGTGGCTACCGCGTCCAGGGCCGCGGCGAGACCGCCGACCGGCTGCTGCGCGACGCGCACGCCGTCCAGGACGCCGGCGCGTTCTCCGTGGTGATGGAGATGGTCCCCGGTGACGTCGCCGCCCAGGTCACCAAGGAGCTCGCCATCCCCACGATCGGCATCGGCGCCGGGGCGGACTGCGACGGACAGGTGCTGGTCTGGCAGGACGCCTTCGGCCTGCGCACCGGCCGGATGGCCCGCTTCGTCAAGCAGTACGCCGACCTGCACGGCGTCCTCCTCCAGGCCGCCCAGGACTATGCCGCGGATGTGCGGAGCGGCAGCTTCCCCGGCCCCGAGCACACGTTCTGAGCCATCAAGGTGGTGATCCTGGTCCACCTGACGGACCGGGATCACCACCTTGCACGGGACAGGCCTCCGAGCAGGGCCGCAGCTGCCCGGCCCAGCCACGCTGCTGGAGGAGCAGGCCCAGCTTCGTGGCCGTCCGGCACGGGCGATCGAACACCTGCCCCCAGCCGAGACGGACACTGAGCCGCCCGTCGACCGCGTCGTCGAGGTCACGATCCAGGTCGACGTCACGCTGACCGGCACTGTCGTGGAACAGGCGGCCGTCGAGCTCGACGACCAGGGCATGCTCGACGAACTCGACGTCGCGGAACTGCGGCCCCCGGTCAGACTCGCGTGGGCGCTGGCGTCGCGGACGAGGCAGCGCGTGCGCTCGCTCCACCCGCTCGAGATAGCCGTGCTCGAGCACCGAGCAGGTGCCCTCGGCGATGTCTCCCAGCACGCCACTGAGCCATGGTCGACGACGTACCCGCTCCCGACGTTCCAGTCGGTCGAGCACGCGTCGCGCCGTCGTCCGACGCGTCTGGCAGGCGTCGGCGAGTCGCCCGATCGCGAGCAGCTCGGTCTCCTGGCGTGCAGCGACGTCGATCACCGCCTCTTCGATCCGCAGCCTCGGCGGGCCCAGCTGCCACTGGACCCGCGCGTCGAGGTGGGGCGTGCGCCGGGCCCGATAGCCCGGCACCGGTCGGGGATTGCGCTGGAGTGGCACGGCGATCTCGATCGGAGCGTCCTCCGGGTGGTGCCGCCATCCCGGTCCGGTCACGACACGGATCGCCGACTCCCCGGCCAGCGCTGCCGGCCAGAAGTGCAGCACCCCCGCCCACGCCCTCTGCAGCCAGGTCGGTGACCCGGTGTGGTCGACGTAGACGCCCGGGAGGAGGCGCGCGAGCTCGCGTCGGCGGACCAGCCGCTTGATGTCACTGGGCCGACCGCCCACCTCCTCGATCTGGCGACGGGAGACCACGCCGCTCTGCCGCTCGAGCAGCGCGGCGAGCTCCTCGACGAACTCGTCGACGTCCATGACGGGCCATGCTGTCGAGTGCGGGCGCTGCCGTGGGGCGCCCGGAGCAATCTGTGGACAAGCCGACTGCGAAGCTGGGTGGTGATCCCGGTCCACCTGATGGACCGGGATCACCACCCAGCGCCTGCTCAGGACCGGGTCAGCAGGACGACAGCCAGCCAGGCGGCGAGACCGACGGCCGGGAGCCAGACCATCCGGCGGGGGTACGGCGTGAACCAGGCGATCCCGAGGGTGAGCAGGAAGGCCCACCACACGGTCAGCGCGATGCTCCAGCCGGTGCCGTAGACGCCATGGGCGCCCCAGACCAGGAACGGCACGCAGGCCAGCCCGACCATTCCGACGAACGAGCCGCGGTAGTGGCGAATGTCGTCGACGCGCGGCGCCCGCGGGGCATCGGCGTAGCGCTGCGCCTGGTCACGAGCCTGGTCACGAGCCTGGTCACGAGCCTGGTCACGGG
>DASTFI010000083.1:0-14883 GCA_035708765.1 Marmoricola sp.
CGCGATCGTGCGCAGTGGCGGCCAGCAGCAGAAGGTTGCTGTCGGTGACGTCATCGAGATCGACAAGGTTGCCAGCGAGGTTGGTGACTCGGTCAAGCTTCCCGTGGTGCTGCTCGTCGACGGTGAGAACGTCACCTCGGACGCCGCCGCCCTCGGCAAGGCCACGGTGACCGTGGAGGTCCTCGGCGCCACGAAGGGCCCGAAGATCACCATCTTGAAGTACAAGAACAAGACCGGTTACCGCAAGCGCCAGGGGCACCGTCAGAAGTACACCCAGGTCAAGGTCACCGACATCTCCGCCTAGCAGATCACCGACTTCCAGAGCGCAAGGACTAGACATGGCACACAAGAAGGGCGCAGCCTCGACCAAGAACGGTCGCGACTCGAACTCTCAGCGTCTCGGCGTGAAGCGCTTCGGCGGCCAGCTCGTCAACGCCGGCGAGATCATCGTCCGCCAGCGGGGCACCCACTTCCACCCCGGTAACGGCGTGGGTCGTGGCGGCGACGACACCCTGTTCGCCCTCGTCGGCGGCAACGTCGAGTTCGGCACCAAGCGCGGTCGCCGCGTCGTGAACATCCTCCCGACGGCCGAGTGATCGGGCTCAGCTGATCGGCGCAAGCCACACGCACACAAGCATCCGAGGGGCGCTCCTGCTGACACGGCAGGGCGCCCCTCACCTTTTCTGCCACAGTTTCATCTAGGTATGTCGCTCAACCTGCACTTCCCACGATGCACACGTCGAGGGAAGTGCGAGCTTCCCGACATACCTTGGGGAAACAACACCAGGCAGCCAGAACTCGAGGAGCCCCCCATGGCCGTTCCCACCTTCGTCGACCGGGTGGTGCTGCACGTCACCGCCGGCCGCGGTGGCAACGGCGTGGCCTCGGTGCACCGGGAGAAGTTCAAGCCCCTCGGCGGCCCCGACGGCGGCAACGGCGGACCCGGCGGCAGCATCGTGCTGCGGGTGGACCCCGACGTCACCACCCTGGTCGACTACCACCACGCGCCGCACCGGCGGGCCTCGCACGGCGGTCACGGCGCGGGGGACCACAAGAACGGCGCGCACGGCAACGACCTGGTGCTCCCGGTCCCGGACGGAACGGTGGTCAGCGACGACCGCGGCACTGTGCTCGCCGACATGGTCGGCGCCGGCACCGAGATGGTCATCGCCCAGGGCGGACGCGGTGGCCTCGGCAACGCCGCACTGGCCTCCTCCAAGCGCAAGGCCCCCGGCTTCGCGCTGCTCGGCGAGCCCGGTGACGACCACACGATCACGCTCGAGCTCAAGGTCGTCGCCGACATCGGCCTGGTCGGCTTCCCCAGCGCCGGCAAGTCGAGCCTGATCGCCGCGCTGTCGCGCGCACGCCCGAAGATCGCCGACTACCCGTTCACCACGCTGGTGCCGAACCTCGGCGTGGTCAGCGCCGGCGAGACCACGTTCACCGTCGCCGACGTCCCGGGCCTGATCGAGGGTGCCAGCGAGGGCCGCGGCCTGGGCCACGACTTCCTGCGCCACGTCGAACGCTGCGCCGCCCTCGTGCACGTGATCGACATGGCCACCATGGAACCGGGCCGCGACCCGGTCTCCGACCTCGACGTGATCGAGCGTGAGCTCAGCAGGTACGGCGGGCTCGAGGACCGGCCCCGTCTCGTCGCGCTGAACAAGATCGACGTCCCGGACGGACGCGACCTCGCCGACATCACCCTCGAGGACTTCGAGGCACGGGGGCTCACGGTGATCCCGGTCTCCGCGGCCAGCCACGAGGGGCTGCGTGAGCTCTCCTTCGCGATGGCCGAGATCGTCGCCCGCGCCCGCGCCGAGCGCCCGGTCGTCGAGGCGGCCCGGATCGTGATCCGGCCGCCCTCCGCCGGGCGCGGCCCCGAGTTCACCGTCAAGGAGACAGGGGAGGGCTGGCGGGTGCGCGGCGAGAAGCCCGAGCGCTGGGTCCGCCAGACCGACTTCAGCAACGACGAGGCCGTCGGGTTCCTCGCCGACCGGCTCAACCGCCTCGGGGTGGAGGACAAGCTGCTCGCGCTCGGCGCCGAGGAGGGCGACACCGTGCTGATCGGCGACGTCGAGAACGCGGTGGTCTTCGACTTCAAGCCGATGATGCAGTCGGGCGCGGAGATCCTGTCGCGTCGCGGCGAGGACCAGCGTTTCGAGGAGAGCCGCCCCGCGGCCCAACGCCGGCGTGCGATCGACGAGGCCTACCCGACCCGGGCGGAGGGCGAGAGCCGCGCCGACGTCGCGCGCCGCCACGGCGCCGGTACGACGGAAGCCGGGCCCGCCACCACGGACGGCTCGGAATGGGGCTGGGACGAGGACGACCCCGACGCGGGAGCCGACCGGTCGTGAACCGGGCCAGCCGCGCCGACGTCGCCGCCGCCTCCCGGGTCGTGGTGAAGGTGGGGTCCTCCTCGCTGACCACCACCGCGGGCGGCATCGACCCGGACCGGGTCGCGGCGCTGGTCGACACGCTGGCCGACGTCCGTGCCCGCGGCGCGGAGGTCGTGCTGGTCTCCTCCGGGGCGATCGCCGCGGGACTCGCCCCGCTCGGTCTCAAGCGGCGGCCCCGGGACCTGGCCGGCCAGCAGGCCGCGGCCTCGGTGGGCCAGGGGCTGCTCGTGCGGCACTACGCGAAGGAGTTCGCGCAGCACGACCTCACCGTGGGGCAGGTGCTGCTCACCGTCGACGATGTGACCCGGCGCAGCAACTACCGCAACGCCTACCGCACCTTCTCCAAGCTGCTCGAGCTCGGCGTGGTCCCGGTCGTCAACGAGAACGACACCGTGGCCACCTCCGAGATCCGGTTCGGTGACAACGACCGGCTCGCGGCGCTGGTCGCGCACCTCGTGCACGCCGACCTGCTGCTGCTGCTCTCCGACGTGCCCGGCCTCTACGACGGCAACCCGAGCCGGCCGGGAACCACCTTGCTCACCGACGTGTCGTCCGAGGCGGACCTCGCCGGGGTCCGGATCGGCAAGGCCGCGGGCGAGGGGGTCGGCACCGGCGGCATGCAGACCAAGGTCGAGGCGGCGCGGATCGCGACTGGCGCCGGTATCCCCGTCGTACTCACCTCCGCCGGGCAGGCGGACGCCGCGCTCAAAGGCGACCAGGTCGGGACCCTGTTCCATCCCACCGGGCGCCGGCGGCCGACCCGGTTGCTGTGGCTGGCGCACGCGACGGAACCGAAGGGCCGGGTCTACCTCGACGACGGCGCGGTGCGCGCGCTCACCGAACGACGTGCCTCGCTGCTGCCGGCCGGCATCACCAAGGTCACCGGGTCGTTCGTCGGCGGTGACCCGGTGGACCTTGTCGACGCCAACGGTACGACGATCGCGCGTGGTCTGGTCAACTACGACTCCGACGAGCTGCCCGACCTGCTCGGCCGGTCCACCCGGGACCTGGCCCGCGAGCTCGGCGCCTCCTACGAGCGCGAGGTCGTGCACCGCGACGACCTGGTGCTGATCGGTCGTTGAACTCCGAACGATCCCCATGCCCTGCAGCGGTTCGGGACACATTTCGGGATTCGGGTCACGGGCCTCGGCGGCGCACGACAGACTAGAGACTACGAGTTGGTCCCGGACTCGAGAGAGGTGACCAGTGGGAGAACCCATCCGGCTGTGGCACGTGAGCGTCAGCGTCGCAGGCGACTCCGTGGAGCCGCTGATCGTGCGCAACGCCCTTCGCCGGCTGAGCGACCAACGACCCTTTCTGCACTCGCTGAAGTACTCCGGCGACCGCGCCGAGGTCCAGTACTGGGAAGAGGCCGAGAGCCTGCTCGACGCGTCCTCGCTCGCGTTGCGGGTGTGGAACGAGTACCGCGACTCCGCCGGCCTGCCGCGCTGGGAGGTGGTCGGCCTCGAGGTGCTGGAGCGCCCGATCTTCCAGAGCCGCGGCATGGAGTACGCCATGGTCGTCGACCTGCACGACGTGACGCCGCTGCCGTTCTGACCCGTGCCCGGCATACCCTGTCCCCATGACTGAACCGACCGGTGTCGAGGCCGCGGTCGTCGACGTCGCCCGCCGGGCGCGCACCGCGGCCACCGGGCTCGCGCTGGCCACCCGCGGCACCAAGGACCGGGCGCTGGAGGCGATGGCCGACGCGCTGCAGGAGGCCGTCGGCGACCTGCTCGCCGCGAACGCCCAGGACGTCACCGCCGCCGCGGAGACCGGCACCCCCGCCGCGGTGGTCGACCGGCTACGGCTCGACGAGTCCCGGGTCGCCGCGATGGCCGGCGGACTCCGCGACGTCGCCGGACTGCCCGACCCCGTCGGCGAGGTGCTGCGCGGCTCCACGCTGGCCAACGGCCTCGAGCTGCGCCAGGTCCGCGTCCCGTTCGGCGTGATCGGCATCATCTACGAGGCCCGCCCCAATGTCACCGCCGATGCGGCCGGCATCTGTCTCAAGAGCGGCAACGCGGTCCTGCTCCGCGGCTCGTCCAGCGCCGCGCACTCCAACGACGCGATCGTCTCCGTCCTACGCGCCGCGGCGGCCACGGCGGGTCTGCCCGAGGACGTCGTCCAGCTCGTCCCGGGCCCCGGGCATGAGCCGGCCAAGGCGCTGATGCGGGCGCGTGGCCTGGTCGACGTGCTGATCCCGCGCGGCGGCGCCGGGCTGATCCGCTCGGTCGTGGAGGAGTCGTGGGTGCCGGTGATCGAGACCGGCGTGGGCAACTGCCACGTCTACGTCGACGCCGACGCGGACCTCGACCAAGCGCTCGCCCTCGTGCTCAACGCGAAGACGCACCGGCCCTCGGTGTGCAACGCCGCGGAGTCGCTGCTCGTGCACGCCGACGTCGCAGGGCGGTTCCTGCCGATGGTCGTCCCCGCGCTGCAGAACGCCGGCGTCACCATCCACGGCGACACGGCCTTCCAGGAGTACGACGGGGTCGCTGCCGCGACCGAGGAGGACTACGCGCAGGAGTACCTCTCCCTCGACATCGCCGCGTCCGTCGTACCCGACCTCGACGCCGCCCTGGCCCACATCCGCCGGTTCTCCTCGGGCCACAGCGACGCGATCGTCACCACGTCGCAGCGCGCCGCCCGCCGGTTCACCGCCGAGGTGGACTCCGCCGCGGTCCTGGTCAACGCCTCCACCCGGTTCACCGACGGCGCCGAGTTCGGGTTCGGCGCCGAGATCGGGATCTCCACCCAGAAGCTGCACGCCCGCGGGCCGATGGGGCTGCCGGAGATGACCTCCACCAAGTACATCGTGACCGGCGATGGCCATCTCCGCTGACGTCGCGGGGCTCGACGTCTACGCCGACCCCGCCAAGGAACGCCTGGGCACCTCCGCGAACATCGTCACCTACCTGCGCACGCTCGGTGCCGTCGTGCTCGCCGGCCTGGCCGTGCGCGAGGACAGCCTCCCGCTGCTGGTCGCTGCCCTGGTCGTCTACTGGCTCGGCGACATGCTCGATGGGTTCATCGCCCGGGTGCGTGGCTGCGAGACCCGTATGGGCGCGGTCCTCGACATCCTCTGCGACCGGTTCTGCGCCGCGTCGTTCTACCTGGGCCTGGCCTGGCTGAGCCCGGAGTTCGTGCTGCCGGTGTTCATCTACCTGGCCGAGTTCATGGTGGTCGACTGCTTCTTGTCGCTGGCGTTCCTCGCGTGGCCGGTCCGCAGCCCCAACTACTTCTACGTCGTGGACCGGCCGCTGTGGCAGTGGAACTGGTCCAAGCCCGGCAAGGCGGTGAACTCGTCGTTGTTCGCGGTGCTGCTGCTTGTCACCGGTTGGGTGTGGCTCGGCGTCGTGATCGCCACCGCGCTGTTCGTGCTCAAGACGGTGTCTCTGGTCCGGCTGGCGCGGATCGGGCTGCCGATCCCGACACAGCCCTCGTCGGTGAGCTGACGGTAAGGTAGGCCCATGTCGTTCACGTCTCTCCTCACGGTGGCCGCCGAGCACGGCGAAGAGCCCGCGATCAACCCCTACCTCGTGGGTGCGATCGCGCTGGTCATCCTGCTGGCCATGCTGCTCGGCCTGACCACCTTCGCCAAGGGTCGCGACCACTCCTGACACCGTGGACTCTGAGATGACTCTCGCCGGTGACTGAGCCGCGAAGTGTGTCGAAGCACACCCCGCGCCGGATCGGCGTCATGGGTGGCACCTTCGACCCCGTCCACCACGGCCACCTCGTCGCGGCGAGCGAGGTCCAGGCGTGGTTCGACCTCGACGAGGTGGTGTTCGTCCCCACCGGCGAGCCGTGGCAGAAGGCGTCCCGTGAGGTGTCGCCGGCCGAGGACCGGTACCTGATGACGGTGATCGCGACCGCGTCGAACCCCCGGTTCTGGGTCTCGCGCGTCGACATCGACCGGACCGGCCCGACGTACACCATCGACACCTTGCGCGATCTGCACACCGAGCTGCCGGACGCGGAGCTGTACTTCATCACCGGCGCCGACGCTCTCGGAGACATCTTCACCTGGCGCGACGCCGAGGAGCTGTTCCGGCTCGCGCACTTCGTGGGGTGCACCCGTCCCGGCTACGAGATGGACGACTCCACGCTGGAGGGCATCCCGTCGGACCGGGTGACGATCGTGGAGATCCCGGCGCTGGCGATCTCCTCGACCGAGTGCCGCAAACGCACGACCGCGGGGGAGCCGGTCTGGTATCTCGTGCCCGACGGCGTCGTCCAGTACATCAACAAGTACCAACTCTACGCCCCCACCAAGACCGACACCAAGCTAGGAGTCCAGTGACCGCGACCGACCACGCGCTCGACCTGGTCCACGCGGCCGCCCAGGCCGCCTCGGACAAGCTCGCCGAGAACATCATCGCCTTCGACGTGTCCGAGCAGCTCGTCATCACCGACGCGTTCCTGCTGTGCTCGGCAGCCAACGACCGGCAGGTCAAGGCGATCGTGGACGCGGTCGAGGACTCGCTGCGTGAGGTGGGTGCCAAGCCGGTACGGCGGGAGGGCGAACGTGACGGGCGGTGGGTGCTCATCGACTACGCCGAAATCGTCGTGCACGTCCAGCACGAGGAGGAGCGGTCGTTCTACGCCCTCGAGCGGCTCTGGCGCGACTGCCCGGTGATCGAGCTGCCCGAGACCGCGACCTCCGGCCGGGGCGAGTGAGCGGTCGCCGGCTGGTGCTGCTGCGCCACGGCCGCACCGCCTGGAACGAGTCCGGTCGCGCACAGGGCCACGCCGACGTCCCGCTCGACGAGGTCGGTCACGCCCAGGCCGAGTCGGCAGCGGCGTACCTCGCCTCGCTGCGTCCCGCCGCGCTGTGGTCCTCCGACCTGTCCCGGGCTCGCCAGACGTGCGCCTACTTGGAGCAGGAGACCGGCCTGGTGGCGAAGCACGACGACCGGTTGCGCGAGTTCGACGTGGGGCAGCGGCAGGGGATGACGATCCCGGAGTTCGCCGGGAGGTTCCCGGACGAGCACGCGGCCTGGCTGCGCGGGGACTCGATGCTCCGGGTGCCGGGCGCGGAGGTCACCGAGGACGTCGGCCGGCGGATCGTGCCCGCCTTGCACGAAGCGCTCGGCTCGCTGGACGAGGGGGAGGCCGGGATCGTGGTCAGCCACGGTGCCGCGCTCAAGGTGGGTGTGGTGGGCCTGCTCGGCTGGCCGGCGGACCACGCCGTGACGCTGCGCGGGATCGGCAACTGTGCCTGGCTCACCGTCGAGGAGCTCAGCGTCGGCGGCCGGCTCCGGATGGTGGGCTACAACGAGAGCGTCCGGCCCGGCCACGACGTGCCCGAGACCCGGGAGCCGGTGGCACCGGCATCGCGATGGGCCGATTTCGCATCCGGCAGCCCGGTTGGCTAAGATTCCCTGGTTGCTCGGCGAGGCCTGATGGCCGGGACGAGCGGCGGGGCTGTGGCGCAGCTGGTAGCGCACCTCCATGGCATGGAGGGGGTCAGGGGTTCGAGTCCCCTCAGCTCCACTCAGGCCGGTAGTATGCGCAACGCCTGCTGTCGGCGATTTGTCTGCGGCGACGATCGTCGTGCGCATGAGCGTGGGCGAAGCGCAACTCAGTCTCGATCGAGGCCTCGCGGTCACTCGAGGCCGAACCGGTCCGGAAGATCAGCGCGCTGGCCGGCTATCGCAGGACCTCGCGCTGGTGCCGCAGGGGGCTGACGAAGAGGACAACTGGGGGCACGGCAACTGCGCCGGCGATCAGCCACAGCGTTTCGCGCGCACTGGTGCCCTGGGCCATCCACCCGGCCAGGAAGCCCCCGACCGGGATAACGCTCCAGGAAACGAAGCGGACGGTGGCCATCACCCTGCCCAGCATCTCGGGCGGGCTCTCCTGCTGGCGGTAGGTGCGCGTGATGACCGAGAGGATCACGGTGAAGAACGCGAATAGTGCGTTGCCCAGCGAGAACACGACCATGCCGAAGGCCCCACTGCCCAGAGGCAGCAGCAGCACTGAGGGCACGGACAGGACGGCCGAGGTCAGCAGCAGGCGTCCGGTACCGACCCGTCGCCCCAGCCACGGCCCGATGGATGCTCCGACCAGTGCGCCGACTCCTTCGCTGGCCAGCACGGCGCCGTACACCGAGGGAGATGCTCCGAGTTCCCGGACGACATACAAGGGGGTGAGGGTGAGCAGCATGCCGGCGGCGAAGTTGGTCGCCGTCGCGTCGATCATCATGGGGCGCATCAGTGGATGTCCGACCACGTAGCGCCAGCCCTCGCGGATCTGCTGGACCATCGAAGGGCGCACGACACGTGGTCGCTCTGCGCGGGGGAGGGTCCACATCACGGCGCCGGAGACGAGGTAGCTGGCGGCGTCCACGAGTAGGGCGACCGGTGCGCCCAGCAGCTGCACTGCCACGCCGGCGACCGGCGGGCCGCCGAGCTGAGTGAGGGCGTGGGTGCCGCTCATCAGTGAGTTCCGGGAGTTGAGCTGCTCCCTCGGGACGACCTGGGGGATGTACGTGGTGTTGGCGACGAAGGCGAAGACGTTGGCGAAGCCGACCACGAGGGCCACGCCGAAGAGCACCGGCATGGTCAACAGATCGAGCGCCCACAGCACCGCCGGAGCGAGCAGCGCGACCGCTCGGACGAAGTCGACCCCCGCCTGGAGCCCGCGCAGCGGCAGGTGAGTGGCGAGCGCCCCAGCGGGCAGAGTGAGAAGCAGCCAACCGAGGTCGCCGGCCGCGACCAGCAGTCCGATCTCGACCGCGCGGGCGTCGAGCAGGACAAGCGCGGCCAGTGGCAGCGCGACCGCCGTCACCGCACTGCCGACCTGGCTTGTGGTGGTGGCGGTCCAATATCGCCAAAACACGGGGGCCGGGTGCGGGGTGGTCTCGGCGAGGTTGATCACGAGGCGCCTTTCGTTAGTTCCGAAGTGGAACTTACGGCATGATGGTGGTCTGCCGTCAACCGGTGGCCTGAGGAGGACGCGGTGCGTCGAGAGGAACTGAGCGAGGCGACGTGCTCGATCGCCCAAGCGCTCGCCGTGGTCGGCGACGCCTGGTCATTGCTCATCGTGCGTGACATCGCCGGAGGTGTGCATCGGTTCGACGGGTTGCAGGCGGAGCTGGGCATCAGCCGGCGTACCCTGACCGAACGCCTTCGCGGACTGATGGCCGGCGGGGTGCTCGAACAGCGGCTCTACAGCCCTGCGCCGCCCCGTCACGAGTACCACCTCACCGAGGCCGGGCGCGGCCTCCTGCCGGTGCTCGTCTCCCTGCAAGACTGGGGCTCCAGGCACGTCCTCGGCGACGGCACCCTCAGTGCCACCACCGCGCCCGGTTCGGTCGAGTCCGGACGCCTACACGGGTTGGTCGGCTCGGTAGTGCCCACCCTGCGACTGCCGGCCCACGACGGTGTTTCCTACAACGTCGCCGAGGCAGGCAGCTGGACAGTGCTGGCGGCGTTCCCCGGAGCGACGGCCGATCCCAGCTCGTACCCCCCGGGGTGGCAAGACATCCCAGGGGCACCTGGCTGCGCACTAGAGGCCACGACCTACCGCGACCTGGCCGCCGATTTCGCAGCTGCCGGTGTCGTGGTACGTGCTCTGAGCATGGCGACACCGCAACAGGCCGCGCCCTGGGCCGAACGGCTGGGGCTGACCTACCCGGTGCTCTCCGACGCCGACGGCGAGCTGGTCACCGCCCTCCGGCTGCCGACCTTTCACGCAGGCGGACGTGACCATCTGAAGCGACTGACGTTGGTGCTCGACCCAGGTCGAGTAGTCCGAGCCGTGCAGTTCCCGATCGCCGACCCGGCAGGATCGGTGCGCGAGGCGCTCGCGGCGGTGCAGAAAGTCGCCACACCGGCGAGCCGACCTCTTCGCTAGCCGTTACGCCCTCCCATGGATGCCGCCTCTCAGCGGCACGGATTGCGCGGGTGCATCTGCCGGCGCGACCATGGGATCGGGACAGCGCACTGGCCTACAGCCAGCCGACACTTGGGGTGATCTTATGCGTGAACGTCACATAACGGTGCAACGTCGCATGTCTGCGTCCACGGGTTCGGTATGGGCCCTGTACGCCGACTTCCCGAATCTCGCGAGCCATTGGAGTGGCGTCAAGGCCACGAGAGCCATCGGCGACCAGACCAGCGGCGTGGGCGCTCGCCGCCTCGTCGAACTGAAGCCGATCGGCAGCATGGATGAAACGGTCACCACCTGGGAGGAGGGCCGCAGGATCGACACACAGAACCAGCCGAGCGGGTCGGTGCCGTTCAAGCAGGCCGAGTCCACGCTCACGCTCGAGCCCGACGACGACGGGACGTTGGCCACGTTCGACTACCGATATGTGCCCAGAGGTGGCCCAGTTGGCCGAGTCACCGGCCCAGTGATCGACAAGATGCTGACGGCGACCTTCACCGACATGCTGGCCGCCACCGAGGAAGCCGCCCGCGCGAACGAATAGCGAGTGCTGAACCGCCCTGTAATCCGAGGATCTGCGTGTGTCAGACCGTTGGCTCTCTCGCGCGTCGTCGCCCCGAAGTCACTCACCGCTGGTGCTGAATCGGCACTCGTCGTAGCCCGCCTCGTACTCCTCCTGCGTGACAGGAACAACGAGGTCGAAGGTGTGGCTTGGGGAGTCATCGTCGAACGTGAGGGCGGTGGAGACGAAGCCCGGCAGGATGTCGTCGAGACTGTCACGCTGCACGTAGAAGGAGATCTCGAGCACGCCAGTCGACTTCGACTCGATCGTCAGACCCTTGTAGACCAAGCCACCGCGGTCCTGGTCGAACGCACAGCCGTCGCCTTCTGCACGGATCGAGAAGTCTGTGACGGTCGGCAGGTCAGCGACCGCCTCGGCAGCCGGGTTCAGCGTCTCGTCGCTGCTCGCCGAGAAGGCCAAGACTGCGCCGACGAGTCCGAGCGCCCCTGCCGCAGCGCCGACGACCTTCGCTGTCCGATGAGCCATGCTCCGAAGAGTACGGGGCGGGCGACCGCGCCGCCGCACCTTTGCGGCAGGACGCACGCGTGCTGTCCTGGTTTTGTGCCGACGTTCGAGCAGGGCCGCCGGCCTGGTGCACGTAGATTTGCCCCGGCCAACAGCGATGAGCCACGCGGTGGTCCCAGGTCTGTAGGCCACACCAAATCCATATTGCACTCGAGTCCGGAGGCATCATGAAGCTTCTTCTCACCTCCGGGGGCGTCACGAACACGAGCCTCCGCGATGCGCTGGTCGACCTGCTTGGCAAGCCGATCGCCGACTCCAGCGCTCTCTGCATCCCCACGGCGGAGTACGGTCACCCCACGTGCACGCCAGCCTCGGCCTGGCGCTTCATCGCCGGCCAGTCGCCATCACCCATGTGCGACCTGGGCTGGAAGTCGGTGGGCGTCCTCGAGCTCACCGCACTGCCCAGCATCGGCGAGGAGCGCTGGGTCCCCTGGGTCCGGGAGGCTGACGTCCTGCTGGTGGACGGCGGCGACGCGACGTACCTGTGCCACTGGATGCGGCAGTCCGGGCTGGCGGACCTGCTGCCGTCGTTGCGCGAGACGATCTGGGTGGGGGTGAGCGCCGGAAGCATGGTGATGACTCCCCGGGTCGGTGACGACTTCGTCAACTGGGCGTCACCCGATGGGGGCGACGGCACCCTCGGGGTCGTCGACTTCTCGATCTTCCCGCACCTGGGTCACGAGCTGATGCCGGAGAACACCATGGCCGAGGCAGAGAGATGGGCCGCCGACATCGCGGGTCCGGCGTACGCCATCGACGACCAGACGGCAATCAAGGTGACCGACGGCACCGTCGAGGTCGTCTCCGAGGGGCACTGGAAGCTGTTTCCCTGATAGCAGCGGCCAACAGCGATCGTGCGTAGGTGAGCCCGTGGTCCACCCAGTGCGCCAGCCCCGGACCGGCCGCCGTCAGAATCCGACCGCGGCGGTCGGGGAGACCTCCGTGCGCATCGCCCGCCAGAGCTCGGCGACCGCGCCCTTCCGGCGCTCCGCCACGAGACCGGCGCGTTGCAGCGCCACGAGGTTTCCGCCTCCGAGGTAGGCGGCCCCCAGCGCCTGCACACCCAGGCGTACGTCGGACTCGGCTGTCGTCCTCTCCACGACCACCTCACCGGCGGGGTCCGCCACGATCCGCCAGCTGCCGTCGTTCCATGGAGCCGTGCTGTCGGCGACCTCGACCACGACATCGCAGCTCGCGCTCCAGGTCCGGGCCTGCAGTGCCTGGGGGAGGTCGACCAGGCGCACCCAGAGGCTGTCGTAGGTCGCGATGTCGGCCGTCGCCCGCGGGCCACCGGCCCAGAGCAGCAGCGGGTCGTCGACGCCGACCGTGCCGACCTTCACGGTTCCGATCAGGTCGAAGTCGACCAGGCGACGCAACAGCGCGAGCTGCGCTGCCGGGTCGCCGAGCAGCGCCCACACCGACAGCTCTCCTGCGGGGCGGCCGCGCTCCCACTTGTGCGTGCGGCGGAACATCGCGAACCCGACGTCCACGCCGTCGCGGCGGGCGAACAGGACCCGCCAGGACTCCTTGTCCCGCAGGTGCTCGGGAAGCTGGTAGGCGAGGCGGGCGTAGTAGCCGGCCTCACCGACCACCGAGCCGAGGCCAGCGCAGCCGAGATGGCACTCCCGCATCCGTTTGGGCACATCGGGATCGGACACCGTGGCCAGCTGGGTGCTGACCGCGGCGGTCGCGTCCGCCAGGTCGGGCGCGGTGAGCGTGGTTCCCCTGCCCAGGCTCACCTCCAGCTCCACGGACGCCAGGCCGTAGCCGTGCCGGCCGTAGATGGCCGGTTCGCTCGCATGGAGCGCCGACACATGGGTGCCTTCCTCCTCGTGCACCTGCTCGAAGTGGTGCCGCAGCATCGCGCTGAGCACCCCCTTGCGCCGGTGGTCCGGATGGACGCCCACCCAGGTCAGCCCGGCGCACGGCACCTGCAGCACACCCGCGTCGGGGCCAGGGATCGACAGGGTCAGCGGGAAGACACCGTAGATCCCCGGGTACGTCGCCGGGTCGGAGCCGTCCACCTCCGCCGCGAAGCGCTGGTCCTCGCGCAGGCCGAGCAGCTGCTCCTCGGTGGGAGCGGCGGGGACCTCGGCGAACCAGACGGTGTGGTCGGTGGCCAGGTAACGGTCCGCGTCGGTCGCGCGGCCGACCCGGATGGGGTTCTCGGTCATGGTGCCCAGCCAACCGCTGCCGGGCTGATGCATCAACCGGATTTCGAACGACTCCGGGCGCACCGGTGGAAGGTCAGCCGGTGAACGGTCCCGCGGCCGCGCCCGGCAGCTGTGCCAGCAGGTCGCGGCCGGCCTGGGCATGCTTGTGCTCGACGAGGACCTCGTAGCGCGTGGCCACCACCTGCGACACCGAGGTGAAGTCACGTCGGCCGCGCGTGGCGGCGTACCCGATCAACGCCCAGATCAGGCCGAACAGCGCACCGAACAGTGCGGTGGAGGCGATCATCGCCAGGACGCTGCCGTCGCCGAAGAGGGCGAAGATCAGGCCCACGAACAGCCCGAGCCACAGGCCCGAGAGTGCACCGCCGAGCGCGACCCGTCCGGTGGTCAGCCGGCCGGTGACCCGTTCCACCTGCTTGAGGTCGGTGCCGACGATCATGCAGTTCTGCACCGGGAACTCGTGGTCGGAGAGAAAGTCGACCGCACGCTGGGCCTCCTCGTACTTGTCGTAGACGCCGAGCGACATCGGGAACTCGAGGTTCAGCCGGGCTTGCGAGATCGCCGGTCGGCTTTGCGGGGTGCTCATGGATTCATTGTGCCTGAGGGCGGGTAATGGCATGCCTATGACGGGGAGCGGAGCGGAGCCGCAGCTGACCAGCCGGCTCGGCACGGTGAGCAGAGTGCGGCGCCAGGACGTGGCGATCATGTACACCGACGTGGCGTTCGAGGTGGAGGCGATCCAGGCCGGGTGGCCGGAGTTCGAGGCGAAGTTCGACTCGCTGCGCGGTCGCAGGTTGATGGCCGTCGTCTTCCCCGAGCAGGGCATCTACCGTCTCGCGACCGCGATGCGTGATGACGACGACCCGGACAGTCTCGGCCTGGACATGGGTGCCCTGCCGGGGGGACCGTATCTGCTGCTGCACCTCGAGGGCCGGCCCCAGGACGTGTACCGGAACATCGGCCCGGCGTTCGAGGAGCTGCACTTCCTCGGTGACCACGACGCGTCCCGGCCGTCGATCGAGCTGTACGTCGGACAGGGCGAGGTGGACTGTCTGCTGCCGGTGCGCTGACCTCGGGGTCAGGTGATCGTCATCCCGCCGTCGACCGGGATCGTCTGGCCCGTCACGTACCCGCCGGCGTCGCTGGCCAGGAACACCACGGCCGCCGCCAGCTCCGAGCCCTCGCCCTTGCGGCCCATCGGGATCCGGGGCGCCATCGCGTCCAGGTAGCCGTCGGGGTACTGCTCGGTCATCTCGGAGGCGAAGAACCCCGGCGCGAGCGCGTTCACCCGGATGCCCTTGCGTCCGGTCCACTGCTGCGCGAGGTC
>DASTFI010000084.1:0-37845 GCA_035708765.1 Marmoricola sp.
GCATCGGGAGTGCCCGCAGGGCGGCGTACATGACGCGTCCCTCGGTCGGCGCGCCCACCGCAGCCTTCGCCAGGAGATCGGCGGCGCGCGAAAGCTCGGAACCCCCGATCCACTCAGCGAGGATCCGGCACAGGGCTGCGAGACATCCCCGCTCGCGCGCGGCATGCGCAGCCTCAGGCGTGGCCGTCTCCCAGACCTTGGGGATGTGGCGCGCGACCTCGCCGTCTGCGAAGTTGTAGAAGGCCGCGTGCACGACCTCAGCCGGTACCACGCCCAGAGGTGCGGACCGCCCGGCGAAGTAGCCGTCCCAGTAGCCACGGAAGCCGAGCTCTGCCATCGCCTCGTTGGGTTCGTCGGCGTTGAAGTTGACCGCCGCGATCGGTTCGGTCAGCTCGAACATGCGGCGTGCGGTCGTAGCTTCGTGCTGCATGGGGTACGTCTCCTGTGCTCCTGGCGCCCGCGCGGGCTCCTCCTATCCAAGCCACGAACGAGCGGAGATCAATACGACAGACCGGCCGCCCGTCGCGATGAGTCAGAATGACAGCCATGACATCAGCATGGCGACGTACGACCACCGTGCGCCATCACGCCGCGTGCGGCTCCCGGTCGGGGGCCTGCGTGTCGGGGAGCACAGCGTCGCGCGGTCAGATCACTGAGTTCCGGTCAGGGCGGAGAGCCGATCGATCGACGCCATGAGCCTCTCGACCGTCGTCGCGCGCCGAAGATCTGCTGAGCCCCTGACGGGGGCCGTCCCGGCGACCACGCGGTCAGGCAGCACGGTCGAGGAGCGCGTCGTGCCAGGCGAGCTCGAGCCGGCTCAACGGTGAGGGCTCGGCCGGACACGGCTTCTCCAGCCGTCGGGTGCCGGTGTTGTCGACGAGGAAGAACTGGCCGGTCGGGTCCCGCCAGACGTAGATGCCGGGGAACGGTTGTCGGACGTCGACCCCGTCGCAGTGGGTCTTGATGCGGTGGTGGAAGGTCGTCATCGGTCCGTAGTTGCCGATGCCGGAGAAGCCCCCGCAACCACAGCCGGAGCCGACACCGTCGGCGGCTGCCTTCGAGCAGGCCGGACACCACTCCTCGGTGTGGTCGATCTGCTTCTTCCGGGAAGTGCTGGTGGCGAAGGGGTAGATGTCGGCCGGCGTCAGGATCTGCACGGCCTGTCGATGTCGCTCGGGGATCTCGTACGACGCGACCGGCGCCTGGTGGAGCGGATCGAGCACCGGGGTGATCGTGAAGCGCGCGCGCTCGCCGAGGGTGTTGCGAACCCAGTCGCTGGTGACCGGGCCGGCGCCCTCCACCCGAGCGATGCCGGGCTGGTCGGTGGAATCCTCCTGGAGCAGATGGACGAACAGCCGCACGGTCGGCAGCAGATTCGCCTCGTCGACCACGGGCTCCTCGGCACCGGGCTGCGCGGCTCCGCTCCTGGACTCCCGGTGTCGGCGCAGCAGCTTGACCGCCTCGTGCGGGTTGGCCAGGAGCAGCACCCCGGTGACGCGGCGGGTGTCGAGGTCGCGGTCGTCGCCGAGGTCGGCGAGCACCTGCGCGAAGTGGTTGATCCGGTTGGCCACCATGGTGATCGCGGCGACGTCGCCGCGCACGTAGAGGCCCTGCATCCCATCGAGGACACGCGTGGTCTTGACGAAGCGGCGCTGCGCTTCGGCGGCCTCCCGCGCGCGGGCGGCGTCGCGGTCGACGCGCTTGACGGCTGCCTCGACCAGGGTCTCGAGCTTGGACCAGCCGACCCGGCCGTCGACGTACCGGGCGATCTGTCGGTCCACGGCCTCGGCCTGCTCCAGGGCCAGATCGCGGGTCTTGCGCGCGACCAGCCGGGCGTAGGAGGCGACCGCCTCGAGGCTGCGGACCCGCGCCCAGGTCTGGGGGAGCCGGTGGCAAAGGTCCAGCCCGTCGGCCATCAGCGTGCGGGTGGTGTAGGGGGTGTACTCCAGCCGGCCGGCCAGCGCCGCGGGGGCGAACTCGGCCACTGACGGGGTGCCCTCGCCGCCGAGCCGGACGAGCTTCTCCGAGCCGCCGATCGCGGTGTCCGCAGAGAAGTGGGACGCGTCGTTGAGGTGCGCCCACTCCACGGCCGCGAGGAGCACCCGGCACTGCGCCTCGCGCTCGATCCGACGCATCACCTCGGCCTGCAGGAGCACGTCAGGCTCCGCCAGGTGCTCGAGGAGCGCGGCATCGGGTGACATGCGCCAATTCCATCAGGAGCGCAGGCCGCTGTCAAACAGATTTTCGAATGTGTGGAAAACCTATTCAGAGAACGTGCTCAGCCCCCGGTGCCTCGGGCCGGCACCAGGAAGTGGTAGAGGTTGTCCGTGGCGGCGATCCGCTCGGCCAGGGCGGGGTCGATCCGCTTCTCGAGGCGCGCGACCAGCTGGTCGGCCTCCTGCTCCCTGCCGACAGACCGGAGCACTGCGGCGGCCGTGTAGGTCTCCAGGTAGCCGATCTCGGTGCCCATCGCCCGGCCGGTGCCCTCCATCGCCCGGATCACCCCGCGCGGTCCCGCGTACGCCGGACCGTCGCCGTCCGGCGCGTAGAGCGAGAACCGGTCGTGGGTGTAGATCACGTGCCAGCCGGGGATCTCATAGTCGACGAGGTGGTGGAGTCCCGGGATGCAGCGCCCGGAGTAGGCGCACTGGCCGTTGAAGAGCAGGAAGACCGGGCCGTTCGCGGGAAGCTCGTCGGCGCGTTGGGCGACGCCCTTGACGTTGAACAGCGTCGGTGCCTCGCCGAGGAACCGCGACTTCCCCACGAAGTGCTGCCGGGAGGCGCCGGCCGGTGTCGGGCGGTCGTAGAGCACGATCGCGTCGTCGGGCACCTTGGCGTGGATGACCTCCGAGATCGCGTCGAAGTCCGGGGAGCTGTCCCTGGTCACCACGGCGAACGTGCGGGGCAGCTGGGTCACCACCATCAGCGCCACCAGGCCGACGCCGACGAAGCGCAGCGCCCGGCGAGGATGGTGCACCGGGCCGCCACCGGCCCCGGGCCGTGGCTCCTCGACCAGCGACCAGCGGTCCTCGATCCAGGAGAGCAGGGCCGCCACGACGAGGATCAGCGGCAGCACGAAGAAGGTGGCGAAGCGGGAGCGGTAGGGGAGTGCGTCGAAGGAGATCCGCGAGGCGAAGTGGTAGGCGAGGGCGAAGGCCACCGGCCCGGCGAGCAACGGCCAGAACGCGGGCCACGAGAAGAGCCGGCGCCGCGACAACGGCACGGCGATCGCCGCCACCACGACGGCCAGCGTGACCGGCCACCAGGGGAACGCGTTGCCGAGGAGCGGGACGAACGCCGTGACCAGCTCGTGCACCCCACGCCCCGCCTTGGCGAACAGCCCCTCCGCCGAGGTGTCGGTGAAGCTCGACGACGAGGATCGCAGCGCCAGCAGCTGCCACAGGCCCACGGTCAGGATGGCAGCGCCCAGGACCAGCGCCAGCGGCCCGACCCGCCGCCACGGCTGCTCCCGGCGCCAGCCCAGCACGAGGAAGACGAGCAGCGAGACGCCGAGGAACGTCATCGGCTCCGGCACCCGCACCAGCGGCAGCGCGAACGCCGCAACCGCCACCGTGACCAGCCACCGGCGACGACCGTCGTCGAGCCACGCCTGCGCTGCCCAGGCGAGGAGCAGCATCAGCACCATCGGCTCGGTGTAGGGCCGGGTGTAGGCGCTGTAGCGCACCAGCAGCGGCTCGGTGGCCATCACGAGGACGGCGCCCGCGGCGGCGTACCGCAGTCCGTAGCGGCGCAGCAGCAGCGCCATCAGCACCAGGCAGCCGATGCCGGAGAGCAGCGGCAGCAACCGCTGCTGCAGGTGTCCCTCTCCGAACACCTGCTGCACGAGCGCCTCGGCCAGCGGAGCGAGCGGTGGCTGGCGGGTGGCCGAGACGATCTTCCCCGGGTCTCCGGTGCCGTACGGCGTGATCTGGGTGAGCTCGTCATAGCTGTACGGCTGCTGGATCGCGGCGATCGTGCACAGGACCGCGCCGACCAGGACAGCGCCCACACAGGCCAGGTCGGCACCGGAGAGGCGGTCGCGCCAGCGTCCGCTGGTGATCGTGCCGGCGTCGGTGGCCGGGGCGGATCCAGTGGTTCCCTGGTCGAACAGCTGTCGGTCCCGAGTCACCGGTCCATCATGCCGTCCCGACATGAAGGCTTGCTGAACCCCTCAGCAGTCACGGCAGGTGCCGAAGATCTCGAGGGTGTGGCTGACGTCGCGGAAGCCGTTCTCCTCGGCCACCGCGCGGGTCCACCGCTCGACCGTCGGGCCCTCGACCTCGACGGTCGCGCCGCAGCTGCGGCAGACGAGGTGATGGTGGTGGCTGTCGCTGCAGCGTCGATAGCTGCTCTCGCCCGACTCGGTGCGCAGGGCGTCGATCTCGCCGGTCTCGGCCAGGGACTGCAGCGTGCGGTAGACGGTCGAGAGCCCGACCTTCTCGCCCTTGCCGAGGAGCAGGGCGTGGATCTCCTGGGCGCTGCGGAAGTCGTCGAACTCCGCCAGCACCGCTGCGATGGCGCGGCGCTGCCGGGTGGGCCGCGACCCCGCCGCGCTCGGGTCAGTGCTCGTCATAGTGCCCTCCGTGGACCGCGTGCCGGTGTCCGTCGTGGATGTAGTCGACGTGGTCGCCGTGCTCGACCGCCGGGTGGCCGCAGCCGGGCCCGTGCTGGTGCACGTGCTCCTCTTCGTCGTGGCTTTGCCGCAGGTGCTGGTCGTCGACGACCGGCACCGGCTCGACGGGGAACGGCACCTGTAGCCGCCGCCGCCGCGCGACCAGCACGCCGAGCGGCCAAGTGGCGATGAAGCCCACCAGCGCCACCAGCACGATCGTCGCCCCCGGTGGGACGTCGGCGAAGGCCGAGACGCCCAGGCCGAGTACGGCGGCCACCAGCCCGAGCACGGTGGCCAGCACCAGCGTCACCCGGAAGCCGCGGGCGAACTGCTGCGCGGTGGCGACCGGGATCACCATCAGCGCGCTCACCAGGAGAAGCCCCACGGTGCGCATCGCGACCGCGACGCTGACCGCCGCGAGCACCGAGATGAGCACGTTGTAGGTGGCCACCGACAGACCGGCCGTGCGCGCGAAGGCCTCGTCGTAGGAGACGGCGAAGAGCTGGGGCCGCAGCGTCACGGCGAGGACCAGGACGACGAGGCCGAGCACGGCCGTGATCCAGACGTCGACGTTGGAGACGGTCGTGATCGAGCCGAAGAGATAGGACTGCAGTGCGAACGCACCGCCGCCGGCGAGGGAGACCAGCACCAGCCCGCCCGCGATGCCGCCGTAGAAGAGCAGCGCCAGGGCGACGTCACCGGACGCCCGTCCACTGGCCCGGATCAGCTCGATGAGCAGGGCGCCGAGGACCGCGACCACGAGCGCGGTGAGGGTGGGGGAGGTGCCGGTCACCAGGCCGAGCGCCACCCCGGTGACACAGACGTGGCCGATGCCGTCGCCCATCAGGGACAGGCGGCGCTGCACGAGGTACGTGCCGACGGCGGGCGCGGCGAGACCGGTGATGGCTGCGGCCAGCAGCGCCCGCAGCATGAACGGTGCGGTCAGGACGTCGAGCATCAGGCGTCTCCCTCCAGCGGTGCCGTGACCGGCGGGGTGGGCAGTGCGGGGGACAGCCCGTGGTCGTGGTGGTGGGCGTGCTCCTGCCCGCTGAGCAGGCGGGCGTCCGGTGGGCCGTCGTGCACCAGCCGGCCCTCCCTCATGACGAGCAGCCGGTGGATGAGCGGCTCGAACGGGCCGAGCTCGTGCAGGACGACGAGGATGGTCGTCCCATGCCGGGCTCGGTCGCCGAGGGCGTCGGCCAGGGCCTGCTGGCTGTCGTGGTCGACTCCCGCGTTCGGCTCGTCGAGGATCAGGAAGTCTGGCTCCCCGGCAAGAGCGCGGGCGACCAGCACCCGCTGCTGCTGGCCGCCGGAGAGGATGTTGACCGGGTGGTGCGCGCGGTCGGCCAGGCCGACCACCTCCAGCGCCTCCTTGACCGCTTCGCGGTCGCGGGCCCGCAGCGGGACCAGCAGACGCCGGTGGGAGAGCCGGCCGGACGCCACGACCTCGGCGACGGTCGCCGGCACGGCCGGCGGGGCGCTGCTGCGCTGCGGCACGTAGCCCACGCGGCGCCACGTCCGGAACCCGTCGAGCGGCTCGCCGAAGAGCTCCACCCCGCCGCTGGTCAGCCGGTTGAGGCCGACCACTGCCTTGACCAGGGTGGACTTGCCCGAGCCGTTCGCCCCGACGAGGGCGACCACCTCGCCGGGGCGGATCGCCAGGTCGATGTCGCGGAGCAGCGGGCGCCCCTGCACCGCGAAGCCTCCGTGGTGCACGGCCAGCACCGGCTGGCGTCCCGGGTCCGAGGTCGGTGCCGGTCGACCGGCGTCGTCGGTGCGGCGTTCCTGGGCAGGTGTCATGAGCAGTCGTTCGCCTTCCGGATCGCTGCGAGGTTGTCGCGCATCACGCTCAGGTAGTCGGCCGAACCCGCCTTGGTGAGGCCCTCCACGGGGCTCAGCACCGCGGTGCGCAGGCCGAGGTCGCGGGCGAGGGTCTGGGCCAGGGCCGGGCTGGCCAGCTCCTCGCTGAAGATCGTCGTGACGCCCTTCTCCCGGGCCACCCGCTGCAGCTCGGCCAGCCGCTTCGGGGACGGCTCGGCCCCCGGCGAGAGCCCCGCGATCGGCACGATCTCCAGGCCGTAGCGGTCGCCGAGGTAGCCGAACGCGTCATGGCTCACCACCAGGGTGTGGATCCGGCACTGGGCCAGCCCGGTGCGGAACTCGCGGTCCAGCCGGTGCAGGTCGGCCACGAGGGCCGCGGTGTTGTGGCGGTAGTCCGCGGCGTGGTCCGGGTCGGCCGCGGCCACCTCCTTGCCGACCGCCTCGGCGACCTGGGCCAGGAGCGTGGGATCGAGCCAGAAGTGCGGGTCCGGCTCGCCGCCGTCGTGGCCGTGCTCGGACAGGTCCCCCGCGTGGTCCTCGGAGGCGTGCTGGTCGACCGAACGCAGCGGGACCACGTCGGCCGCGTCCACGACGTGCTCGACGCCGGACGCCCGCACCGCCTCGTCGACGGCAGGTTGCAGGCCCTTCTCATAGACGACGACCTGGGCCGCGTCGACGCCGGCACGCTGGCGGGGGGTGAGCTCGAGGTCGTGCGGCTCCACGCCGGGGGCGGTCAGGCCGCTCACGCTGAGGTGTCCGCCGACCACCCGCTCGGCGACGAACTGCAGCGGGTAGAACGAGGCGACCACGTCGCCGCCGGTCGGTCCGGCGCAGGCAGCGAGCAGCGGTGCGAGCGGCACGAGCACGGCCGCGACGGCGACCCGACGAATCCACATGAGAACCACTCTCAACTAGAATGAGAATCATTGTCAATACGACTGCGCCGACAGGCTGCTCCACCGCTAGGCACTGCGTCGCTAGGCACTGCGCCGATAGGCTGCTGCGCCGATAGGCTGCGGGGCGTGATCGTGGTGACCAGGTTCGAGGGACGCCCGGATGGTGACGCGGATGGCTCCCAGGAGTCTTTCCGCACCCGCCTCGGCGCCGCCGTCGCGGTGCTGGAGCGGTGTCCCGGCTTCGTCGATGCCCGGGTCGGCCGCAACATCGACGAGCCGGCCCTCTGGGTGCTGGTGACCACGTGGACCAACGTGGGCAGCTACCGCCGCGCCCTCTCGTCGTACGACGCGAAGGTGGCGGTCGTGCCGCTCCTCAGCGAGGCGATCGACGAGCCGTCGGCGTACGAGCCGCTCGACGGGGAGCTGAACGTCAACGCGCCCCGACAGCTCGGCTGAGCTGAGCGCACCTCGGTCCGGGCGCGCAGGCGCGAACGTGGGCCACTAGGCTGTTCGCTTGCGCCCCGCCAGCCAGTCGGGGCACCCGATCCGCACAGGAGCAGCCGTGGCCAAGCCACCCCCGTCCACCCTCGACAACGTCGTCAACCTCTCCAAGCGCCGCGGCTTCGTCTTCCCTGCCGGCGAGATCTACGGCGGCACCCGGTCAGCCTGGGACTACGGACCGCTCGGCGTCGAGCTCAAGGAGAACATCAAGCGCCAGTGGTGGCGCTCCATGGTCCAGCTGCGCGACGACGTCGTGGGGCTGGACTCCAGCGTGATCCTGCCGACGAGGACGTGGGAGGCATCGGGCCACCTGTCGACCTTCACCGACCCGCTGATCGAGTGCCAGTCGTGCCACAAGCGGTTCCGCGCGGACCACCTGCAGGAGGACTACGCGGAGAAGAAGGGGATCGACGACCCCGACTCGGTCGACGTCAACGAGCTCATCGCGTGCCCCAACTGCGGCACCCGTGGCGCCTGGACGGAGCCGCGGCAGTTCAACATGATGCTGAAGACCTACCTGGGCGTCATCGAGGACGAGTCCGGGCTGAGCTACCTGCGGCCGGAGACCGCCCAGGGCATCTTCCTCAACTTCGCCAACGTGGTGACCACCAGTCGCCGCAAACCTCCGTTCGGCATCGCCCAGATGGGCAAGAGCTTCCGCAACGAGATCACCCCCGGCAACTTCATCTTCCGCACCCGCGAGTTCGAGCAGATGGAGATGGAGTACTTCGTCAAGCCCGGCGAGGACGAGGAGCTGCACCAGTACTGGATCGACGAGCGCACCCGCTGGTACACCGACCTGGGCATCGCCAAGGACAACCTCCGGCACTACGAGCACCCGCAGGAGAAGCTCAGCCACTACTCCAAGCGCACCGTCGACATCGAGTTCCGGTTCGGCTTCTCGGGCCGTGACTTCGAGGAGCTCGAGGGCATCGCCAACCGCACCGACTTCGACCTCACCCAGCACGGCAAGTTCTCCGGCCAGGACCTGTCCTACTTCGACCAGGCCTCCGGCGAGCGCTACGTGCCCTACGTCATCGAGCCGGCGGCGGGGCTGACCCGGAGCCTGATGGCGTTCCTGATCGACGGCTACTCCGAGGACGAGGCGCCCAACACCAAGGGCGGCGTCGACAAGCGTACCGTCCTGCGGCTGGACCCCCGGCTGTCGCCGGTCAAGGTGGCGGTGCTCCCGCTGTCGCGCAATGCCGACCTCTCGCCCAAGGCCAAGGACCTGGCCCAGGAGCTGCGGCAGGGCTGGAACGTCGACTTCGACGACTCCGGCGCCATCGGCCGTCGCTACCGCCGCCAGGACGAGATCGGCACGCCGTACTGCGTCACCGTCGACTTCGACACCCTCGAGGACAACACTGTGACCGTGCGCGAGCGCGACACGATGCGGCAGGAGCGCGTCTCCCTGGACGGCATCCGTCGCTACTTCGCCGAGCGCCTGCTGGGCTGCTGATGCGGCGCGTGCTGAGCGCGTCGAGCCGCCACAGCGGGCACAATGGCGCGATGATCCGCCTGCCGCGCCTCGTTGTCGTCGTCGTCGCGTCCGCGTTGCTGCTCGCCGGGTGCGGTGGCGGGACCGACCAGCGGCCCACGGTTCGGCCCAGCGTGAGCATCCCCAGCGGAGACGTCCGGGTGCCCGACGGCCTCGACCTGACCGCGCCCGGCACCGACCTGGCCTTCGGCGAGAAGGCCACCGTCGCCTACGAGCCCAACCCGAAGCGCGGCACGGTGCTGGAGCTGACGGTGCTGTCGGTGACCCGCGGCGCCATCCGGGACCTCTCCCGCTACCAGCTCGACGCACGCACCAAGGCGTCGGTGCCCTACTACGTGCGGGTCCGGGTCGCCAACGTGGGCGAGGGCAACGTCGGCCGCAGCCCGGTGCCGCTGTGGGCGGTCGACGCCAAGGACACCCTCATCCAGGCATCCAGCTTCACCAACACCTTCCGGCGCTGCCCGTCGAAGCCGCTGCCCGCACAGTTCGGGCCGAAGGCGCACGCGGCGCAGTGTCTCGTCTACCTCATCCCCGACCACGGCAAGCTCACCGGGATCAGCTACCGGCCACTGCAGGCGTTCGCGCCGATCGAGTGGACCGGCAAGATCACCGTCGGCAAGAAGAAGCCGGCCGCGCCGCACCCGCAGAAGAAGGGCAAGAAGAAGTCCTGAGCACGACCACCACGCACCGGGCGCTGCAGCTCGGTGACCTCCGGATCGACACCCCGGTGGTGCTCGCCCCGATGGCGGGCATCACCAACGCCGCCTACCGCCGGCTGTGCCTGGAGCAGGCGACGGCGCAGGGCGGCGACAGCCTCTTCGTCTGCGAGATGATCACCAGCCGGGGGCTCGTCGAGGGCGACGCCACCACCCGCAAGATGCTCGTCTTCGACGAGCTCGAGAACGTCCGGTCCGTGCAGCTCTACGGCACCGACCCGCAGTACGTCGGCAGGGCGACCGAGATCCTCTGCGAGGAGTACGGCGTCGCGCACGTCGACCTCAACTTCGGCTGCCCGGTGCCCAAGGTGACCCGCAAGGGAGGAGGTGCGGCGCTGCCGTGGAAGCGCACCCTGCTGGGGCAGATCGTCGCCGCTGCGGTCACCGCGGCGGCGCGCCACGGTGTCCCGGTGACGGTGAAGACCCGGCTGGGAATCGACCCCGAGCACCTGACCTATCTCGACGCCGGCCGGATCGCCCAGGAGGCCGGCGCCGCGGCGATCGCGTTGCACGGACGCACGGCGATCCAGGGCTACTCGGGCGCTGCCGACTGGACCGGCATCGCCCGCCTCGTGGAGCACGTCGACATTCCGGTGCTCGGCAACGGTGACGTCTGGGAGGCCGCCGACGCGCTGCGGATGGTGCAGGAGACCGGTGCCGCCGGCGTCGTGGTGGGCCGCGGGTGCCTGGGCCGACCGTGGCTGTTCCGCGACCTCGCCGCCGCGTTCGCCGGTGACCAGGTGGCCACCCTGCCGAGCCTCGGCGAGGTCGCCGCGATGATGCGCCGCCACGCCGAGTTGCTCAGCCTTCACATGGGCGAGGAGCGCGGCTGCAAGGAGTTCCGCAAGCACGTGTCCTGGTACCTCAAGGGCTTCCGTGCCGGCGGTGAGCTCCGACACGCGCTGGCGCTGGTGAGCAGCCTGTCCGAGCTCGACGGGCTGCTCGAGCGGCTGGACCCGGCCGAGCCGTTCCCGGTCAGCGAGCTCGGCGCGCCACGCGGCCGCCAGGGTGCGCCCCGCAAACGGGTGGCGCTGCCGGACGGGTGGCTCGACGACACCGACGGCAGCCAGCTGTGCCTGCGCGAGGACGCCGACGAGACCAGCGGCGGGTGACGGACGTGGCCCGTCTCACGGCCTCGAACGGGGCTGAGGTTTTGGAGCCCCTTGCCCCCGCGTGTTTCCATCGTGGGGGCTCGTGACCGAGTCCTCCTCCCACCACCCTGCACCCGACGTTAGGAAGAGATTGTGACCCGAGGCAACCGACGCCTCCTGCCACAGACCTCCCCGGTACGCCGGATCGCCCTCGTTGCCGCACCGCTGCTCACCGTCGCAGCCGTCGGCACCGGGGTGGCCAGCTCTGACCTCACCCACACCGGCGACACCACCGCCCACCGCTCGGCCGGAGCCTCGCTGGGCGCCCTGGTGGCCGGCTCCAGCTCGCGCGCCGCGGCGCTCGGTGGACGCGACCTCGCCGTCTCGCGCGACTTCGACCGGATGGCCGTGGCCGGCGCCACCAACGTGGCACCCCCGAAGCCGGTCGGCCACCGCTGGACCACCGCGCCCCTCGACCTGCGCACGGCACCCAAGGAGGGCGCCGCGGTGCTCGACGTCGTTCCCGAGCTGACCCGGGTGGCGGTCACCGGTCACGACCTGCGCGGCTTCGCCCAGGTCCTCGTCGACGGCAAGGCGCGCTGGGTCACCGCGGAGTACCTCGCGGCGAAGAAGCCGCAGCCCGAGCCGACGCCCGAGACGATGCCGGTGGGGGACCAGTCGTGTCCCGGCACCTCCGGCGTGGAGTCCGGCCTCACCGACGACGCCGTGCGCGTCTACCGCGCGGTCTGCAACAACTTCCCGCAGATCACCAGCTACGGCGGCTACGACGCCCACGGCGAGCACAGCAGCGGCAAGGCCATCGACATCATGACCTCCGACAGCGCCCTGGGTGACGAGATCGCCGCCTTCCTGCAGGCGCACGCGAGCGAGCTCAACCTCTACGACATCATCTGGCAGCAGCAGATCTGGACCCCCGAGCGGGCCAGCGAGGGGTGGCGGCCGATGGAGGACCGTGGGTCGACCACGGCCAACCACTACGACCACGTCCACGTCTCGGTCAACTGACGAGCCGGGGTAGCCTGCCGCGGGTGAGCGCCCTCGACCCTGCCATCGCCGCCCGGCTCAAGCGCAACGACCAGGGCCTGGTCCCTGCGGTGGTGCAGCAGCACGACACCGGCGCCGTGCTCATGCTCGGGTGGATGGACGACGAGGCGCTGCACCGCACGCTCACCACCCGACAGGGCACGTACTGGAGCCGTTCTCGCCAGGAGTACTGGGTCAAGGGCGAGACCTCCGGCCACACCCAGCGGGTGGTCGAGGTCCGGCTGGACTGCGACGGGGACACCCTCCTCCTGGCGGTCGACCAGACCGGCCCGGCCTGCCACACCGGCGCCGAGACCTGCTTCGACGCGGACGTGCTCCTCGGTGACTGAGACAGCGCCAGCACGCCGGACGTTCGTGCCGGTCGTCGTCGCCGGCCTGGCGACCAGCGGGCTGACCGCGATCGCGGCGGCCAAGCCGTGGTTCCGGGCGGCGGTGGCCGACAAGCTGGCGCCGGGGATTCGTGAACCGCAGACCACGGCGGACATGCCGCTCGCGCTTGCGCTGGCCCTCGTCGTGCTGGCCGCCTGGGGTGCCCTGCTGGTGACCCGGGCCCGGATGCGCCGCGTGCTGGCCACCGTCGGCGTGCTGGCCGCAGCCGGCGTGGTGGCCTGCGTCGCCGTCGCGCCGGGACAGCTGCCCGACCAGGTGCGCGCCGAGCTCCTGCCGGCCTCCGGCGGCGTCGCGGTCGACCCGACGGCGTGGTACGTCGCCGCCGCCCTCGGTGCGGTGCTGTCGCTGGTCGCCATGGCGCTGGCCTGGTGGCTGGGGCCGAGGTGGCCGGAGATGGGCTCGCGGTACGACGCCCCGGGTGCACGGAGTGAGCCCGAGGCGGTGGACGCCGACGACCCACGCGCCGCCTGGAAGGCGCTCGACGAGGGCCGCGACCCCACGGACCCGACGGCGGAGTGAGTTCGCAGCCCCCTAGAATGCTCACGCCCACCCACTGATGGACGCTCGAGGAGCTGGACCCATGTCGGACAACCACGGCAACACCCCCGCGGCCTGGAGCGCCGTGACGCTCGTGCTGCTGAGCTTCGTGGTGGGCGGCATCGGCCTGATGGTCGGCTCGATGACCGTGTTCTGGATCGGGGTGGCGCTGACGCCCATCGGCCTGGTGGCCGGCCTGGTGATGTCGAGGATGGGCTACGGCGCCAGCTGAGCGCCACGGGTCCCGCCCGCCGCCGCGGGTTGGCCGGCGTGAGAACCTGTCTGTGCCCACCCGAACGGACGCCCGGCGAGGGATCCTGCTCCCGCCGTGTCGCGTCCGCCCCCTCTCGAAAGAGGTCCGCTGATGTCCGTGCTCGTCGACATCGTCGCCGGTGTCCGCGAGGACCTCGACCAGCGCCGGCGTGCCACTCCCGTGGCCGCGCTCGAGGACCGGATCTCCGAGCTGGCCCCTGCCCGGGACCCGCTGCCGTCGTTCCGTGAGCCGGGCCTGAGCGTGATCGCCGAGGTGAAGCGGCGCTCGCCCAGCAAGGGCGACCTCGCCCAGATCCCGGACCCGGCCGTGCTGGCGCAGGCCTACCGCGCCGGTGGTGCGGACGCCATCTCGGTGCTCACCGAGCAGCGCCGCTTCGGTGGCAGCCTGGCCGACCTCGACGCGGTCCGGGCCGCGGTGCCGACACCGCTGCTGCGCAAGGACTTCGTCGTCACCGACTACCAGGTGACCGAGGCGCGCGCCCACGGCGCCGACCTGGTGCTGCTGATCGTGGCGGCCCTCGATGACGCCCAGCTGCGCGACCTGCACCAGCACGCCCGCGAGCTGGGCCTCACGCCCCTGGTCGAGGTGCACGACGAGACGGAGATCGGGCGCGCACTCGCGCTCGAGCCGCTCCTGCTCGGGGTCAACGCGCGCAACCTCAAGACCCTCGAGGTCGATCCCGACGTCTTCGGCCGGCTCGCCCCGCTGGTGCCCGACGACGTCGTCAAGGTCGCCGAGTCCGGGATCGCCGACACCGCTGGTGCGGCCCGCTTTGCCGAGCAGGGCGCCGACGTGGTCCTGGTCGGGGAGGCGCTCGTCAGGGACGGTGACCCGTCGGCTGCAGTGGCGGCGATGCGGAGCGTGGGCCGGTGAGCGCCGTGACGAGAGACTGGGGTCCCGACGAGCACGGTCGCTTCGGGACCGCCGCGGACGTGGGTTCCGACGTTCACTCCGACGTCCATTGGGGCGGCCGGTTCATGCCCGAGGCGCTGCTCGCCGAGCTCGAGGCGGTCGAGGCGGCCTGGCGCGCGGCGATGGTGGACGCCTCGTTCACCGACGAGTTCGACCGGATGCTGCGGGAGTACGCCGGGGTGCCGAGTCCGCTGTACGACGCGACGAGGCTGAGCGCGCAGGCCGGCGCCCGGATCCTGCTCAAGCGCGAGGACCTCAACCACACCGGCGCCCACAAGATCCGCAACGTGCTCGGCCAGGCGCTGCTCGCCCGACGCATGGGCAAGACCCGGATGATCGCCGAGACCGGTGCCGGGCAGCACGGCGTGGCCACCGCGACCGCCGCCGCCTACCTGGGCCTGGAGTGCACCGTCTACATGGGCGAGCTCGACACCGAGCGGCAGGCGCTCAACGTCGCCCGGATGCAGCTCCTCGGTGCCGAGGTGGTGCCGGTCGCCTCCGGCTCCCGCACGCTCAAGGACGCGATCAACGAGGCATTCCGCGACTGGGTGGCCAGCGTGGACCACACCGCCTACTGCTTCGGCACCGCCGCCGGACCGCACCCGTTCCCGGCCCTGGTCCGCGACTTCTGCCGCGGCATCGGCGACGAGGCCCGCGCGCAGTGCCTCGAGCTCACCGGTGGCCTTCCCGACGCGGTCGCGGCCTGCGTCGGCGGCGGCTCCAACGCGATCGGCCTGTTCACCGCCTTCCTCGACGACGCCGACGTCGCCATCCACGGGTTCGAGGCCGGTGGCGAAGGCGTGGAGACGTCGCGGCACGCTGCCACCATCTGGGCCGGGCAGGTCGGCGTGCTGCACGGGGCTCGCACCTACGTGCTGCAGGACGAGGACGGCCAGACCGTCGAGTCGCACTCCATCTCGGCCGGGCTCGACTACCCCGGGGTCGGGCCGCAGCACGCCCATCTGGCAGCCACCGGCCGGGCGTCGTACCGCCCGGTGACCGACAAGGCGGCGATGGACGCCCTGGCCGTGCTGGCCCGCACCGAGGGCATCATCTGCGCCATCGAGTCGGCCCACGCCGTCGCCGGCGCCCTGGAGCTGTCCCGCGAGCTGCCCGGGGCCACCATCCTGGTCAACCTCTCCGGACGCGGCGACAAGGACATGGGCACCGCCATCGAGTGGTTCGGGCTGGGCCGTGCGGCTGCCGACGGGTCGCCCCGCCAGGCCTCGGACCACGACATCGCGGAGGCGGCGAAGTGACCGAGCCAGGCACCGCCGCGGCCTTCGCCCGCGCCCGCTCCGAGGGCCGGGCCGCGCTCGTCGGCTACCTGCCGGCCGGCTTCCCCGACGTACCGGGCGCCGTGGATGCGATGAAGGTGATGGTCGAGGGCGGCTGCGACGTCATCGAGGTCGGCCTGCCCTACAGCGACCCCGTGCTCGACGGACCGACGATCCAGGCCGCGGCCCAGCAGGCCCTCGACGGCGGCGTCCGCACCGCCGACGTGCTGCGCACGGTGGAGGCGGTGGCGGCCACCGGCATCCCCACAGTGGTGATGACCTACTGGAACCCGGTCGAGCACTACGGCGGTGGCACGGGAGGGCGCAGCGGAGTGGAGCGGTTCGCAGCCGACCTCGCCAGCGCCGGCGGCGCCGGGCTGATCACCCCGGACCTGACGCCCGACACCGATGACGACGCCGCCGGCTGGATCCCCGCCGCCGACGCCCACGGGCTCGACAAGATCTTCCTGGTCGCCCCGTCCTCGACGGACGCGCGGCTGGAGCTCACCGCGCGTGCCTGTCGTGGATTCGTCTACGCCACGGCCGTCATGGGCGTCACCGGTGCCCGCAGCACCACGTCGTCGCTCGCCGGGCCGCTGGTGGAGCGCACCCGCGCGGCTGTGCTGGCGACGGGGGTCGACCTGCCCGTGGGCGTCGGTCTTGGGGTCTCCAACGGCGACCAGGCCGCCGAGGTGGCCCGCTACGCCGACGGCGTCATCGTCGGCTCCGCCTTCGTGCGCACCCTGCTCGACGCCGGCACCGACCGGGCCGCGGGGCTGGCCGCGCTGCGCTCGCTGACCGAGGACCTGGCGAAGGGCGTCCGGCGTGCGTAGGGCGCTGCTGGGCGTGGTGGTCCTCCTGCTGGTCCTCACCGGCTGTTCCTCCACGACGGACGGCGACGGTCCGGCCGTCCGCGGCGGCAGCTCGGCCGACGGCTTCGCGGGGACCGCCCTCGACCCCACCTGGCCGGCCTCGTCGGTGGCGCTGAGCGACACCGACGGTGACCCGGTCCGGCTCGACCGGCAGGACGTGCCCCTGCGGCTGGTCTTCTTCGGCTACACCAACTGCCCCGACATCTGCCAGGTCGTGATGAGCACGATGGCCGCGGCGGTGACCCGGCTGCCGGAGTCGGACCAGCAGCGCGTCGAGGGCGTGTTCGTCACCACCGATCCCGCGCGTGACACTGCCACGACGCTGCGGGCCTACCTCGACCGGTTCGACCCGCGCTTCGTGGGACTCACCGGACCGCTGGCCGACGTGATCGAGGTCGCCAGCAAGTTCCACATCTTCGTCGAGAAGGGCCAGAAGCTGCCCAGCGGCGGCTACGAGGTGACCCATGGCACCCACGTGGTCGCCGTACGGGCCGGGCACGCCGAGCTGATCTGGGACCAGGCCACCTCGCCGGGCGACATGGCCGCCGACATCAAGAAGCTGCTCCAGGAGGACTCGTGACCGGACCCCTTGCCGCGATGCTGGTCCCGGACGTGGTTCCCGGCTTCATCCCGAGCCCCGAGCAGGGCGTCTGGCACCTCTTCGGCATCCCGATCCGCGCCTACGCGCTGTGCATCATCGCCGGTGTCATCGCGGCCGTGTGGGTCGGCGACCGGCGCTGGATCGCGCGCGGCGGCAAACCGGGACAGGTCGCGGACGTGGCGATCATCGCGGTGCCGTTCGGACTGGTCGGGGCCCGGCTCTACCACGTGATCACCGATCACGGCCTCTACTTCGGGGCCGGCAGCCCGAAGGCGCCGATCGACGCGCTCAAGGTCTGGGAGGGCGGCCTGGGCATCTGGGGCGCCATCGCCGGTGGCGTCCTCGGCGGCTGGTTCGCCTGCCGCCACTACGGCATCCGGATGCGTCCGCTGATGGATGCGCTGGCGCCTGCGCTGCTGCTCGCCCAGGCGATCGGTCGCTGGGGCAACTACTTCAACCAGGAGCTGTTCGGTGGCCCCACGACGAAGCCGTGGGGACTCAAGATCGACCGGGAGCACATCCCGTCGGGCTTCGACGTCGCGAAGTACTTCGACGGGCCGCCGTACACCTTCCACCCCACGTTCCTCTACGAGTGTGTCTGGAACCTCGGGGCCTTCGGCCTGGTGATCTGGCTGGACCGCCGGCTCAAGCTCGGCTTCGGTCGCTGCTTCGCGCTCTACGTGATGGCCTACTGCGCCGGCCGCGCGTGGATCGAGAACCTGCGCATCGACACCGTGGAGTACAACGACGTGCTCGGGCTGCGCCTCAACGTGTGGACCTCCATCGTCCTGTTCGTCGCCGCGACCATCTACTTCGTCGTGGTCGGACGCCGGCACCCGCGACCCGACAGCCGCGAGGACTCGGTGTACGTCGAGGGCCGCGAGCCCGCGCCGGAGGCGACCGGAACGACCACGGACTGAGACATCCGTCCCACGGAACGGGCATCCTCCCGGTGGCCGGGCTGCTGTAGGCTGATCCCTCCGCATGGGCCAGCGAAGTCCTGTGCATCTCCAGCTGCTTCCACCGCCGCACCGAGACCGCGCCCATCCCTGGTGGTCCCGCGTGCGCCGAGACGACGGGAGAGTGCAATGCAGGCATTCCCGCCGCCCCAGGGCCTCTACGACCCGCGCCACGAGCACGACGCCTGTGGTGTCGCGTTCGTCGCCACCCTGACCGGCGTCCCGAGCCACGACATCGTGACCCAGGCGCTGACCGCTCTGCGCAACCTCGAGCACCGCGGTGCTGCCGGAGCGGAGCCCAACTCCGGCGACGGCGCCGGGATCCTGCTGCAGGTGCCGGACCGGTTCTTCCGCGAGGTGTGCCAGGACGCCGGCTTCGAGCTTCCGCAGCGTGGTTCCTACGCCGTCGGCACGGCGTTCATCCCCGGCGCGGCGGAGGAGGTCGCCAAGACCCGACGCCGGATCGAGGAGATCGCCGCCGAGGAGGGCCTGGCGGTTCTCGGTTGGCGC
The DNA here is from genome assembly GCA_035708765.1 of Marmoricola sp. Taxonomy (GTDB): domain Bacteria; phylum Actinomycetota; class Actinomycetes; order Propionibacteriales; family Nocardioidaceae; genus Marmoricola. The sequence continues at coordinate 18,536 of DASTFI010000084.1, forward strand.
GACCTGCCGACCGACCCGTCCAGCCTGGGCCGCACCGCCAGGGCCGTGATGCCGACGTTCGCCCAGCTCTTCGTCGCCTCCAGCGGGAGCCGCGTCCTGGGCATGGGCCTCGAACGGCTGGCCTTCTGCCTGCGCAAGCGCGCCGAGCACGAGACGGACGCCTACTTCCCGACGCTCTCGAGCCGCACGATCGCCTACAAGGGCATGCTGACCACCGACCAGCTCGACCACGTCTTCCCCGACCTGCTCGACGAGCGGGTCGAGTCAGCGGTCGCCGTGGTGCACTCGCGGTTCTCCACCAACACGTTCCCCAGCTGGCCGTTGAGCCACCCGTTCCGCTACATCGCGCACAACGGCGAGATCAACACGGTCATGGGCAACCGCAACTGGATGCGGGCCCGGGAGGCGCTGCTGTCCAGCGAGCTGATCCCCGGTGAGCTCGAGCGGCTCCACCCGATCTGCACACCGGGAGCCTCCGACTCGGCCTCCTTCGACGAGGTCCTCGAGCTGCTGCACATGGGTGGGCGCAGCCTGCCGCACGCGGTGCTCATGATGATCCCCGAGGCGTGGGAGAACCACAACGAGATGGACGCGCGCCGCAAGGCGTTCTACGAGTTCCACGCCTCCCTGATGGAGCCGTGGGACGGTCCGGCCTGCGTGGTGTTCACCGACGGCGCCCAGGTCGGGGCCGTGCTGGACCGCAACGGGCTGCGCCCGTCGCGCTACTGGGTCACCGACGACGGCCTGGTGGTGCTGGCCAGCGAGGTCGGCGTACTCGACCTCGATCCGGCCCGGGTGGTCCGCAAGGGACGCCTGCAGCCGGGACGGATGTTCCTCGTCGACACCGAGGAGCACCGCATCGTCGAGGACGACGAGATCAAGGCGGCCCTGGCCGAGGAGAACCCGTACGACGAGTGGCTGCACGCCGGCCTGATCAAGCTCGGCGACCTGCCCGACCTCGAGCACGTGGTGCACACGCACGCATCGGTGACCCGCCGCCAGCAGATCTTCGGCTACACCGAGGAGGAGCTGCGGGTGCTGCTCACCCCGATGGCCAACGCCGGCGCCGAGCCGATCGGTTCGATGGGCACCGACACGCCGGTCGCGGTGCTCTCCGACCGGCCGCGGCTGTTGTTCGACTACTTCGCCCAGCTCTTCGCCCAGGTCACCAACCCCCCGCTGGACGCCATCCGCGAGGAGCTGGTCACCAGCCTCAACGGGACGATCGGCCCCGAGGCCAACCTCCTCGAGCCGACGCCGGCGAGCTGTCGCCAGGTGGTGCTGCCGTTCCCGGTGATCACCAACGACGAGCTCGCCAAGATCCGGCACATCAACCGCGAGGGCAACATGCCCGGGTTCATCACCCACGTGTCCCGCGGCCTGTACGACGTCAACGGCGGCGGGGAAGCGCTGGCGGCACGGCTCGACGAGATCTGCGCCGAGGTGTCCGGCGCCATCGCCGACGGTGCCCGCATCATCGTGCTCTCCGACCGGCACTCCGACGCGACCCAGGCGCCGATCCCGTCGCTGCTGCTGACCGCCGCGGTGCACCACCACCTGGTCCGCGAGAAGACCCGCACCCAGGTCGGCCTGCTGGTCGAGGCCGGTGACGTGCGGGAGGTGCACCACGTGGCGACGCTGATCGGCTTCGGCGCCGCCGCGGTGAACCCCTATCTCGCGATGGAGTCAGTCGAGGACCTCGCCCGCGACGGCTTCTACGTCAAGACCGAGCCCGAGGTGGCGGTCACCAACCTCGTCAAGGCGCTCGGCAAGGGCGTGCTGAAGGTGATGTCGAAGATGGGCGTCTCCACGGTGGCGTCCTACACCGGCGCGCAGATCTTCGAGGCGCTCGGGCTGTCCCAGGAGCTGGTGGACAAGTACTTCACCGGCACGACCAGCAAGCTCGGCGGCATCGGCCTCGACGTGATCGCCCAGGAGGTGGTCAAGCGGCACCGCACCGCCTACCCGGTGGAGGGCATCGCCCCGGCGCACCGCGACCTGGCCATGGGCGGCGAGTACCAGTGGCGCCGCGAGGGTGAGCTGCACCTGTTCAACCCCGAGACCGTGTTCCGGCTGCAGCACTCCACGAGGTCGGGGCGCTACGACGTCTTCAAGCAGTACACCCGGGCGGTCGACGACCAGGCCGAGAAGCTGATGACCCTGCGCGGGCTGTTCCGGTTCCGCGACGCGGGGGTCACCGGTCGCGGGCCGATCCCGATCGAGGAGGTCGAGCCGGTCTCCGAGATCGTCAAGCGGTTCTCCACCGGTGCGATGTCCTACGGCTCCATCTCGAAGGAGGCGCACGAGACTCTCGCGATCGCGATGAACCGGCTCGGCGCGAAGTCCAACACCGGCGAGGGCGGCGAGGACCCCGACCGGCTGTACGACCCCGAGCGCCGCTCGGCCATCAAGCAGGTCGCCTCCGGGCGGTTCGGCGTCACCGCCGAGTACCTCACCAACTCCGACGACATCCAGATCAAGATGGCGCAGGGCGCCAAGCCCGGTGAGGGCGGCCAGCTGCCCGGCAACAAGGTGTACCCGTGGGTCGCCAAGACCCGGCACAGCACCCCGGGCGTCGGCCTGATCTCGCCGCCGCCGCACCACGACATCTACTCCATCGAGGACCTCGCCCAGCTGATCCACGACCTGAAGAACGCCAACCCCTCGGCGCGCGTGCACGTCAAGCTCGTCGCCGAGGTCGGCGTCGGCACGGTCGCGGCCGGCGTGTCGAAGGCGCACGCGGACGTCGTGCTCATCTCCGGGCACGACGGCGGCACCGGTGCCTCGCCGCTGACGTCGCTGAAGCACGCCGGCGGACCGTGGGAGCTCGGCCTGGCCGAGACCCAGCAGACGCTGCTGCTCAACGGGCTGCGCGACCGGATCGTCGTCCAGACCGACGGCCAGCTCAAGACCGGCCGCGACGTCGTCGTCGCGGCGCTGCTGGGAGCCGAGGAGTACGGCTTCGCCACCGCGCCGCTCGTGGTGAGCGGCTGCATCATGATGCGGGTCTGCCACCTCGACACCTGTCCCGTGGGGGTGGCGACGCAGAACCCGGTGCTGCGCGAGCGGTTCTCCGGCAAGCCGGAGTTCGTGGTCACCTTCTTCGAGTACGTCGCCGAGGAGGTGCGCGAGATCCTCGCGGAGCTGGGGTTCCGCTCCCTCGACGAGGCGATCGGCCACGCCGAGGTGCTCGACGCCGAGCGCGCGGTCAACCACTGGAAGGCGGCCGGCCTCGACATCGCCCCGATCTTCCACGTGCCGGACCTGCCGGAGGGCGCCGCCCTGCACAACACCACCGGCCAGGACCACGGACTGGACAAGGCACTCGACAACGAGCTCGTCGAGATCTGCCGGCCGGCGCTGGACGGCGGCCAGCCGGTGCGCGCCCAGCTGCCGGTGCGCAACGTCAACCGCACGGTCGGGACGATCCTGGGCCACGAGGTGACCAAGCGGTACGGCGGTGCAGGACTGCCCGACGGCACGATCGACCTGACCTTCACCGGGTCGGCCGGCCAGTCCTTCGGGGCCTTCCTCCCGCGCGGGATCACCCTGCGGCTCGAGGGCGACGCCAACGACTACGTCGGCAAGGGGCTCTCCGGCGGCCGCATCGTCGTACGGCCCGACCGCGCCGCGGGCTTCGACGCGGCCGAGCAGATCATCGCCGGCAACGTCATCGGCTACGGCGCCACCGCCGGCGAGCTCCTCCTGCGCGGCCAGGTGGGGGAGCGCTTCTGCGTGCGCAACTCCGGTGCCACCGCGGTCGTCGAGGGCGTCGGGGACCACGGGTGTGAGTACATGACCGGTGGCACCGTGCTGGTGCTCGGCCGCACCGGCCGCAACTTCGCGGCCGGGATGAGCGGCGGCACGGCGTACGTCCTCGATCTCGACGAGCGCCGGGTCAACCAGGAGCTGGTCGACCTCGGCCCGGTGCCCGCGGAGCGGCACGAACTGCTCGAGGACCTGGTCCGGCGGCACGCCGAGGAGACCGGGTCGCCGCGCGCCGAGGAGTTGCTCGCCGACTGGGCCGGGACGGTCGCCCGGCTGACCGAGGTGATGCCGCGCGACTTCCGGGTGGTGATGCAGGCCAAGGCGCAGGCGGAGGCCGACGGACTGGATGAGAACGAGATCGCCACGAAAATGATGGAGAGTCTCCATGGCTGACCCGAAGGGATTCCTCAAGCACGGCCGTGAGGTCGCCGAACGGCGACCGGTGCCCGAGCGCGTCCAGGACTGGAACGAGGTCTATCCGGGTGACCCGGCGCGGGCGCTGCTGCCGATCATCCGCACCCAGGCCTCGCGCTGCATGGACTGCGGCATCCCGTTCTGCCACCAGGGCTGTCCGCTGGGCAACATCATCCCGGAGTGGAACGACCTGGTCTACCGCGACGACTGGGACGGCGCGATCGAGCGCCTGCACGCGACCAACAACTTCCCGGAGTTCACCGGACGGCTGTGCCCGGCGCCGTGCGAGACGTCCTGCGTCCTGGGCATCAACCAGGACCCGGTGACGATCAAGAACGTCGAGGTGTCGATCATCGAGCGCGCGTTCGAGTCGCGCAACGTGCGGCCGCAGCCACCGGAGTGGCTCTCGGGCCGCACGGTCGCCGTCGTCGGCTCCGGTCCCGCCGGGCTGGCCACCGCCCAGCAGCTGACCCGGGCCGGTCACACGGTGGCGGTCTACGAGCGGGCCGACCGGATCGGGGGACTGCTGCGCTACGGCATCCCCGAGTTCAAGATGGAGAAGAAGGTCCTCGACCGGCGGCTGGACCAGATGCGCCGCGAGGGCACCGTCTTCCGGGCGGGCGTCGACGTCGGCACCGAGCTCACCGGTCGGCAGCTGCGCGACCGCTACGACGCCGTCGTCATCGCGACCGGGTCGACGATCGGGCGCGACCTGCCGGTCCCCGGACGCGAGCTCGGCGGCATCCACCAGGCGATGGAGTACCTGCCCCAGTCCAACCGCGCGTCCCTCGGCGAGGAGGTGCACGAGCAGATCCGCGCCGACGGCAAGCACGTCATCATCATCGGCGGCGGCGACACGGGCGCCGACTGCCTGGGCACGGCCACCCGGCAGGGAGCCGCGTCGATCACGCAGCTGGAGATCATGGCCCGTCCCGGCGAGGAGCGGCCGGACAACCAGCCGTGGCCGACGTACCCGATGACCTTCCGGGTCTCCTCGGCCCACGAGGAGAACGGCGAGCGCGTCTACGCGGTCTCCACACAGGAGTTCCTCGGCGACGAGGGCGACAACGTCCGGGCGCTGCGCCTGGTCGAGGTCGACGAGAAGTTCGCGCCGATCGAGGGCACCGAGCAGGAGATCCCCGCCGAGCTGGTGCTGCTCGCCATGGGCTTCGTCGGTCCGGAGCGCGAGGGCCTGCTCGAGCAGCTCGGCGTGGAGCTCGACGAGCGCGGCAACGTCGCCCGCGACGGCGGCTACCAGACCAGCGTCCCGGGGGTCTTCGTCGCCGGCGACGCCGGACGGGGCCAGTCGCTGATCGTCTGGGCCATCGCCGAGGGGCGCGCCGCTGCCGCTGCCGTGGACACCTTCCTCACCGGCGCCACCACCCTGCCCGCGCCCATCCCGCCGACGGAGCGCCCGGTCACCGCCTGAGGCGTGGGAACGCTCACGTCGTGAGCCGATAGTGTCGGTGCGTGCGTAGAGCAAAGATCGTCTGCACCCTCGGACCGGCCACCGCCAGCAGGGACCGGATCCGGGCGCTCGTCGCCGCCGGCATGGACGTCGCGCGGCTCAACCTGAGCCACGGCACCCATGCCGAGCACGAGGAGGTCTACCTGCGGGTGCGTGAGGCCGCCGACGAGAGCGGCCACGGGGTGGGGATCTTCGCCGACCTGCAGGGACCCAAGATCCGGCTCGGCTGGTTCGAGGACGGACAGGCCGACCTCGCGGTGGGCGACGAGTTCACCATCACCACCCGCGACGTCCGGGGCACCGCGGCGCTGGCCGCCACGACGTACGACGGCCTGCCCGGCGACGTGTCGGCCGGGGACGCGATCCTCATCGACGACGGCCGCGTGCGGCTCGAGGTCACCCGGGTCGACGGCACCGAGGTCGAGACCAGGGTGCTCGTGGGCGGCCGGGTCAGCGACCACAAGGGCATCAACCTGCCCGGCGTCGCCGTCAGCGTTCCGGCGCTGAGCGAGAAGGACATCGAGGACCTCCGCTGGGCCCTGCACCTGACGGTCGACTTCATCGCACTGTCCTTCGTCCGGTCCGCGAAGGACGCCGAGGACGTCCGCGCCGTCATGCGCGAGGAGGGCATCTTCCTGCCGGTGATCGCCAAGATCGAGAAGCCGCAGGCGATCGACAACCTCGACGAGGTCGTCAGGGCGTTCGACGGCTTCATGGTCGCCCGGGGCGACCTCGGCGTGGAGTGTCCGCTCGAGGACGTGCCCTTCCTCCAGAAGCGGGTCGTGGAGAAGGCGCGGCGCAACGCCAAGCCCGTGATCGTGGCGACGCAGATGCTGGAGTCGATGATCCTCAACCCGGCCCCGACGCGGGCGGAGGCCTCCGACGTGGCCAACGCCGTGCTCGACGGCGCCGACGCGGTGATGCTGTCGGGGGAGACCAGCGTCGGGAAGTACCCCATCGAGACGGTCCGCACGATGGCCCGGATCATCACCTCCACCGAGAACCACGAGCTGCACCACATGGCCGCGATCGACTGGCAGCCACGCACGCGGGGCGGGGTGATCGCGAAGGCGGCCGCCGAGGTCGGCGACCGGGTCGGCGCGAAGTACCTCGTCGCCTTCACCCAGAGCGGTGACTCCGCCCGCCGGCTGGCGCGCTACCGGGGCTCGATCCCGGTGCTGGCGTTCACCCCCGAGGCGCCGGTGCGCTCACAGCTGGCGATGACGTGGGGCGTGGAGGCGTTCAAGACGGCGGCGGTCGAGCACACCGACGAGATGGTCCGCCAGGTCGACGAGGAGCTGCTCCGGATAGGCCGCGTCAAGGAGGGCGATCTCGTCGTCATCATCGCCGGCAGCCCGCCGGGCATCCCGGGCTCGACCAACGCGTTGCGGATCCACCGGATGGGCGACGCGATCAACGAGGTCGCCCCTGCCTACCGCCGCTCGCGCTAGTCGACCCGATTGAGCAGCTCCCGGCCGGCCGCGAACCGGTCCAGCTGCGCACGGAGCAGGGCGCGCAGCCGCGGCAGCAGCGCGGTGGTGCCGCCCGCGACGTGCGGGGTGACCAGCACGTCGGGCGCCGTCCAGAGGGGGTGGCCCGGTGGCAGCGGCTCGGGGTCGGTGACGTCGAGGGCGGCGCGGATCCGGCCGCCCTCGGCCAGCAGGGCTGCGGTGTCCACCACGCCGCCCCGCGCGACGTTGACGAGCAGCGCACCGTCGCGCATCCGGGCCAGGAAGGCGGCGTCCACGAGGCCCCGCGTCTGCTCGTTCAAGGGGGTGAGCACCACCACGACGTCGGCGCCGGGGAGCAGCTGCTCCAGCGCGGCGACCCCGTGCACTCCGTCACGGGCCCGGCTGGCGACCGGCACGACGGTGCACTCGAACGGCTCCAGCCGGCGGTGCAGCGCCTGCCCGATGCTGCCGTAGCCCAGGATCAGCACGGTGCTGTCCGCCAGCGACGTGCTTTGCGTGCGGTGCGTCCAGCGCTGCTCCCCCTGGGCGTGGACGTACGACGGCAGGTCGCGCAGGCCCGCGAGCACGAGCGCGACCACCCACTCCGCGGTCGCCGCGTCGTGCAGTCCGCGGCCGTTGCACAGCGTCACGCCCGCGGGCAGGTGCGGCTCGACGTGCTCGTAGCCCGCGGAGGGCAGCTGCACCACGCGCAAGGAGGTCATCTGCGCGAACAGGGCGTCCCAGTCGTGCCGGGTGTCGTACATCGGGCTCCAGAACACCACGTCGGCGATCGAGCCCGGCGGCTCCCCACCGTCGTACACCTCGAACCGCAGGCTGTGGGGTGGTCGGTAGCCGGCGGCGCTGCCGACGGCCAGCTCCGCCACGTCGAGCGGCAGCCACACCAGGGACGTGTCGTCGTGCATGGCACCTGTCTACGCCATCGGCTCGCTGTCAGCACTTCGGGCCGACGAGCTCGTCGAGCGCCCCGACCCCAGCGCGCGTGGACACCGACAGCACCGTCCGCTTGGTCTGCCGCCAGGGCACGCCCACCAGGTCGAGCGCTGCTCCGCACCACCGCATGATCTCGGCCGACTCGTTGGTGAACTGCCAGCGCGGGTAGTCGTAGCGCTTCTTCTCGCCGGCCACCATCCGCGTCGCCCAGTTGTTCACCCGGCAGCCGTCCGAGTGGAACAGGCCACGCAGGAATGCAGCGGGGTGCTCCTGGACGATCGCCCACTGCCAGTCCGACATTCCCAGCCGGCGCTCGTGCTTGCGCCCGGGGCCGTGCTGGGGAAACAGGCAGGGCCAGTGCTTCCAGGACGCCGTGGTGATGGTGCACCCGGGCACCAGTCGTGTGTGCGGTCGACATCCCGGCTTGACCACCCGCATCAGTTCAGCGATGTCCGCGTTGAGCGCGACGTAGCGCGTGTCGTTGAAGATGTGCAGTCCGTACACGCCCCGACGCTGGGCCGAGATGTGCCCATCGCCGAGATACCAGCCGAAGAGCTGTGCGTAGGCATCCCTGGCGAGCTGGCCAGAGTCACAACGCGGGCAGACGGCCTGCAGATGCTGTTGACCACGCGGCAGCCCACGACGCTGGTAGAGCCGTCGCCAGCGACGGATGGTCTTGATGGCAACGCCGTGCTTCACGGCGTTGTCGGCATCAGGGAGGCCGGCATCCGAAGCAGCCAACGCGCTTCTCACCACGTCGTCACCGCGGATGTGTCCCATGCCGGCAGGCTTCCATCGAGCACCGACCGTTTGGTCGTCGTGAGTGCCGGGTGTGGGACTTGAACCCACACGTCCTTTCGGACAACGCCTTTTGAGGGCGCCGTGTCTGCCGATTCCACCAACCCGGCTGGGGCGACGCAAAGGCTACCCGAGGGACGCGAGTCCCCTGCGGTTAGCCTTTCTTCGTGACCGAGAGCCCCGTTCCCAGCCGCCGCGTGCTCGTCGCCGAGGACGAGGCGCTCATCCGCATGGACCTCGCCGAGATGCTGGAGGAGGAGGGCTACGAGGTGGTGGCCGCCGTCGAGGACGGCGAGAAGGCGGTGGACCAGACAAGGCAGTTGCGCCCGGACCTGGTCATCATGGACGTCAAGATGCCCCGGCTCGACGGCATCGCGGCGGCCGAGCAGATCGCGGGCGAGCGCATCGCGCCCGTCGTGATGCTGACCGCGTTCAGCCAGCGGGACCTCGTCGAGCGGGCGCGCGACGCCGGAGCGATGGCCTACCTGGTCAAGCCGTTCACCAAGTCGGACCTGGCCCCGGCGATCGAGATGGCGGTGAGCCGCTTCGCCGAGCTGCAGCTGCTCGAGTCTGAGGTCGCCGACCTCACCGAGCGCCTGGAGACCCGCAAGGTGGTCGACCGGGCCAAGGGCGTGCTGCAGGAGCGGCTGGCGCTCAGCGAGCCGGATGCCTTCCGGTGGATCCAGAAGACCGCGATGGACCTGCGCCTGTCGATGCGCCAGGTGGCCGAGGGCGTGGTGACGCACGGCATCGACGTGACCTCGCCGACGGCCGACTCCTGAGACCTCCCACGAGCAGCGGATGCGACGCAGGTCACAAATCTGCAACGCTGCAGCGGCCTCCGCGGGAACGGGTGCCGCCGGCACTAGGTTGGACCAAACCTCGCGGCAGGCCCGCGGGGGCTGTGTCCACGACATGTCCGGAGGGTTCATGTATCGCCCGAAGAAACTCACCCAGGTTGTCGCACTCGCGGCCGCCGGAACTCTCGTCCTGACCGCCTGTGGTGGCGGTGACGGCGGGGACGACAAGAAGTCGTCGAGCTCCAACAACGCCAGCAGCGGCACCCAGTTGTACTTCGTCGACGGCAACACCGCCGACTACTCGAAGGACTTCGACAAGGGCACACTCGAGGGTGTCCGGGCGACGTACCCCGGCGCGGAGTTGAAGGACGACTTCAAGCAGCGGCTGCTCGGCGTCAACCCGAAGCTGACCGAGTTCACCTACGGCCCCGAGTCGTACGACGCGACGGTCGTCCTGGCCCTGGCCGCCTCCGCCGCCAAGAACGACAGCGGCAAGGCGATCGCCCAGAAGATGCAGGAAGTCACCGTCGGTGGAGAGAAGTGCACCACCTTCAAGGACTGCCTGGCGATGATCGACAAGGGCACCGACATCGACTACGACGGTGTCTCCGGCCCGATCGACTTCAACTCCACCGGTAGCCCGTCGGCGGCCACGATCGGCATCTTCCAGTACGGCGCCGACAACACCTTCACGGCGCAGGACTACGTCACGGGTCAGATCCCCGACGTGGACAGCGTCGCCGCCAACCAGAAGGTCTCCGGACCCATCCCCAAGGGTGACGGCACCCTGACGATCGGCAGCCTGCTGCCGCAGTCGGGTGACCTCGCGTTCCTCGGTCCCCCGGAGTTCGCGGGCGTCGACCTGGCCGTCAAGGAGATCAACGCCGCGGGCGGTGTCCTCGGCAAGCCGGTCAAGCACATCAAGGCCGACTCCGGTGACGGCACGCCGAACATCGCGCCGTCGGAGACCGACCAGCTGCTCAGCGGTGGCGCGGACGCCATCGTCGGTGCCGCGTCCTCGTCGGTGTCGCTGAGCGTGATCGACCGCATCGTCAACGCCGGGGTGGTCGAGGTCTCGCCGGCCAACACCTCCACCGCGTTCGACACCTACCCCGACAAGGGCCTGTACTTCCGTACGGCGCCGTCGGACGTGCTCCAGGGCACGGTGATGGCCCAGACCGTCAAGGGCGACGGCTACCAGAACATCGCGATCCTGGCTCGCCAGGAGGCCTACGGTGAGGCTCTCGCCAAGCAGGTCCGCAAGGTGTTCGAGGAGGAGGGCGGCAAGGTCGTGTCGTACCAGCTGTACGACCCGAACGCGGCCAACTTCACCGCCGAGGTCGACTCGCTCAAGGCACAGGACCCCGACGCCATCGTGGTCATCGCCTTCGACGAGACGAAGAAGATCATCCCGGCACTGATCAAGGTGGGCATGGGCCAGAAGCACTGACCCGACGCACACGAGCGAAGGCCCCCGGGAGACCGGGGGCCTTTCGCATGCCCCGCAGGTCGGGGCGGGAGATGGGCCGGAGGAGGCTACTTCGCCAGGGTGCCGAGGTAGAGCTGGATCACCTTCGGGTCGTTGGCCAGCGAGCGCCCGGTGGCCGTGTAGGCGTTGCGGCCCTGGTCCAGCACGTAGCCGCGGTCGCAGATCTGCAAGCACCGACGGGCGTTCTGCTCCACCATGATCACCGAGACACCGGTCCGGTTGATCGCCCGCGTCTGGACGAAGACCTCGTCCTGCAGGGCGGGGGAGAGCCCGGCCGAGGGCTCGTCCAGCAGCAGCACCGACGGCTCCATCATCAGGGCGCGGCCCATCGCCACCATCTGCCGCTCACCGCCCGACAGCGACCCGGCGCGCTGGTTGCGCCGCTCCCCGAGGGCCGGGAAGAGGTCGGCGACGAAGTCGAAGCGCTTGGTGAAGTTGGTCGGGGCCTGGTAGCAGCCCATCTGGAGGTTCTCGGCGATGGTGAGGCTGGGGAACACGTTCTCCGTCTGCGGGACGAAGCCGATGCCCTTGGAGACGAGCACGTCGGCCCGGGCGTTGGTGATGTCCTCCCCGCGCAGCTTCACCGATCCGCTGCTGATCTTCACCAGTCCGAAGAGAGCCTTGAGCAGCGTCGACTTGCCCGCACCGTTGGGGCCGATGATGCCGACGAGCTCACCCTCCTGGCAATAGAGGTCCGCACCGTTGAGGATGTTCACGCCGGGCAGGTAGCCGGCCAGGAGGTCGTCGGCGCGCAGGACGGCGCCGTCAGCGTGCTTCAGGTGCTCGGCGCGCGCCTCGGGATCGACCTGCGGCGCGTGCGGGTCGGCCTCGGCGACGACCTCGGAGCCGTCGTCGGCGATCTGCTCGGGGTGCTGGCTCATTCCTGGCCCCTCTCGGCGTCGAGCTCCCTCTCGGCATCGGCTGCCACCTGCTCGGCGGACAGCTCGGTGATGTCGGTGTCGTGGTGCGCGCCCAGGTAGGCGTCGATGACCCGCTCGTCGGCCATGATCGAGTCCGGCGGCCCCTCGGCGATCACCTTGCCCTGCGCCATCACCACGACCCAGTCGGAGATGTCGCGGACCATGTCCATGTCGTGCTCGACGAAGAGCACGGTCATGCCGTCCTCGCGCAGTGACTTCACGTGCGTGAGCAGGGTCTGCTTCAGCGCCGGGTTCACCCCTGCCATCGGCTCGTCGAGCATCACCAGCTCCGGTTCGACCATCAGCGCGCGCGCCATCTCGAGCAGCTTGCGCTGGCCGCCGGACAGCGAGCCGGCGAAGTCGGTCTCCTTGGTGTGCAGGGTGAACCGCTTGAGGAGTCCCCGCGCACGTTCGGTGTTGGTCTCCTCCTGGGCGCGCCACAGGAAGTGGAACGCCGCGGACCAGAAGCCCTCGCCGCGTTGGCCGGTCGCGCCGAGGCGCATGTTCTCCAGCACGGTCATCTTCGAGAGCACCTTGGTCAGCTGGAAGGTGCGCACCATGCCCATCCGGGCGACCTTGTACGCCGGAACGCCGGCCAGCGAGGTGCCGTTGAAGGCCCACGCGCCGGTGTCCGGCTGGTCGAAGCCGGTGAGCAGGTTGAAGAACGTCGTCTTGCCGGCACCGTTGGGGCCGATCAGAGCCGTGATGACCCCGCGCTGCACCTCGAGGTGCTCGACGTCGACGGCCACGAGGCCGCCGAAGCTGCGCTTGACGTCGTCGGCGACGACGATCGGGTCGGGCTTGGACACGCCGGGCTCGTGGTCGAGGCCGACGAGCTGGGCACGCGCCGCGTCCGCGTTGCGGACGGGCGCCGGGGCGTTGGTGTCAGCGGGCATCGAGCGCGATCTCCTTCTTGTCGCCGAAGATTCCCTGCGGTCGGTAGATCATCAGCAGCATCAGCACGATGCCGACCAGCATGAACCTCACGTTGGAGACCTGGTCGGCCGACATCATCGATTCGGGGATGAGCCCGTTCTGGACGAGCTTGCCCAGCCCCACGCCGAGGGCGGAGAGCACTCCCCAGAACAGCACGGCGCCGACCACCGGGCCGAGCACGCGCGCTGCGCCGCCGAGCACCAGCATGGTGAACGCGATGAAGGTGAAGTCGGTGTTGAAGCTGTCCGGCTGCACCGACGCCAGGCCCAGCCCGCCGATGAAGCCGCCGGTCGCGCCGATGGCGCCACCGAGGGCCAGCGCCTGCATCTTGTAGGAGTAGACGTTCTTGCCCAGCGAGCGCACCGCCTCCTCGTCCTCACGGATGCCCTTCAGCACCCGGCCCCACGGGGAGCGCATCAGCAGCCAGATCAGCACGCAGATGAGGGCGACCAGGATCCAGCCGACCGTCATCACCCAGAGGTCGTTGCGGCTGAACGTGAGGAAGTTGCGCATCGAGGCGGGGTAGGGGTTCAGGTCGCGGAACCCGGCGGTGAAGCCGGTGACGCCGTCGCGGGCGTGGAAGTAGTCCTTGAACGTGGCCGAGAACATCAGCCGCAGGATCTCCGCCGCGGCGATGGTGGCGATCGCCAGGTAGTCGGCGCGCAGCCGCAGCGTCGGCACGCCGAGCACCAGGGCCAGGATGATGGAGGCGATGATGCCGACCGCCAGGCCCACCACGAGGGGCAGGTCGAAGGACTGGACCATCACGCCCATCCCGTAGGCGCCGACGGCGACGAACGCGGCCTGGCCGAAGTTGAGCAGGCCGGTGTAGCCGTAGTGGACGTTGAGCCCGACCGCCGCGAGCACGAACGAGAGCGCGAACGGACCGACTCCGTCGTGCCAGAAGGCCTGGAGCATGTCGATCATGTGCGTATCCCTTCCCGCGGCCTCAGCCGACTCGTTCCTTGCGGCCGAGCAGGCCCTGTGGTCTGACCAGGAGGATCACGATGAGCAGCAGGAAGGCGCCGGCGTTCTTCAGCGCGATCTCGGGCAGCACCAGCGTGCTCAGCTCGATCAGCAGGCCGACGATGAGGCTGCCGATCACCGCGCCCCAGACGGAGCCGAGCCCACCGACCACGACCGCACAGAAGAGCAGCAGCAGGATGAGCTGGCCGATCTGGAAGGTGACTCCCATGTTGAAGCCGAGGAACGCCCCGGAGAGGGCGGCCAGGGCGGTGCCGATGATCCAGACCGTGGAGATCACCCGGTCGACGTTGATGCCGCTGGAGGCGGCCAGTGCCGGGTTGTCGGAGACGGCCCGGGTGGCCCGGCCGAGACGGGTCTTGCTGAGCGCCACGGTCACGCCGACGAGGACGAGCACACAGACGGCGGCGACGATCAGGTCGCGGTAGGTGTAGCTGGCACCGAGGAACCGGTGTCCCCGGACGGTGACGTAGTCGTCGTAGGTGAGCGTGCGACCGCCGGTGACGTACTGGAAGACGTTGCGCAGGAAGAACATCAGCCCGATGGAGACGATCATCAGGGCCAGCAGCCCGATGCCGCGCTTGCGCAGCGGCCCCCAGAGGCCCTTGTCCTGCACGAGCCCGAAGAGCCCGCCCAGCACGACCGCGATCAGGACGGCGACGGCGAACGGCAGGCCCATCCGGTTGAACGCGTAGGTGACCACGGCGCCGAAGGTGAGCAGCTCGCCGTGCGCGAAGTTCGTCAGGCCGGTGGTGCCGAAGACCATCGAGAGCCCCAGGGAGCCCAGCGCGATGATCAGGCCGAACAGGAGGCCGTTGTAGATGAGCTGCGGGATCTGGTCCCACTTGGTGCTGATCTGGCGGGTGTCCGGTCCGACTGCCGGCGAGAACGACACGATCGTGGTGGTGGCGTCCTTGCTCACCTTGTACTCGGTCGGCTCACCTTCGGCGAGCTTCACGCCGTCGGGAAGGGTGTCCTCGTCCAGGGTGATGGTGAGCTCGCCGGTGTCGCTGGCGGGGACCTCGATCTTGTAGCGCCCGTCCTTGTCGGTCTCACCCTCGTAGGTCGCGCCGGTCGAGCTGGTGACGACGAACTTCACGCCCTCGACCGGTGCGTCGTTGTCGGCCCGGTTGAGCAAGGTGCCGCGCACGGTCAGGCGCGGTGGCTCGTCGGCCTGACGCACCGCTCCCGCGTCCGTGGTGCCGCGGTCGGTCGTGGCGGGCGCGGCGGTGGCAGGCGCCAGCGTGCCGAGAACGGCGACGAACAGCGCCGCGAGCAGGACCAGCCACCGGACAGTTCTCCGTGGGACCCGGCCGTCCGCTGGGGAGGCCGAGGGGCGATCCGGCACTGGTCGGGTCGTCATAGACGGCATGACTCTCCTCATCGACGCGCTCACTGGCGCGGGGACTGTACCGACGTCTTGTGGTCTGTGTCACATCGCGGCGGCAGCACCGGCTTCCTCCGTCACCGGCTTCCGACACAGTAGGGCAGGTCACCGCCGCCGACGGGAGATCAAGGTAACGACTCTGCATCGGCTCGCCCGCTCACCGCAGCAGTACGACGGCCTCGGTGAGCAGGGGAGCGGCCAGGAGCGCGGGCAGCATGTCGACCACGCGGAGCCGCGCCGGCAGGGGCCGCAGGGCGAGCAGCCGGAAGGCGACCCCGACCAGCAGGAGGCCACCGGTCGCGGTGAGGGCGGCGACGTGCGCCGCCGGGAGGAAGTCGCCCAGGACGACGCCGAGGACGGTCAGCCCGCCCTGCACCACGAGGATCGTGGGGATGCTGGCCAGCACGCCCCAGCCGAAGGCGGCGGCGAACGCGATGGCGGCGAACCCGTCCAGCGCCGACTTCAGCAACAACTGGTCGGGTCCCTGGCCGATGCCCTCGGTGATCGACCCCAGGATCGTGAGCGGACCGACGCAGAACACCAGGGAGCTGATCACGAAGCCGTCGACGAACCGCGACCCGGTCTCGGCGACGTCGCCGGTGCCGCCGCCCGCCCGCCGGAGCCGGTCGCCGAGGCCTTCCAGCCGGTCCTCGAGGCGCAGCAACGAGCCCACGATCCCGCCGGTCAGCAGGCTGCCCAGCACGATCAGCATGGGCGCCGAGCCACCGACGGCGGTGACCAGCGCGTCGTCGCCGACGGCCACCGCCGAGGAGGCGGCGATCAGCAGCGTGACCAGCCCCAAGCCGTCGGTGACGACCTGCCGGGTGCGCTCGGGGAGCCGGTGCCCGACGAGCAGTCCGGCGCTCGCCCCCACCAGGACAGTGACGGCGTTCACGAGGGTTCCCGTCCCGATCATCACGCCGCCCGATTCCTCCTGCCCTATCCTGATTGAGGGCTCAACAGTAGTGTTCGCCCGGGGGGTGTCGTGGATGCCCCTGTCACGAGCCGGGAGGGTGGACATGTCGCGCAGCGCACTGAGCGTCCGGGACGCGGAGCCCGACGACCTCGCTGCCGTGCTCGCGCTGTGGGGCCGGTCCGGCTCCGGCAGCCAGTCGGCGACGCCGCGGCCGATCGACGAGGCCCGTACGGCGCTGGCGCAGATCGCCGCCGATCCGGACGAGCGCCTGCTGGTCGGCCTCTGCGAGGACAAGGTCGTCGCCGCCGTGCACCTGCGCCGCGCGCCGATCAGCCCGGTCCACCTCGAGTCGGCGGTGCACACGTCGTACCTCCTCGTGGACCCGGACTACCGCAAGCACGGCTTCGCGCACGCGCTGCTCGAGTGGGCGGTGTCCTGGGCCGAGGAGAAGAACGTCGAGCACCTGACCGCGATCACGTCGGGCGACCGGGACACCAATCGGTTCTTCGCCCGGCTCGGCCTGGGCGACATCGCCACGGTGCGGGCCTGCTCGACCTCGGTGCTCCGGCACAAGCTGACCCCCTCGGCCCGCCGGCCGCACCCCTCCCGCAGCAAGCTGGCCCGGGTGCTCGCCGAGCGGCGCGCGGAGCGGCGCCTCGAGCCGGCGCCGGCCGACCCCGACCAGGCCTGATCCCGACCACGGGCTGTCGGTGCCACCGACTAGTGTCGTGGCGTGCCTGACCCGACCAGTTCCCGTCCCCGGCTGCTGCTCCTCGACGGCCACTCGCTGGCCTACCGGGCGTTCTTCGCCCTTCCGGTGGAGAACTTCTCCACCACGACCGGGCAGTCGACGAACGCCGTCTACGGCTTCACCTCGATGCTCATCAACGTGCTGCGCGACGAGGAGCCGACGCACATCGCGGTGGCGTTCGACAAGTCCCGGCAGACCTTCCGGCTGGCGGAGTACGCCGAGTACAAGGCCAAGCGCAACAAGACCCCGGACGAGTTCAAGAGCCAGCTGCCGCTGATCCAGGAGGTGCTCGACGCGCTGCGGGTGCGGCACCTCGAGCTCGACGGCTACGAGGCCGACGACATCATCGCCACCCTGACCACGCAGGCGGTCGCCGAGGGCTACGAAGTGCTCATCCTCACCGGCGACCGCGACTCCCTGCAGCTCGTCGGCGAGACCGCCACCGTCCTCTACCCCTCGCGCGGGGTCTCCGACCTGGCCCGGATGACGCCGGCCGCGGTCGAGGAGAAGTACGGCGTCGTGCCGGGTCGCTATCCCGAGCTCGCCGCGCTCGTCGGCGAGACCTCCGACAACCTGCCCGGCATCCCCGGTGTCGGCCCGAAGACGGCGGCGAAGTGGCTGGCGACCTACGACGGGCTCGACAACGTGATCGCCCGGGCCGAGGAGGTCGCGGGCAAGGCGGGTGAGAACCTCCGCGCCCACCTCGACGACGTGATCCGCAACCGGCGGCTCAACGCGCTCGTGTGCGACCTGCACCTGGAGCTCTCGCCGGCCGACCTGGCGCGGCAGCCGTGGGACCGGCACGAGGTGCACACGCTGTTCGACGGGCTGGAGTTCCGGGTGCTGCGCGACCGGCTCTTCGAGACGCTGACCTCCGCGGAGGACATCGACGACTCCGGCTTCGAGGTCGCGATGACGCGGCTGGAGCCGGGCGAGGTGGCCGGCTGGCTGCCGGGCGCCGACGGCGGACGCGTGGGCGTGCACGTCGAGGGCAGCTGGCGCGCCGGCACGGGCGACGTGACGGCCGTCGCGCTGGCCACCGACGCGGGTGCGGCCTGGTTCAGCACCGAGGCGCTCACCCCGGAGGACGACGCGGTGGTGGCCGGCTGGCTGGCGGACGCGTCGGTGCGCAAGGTGCTGCACGACGCCAAGGGGCCGATGCTGGCGCTGGCCGCGCGCGGCTGGCCGCTGGCCGGCCTCGAGCGTGACACCGCGCTGTCGGCGTACCTCGCGCGACCCGACCAGCGCTCCTACGACCTGGCCGACCTGACGGTGCGCTACCTCAAGCGCGAGCTGCGCGCCGGCTCCGACGACGGTGACCAGGGCCAGCTCAGCCTCGAGGGCGTCGACGACGGCGCGGGGGAGGGATCGATGCTGGCGGCGCGGGCGGTCCTCGACCTCGCCGCGGCGCTCGACGACGAGCTGGCCGACCGCGGCGGCACAGCCCTGCTCGCCGACGTGGAGCTCCCGCTCATCGACGTGCTCCTCGGCATGGAGCAGGCCGGCATCGCCGTGGACACCGACCTGCTCGAGGGCCTGGAGTCGGAGTTCGCGGACGGCGTGCGCGACGCGGCGGCCGACGCCTACGACGTGATCGGCAAGGAGATCAACCTCGGCTCGCCCAAGCAGCTGCAGACCGTGCTGTTCGACGAGCTCGACATGCCGAAGACCAAGCGCACCAAGACCGGCTACACCACCGACGCCGACGCGCTGCAGGGACTGTTCGACAAGACCGGGCACCCGTTCCTGCAGCACCTACTGGCCCACCGGGACGCCACCAGGCTGAAGGTCACCATCGACGGCCTGCTGAAGACGGTCGGCGACGACGGCCGCATCCACACCACCTACCAGCAGACGATCGCGGCGACGGGCCGGCTCAGCTCGACCGACCCGAACCTGCAGAACATCCCGATCCGCACCGAGGAGGGGCGCCGGATCCGCGAGGCGTTCGTCGTCGGCCCGGGCTACGAGTCGCTGATGACGGCGGACTACAGCCAGATCGAGATGCGGATCATGGCGCACCTGTCCGGCGACGCGGGGCTGATCGAGGCGTTCCGGTCGGGGGAGGACCTGCACCGGTTCGTCGGCTCGCGGGTCTTCTCCGTACCGCCGGAGCAGGTCACCCCGGCAATGCGGGCCAAGATCAAGGCGATGTCCTACGGGCTCGCCTACGGGCTGTCCGCGTTCGGCCTGTCCCGGCAGCTGACGATCGGGGTGGACGAGGCCCGCGGCGGTACCCGGCTGCTGGCCGAGGTGGAGCTCCCGCTAGTGCACGTG
>DASTFI010000085.1:0-3692 GCA_035708765.1 Marmoricola sp.
CCCGTGAGGGTGGTGTTCCCCAGGAACATGACCGGCTTGTCCCGGTGCCTCTTCAGTGCGGCCACCATCAGGTGGCCGTTGTGCACGCCGGTCCGCAGTTGGGTCGCCATGGAGGCAGGGTAGAACGCGTTCTACTTCGCGGCAACGCCAGTCGCACCGGCCTTCGCGGTGCGCACCCTGGAGCGGGCACCCTCCACGAACGACCCGGTGCGGGCGGCCTGACCGACCGAGGGCCGGATCAGGCGAGCAGGTCGGCGATGCGGCGTACCTCGTCGGCGTCGCGGCAGCTCAGCAACAGGGTGGTGACCCCGGTGTCCTCCCACGCGGCCACCCGCTCCCTGACGTAGCCGGCGTCGCCGACGATGTGCATGTCCTCGACCAGCTCGTCGGGGACCAGTGCGGTGGCCTCCGCACGCTTCCCGGCGAGGAACAGCTCCTGGACCCGGTCGGCGACGCTCTCGTAGCCCATCCGGTCGAAGACGTTCTTGTGGAAGTTCTGCTCCTTGGCGCCCATCCCGCCCATGTAGAGCGCCACTGTCGGCTTGATGGCGTCGACCACCGCGCGCCGCTCCTCCGCCGAGGAGGTGACCTGCAGGTGGCACGTGGCGGCGATCTCGAAGTCGTGCCGGCCACGGCGGGCGTCCGGCCGGGCGAAGCCCTCGTCGAGCCACGGGCGGTACATGTCCGCCGACTGCGGCGTGTAGAAGATCGGGATCCAGCCGTCGGCGATCTCGGCTGTCTGCGCGACGTTCTTCGGGCCCTCGGCGCCGAGCCAGATCGGCACGTCGCTGCGCAGCGGGTGCACGATCGACTTCAGCGGCTTGCCGAGCCCGACCGATCCCGGACCGGCATACGGCAGTGGGTGGTGCGGCCCGTCGTTGGTCACCGGCGCCTCGCGGGCCAGCACCTGCCGGATGATGTCGACCACCTCCCGGGTGCGCGCCAGCGGCTTGCTGAACGGCTGGCCGTACCAGCCCTCCACGACCTGGGGTCCGGAGACGCCCATGCCCAGCACCACCCGGCCACCGGACAGGTGGTCGAGGGTGAGCGCGTGCATGGCGATGCTGGCGGGTGACCGGCCCGACATCTGCACGATGGAGGTGCCCAGCCGCACCCGCTTCGTCGTGCGGCCCCACCAGGCCAGCGGGGTGAATGCGTCGCTTCCCCACGCCTCCGCGGCGAACACCGCGTCGAAGCCGCTCTCCTCCGCTGCCGCCACCAGCTCGCCGACACCGTCCGGCGGCTGCGCGCCCCAGTAGCCGAGCTGCAGGCCGAGCTTCATGGGCGGCTCCCTTCTCAGATCGGGTGCCGCCCACCCTAGGGGTTTCGGTGCTTCAGTTGTGCCAGTCGTAGTCGTAGTGGATCCAGTTGCTGTCCTGGGACGACAGCGACACTCCCTCGGCCGCCGCCTCGAACCCGCCCACGCCGCAGAGTCCGTCGCTCCAGATGAAGCCCTCCGGCAGCACGATGTGCGCCTCGTGCGGCTCGTCGGTGACGGGGTTGCGCAGCGTTCGACCGGTCGCGGTGCCGACCCCGTCGATGGTCACCGTGCTCTCGACTCCGGCGTCCTCGATGAGGATGCTCGCCTGCACCAGGCCGGCCACGGAGTACGTCGTCCCGAGGATCTCCCAGGGCATGCCGCCGAGCTGGCCGGTGCAGATCTGGGCCAGGCACTCGGTCTGCTCCTGGGAGGTGTTGGCGGGATCGACGACGAAGACGGCACGGCCGCCGCCGTCGTGGATCGCCTTGGGCCAGTCGAGGATCGCCGCACAGGTGACCCCGGCCATGTCGACGTCGCCGCAGTGCCCCTCGGACACGCGGTTCACCACCAGCGCCCGGCAGCTTCCGTCCGAGCTGGACGGGTAGCCGCTGAAGTTGCAGGTGCAGCCGGGCTGGCAGTTGCAGAACTCATACCCCACCCCCTTCATGGCCCAGGCGGTGGTCGGTGCGGCATCGGTGACGGTCACAACAGTTCTCCTTGGACGAGGCCTTGCGCGAAGGCCGGTGAGGTGAGGGCGAGGATCCCGAGAGTGACCAGGACCGCGGAGAGCGTCCGGGCGATCGTCTCGCCGTTTCGGAGGTTGCGCTCGGCGAAGACGCCGAGCGCGAGCAGGGCGGCCCAGACCGGCTGCATCGCCGCCGCGAGCATCAGGACGACCATCAGGCCGACACAGCACCCGGCGCACGACGTGCCGTGGGCGAGCCCGGCACGCAGGGCGTTGACCGGCCGGTCCAGCGGCCGCCCGGAGCGCATCAGGAAGCCCAGGGGTGATCGGCAGCGGTTCAGGCAGCTGCGCTTGAGCGGGGTGAGCTGGTAGACCCCGGCCAGCACCAGCACGACGCCGGACACCCTCAGGGCCCAGGGCATGGCCATGGCGAGCGGGTCGGCGAGCCGCCACCACAGCACCCCTGCAGGGAGGCCCGAGAGCACCCAGACAGCCAGGTAGCCGGAGACGAAGAAGGCCGTCGGTGCCACCCGGCCAGCCGCTGCGGCCCGGCCGTAGAGCAACACCACGGGGGTCACCGCCGGGAGCATCATCGCCGCCATCATCGCGGCCCACCCGCCGAGGAAGGGGGCCCAGGCGAACTCCATCGGCCCCATCCCGGACGCCGCCCTGACCGTCCACCACCAGGCAAGTCCTGCCACCAGCAACAGCGCCGCAGCCAGGATGCGCAATTGTCCGGGCAGCTGCCCGAACTGGGCAGCCGCGACGTTGCCGGACCGGTCCCCCGAGACGGGGCTCCTCATGGTGTCCATTCACCGCTCGTCGGGCGCGGGAGGCAATAGCCCAGACGGGCTCGCCCGCCATTGGTTGCTTGCCGCAACGATAGAACGTGTTCTACTTTGGTTCCATGACTGCACCGCCTGTCGACGGCCCGTCAGCTCCGCTGCATGCAGAGCTGGAGCTGCACTTCGACTACACCCGGTCGCTGGGCCCCGTGCTGTCCCGGTTCATCGGCGGGCTCCGTCAGCGCCGGCTGTACGGCGGGGTGCTCTCCGACGGCCGGGTCGCGGTACCGCCGCCGGAGTTCGATCCCGGCACGCACGGGCAGGTGACCGAGCTCGTTCGGGTCGCGGACGTGGGCACCGTGCAGACCTGGGCCTGGGTGCCCGAGCCCCTCCCCGGCCAGCCGCTGGAGGAGCCCTTCGCCTTCGCCCTGGTCCTCCTCGACGGCGCCGACACTGCCTTCCTGCAGGCGGTCAAGGTCGGCTCGGCCGCCGACATGGAGACCGGGATGCGCGTCCGGGCGCACTGGGCGCGCGAGGCCACCGGCTCCGTGCGCGACCTGGCGTGGTTCGAGCCGGTCGGCATCCACGGTGACGAGCCGGGCGACGCGAGCGAGATGCCCGACAGCGAGCCGGACCCGATGCTCACCAGCACCCCGGTGACGCTGTCCTACGACTACACCGCCTCCCCCGAGGAGTCCGCCTTCGGCCGGGGGCTGAGGCAGGGCCGGATCCTGGCGCAGGCGTGTCCGGTCTGCCACAAGGTCTACTGCCCCCCGCGCGGGGCGTGCCCCGTCGACGGCGTACCGACGAGCGAGCCGCACGAGCTGCCCGACACCGGGATCGTGACGACGTTCTGCATCGTGAACGTGCCCTTCCTGGGCCAGAAGATCCAGCCGCCCTACGTGTCGGCGTACGTGCTCCTCGACGGCGCGGACATCGCCTTCCTGCACCTGGTGCTCGG
>DASTFI010000086.1:0-4406 GCA_035708765.1 Marmoricola sp.
CCACCACCCCCACCCCTGGAAAACCGGCGGACGCACCGACCTGGCCAACGGCCTCCCGCTGTGCCCACCGCACCACCACATGGCCGACCACCCCGACTCCTGGAACATGAAACACCTCCCCGACGGCAGCGTCCGCTTCAACCGACGCCAATAGGCGCAACACCAGTAGGCCGGCCGGCGCGGCCGGGACCCGATGGCACGGGCCCCGGCAGCTGCCGGATCGCGTGGGCTCCTGCTCCCACGCTCACCAGGGTTTCGTCACGGCCGGAAGCTGGCCGGGAACCTGGCCATGATGCCGGCACTGAGCATGTCGGCCATGTCCAGCATGTGCTGGTGGACGTCCTCGTAGGAGGCGACACTGGCGGCGTAGTCACCGCCCAGCTCCGCGGCCGCCTCAGCGAGGGTCTGGTCCAGGTGCGTCTTCATCATCGCGCGCACCTCGTCGCGCGGCCACGCGGGTGGGTCCAGCGACGAGATCAGGTCCGCCACGTCGTCACCGTTGGCGTACCACCGGGCGTTCGCGGCGTCGAACGCCGCACCGTCGCCATTCTTGGCGGCGGTCAGCACGTCGACCGCGATCAGGATGTGGTCGCGCAGAAGCGCCGTCAATCGGTCACCGGCAGCGGTCCCGTAGAACGGCTTGAGGGCGTCGCCGAGGTCGACCTGGTTCTGGAGCAGCCGGCCGGCGGTCTCCCCGAAGCCGTCCGAGCCGTCCGCGAAGGTGACGATCGCGAGCCGGGTCCAGGTCACGTGGTCCTCCCACAGCTTGCGCATCTGGTCATGGAACGCGAGCTGCGCCTCCGTCATCACCGGCGTGGCGGCGTGCTGCCCTGGATGGCTCGCGGAGTGCCCGTCGGCGTGGGCCGGGTCGTGGGTGCCGGCCGCTCCGGCGATCAGCGCGGCGATCAGTGCCACGACGGCGAGCAGCGAGACCGGCACGGGGCGTACGGCACGAGCCGAGCTCCGATCCCTCGACAATGGCTTCATCGGCTTTCCTTTCGGTTGGGCGGCAGGCATGCGGCCACCGTTGCGGCGACCACCTCCGCGATCGTGGTGAGCACGCCGAGCGCCTCGAAGTGCTCGGGCTCCGGGATCAGCCCGGGGATCCCGGACGTCCGGGACAGCAGGTAGGCCGCCGCGACGGCGAGCAGCACCAGGGCGGTGAACCCGCCGGCCCAGCGCGATGGCCGGCGGACCTGCAACCCCGCCGCGGCCAACGCCAGCGTGGAGAGGGCGAACGCGCCGGCAAGGAGCAGGCCCCCTTCCCGGTAGTGCTCGGGGACGAGTGCCGCGTGAACACCCGCGCTGGCGGCACAGGTGAGCGCCACGAGGCTGCGCACCCGTCCGTTGACCGGGGCGACAGCGGCGGTGACAATCGAGACGTCAGGTCGGCTCATGCCATGTTCGTGCGCGGTCCGCCGCAGGTCTTACCGATCGACTCGCTCGGCGCCGGCAGCAGGTAAGAAGGGAGCCGTCCGATGACACCAACAGACGTGAGCATCCATCCGACCCGCGACCTCGGCCGCTGTCTGTGCGACCACGGGCCCGTCGACGTACGGACCTGGCGGTTGTGCTGGCTGATCGAGGCCGGCTTCGACCAGAAGCTGGCCGAGGACGTCGCCGACACCACGTCGGTCGACCTGCACGCGTTGCTCGAGCTGGTGGACCGGGGTTGCCCACCGGCCCTCGCGGCGCGGATCCTGTCCCCGCTTCCGGCCGAGTCGGCACGGCGACCATGACGACTCTCGATCCCGGCTCCGCGCCACTGTCCCCGGCCGCCACGGTCGAGGGGGTCGTGGACTGGGTGGAGGCGCTGTCGATGCCAGGGCCGCGGCAGGACGACGCGCATCGGCAGCTGCACGCGCTGATGCTGAGGGCGGCACGCAGGCAGGTGCAACGGATGCAGCCGGTCCTGAACGGCGTCGGTACGCAGCTCGTGGAGGAGATCGCGAACCAGGCCGCGGACGAGGCGATGATGACGTTGCTGGGGAAGCTCGGCACGTTCGAGGGCCGCAGCCGGTTCACCACCTGGGCCTACAAGTTCGCGGTACTACAGGCGGCGACGGCGGTGCGCAGCGTGGCCTGGCGGGACCGCGACGTCCACCTCGACGGGCTGGACCTGCTCGCCGGCGACGACCCGCAACCGGGCCAGTACGCCGAGGCCTCGGACCTCGCCGACGCCGTACGGTCCGCGCTCGACTCCGAGCTCTCCCCGCACCAGCGCCGGATCATGGTGGCGCTGGTCGTCGACGACGTGCCGATCGACGTGCTCGCGGAGCGGCTCGGGACCACCCGCAACGCGCTCTACAAGGCTCTCCACGACGCCAGGAAGCGGCTCCGCGCGCATCTGCGCCGTACCGGCCACCTGGACGACATCGACACACAGGCAGGTATCCGATGAACCAGCGGAATCGGCAGCTCGGGCCGGAGACCCTCGGCCGGCTCACCCTGGACACCGAGCCCTGGCTCTCGTGTGACGACTGCTTCGACCAGGTGGACCAGTACGTCGAACGGGTCTTCGGCCGCGGCCCGGTCGGGATGCCGGCGATGGCGGCGCACCTCGCCGGGTGCCCGGCCTGCGCGGAGGAGGCGGGCACCCTGGTCCTGCTCGCCGCCGAGGACGCCGGGACCGACCCGGGACCGGCACTGGACCGGCTCTTCGGGCCCGTCCGCCGCTGACAAACGGGCGACGGCGACCGGTCAGCCGGCGATCGCGGCCGGGTCCATCCACATGAACGACCAGGTGTGGCCGTCGAGGTCCTCGAAGCTGCGGCCGTACATGAAGTCCTCGTCATGGGACTCGTCGCCCGGCTTCGCCCCGGCAGCGAGCGCCTTGTCGACCAGGTCGTCGACCTCGTCCCTGCTCTCGGCGGACAACGCGATCAGGGTCTCGGTGTGCGTGCCGGTGTCGGCGATGCCTTTGCTGGTGAACGTCTTGAAGAAGTCCTCGGCGAGGAGCATCACGAAGCCCTGCTCGCTGAGCACCATGCAGGTCGCGTTCTTGTCGGTGAACTGGGGGTTGAAGTCGAACCCGAGGCTGGTGAAGAAGCCGACCGAGCTGGGCAGGTCCTTCACGGGCAGGTTCACGAAGATCATTCTCGACATGGCGGTGTCCCCTCTGTCTGGCGCGCCGGTCCGTCCGGTGCCGTCACAGGGTCAGACACCACCGGGAACCCAAACTCATCGGCCGGGTCCGGCGCACGAGAAGCCCCCGGACGGACGAACGCCGCCCCGGTGGACCGGGGCGGCGTTCGCGAGTGCCTTGCGCTCGAGGCTCGGCTCAGTGGCCGTGGCCGTGGCCGTGCCCGGCACCGCCGGCGGCCTCGTCCTCGTCCTCGGGCTTGTCCACGATGAGGGTCTCGGTCGTGAGCAGCATGCCGGCGATGGAGGAGGCGTTGACCAGCGCGGAGCGGGTCACCTTCACCGGGTCCAGCACACCCTGCGCGACCAGGTCGCCGTACTCGCCGGTCGCCGCGTTGTAACCGTTGCCGACACCGGCCTCACGGACCTTGGCGACGATCACGTAGCCGTTGTCGCCGCCGTTCTCGGCGATCCAGCGCAGCGGCTCGTCGACGGCCTTGGCCACGATCCGCACACCCATCACCTCGTCGCCGGTCAGGCCGAGGTCGTCCTTGAGCACGGAGGCCGCGTGGACGAGGGCCGAGCCGCCGCCGGCGATGATGCCCTCCTCGATCGCGGCGCGCGTCGCGGAGACGGCGTCCTCGATCCGGTGCTTCTTCTCCTTCAGCTCCACCTCGGTGGCGGCGCCGACCTTGATCACGCACACACCGCCGGCCAGCTTCGCGAGCCGCTCCTGCAGCTTCTCGCGGTCCCAGTCGGAGTCGGTGTTCTCGATCTCGGCCTTGATCTGGTTGACGCGACCCGTGACCTCACCGGCGTCACCGCCGCCTTCGACGATCGTGGTGTTGTCCTTGGTGATCGTGACCCGGCGGGCGGTGCCGAGGACCTCGAGACCGACCTGGTCGAGCTTGAGGCCGACCTCGGCGGAGACGACCTGGCCACCGGTCAGCGTCGCGATGTCCTGCATCATCGCCTTGCGGCGGTCACCGAAGGCGGGAGCCTTGACGGCGGCGGCGTTGAACGTGCCACGGATCTTGTTCACCACCAGCGTGGACAGGGCTTCGCCCTCAACGTCCTCGGCGAGGATGAACAGCGGCTTGCCGGCCTGCATGACCTTCTCCAGCAGCGGCAGCAGCTCGGCGATCGCGCTGATCTTGCCCTGGTGCAGCAGGATGTACGCATCGTCGAGGACGGCCTCCATCCGCTCGGCGTCGGTGACGAAGTACGGCGAGATGTAGCCCTTGTCGAACTGCATGCCCTCGGTGAAGTCGAGCTCGGTGCCCATCGTGTTGGACTCCTCGACGGTGATCACACCGTCCTTGCCG
>DASTFI010000087.1:0-14316 GCA_035708765.1 Marmoricola sp.
GTGGCCCGGGCCTCCCGGACCCCGGCCGGTCCGACTGCATGGTGTAGCCGATGAACGGGTCGTCGAAGCCGGGGCCGGCGTCGGTGATCGTGGTGACCACCTGGTCGTGGTCGACCCACAGGCGCAGCGTCACCGGTCCGGTGCCGTGGCTGATGGCGTTGGTGAGCACCTCGTCGACGCCGAGCAGGTACTCCTCGGTCTCGACGAGCGCCGGATCGACCGGAGGCAGCTCGCCCGCGTAAGGCACCAGCGCAGTGTCGAGCCCGGCGAGCACCTCACCGACGCGGTTGCGGGCGGCCCGGGCCGCCCACGCGTCGCGGATCTGCTGGATGACCAGCAACGGCGGCCGCGACTCCACCGGCAGCACCGCGGGATCGGCCCACGTGCGCAGGCACGCGTCCGGTTGCAGGTAGTCCGGGTTGTCGTGCCGCTCGCCGTCCTGCCACAGGTGCCGGTGCGTTCGGCGCACCGCTCCGAGGAGGGCGGGGTCGGTGTCCCGGACGTCGTAGGCGCACAGCGCGTTGAACGGCAACGGCGCGAGCGCATGGTTGATCACGGCCTCGTGGCGCGACCAGCCGGGCCAGGTGTGCGGCGCCGCGTTGGTGCCGGCCGGCAGCTGACCGGCGACGCGGAGTCCATTGGCGCCGGACTCCACGACCACACGGACGAGGTCGCGGTAGCGCTGCGCCACCGCGCCCGGGTTTCCATAGGTGTCGGCGGCCAGCACCGAGACCTGCGGCCCGTCGGCGAGGGCGGCGAGGATGCCCTGGTTGGCCGGGGTGGTGCAGGCGACCACGAGGTGCTCGCCGGCCTCGGCGCCGCCGAGCAGGTGCCGGGCCGCGGTGTCGACCAGCTCGTCATCGCTGCCGAACAGCACGGCCTCGTGTGCGAAGGAATCGTGTCGCGGCCCGGGGCCGGTCTGGATCGTCATGATCGTCCACTTCCGCGAGGCTCCCGCAGAAGCACCCCGGCAGAAGAACCTGATCGTCGTCTCGAGCTGCGGGTTCGCCCTTCAGGATACGGGCAATGGTGCCGCCACGCCCGAGGTGCGCCGCGCGGAATCGTCGCCAGGTGCTGCGGTGCCGCGACCGGGACGTCATAATGACGCCGTGGTGGGAGGACGCCGGACCCTGCGCCGGACACAGCCGTCTTCGCGTGCGCAGGTGCGCCTGGTCGCGCAGCCCTCCAACGTTGCCGCGGCGCGACGGTTCGTCGACGCAGCCCTCGCCGGCTGGGGCCGGCAGTCGCTGGCGGACGACATCGGTCTGTGCGTCAGCGAGCTGACCACCAATGCCACCCTGCACAGCGGCGGCAGCTACTTCCACCTCGAGGTGGAGGAGTACGACGACACGGTGCGCGTCGCGGTGGCCGACCCCGGCATGGGCGCGGTGGACCAGCTCGCCCGCCAGCCCGACCTGAGCGACGCCCTGCTCGACGACCTGAACGCCGACGACGCCTTCGCCACCGGCCGTGGCATGTTCCTGGTGTCGGCCCTCGCCCACGAGTGGGGCATCGACGAGCTGCCCTCGGGCAAGCGCGTCTGGGCGGAGTTCCGCAGCGAGGGCTCGGCCGCGGACCGCGAGGGAGCCGGCCCCACTGCGGCGTACCTCACCTGGACCGAGGACCGGACACCGGTGACGCTCGACCGCGACGACTGGGCGATCGTGCGCTTCCGAGGCTGCCCCGCAGACCTCCTGATCGCGCACGACGCCAACCTGGCGGAGTACGTCCGCGAACTGCAGTTGATCGGTGACCGGCTCGGCGAGCCGTCGTTCCAGCGGCTGGCGCAGCTGATGGGCGGGTACGTCGCGGACCACGCTCCCAACTGGGACCCGGCCCGGATCATCGCCCACGAGGCGCTCCAGCGCGGCCGGGAGCTCGTGGACATCGACGTCCTCGCCGACCGCGACATCCGCGGCAGCATCCGGCACCTGCGGCAGCTCATCGGCGAGACGGAGGCACTCTCTTTGCAGGGTCGGCTGATGACCCTCCCGGCGCCGCACCCGGTGCAGCGGCTGCGCGACTGGCTGGAGGGTGAGTTCCTCGCGCAGATCGAGGACGGCGCCCCGGCGCTGTCCTACCCCGACTGGTTGGCCGGCGTACGGCACTGAACGTGCGGCGGGGCCGACCGGATCAGCTCCGGTCGGCCCCGTACGACGTGCGGGTCAGGCGCTCTTGATCGCCGAGACCTCGAACTCGAGCACGATCTTGTCACCGACCAGGACGCCACCGGCCTCGAGCGGGGCGTTCCAGGTGATGCCGTAGTCCTTGCGGTTGATGGTCACCGAGCCCTCGAAGCCGGCACGCAGGTTGCCGAACGGGTCGGTGGCGGCACCCTCGAAGTCGAAGGGGATCGTGACGGACTGCGTCACGCCCTTGATGGTGAGGTCGCCGGTCAGCTCGAAGCCGGCTTCACCGGTCTTCGTGGCGCCGGTGGAGCTGAACGTGATGGTGGGGTACTCCTCCATCGACAGGAAGTCGTTGCTGCGCAGGTGGCCGTCGCGCTGCTCGTTGCGGGTGTCGATGCTGGTCGCCTGGATCGTCACGTCGACCTTCGACGCCCCCAGGTCGTCGCCGTCGACGACGGCAGCGCCCTCGAACTCGTTGAACGCGCCGCGGACCTTGGTGACCATGGCGTGCCGGGCGACGAAGCCGATCCGGGTGTGGGTCGGGTCCAGGGTCCAGGTGCCGGTCAGGTCGGACACGGTGGTCGGGGTGTTCGCAGTGGTGGTCATGCGGGTCTCCTTGAGGTCTGTCGAGGTCTGTCCAGATGGTTGAACCTTCATCTATGTTGGTTCCAACCGGGACCAGGGGCGAGCCATTCCGCGCGTCGACGTGGCGTCGGTCACAACGAGGATTACAGCGGGGGTCAGGGGCCGCGCTGGGTCTCAGGAACGGCTCTTGCGCGTCTCCCGGTCGTTCGCCTTCTCGATCGCGTCGACGAGCTCGTCCTTGTCCATCTTCGAGCGGCCGGGCACGTCGAGCTCTTGGGCGATGTCGTAGAGGTGTTCCTTGGTGGCGTTGGCGTCCACGCCGCCGGCGGTCTCCCCGCCCTTGTGCGCGGCCTCGCCCTCCTTGGCGGCCTGCTTGTCCGAGGGCCCGTTCTCGTCCTTGGGCTCCCAGTGGTCGCCGACCTTCTCGAAGCTGTGCTTGAGGGCCGCGTACGCCGTCCGGTGGGCGCGCTCGCCCTCGCCGTACTCGTCCACGGCCGAGTCGTGCGCCTCGATCCAGGTGCGCTGGGCCTTCTTCGGCGAACGCTCGAGGGTGGAGGGCAGCTCCTGCTTTCCGGGCATGACGGTCACCATCCTTCGCGAGTCGGTCACTGTCCGTGCCCGATCAGGCGCGGGCCATGCCTCACAGCGCCGGGCGTCGCCCCGCCCACGGCTGCGCCTGCTCCAGCTGACCGGCCAGCCGCAGCATCACTGCCTCGGAGCCGAGCGCGCCGACGAGCTGGGAGCCGATCGGCAGGCCGTCGGCGGTCCAGTGCAGCGGCACGCTCATCGCGGGCCGGCCGGTCAGGTTGGCCAGCTGGGTGAACGGCACCCAGCCGAGGTGGTCGCTGATCATCTGGTCGACGATCGGGGTGAACCGCAGCAGGCTCGCGCCCTTCGCCCTGATGAGGCCACGCTGCGCCTTCTGCACCAGCGCCGGCAGGTCGAGCTGCCCGACCCGCGGAGGTGGCGTCGCGGTGGTGGGCGTGAGCAGGAAGTCGTGGGTGGCGTGGAACTGCGCCAGCCGGCGGGTGTGCAGGTGGCGATTCTCCGTGGCGCGGATCAGGTCGACCGGCTTCGTCGCCCGCCCGAGCGCCGCCATCACGAGCGTGTCCGGCTCGAACGCACCGTCCCCGGCACCACTGAGCTCCTTGGCCAGGTCGACCTCGTAGGCGCAGTGCGCGAACCACGTGGTCAGGAAGTCCCGCCCCATCGCCTCGTCGTCGAAGGGCGCGCGGTCGAGCTCGACCACCTCGTGGCCCAGGCTGCTGAGCAGCTCGGCGGTGTGCCGGGCGGCGGCGATCGCCTCCGGGTGCACGTCGGGGTTGATGGAGCTGGCGGTGCACAGGCCGATGCGCAGCGGCCCCGGTTCCTGGCCGACCTCCCCGGCGTACGGGGTGCCGGGAAGCGCCGGGAGGTAGGGCGACTCCGGCGTCGCTCCCACGAGGACGTCGAGCATCGCCGCGGTGTCGCGGACCGAGCGGGAGATGACGCCGTTGGTCGCCGTACCCCCGATCCCCTCCGCCACCTGCGGTCCGGACGGCACCAGCCCTCGGGAGGGTTTGAGGCCGAACAGCCCGCACGCCGAGGCCGGGATCCGGATCGAGCCGCCGCCGTCGCTGGCGGCAGCACAGGGCACGATGCCGGCGGCGACCGCGGCCGCCGACCCGCCGGAGGATCCGCCCGGCGTGTGGTCGGTGTTCCACGGGTTGCGGGCCGGCCCGAAGGCGAACGGCTCGGTGACGCCCTTGGCGCCGAACTCGGGGGTGTTGGTCTTGCCGAAGACGACCAGCCCGGCGTCGAGCCAGCGCTGCACGACGGTGGCGGACTCGTGCCGCACCGTGCTGGTGAGTGCGCGCGAGCCGTCGCTCGTCGGGTGGCCGGCGAGGTCCTGGTGCAGGTCCTTGAGCAGGAACGGCACCCCGGCGAACGGCCCCTCCGCCTCCCCGCCGACCGGCGGATCGAGCTCGGTCACCACGGCGTTGATCCGCGGGTTCACCGCTGCCGTCCGCTCGCGGGCCGCGGCGAGCAGCTCGTCCGGCTTCACCTCGCCGTTGCGCACCAGCTCGGCCAGGCCGACCGCGTCGTACGTCAGGTAGTCCTCCACCAGGTCCTCCTCGGGGTTGCGGCCCATCATGGCCGAGAGTCGCGTCCTACGGGCGGCCGACGTCCAGGGACACCGCGAGCACCTGGTCGACCTCGATGCCCTCCGATCGGCGCACCGCGTCCTTGAGCGGGAGCAGGTAGCGCCCGTCCTTGGGAAACAGCGCCGTGGTGAAGTCGGTGTCGCCGATCCGCACGATCACCGGCACCTGGCCCCAGTACTCGATGCCCCGGGCGGCGAACTTGATGTCCTCGCTGACCTCGTCAGGGATGGCGACGAAGTGGTACGGCGCGGGGCCGCGCCACTCGACCACCGGTCCCTCGAAGTCGAAGTCCATGGCACCGCAGTATGCAGCCCGAGGGGAACCGGCAAGGGCGCCAACCCGGGGCGGCGTACTTCCACTACCTCAGCCGCGGCCGCGGGCGAGCTGCCAGACCCCGGGCTTGTCCTTCGTCATCAGCCCCTCGTCGATGAGGGCCACCCGGGCGCGGCGGGCGGCGTAGCGCCAGCGCAGCTCACCGTTCGGCGTCGTCTCGCTGTCCCCCGGCAGCAGCCGGTCCTCGGCCAGGATCTCCAGCTCGAGGAAGAGGTCGTCGGCCTCGAGCGCTCCGCCGGCCTGCTCGAGCGCGGTGATGATGAGTGGCTTGAACGCTTCGGGGGACGTCCAGCGCCGGTTCACCCGCTTGGGTGCGCTGACGACCGGAGGTCGCGGCGCCGTTGTCGCGCGCTTCCTCGGCCTCGGCGCCGGCTTCTCGGTCTTCTGGGTCTCCTGCGGCACCGGCGGCGGCCGGCCGTGGATGCACTGCGACCTCGGCAGGTCGCACAGATCGCAATAGTCGTCGGACACACTCATCAGCGCCAGCCTAGCCAGCCGGACAGCAGCGAAAATTGTCGGTGCGCCCTGATGGACTTGGGCCATGTCGGTGCACGCGCTTCCCTCACCCAGCCTGGTGTCGGGCCTGGCCGACTTGCGCGCCTCGATGGCGGAGCTGCAGCGGGTGCCGGTCGAGCACCTCTCCGATGCCGAGGTCGAGGAGGCGGTCACCGACCTGACGGCGTTGGAGTCGCAGGTCGCCTCCTTGCGGCTGGTGGTGCTGGGTGAGGTCGAGCAGCGCCGGATCGCCGAGCGCCACGCGGCGACCGGGCCCGATGCGTGGGCGGCGGCGCTGACCGGGGAGAACGCCGGCAAGGTCGCCGGCGGCCTGCGGATCGCCCGGCAGCTGCGCGAGCACTATCACCACACCCGCGACGCGTTCGCGGCCGGTGACCTGAGGCTCGACCAGGTCCGGGTGATCACCGACGCACTCCACTACGCACCGGCCGAGGCCACCCCCACGCAGGTGTCAGCGGCGGAGGAGTGGCTGGTCGGCCGGGCCACCGGGCGGATCTCCCGCACCGGGCGACCGCTCTCCCCGAAGCGCCTGCGGCAGGCGGCGCGCCGCGCGTTCGCGGTGGTCTCCGCCGACCTGGCCGATGCGCACGAGGAGGCGATGCTGCGCTCGAGGGAGAGCCACGCCGAGACCGACACCTACCTCGCGATGGGTGACAACGATGACGGCACCTGGAGCGGCCGCTTCGTCATTCCCGAGCTGCACGCGCAGCTGCTGCGGCGCGCCCTCGAGCGGCTCACCGCTCCGCGACGGATGGGCTGCTCCGCCACCTCGGCGCAGATGGATGCCGGTTCCGCCGACCCGACTGCGTTGTCCGGTGCCGGATGGGCGATCAGTGGCGCGGAGCGGGACGGACTCGCGTTCCTCGAGCTGCTCGAACACCTGCCCGACGTCGGCTTCGCGGCCAACGGCAGCACGCTGCTGGTCACCATCGGGCTGGACGAGCTGCGCAGCGGGTTGGGTGCAGCGCGGCTGGACACCGGCGTCCACATCAGCGCAGGCGAGGCCCGACGGCTGGCCTGTGCGGCCGGCATCATCCCGGTCGTGCTCGGTGGCGCCTCGTTGCCGCTGGACGTGGGCCGCGCCAAGCGCTTGCACACCAGCGCCCAGCGCAACGCCCTCGCCACCCAACACGACTCGTGCGCCGTCGGCGGCTGTGAGCGGCCCTTCGCCTGGACCGAGATCCACCACCTGCAGCCGTGGTCCCAGGGTGGCCGCACCGACCTCGCCAACGCGCTCCCCCTCTGCGGCCACCACCACCGGCGCGCCCACGACCACCGTTACGACCTGCACCGGCACTCCTCCGGCGAGTGGCGCTTCCACCGACGCAGACAGCAGCTGCGAGCAGGCGTGCCGTGACCTGCTCGCCTCGCTCGGCCGAGTGATGTGCCGAGTCAGGCCTCCGCGTCGACCCGGACCAGCACCTTGCCGCGGTTGCGACCGGCCAGCATCCCGCGGAACGCCTCCGGCGCGTTGGCGAGGCCGTCGGTGACGTCCTCGAGATGGCGGACCCGGCCCTGGCTCACCCAGGCACCCATCTCCTCGGTGAACGCCTCGTGGTGGGTGGGCACGAACTCGTCCTGGATGAACCCGCGCACCGTCAGGCTGCGGGTCAGCACCGTGGACAAGTAGGCCGGCAGCCGGTCGGGTCCCGCCGGCGCCTCGGTGGCGTTGTACTGGGCGACCAGCCCGCAGACCGGGACCCGCGCGTAGGTGTTCAACCTCCTCGTCACCGCGGCCGCGACCGGGCCACCCACGTTCTCGAAGTAGACGTCGATGCCGTCCGGGGTGGCCTCGGCGAGCCGGTCGACGAAGTCCTCGGCCCGGTGGTCGACCGCGGCGTCGAAGCCGAAGCGCTCGGTCAGCAGGCGGCACTTCGCCTCCCCGCCGGCGACCCCCACGGCGCGCGCCCCCTTGATCCGGGCGATCTGGCCGACCGCCGAGCCGACGGGGCCGGTCGCGGCTGCCACGACGACCGTCTCGCCCTCCTGCGGCCGGCCGATCTCCAGGAGTCCCGCGTAGGCGGTGAACCCTGGCATCCCCAGGACGCCCAGGGCAGTGGAGACGGGCGCGAGATCCGGGTCGAGGCGGCGGGTGGCCCGCGCCTCCACGACCGCATGGGTCTGCCAGCCGCAGAAGGCCAGCACGACGTCGCCCCGGCGGCGGTCGGGCGAACGCGACTCGAGCACCTCGCACACGGTGCCACCGAGCATCACGTCGCCGATCGCCAGCGGCTGGGCGTAGGACTTCGCCGTACTCATCCGACCGCGCATGTAGGGGTCCAGCGAGAGGTACCGCACCTGCAGCAGCACCTGGCCGTCCGCGAGCGCCGGCAGGTCGGTCTCGATGGTCTCGAAGTCGCTGTCCCGGGGTTCGCCGTCGGGACGTGCGGCCAGCCGGATCTGGGTGGAGTGCATGGCTCCCACCCTGACACGGGACCGCATCGCCAGGGTCGCCGCGTGCGGCTGCTGCTCACGTCCGACACCCGCCGTGCTTAGGCGGTCGAATCGGGTACGGTCCAGTCCTCGCCTGGTTGGCGCGTCGAACTCGAGATGGGCGGTGCAGACATGGAGCAGTCCTCCGGCGCCGTGCACGACGCGAGCCGACCGGACCGGACCGACTGATGCCCACGATCCAGGAGATCTTCGCGTCCTTGGCACAGGGTGACAGCGGCACCACGCTGCCGCAGCGGCTGTGCGAAGACTGTCGCAGGGAGCTGCCGGTGACGGGCGTCGGGATCGCGCTCTTCACCGAGCAGGGACATGCGGGGCTGGTCGCGGCGACCGACGGGACCGCTCGCGAGCTGGAGGACCTGCAGTTCACGCTCGGCGAAGGGCCCTGCCTGGACGCGTCGGCGGAGTTCGCACCCGTGCTGGTCCCCGATCTCGAGACGGACACGCACGACCGGTGGCCAGCGTTCACCGGCGAAGCCCTCGATGCCGGGGTCGCCGCGGTGTTCGCGTTCCCGCTGCAGGTCGGCGCGATCCGGATGGGCGTCCTCGACCTCTACCGCGACACCCCCGGTGAGCTCGGCGCTGGTGATGTGGCCGACGCGTTGCGGTACGCCGACGCTGCGGTCCTGTTGCTGCTGCACCTGCAAGGGCTTCGGGGACCCGAGGAGGGCCTGCATCCTGATCTCCTCGACACCATGGACGGGCGGCCGGAGATCCACCAGGCCACCGGGATGATCGCCGTCCAGGCAAACGTCACGCTGGCGGCTGCCCTGTTGCTGCTGCGCGGACATGCGTTCTCCGCCGGCCGCACCACCGTGCAGGTCGCGCGTGACGTCGTGACCGGACGCACCCGCTTTCCCCGGGAGGAGCGGTCCGATGGGTGAGAATCGATTCACAAGTGGCAACCGGAGGTATCCACGATGAACCGTGAGCGTCGTCTCGCAGAGACCTTCGTCGAACTCGCCGACACCTTGGTGGCGGACGTCGACGTGGTCGACCTGATGCACCTGCTGGCCGACCGGACAGTTGAGCTGCTCGAACATGTCGATGCGGCGGCAT
This sequence comes from Marmoricola sp., assembly GCA_035708765.1. Classification (GTDB taxonomy): domain Bacteria; phylum Actinomycetota; class Actinomycetes; order Propionibacteriales; family Nocardioidaceae; genus Marmoricola. Next base: position 9,218 of record DASTFI010000087.1, read on the forward strand.
TGATCCTCGCCGACCAGCGCGGCAAGCTCGAGTTGGCGGCGGCCAGCAGTCCTGGTGCCAAGGTGGTCGAACTGCTCGCCCTGGCCGACGAGGAGGGACCCTGCCTTGACTGTGTGCACTCGGGCGAACCGGTGGTCAACGTCGAACGGGACGACGCGGCTCGGCGCTGGCCGAGGTTCACCGAGGCAACCACCCGAGCCGGCTTCCACCAGGCCCATGCCCTGCCGATGCGACTCCGCACGCAGGTCGTGGGTGCCTTCGGACTGTTCAGCTCGCATCCCGAGGCGCTGGATCCAGACGAGCACGCGCTGGGTCAGGCACTGGCCGACGTCGCGACCATCGGGCTCCTCCAGGGAAGATTGGTGCGCGACCGCACCGTCCTGGTCGAACAGTTGCAGTCCGCGCTCAATGGGCGCACTCTCGTCGAGCAGGCGAAGGGCATGCTGGCGGCGCAAGCAGGGATCAGTGTTGAGGAGGCCTTCATGAGGATGCTGACGCATGCACGGAGCAACCGCGTCTCGCTCAGCACCGTCGCGCGGGGGATCGTCGACCGGACGCTGTCAGCGGAACAGCTGAATGACAAGTCCGCGGCACCTCCCGGGGCGATGACGTGACCCCGAACGACGCGGGCCAAACGCTCGATGAGCTGGCCCGGCTCGTCGCGGAGGGGCGCGGAGTCACCGAGACCGCCGAGAGTGTCATCGCGCTCGCCCGGCTCGACCTTGCCTGCGACTACGCCGGCATCACTGTCCGGGATCGCCACGGCAGCTACCACAGCCTCGCGGTCACCGACCCGGTCGTGGAACGGGCCGATCAGTTGCAGTACGAGCTCGGCGAGGGGCCCTGCGTCCTGGCGCTCGATGAGCAGCGGGAGATCGTCACCGAGGACCTCAGCAGCGATCCCCGCTGGCCACGGTGGGGAAGCCGGGCCGCAGAGCTCGGCCTGACCAGCGTGCTCGCCGTCAATCTCACCGACGACGGCAAGCGGATGGGGGTGCTCAACTTGTACTCCACCCAGCGCCGCACCTTCACTGTGGAGGACATCGCCTTCGGTCACGTCTTCGGTGCCCGCGCCGCCGTCGCACTCAGCAACTCACACCGCATCGAGCAGTTCCACGCCGCCATCGACGGCCGCACCGTGATCGGGCAGGCGCAAGGCATCCTGATGGAGCGCTACCAACTCAATGCCGACGAGGCTTTCGCGGTCCTGCGCCGGTTGTCACAGGAGCGCAACGTCCGGCTTCGCCACGTGGCAACATCCCTCGTCTCCCCGCGCAGCCTGGACGAGAGCTTCTCGGAGGCCGTCCACGAGCGCTGACCCGCCGCGTCGATGGACACGACAACCGGTCCGGTGCTACACATGGAAGCGGTTCAACAACGTGCCGGCCAGTCCAAGGACGTCAGGAAGGCCGCGCGATGAGTGCCCCCGTCACCAACTTTCACGAGCCTGACCCGAGCATCGTCCTGCTCCATCTGGGTGGCGAGTTGGACCTCGCGAGCGCCGTCGAGCTGGAGGCGTTCGAGGCCGCCGTGCGTGACCACGCGAAGTCCCGGATCGTCGTCGATCTCGAGAAGGTGGACCTGCTGAGCGCCTGCGCCATCCACACCCTCGTCCGGGCCAGCCAGCAGGCCGCAGCGGCCGGTGGCTGCCTCCAGGTGCGCGCGGCCAGCACGTTCCACCGCCGGCTGTTGTCCGTCTGTGGACTCGACTGGATCTGCGCGGACTGACGGCTGCCGTATCGGTACAGTCGATGCGTGCCGCTGCTCACTCGAGGTGCTGTCCGGCCTGCCACTGTTCCTCTACATGGACGACCACGTCACCCCGCTGGCCACGCACCTTTCCGACGTGAACGCGTGACCGCTCGATCCCAGGAGCCCAGATGAGCCCGTCAGCCTTCCTGTACGACGCCGTGCGGACGCCCTTCGGTCGTTTCGGCGGCGCGCTGGCCCGGACCCGGCCCGACGACCTCGCCGCGACGACACTGACGGCGGTGGTCGAGCGCACCGGGCTGGACCCGGCCGAGGTCGACGAGGTCGCGCTCGGCAACGCCAACGGCGCCGGCGAGGAGAACCGCAACGTGGGCCGGATGGCCGCCCTGCTCGCGGGCCTCCCGGTGTCCGTGCCGGGTACGACGATCAACCGGCTGTGCGGCTCGTCGCTGGACGCCGCCATGACCGGCTCGCGCACGATCGAGACCGGCGACGCCGACATCGTCCTGACCGGCGGGGTCGAGTCGATGTCCCGGGCGCCGTGGGTGCTGCCGAAGCCTGAGCGACCCTTCCCCGCCGGTAACGCCGAGCTCGTCTCGACGACCCTGGGCTGGCGGCTGGTCAACCCGCGGATGCCCGCCGAGTGGACCGTCTCGCTGGGTGAGGCCAACGAGCAGCTGCAGGAGATCTACGGCGTCTCCCGCGAGCGCCAGGACGAGTTCGCGGCGCGCTCCCACCAGCTCGCGCAGGCAGCCTGGGAGTCCGGGTTCTACGACGACCTCGTCGTGCCCGTCCCGGGAGCCGACCTCGCCCGGGACGAGGGCATCCGGGCCGGTTCCACTGCTGAGACGTTGGCGGGGTTGAAGCCGTCGTTCCGCAAGGACGGCACCATCACGGCCGGCAACGCCTCGCCGTTGAGCGACGGCGCGTCCGCCGTACTGCTCGGGTCCGCGGCCGCGGCGGAGCGCATCGGCCGCGACCCGATCGCGCGCGTGGCCGGTCGAGGCACGCACGCCGTGGAGCCGCACCGGTTCGGCTACGCGCCGGTGGAGGCGGCCAACAAGGCGCTCGCCCGGGCCGGCATCGGCTGGTCCGACGTCGGCGCGGTGGAGCTCAACGAGGCGTTCGCCGTGCAGTCGCTGGTCTGCCTCGACGCCTGGAAGGTCGACCCGGAGGTCGTCAACACCAGGGGCGGCGCGATCGCGCTGGGGCACCCGCTGGGCGCCTCCGGCGGCCGCATCCTCGGCACGCTGGCGGCGGTGTTGCGCACGGAGGGGCATCGCTGGGGCGTGGCCGCGATCTGCATCGGGGTCGGGCAGGGGCTCGCGGTCGTGCTGGAGAACGAGGCCGCTGCGTGACCACCGCCCACCTGACCGACCCGGACTCCGCGGTCGCCGACATCCCGGACGGCGCCACCGTCCTGATCGGCGGCTTCGGCGTCGCCGGACAGCCCTTCGAGCTGATCGACGCGCTGCGCCGGCACGGCGCGACGGACCTCACGGTGGTCAACAACAACGCCGGAAACGGCGACCACGGCCTGGCCGCGCTGCTCAAGACCGGCCACGTCCGCAAAATCATCTGCTCGTTCCCGCGGCAGAGCGACTCCTGGGTCTTCGACGACCTCTACCGCTCCGGGCGGATCGAGCTCGAGGTGGTGCCGCAGGGCAACCTCGCCGAGCGGATGCGCGCCGCCGGAGCCGGGATCGGGGCGTTCTACTCCCCCACCGCCGTCGGCACGCCGCTGGCGCAGGGCAAGGAGTCGCGCACCATCGACGGTCGCGAGTACCTCCTGGAGTACCCCATCCGCGGCGACTTCGCGCTGATCAAGGCGCACCGGGCCGACGAGCTGGGCAACCTCGTCTACCGCAAGACCGCCCGGAACTTCGGGCCGGTGATGGCCACCGCCGCGACCACCACGATCGTCCAGGTCGGTGAGGTCGTCGAGACCGGCCGGCTCGACCCCGAGCACGTCGTCACGCCGAGCATCTTCGTCGACCGGGTGGTCCACCTGGCCGGCGTCACCGGGCTCGCCGAGGAAGGCGCCGCGGGATGAGCACCCACGCGACCGTGGAACACACCGACCGCGGGCCGCTGGACAAGCAGGAGCTCGCCGCCCTGGTCGCGGCGGACATCCCGACGGGCGCGTTCGTCAACCTGGGCATCGGGCAGCCGACCACGGTGGCCGACCACCTCTCCCCTGGGCAGCGCGTCGTGCTGCACACCGAGAACGGGATGCTCGGGATGGGCCGCGCCGCGGTCGGCGACGAGATCGACCCGGACCTGATCAACGCCGGGAAGGTGCCGGTCATCGAGACTCCCGGGGCGTCGTACTTCCACCACGCGGACTCCTTCGCGATGATGCGCGGCGGTCATCTCGACGTGTGCGTGCTGGGCGCGTTCCAGGTGTCCACGACCGGTGACCTGGCCAACTGGCACACCGGCGCGCCGGACGCGATCCCCGCCGTCGGTGGCGCGATGGACCTCGCGATCGGGGCGAAGCAGGTCTTCGTGATGATGTCGCTGTTCACCCGCGACGGTGCCGCGAAGCTGGTCGAGGAGTGCACCTACCCGCTGACCGGCCGCGGCTGCGTGTCCCGGGTCTACACCGACCACGCCATCTTCGAGCTCGGCCCCGCGGGTGCCCGGGTGCGGGCGACGTACGGCATCTCGCTGGCCGAGCTGCGGGAACGGACCATGCTGGCGCCGGCCGGATAGGTTCGCCGCCATGGTGCGCGACGATCTCGGCCACGCCGACCGCTGGCGGCGACCGGCCGAGCGCGTCGTGTCGCTGGTGCCGTCGATCACCGAGACGCTGGCCGACGAGCGCCCGGAGGCGCTCGTGGGCGTCACCGACTACTGCACCCATCCCGTCGGGCTGTCGGCGGCCCGGGTCCGGGGCACGAAGAACCCCGACCTCGGAGCCATCCGCGCCCTCGGTCCCGACCTGGTCGTGGCGAACAAGGAGGAGAACCGCAAGCTCGACGTGCACCGGCTGCGGGAGGCGGGCGTGCCTGTCTGGGTGACCGACATCGAGACGGTGCCGCAGGCGCTGGACTCACTGGCGCGACTGTTCGCCGACGGGCTCGGCTGGCCGGCTCCCGGCTGGATCGCCGAGGCTCGCCGGCTCTGGTGCGGGCCGTTGCCGCCTGTCTCGCGACGCGTGGTCGTCCCGATCTGGCGCGACCCGTGGATGGTCGTCGGTGCGGACACCTTCACCGGCGACCTCGTGCGCCGGGCTGGCTGGCTCAACGTGGGGGCCGAGCCTGCCCTCAACCCCGACGGCGAGCGCTACCCGCGCGTGGACGCTGCGGCCCTGGACGCCGCCGGCGCGGACGTCGTACTCCTGCCGGACGAGCCGTACGCGTTCAGCGCGTCCGACGGTCCCGAGG
>DASTFI010000088.1:0-31580 GCA_035708765.1 Marmoricola sp.
GTGAAGGGCAGATTGCTCACGTGTTACTCACCCGTTCGCCGCTCGTGTACTCCCGAAGGAGCCTTACCGCTCGACTTGCATGTGTTAAGCACGCCGCCAGCGTTCGTCCTGAGCCAGGATCAAACTCTCCGTTGAAATCTAGCGATGGCCACCGAAGCGGCCACCAAATTTCTCAGATGTTCTCCTGACAAGAGACCGAATCACTGACATGATTGTCAGAATCATCGTTTCTTACCAAAGGAACCGCCGACTCTCGCCCGGCGAACCGGGTGGGAAAGTCGGACGGGTATCAAACTAATTCGTCGACTTTTGGCACACTGTTGAGTTCTCAAGGATCAAGCGCGCACCGCTACCGAGCCTCTCGGCCAGGTCGGGGGGCAACTCGGTAAAACTTACCGGTCCGCCTCGGCCGAGTCAAATCGGCTTCCGGTGTCCCGGCTCCTGCACAAGCGCCGGCAACCGAGTCGATCTGAGGCCGACATTGCGCGCACCCAGGCCACCTCGGTCGAGGTGTTGATGAAGGAGATCCGCCGGGGGCCGGCCGCCCGGCCTCTCGGCCTTGCGTCCCGCCGCACCCTGGCGACAGACGAGAACATTATTCACCGCGCCGACGGCCGTCAAATCGGCTCCGCGTGGTGCCGGTCACAGCGGACGTTCGCGCAGGTCAACGCCCGGAACGGCACGCGTCGCAGCCTCTCGGGCACGCCCCAGCACCACCTCGGAGCGCCGCAGCGTGGCCAGGTCGGCGACACCGAGGAGCCGCATCCCCTCCTCGATCTCGGCCCGCATCTCGGCGAACATCCGGCGGACCCCGTCGGCTCCGGACACCGCCAGGGCGTAGAACGGCTGCCGTCCGACGAAGGCGAGTCGGGTGCCCAGGCCCAGGGCGGCCAGCAGATCGAGACCGTTCCGTAACCCGCCGTCGACGTAGACCTCGGTTCCGCCTGCCTGGGCGACTTCGCCGACCGCCTGGACGATGTCGGGCAGGCACGCCGCGGTGGTCGCCGCCCGGTCGAGCTGGCGTCCGCCGTGGTTCGAGACCCAGATCGCAGCGGCTCCGGCCTCCACGCAGCGGCGCGCGTCGTCCGCGCGCAGGACGCCCTTGACGACCACGGGGAGCCCGGTGGTGTCGGCCAGCCAGGCGATGTCGTCGGGACCGAGGTCGGTCGCCTTCGGGTCGTCGGCCGCGTCGGCGAGGTTGGCCCGCACCCAGCTCACGTCCACGGCGTCCCAGACGCCGGCCGCGGCGCCGTACTTGGTGCCGACCACCGGGGTGTCGACGGTCAGCACGACGGCGCTGGCCCCCGCGGCCACCGCGTCGGCGAGCAGCGCACGAGCGCGGTCGCGCCGCTGCGGCAGGTAGGCCTGCAGCCACCAGGCGACGCCGGTGGCCGCGATGTCGGCAAGCCGGTGACCGGCGTTGCTCGAGACGACCAGGAGGCTGCCGCTGTCGGCCACTGCGCGCGCCATCGCGATCTCGCCGTCCGGATCGGCGGCGCGCTGCAACGTCGTCGGCGCCACGGCCACCGGCAGGTCCAGCGGTACGCCGCAGGCGGTGGTGCGGGTGTCGACGGCGCGGACGTCCTGGAGCACCCGGGGCCGGAGCCTCAACGCCCGCCAGGCCTCCACCGCCTCCGCGGCGGCCAGGCCGTCACGGGCTCCGGCCCGGACGTAGGCGTGGACGGCCGCCGGCAGCACCTCCGCGGCGCGGCTCTCCAGGGCGTCCAGCCAGCTGGAGTCCATCCGTCACCTCCGAGGCGCTGCCGTGTCCATCAGGTCAACCCCGCACCCGGACACCGGCGAGGTGCTTCTTGCCACGTCGGAGCACCAGCCACTCGCCGTCGACGAGGTCCTCGGGCCCCGGGACGAGGTCGGGGTCGGTGACGCGTTCGTTGTTGAGGTACGCACCGCCCTCCGCGATCGCCCGACGAGCCTCACCCTTGCTCTTCACCAGACCGGTCGCCGCGAGCAGGTCCACGATGCCGGTGCCCGCCGGGACAGCCGCGGAGCCTGCCTCGGCGAGCGCCGCGGCCAGGCTCCCCGGAGCGAGCGCGCGCAGGTCTCCCCCACCGAAGAGGGCTGCTGCCGCCGCCTTGGCGTGCGCGGTCTCGTCGGAGCCGTGCACCAGGGTGGTGACCTCGTCGGCAAGGGCCTTCTGAGCCGTTCGCAGGAACGGCTTCTCGGCCGTCGCGCGGGCCAGTTCCTCGATCTCGGCACGGGACAGGAAGGTGAAGACCTTGAGCAGCTCGACGACCTTCTCGTCCTCCACGTTGAGCCAGAACTGGTGGAACGCGTAGGGCGACATCAGCTCCGGGTCGAGCCAGAGCGCGCCGCCCTCGGTCTTGCCGTACTTGGTGCCGTCGGCCTTCGTGACCAGCGGCGTCGCGAAGGCATGGACCTGGCGGCCCTCGGTGCGGCGCACCAGCTCGACACCGCCGGTCAGGTTGCCCCACTGGTCGGAGCCGCCGAACTGCAAGGTGACGCCGTGCTGCCGGTTGAGCTCGAGGTAGTCCATCGACTGCAGCAGGATGTAGCTGAACTCGGTGTAGCTGATCCCGGACTCGAGGCGTCGGCGCACAGTGTCGCGGGCGAGCATCCGGTTGACCGGGAAGTGCTTGCCGATGTCGCGCAGGAAGTCGATCGTCGAAAGCGAGGCCGTCCAGTCGTAGTTGTTCACCACCGTGGCGGCGTTGTCGCCCTCGAACACGACGAACCGCTCGACCTGGCCGCGCACCTTGCGGCTCCACTCGCGGACCGTGTCGAGGGAGTTGAGGCTGCGCTCGCCGGAGTCCTTCGGGTCACCGATCATCCCGGTCGCCCCGCCGACCAGGACGTACGGCGTGTGGCCGGCCTCCTGCAGCCTCCTGGCGGTGACGAGCTGGACCAGGTTGCCCATGTGCAGGCTCGCCGCGGTCGGGTCGAACCCCACGTAGAACCGCACACTCCCGGCCTTCAGTGCGTCGCGGAGCGCGCCGAGGTCCGTGGAGTGCGCGACGAGACCGCGCCACTGCAGGTCCTCGAGGAGAGTGGGGTCGACGGACACGGTGGACCTTCCTGGCTCGGACGCCGGTCCGGTCCCGGCGTACGGGTCCCAGCCTGCCGCATCCGGGCGCAGCGGCACCAACGGGTACCGGGGCGTGGCCTGACCGTCGTTCAGCGGATGCCGAGCCGACGCATCAGCTTCAGGCCCTTGACCGTCTGGTCGACGTACTTGTCGTAGTCCACGTCGGTGGGCGCGGACAGCACCTGCTTCTTGAGCACGGCGACGTTCTGCACGTCGGTGTACTTGAGCAGCCCCGCGTCGCCGTGCCGGGAGCCGACGCCGGAGCTCTTGAAGCCGCCACTGGTGGACTTCTTGGAGGCGTAGGAGCAGGCGAGGCTGTCGTTGACGTTGACGCTGCCGGCCTCGATGCGTCGCCCGACTCGCTCCGCTGCGGCCAGGTCGGTGCCCCAGACGCTGGCGTTGAGCCCGTAGTCGGTGTCGTTGGCGCGTTCGATCGCCTGATCGACGTCGCGGTAGCCGTAGATGCTCACCACCGGGCCGAACGTCTCCTCGGTGGCGTGCAGCATCGTGCTCGTGACGTCGGTGAGCACGGTGGGCTCGAAGAACGCGGGACCCAGGTCGGGTCGGGCCTTGCCGCCGGTCAGCAGGGTGGCGCCCTTGTCGAGGGCGTCGTTGACGTGGGACTCGACGCGCTCGCGCTGCGCCACCGACACGAGGGAGCCCATCTGCGGCGTGTAGTCGTAGGTGGCGCCGAGCTGGATGTCCTGCGCGGCGGCGACGAAGCGCAGGGTGAACTGCTCCTTGAGCGACTCGGGGACGTAGATCCGCTCGATGTGCATGCACGCCTGGCCGGCGTTGAGGTAGGTGCCGAAGATCGCGCCCGGCACCGCGTCGTCGAGGTCGGCGTCCTCGAGCACGATCAGCGGGTTCTTGCCACCGAGCTCGAGGGTGCAGCCGATGAGGTTCTGCCCTGCGCGGGCGCCGATGACCCTGCCGGTCGCCGTAGAGCCGGTGAACATGACGTAGTCGGCGTGGTCGACCAGCGCCGGGCCGATGTCGGGACCCTCGCCGCAGACGATCTGCACCAAGCCCCGCGGCAGCCCGGCGCGGTGGAGCAGGCTGACCCCGAAGGCGACGTTGAGCGTTGACTTGTTGTCCGGCTTGAGGACGATGCCGTTGCCCGCCACGAGCGCGGGGACCATGTCGGAGAGGCTGGTCGCGAAGGGGAAGTTCCACGGGGAGATCAGCCCGACGACACCCTTGGGGACGCGCACCTCCGTCGAGGTGGAGACGACCGGCACGACTCCGCCGTGCTTGCGGTCCCCCAGGATCCGCGGTGCCGCCTTGAGGTAGTGGCTGGTCGTCATCGCGACGTCGCAGACCTCCTCGAAGGCCATCCGGCGCGCCTTGCCCGTCTCGGCCTGCATCAGGTCGACCACGGTCTCGTGCTCGGCGAGCACCAGCTTGTGGAAGCGTCGGAGCACGGCGAGCCGGCGCTTCAGCGGCCAGCCCGCCCACAGGGCCTGGGCGCGTCGGGCGGCGCCGTAGGCCGCGCCCACGTCGTCGGGAGTCGACTGCGGCAGGTCGAGGAGCTTCTCGCCGGTGTAGACCTCGGTCAGGTCGTACGTCGCGCCGCCGGTGCTCACGATCATGTCCGTGAGCTCGCGGAGCAGCGCAGGCGTCAGGGATGCGGGCAGCGTCATGGCCAAAATGTAACGTGTTCTACCTGCCCTGTCACGGCCGGTGGCCACGGTCAGGCGGGACCGAGCACCGCCTGGCTCTGGGTGGTGCGCGCCACCTCGCGGCCGTCGTCGTCGCTGAGCACCGTCTGGACGACGATCGTGGTGCGACCCCGGTGGACCAGCGTGCCCGTGGCGGTGACCGTCCCGGCCCGGACGCCCCGCAGGAACACGGTGCTCGACGAGATCGTGGAGGTGGTGGCGCCGTCGGTCAGGTTGAGGAAGGCCACGGTGCCGCCGACGGAGTCCGCCAGGGCCATCAGCGCCCCACCGTGCAGGGCGCCACCGGCGGTGCAGAGATGCTCGGCCCACGCCATCGTGGCGATGACGCGGCCCGGGCCCGCCTCGGCGAGCTCGAGCCCCAGATGGGCGCCCAGCGGCATGATGGAGTTCAGGGTCGCGGTGTCGAGGTCCATGCGCCCATCTAACCGCCCGGACGGCCCCTGTCCCTGCGCGGCGCCGCGGCCACGTATCTCGACACGGTCGGGTCGCCGGTGAGCCAGAAGCGCCACGGCCGGTCGGCTGCGTGGCGCAGGCCCACCCGTGGCCCGGTGCTGACCTGCTCGCGGCGCGCCGGCTCCACAGCGAGGGAAAGGGTGACCTCGCCGTCCTCGAGCAGGACGCCGTTGTCCGAGCGGTCGATGCCGAGCGCCTGGCAGAGTCGCGCCGGGCCGCGGGCCAGGTCACGGTCGGTGCCCCTCCCCCGCCGTTCGCGCGCCAGCGCGACGCCCTCGACGACCGCGCCCGCCCGCAGGAGGACGGCCGAGGCGCTCCCCGCGGTGCCGGTGACCACGTTGCAGCAGTGGTGCATGCCGTAGGTGAAGTAGACGTAGAGGTGCCCCGCCGGACCGAACATCACCTCGTTGCGGGCTGTCATCCCCCGGTAGGCGTGCGACCCGGGGTCGTTCGCGCCGTCGTACGCCTCGACCTCGGTGAGCCGGACGGCGACGTCGTCGTGCCGGACCACGGCGCCGAGCAGACGGGGGGCGACCTCGAGGACCGGTCCGGCCAGTGCGGTGGCGAGATCGGTCATGGCGGCGAGTCTCACACGCGGAGCCGGTGCTCCGGGATGAGGGTCAGCCGAGCCGGCCGCGGTGGCGGGCGACCACTCCGCGCAGCTCGGCGAGCTGCTCGGCGACACGGACCGGCGCCGTACCCCCACGTCCGGTACGCGCGGAGACCGAGCCCTGCGCGGTGAGCACCTGCCGTACGGCGGGGGTGAGGCGGCCGTCGATCTCCGCGAACTGCTCGTCGGTGAGCTCGTCGAGCTCGAGGCCGAGCTCCTCGCAGCGACGCACGCACGCTCCGGCCAGCTCATGGGCGACCCGGAACGGGGTGCCCTCCCGGACGAGCCACTCGGCGATGTCGGTGGCCAGGGAGAACCCCTGCGGCGCGAGCTCGGCCAGCCGGTCGGTGTCGAACCGCAGCGTGGCGACCTGGCCGGCGAAGGCGGGCAGCAGCACCTCGAGGGTGTCGACGGAGTCGAAGACCGGCTCCTTGTCCTCCTGCAGGTCGCGGTTGTAGGCCAGCGGCAACGCCTTGAGGGTGGCGAGCAGACCCGCAAGGTTGCCGATGAGCCGGCCGGCCTTGCCCCGGGCCAGCTCGGAGATGTCGGGGTTCTTCTTCTGCGGCATGATGCTCGAGCCGGTCGAGAACGCGTCGTCCAGGGTGACGAAGCCGAACTCCCGGGTGGCCCAGAGGATCACCTCCTCCGCGATCCGGCTCACGTCGACGCCCACCATCGCCGTGACGAAGCCGAACTCGGCCACGAAGTCACGGGCAGCGGTGCCGTCGATGCTGTTGGCGGTGGAGCCGGTGAACCCCAGGTCCGCGGCGACCTGCTCGGGATCGAGGCCCAGGCTCGAGCCCGCCAGCGCACCCGCTCCGTACGGCGAGTCCGCGGCCACCCGCCGGTCCCAGTCCTGCAGCCGGTCGACGTCACGCACCAGCGGCCACGCGTGCGCCAGCAGGTGGTGGGCGAGCAGCACCGGCTGGGCGTGCTGCAGGTGGGTGCGCCCCGGCATGAGGGCGGGGCGGTCACCGGACAGGTGCCGCTCGGCCTGCCCCGCCAGTGCGTCCACCAGGTCGAGCACCTGACCGGCGATGGTGCGGGCGTGGTCGCGCAGGAAGACCTTGAAGAGGGTGGCGATCTGGTCGTTGCGGCTGCGCCCTGCACGCAGCTTGCCCCCGACCTGCGCACCGACCTCCTCCAGCAGCAGCCGCTCGAGGGCGCCGTGCACGTCCTCGTCGGACGGGTCCGGGTGCAGCTCACCGGCGACGAACCGGTCACCGAGGGCGGTGAGCCCGCGCTGCAGCTCGGCCTGCTCGGCATCGGTCAGCAGGCCGGCCGTGTGCAGCGCCCGGGCGTGGGCGGCCGAGCCGGCGAGGTCGTAGGGCACCAGCCTCCAGTCGAAGTGCGTGCTCCGCGACAACGCCTCCAGCTCCGGGCTGGGGCCGCCGGCGAACCGACCGCCCCAGAGCTTGCCGGTGTTGGTGCTCTCCTGCTTGTCGTTCACGGTGCCCCTTCCTCGGGCTCGCTCTCCGTGCGGTTGGCCAGGGACAGGAACCGGTCGACCAGCGCCGCACCACCGGCGGGGTCACGGGAGATCACCAGCACGCTGTCGTCGCCGGCGACGGTGCCGAGCACCTCCCCCAGCTCCGCCTTGTCCAGCGCCGAGGCCAGGAAGTTCGCAGCGCCGGGCGGAGTGCGCAGCACCACGAGGTTGGCCGAGGCGTCGGCGGAGACGAGCAGCTCGGCGCAGAGCCGGCCCAGCCGCGCCTCCGACGCGGCCGACTCCCGGGCCACGACCGGAGTGCGGTCCCCGCCCTCTCCGGGCACGGCGTAGACCAGCGCACCGGAGGGCGCGCGGACCTTCACCGCGTCCAGGTCGACCAGGTCGCGGGACAGGGTCGCCTGCGTCACCACGAGCCCGGCCCGGGCGAGCAGGTCGGCGAGCTCGGTCTGCGAGCGCACCTCCTCGGTGCCGAGCAGCTCGATGATCCGCTGCTGGCGGGCGCTCTTGGTGGTCGGGATCGGGCCGTGCCGGTGCTCGCGCAGCGTCATGACAGCAACCACGCCAGGACGGCCTTCTGGGCGTGCCGCCGGTTCTCCGCCTCGTCCCAGACGACGCTGCGCGGACCCGCCAGGACCTCGGCGGTGATCTCCTTGCCGCGGTAGGCCGGGAGGCAGTGCAGCACCACGGCGTCGTCCTCCGCGTGGGCCAGCAGGTCGGCGTTGACCTGCCAGGGCAGGAATGCGGCCGCCCGTTGGTCGGACTCGCCCTCCTTGCCCATGGACACCCAGGTGTCGGTGGCCAGTGCGTCCGCGCCGGTGGCCGCCTCGATCGCATCGGCGACGAACGCCGCCGACCCGCCGGTGCCGGCGGCGATCTCCTGTGCACGGGCGAGGACGGCCGCGTCGGGCTCGAAGCCCTCCGGACCGCTGACGCGGACGTGCATCCCGGCGAGCGCGCCGGCGAGCAGGTAGGAGTGGCCCATGTTGCAGGCGGCGTCCCCCACGAAGGCCAGTGTCTGACCGGCGAGCGGACCCCGGTGCTCCCGGACCGTGAGGAGGTCGGCGAGCGTCTGGCACGGGTGGAACTGGTCGGTGAGCGCGTTGACGACCGGCACTCCGGCGTACTGCGCCATCGCCTCGATCCTCGACTGGTCGTGCGTCCGCCACACGATGACCGAGGCCTGGCGGCCCAGGACCCGGGCCACGTCGGCGATCGACTCGCGTTCCCCGATCTGCGCGAGGTTGCCGTCGATGATCATCGGGAAGCCACCGAGCTCGGCGATCCCGGAGGCGAACGACGCCTGGGTGCGCAACGTCGGCTTGTCGAAGATGATCGCCACGGTCTTCGGGCCGAGCAAGGACTTGTCGTCGTAGGGCGCCGCCTTCAGGGCGAGCGCGCGGTCCAGCACCTCGGCCTGTTCGGCCGGGGTGAGGTCGTCGTCGCGCAGCAGATGCCGGGTCACGAGGTCCCCGCCACCGTGACGATGTCGGCCCAGTCCGCACCGAGTGCCGCGACGTCGGCCTCGGCGATGGTGAGCGCAGGGGCGAACCGCAGCCGCGCCGGACCGGTGTTGTTGAGCAGGAAGCCGCGCTCCTGCGCCCGGGCGACGACCTGTGCTGCGGTCTCGTGCGCGAGCTGCGCACCGAGGAGCAGGCCGCGGCCCTCGACCTCGGTCACGACGTCCACCGACGTCAGGACGGCGGCCAGCTGCGCGCCGCGGGCGACGGCGGCCTCGAGCAGCGACTCCTGCTCGATCGTGGCGAGCACCGCCAGGGCGGCGGCACAGGCGACCGGGTTGCCGCCGAAGGTGGTCCCGTGGTTGCCGGGCTCCAGCAACGTCGCGGCCGATCCGGTGGCGATCGTGGCGCCGATCGGGATGCCGCCCCCGAGGCCCTTGGCCAGGGTCACCACGTCGGGCACGACGCCGGAGGGGGTGTGCGCGAACCAGTCGCCGGTCCGGCCGACCCCCGTCTGCACCTCGTCGAGCCACAGCAGGGCGCCGTGCCGGGAGGTGATCTCCCGCGCAGCAGCCAGGAAGCCCTCCGGGGGCACCACGACGCCGGCCTCTCCCTGGATCGGCTCGAGGACGACCGCTGCCGTGGCGTCGTCGACGGCCGCGGCGAGCGCGGCCGCGTCGCCGTAGGGGACCCAGGTGATCTCGCCGGGCAGCGGCTCGAACGGTGTCCGGTAGGCCGCCTTCGCGGTCAGCGCCAGCGCCCCCAGCGTGCGGCCGTGGAACGCGCCCTCCATCGCCACGAGCCGGGTCCGGCCGGTACGCCGGCTCAGCTTGAACGCGGCTTCGTTGGCCTCGGTGCCGGAGTTGGACAGGAAGACCCGTCCGTCCGTGCCCAGCAATGCCAGGAGTCGTTCGGCGAGCTCGACCTGCGGGCCGGTGGTGAAGAAGTTGGAGACGTGGCCCAGCGTGCGCAGCTGCGCAGTGACCGCCTCGACGAGCGCGGGATGGTTGTGGCCGAGGGCGTTGACCGCGATTCCGCCGAAGAAGTCGACGTACTCACGGCCCGCCTCGTCCCACACGTGCGAGCCCTCGCCCCGCACCAGCGCCAGCCGGGGTGGGCCGAAGGTGTTCATCAGGGCGGCGCCGTAGCGCTGCTGCAGGCTCATGCCCGAGACCTCGCCTTCCGGATCCTGGTGGCCACACCGGGCAGGACCTGGGTGCCCACGCCCTCGTCGGTGAAGATCTCCAGGAGCACCGCGTGCGGCTGTCGGCCGTCGACCACCGTGGCCCGCGGCACGCCCTCGCGCACCGCCTTGAGGCAGGCGCCCATCTTCGGCACCATGCCGCTGGCCAGCGTGGGCATCAGCTCGGCCAGGGAGTCCGGGCTGATCTCCTGGATCACGTCGTCGCTGTCCGGCCAGTCGCGGTAGAGGCCCTCGACATCGGTCAGCACCAGCAGCTTCTCGGCGCCGAGCGCGACCGCCACCGCCGCGGCCGCGGTGTCCGCGTTGACGTTGTGCACCTGGCCGGCCTCGTCGGGCGCCACGCTCGAGATCACCGGGATGCGGCCCGCCTCGACCAGGTCGAGCACCGCCTCGGGACGCACCCGGGACACCTCGCCGACGAGGCCCAGGTCGACCTCCTCGCCGTCGACGACGGTCCCGGTCGCCTCTGCGGTGAAGAGCCCGGCGTCCTCACCGGAGAGCCCGACCGCGATGTGCCCGTGCTGGTTGATCAGGCCGACGAGCTCGCGCTGCACCTGGCCCACGAGGACCATCCGGACGACGTCCATCGCCTCCGGCGTGGTGACCCGCAGGCCGCCGCGGAACTCCGACTCGATGCCGAGCCGGTCGAGCATGCGGGAGATCTGCGGACCGCCGCCGTGGACCACGATCGGCTTGAAGCCGGCGTAGCGCAGGAAGGCGATGTCCTCGGCGAACGCCGTCTTGAGGGTGTCGTCGGTCATCGCGTTGCCGCCGTACTTCACCACGATGACCTTGCCGTGGTACTTCATCAGCCAGGGCAGCGCCCCGGCCAGGGTGGCGGCCTTCTTCGGGTCCGGAGCCTCGGGGGCGATCTCGGGGGTGCTCATGAGGAGTACGCGCTGTTCTCGTGGACGTAGGCGTGGGTCAGGTCGTTGGTCCAGACCGTGGCCCGCTCGGACCCCGTCTTCAGGTCGATCGTGACGCTCACCTCGCGGCCGGAGAGGTCCACCCCGGCGGGGTCCTCGGCCGGCGTCGACCGGCGGCACACCCACACGCCGTTCATCGCGACGTCGAGGTCGGCCGGGTCGAAGGTCGCCCCGGTGGTGCCGATGCTGGCCAGCACCCGGCCCCAGTTGGGGTCGTTGCCGAAGACGGCCGCCTTGAACAGGTTGCTGCGGGCCACCGACCGGCCGACTTCGACGGCCTCGTCCTCGGTCGCCGCGTTGACCACGGTGATCGCGATCTCGTGGTCGGCGCCCTCGGCGTCCTGGAGCAGCTGCATGGCCAGGTCGGTGCAGGCCCGGGTGAGCGCCTCGGCGAAGTCGTCGGGTGTCGGGGTGATGCCGCTGGCCCCGCTCGCCAGCACGGCCACGGTGTCGTTGGTCGACATGCAGCCGTCGGAGTCGAGCCGGTCGAAGCTGACCCGAGTGGCGCTGCGCAGCGCCCGGTCGAGCTCGGCGGCGGGTACGACGGCGTCGGTGGTCAGCACGACCAGCATCGTGGCGAGCTGGGGCGCCAGCATGCCGGCTCCCTTCGCCATCCCCCCGATGCTCCAGCCAGCGCCCTCGACGACGACCTGCTTCGAGACGCTGTCGGTGGTCATGATCGCCTCGGCGGCCGACTGCCCGTGCGTCGCGCCGTCGCCGAGGTCCGCCAGCGCGGCGTCGACGCCGGCCAGCAGGTTCTCCCGCGGGTTGGCCAGGCCGATGAGGCCGGTGGAGCACACCAGCACGTCGACCGCGCCGATGCCGAGGCCTCCGGCCACGTGCTCGGCGACCGCGTGGGTGGTCTGGAAGCCCTCGGGACCGGTGTAGCAGTTGGCGCCCCCGGAGTTGAGCACGACGGCCCGGACCGTCCCGTCCTTGACGACCTCCTGGCTCCACAGCACCGGATTGGCCTTGCAGCGATTGGCGGTGAAGACACTCGCCGCGGCGTGGGTCGGGCCCTGGTTGACGACGAGGGCGAGGTCGAGACCGCCAGAGGACTTCAGGCCGGCGGGGACACCGGTCGCCGTGAAGCCGGCGGGATGCGTCACGGACATGGGTCAGCTCTTTCCGGAGGTGATGACAGGGGCGGGGACGACGTCGTGACCTCGTCGTCGCCAGGCGGCGCCGGCGTCGTCCGCCCGGTCCCTGGGCACCAGGATCCAGTCGGTGGAGTACGTCGACAGGGTGAGGACGCTGATCCCCTCCTCGGCGAGGGGTTCGAGCAGCCCGGCCAGGACGCCCGTGAGCGCTGGGTCGACATGCCCCGCGACGGCGAAGCCGGTGAACGGACCCTGCTTGCGGACCTTGTTCGGCACGTTGCGGCCCGCGCACACGATCGTGGTCTCCAGCGCGGTGGCGACCACGGCGAAGAGCGAGGACGACTCCGCCCACGACGGCACCTCGGTGCCCGGAGCGAGGCCGGCGACGACAAGCTGCTCGGGATACTGGTGCAGGGTCAGTACGGCGGCCGGGCCGCCGGCCTCCGCTGCCGGCTCCCCGCTCACGGGGCCAGCCCAACCGTCGTGAGGCCGGTCTCCTCGGGCAGCCCGAGCGCGAGGTTCATGCACTGCACGGCAGCGCCGGCGGTTCCCTTGGCCAGGTTGTCGACCGCCCCGACCGCGACCACCCGGCCGGCCGCCTCGTCGAGGGTGGCCTGGACGTGCACCGCGTTGGACCCGGTCACTGCCTTCGTGCTCGGCCAGCGACCCTCCGGGAGCACCTGCACGAACGGCTCCGCACCATAGGCCTTCTCGTAGGCAGCACGCACGTCGTCGGCGGTGACGCCCGGACGGGCACGCCCGCTGGCGGTCGCCAGGATGCCGCGCGGCATGGGCACGAGCACGGGCGTGAAGCTCACCCGGACCGGACCGTCGGCGAGGGCGGAGAGGTTCTGCACGATCTCCGGGCTGTGCCGGTGCACGCCGCCGACGCCGTACGCCGAGGCCGCCCCCATCACCTCGCTGCCGAGCAGGTGCGACTTCGCGGCCTTGCCGGCACCGCTGGTCCCCGAGGCGGCGACCACCACGAGGTCCTCGGTGTCCACGAGCCCGCCGACGACGGCCGGGACCAGCGCCAGGGTGGAGACCGTCGGGTAGCACCCGGGAACGGCGATCCGACGGGCGCCGGCAAGCTCCGCGCGCTTGCCCGGCAGCTCGGGCAGCCCGTAGGGCCAGGACCCGGCGTGCGGCGAGCCGTAGAACTTCTCCCAGTCCTGGGCGTCGGTCAGCCGGAAGTCGGCGCCGCAGTCGATCACGGTCACATCGTCGCCGAGCTGCTCGGCGTAGGCGCCGGACTGGCCGTGCGGGAGGGCGAGGAAGACGACGTCGTGGCCCGACAGGGTCTCGGCCGAGCTCGGCTCCAGGACCCGGTCGGCGAGCGGCCACAGATGCGGCTGCAGCGAGCCGAGCCGCTCGCCGGCGTTGCTCGCGCCGGTCAGGGCGCCGATGCGCACGTCGGGGTGTCCCAGCAGCAGCCGCAGGAGCTCACCCCCTGCATAGCCACTCGCTCCGGCGACGGCCACGTGCACGCTCGACATGTGCATGAATATACATCACCTTGCATGTATGCACGAATCCCCGCCTGTGGACCACGATAGCCACCGGGCCTAACAATCCGGTATCCGGTCGACGCCGGAGCGCGTCAGCGGGCGGCACGCGTGGCACACTCTCGCCGAGCCGGCACGGGGCCGCGGGTCGAGGAGGACGGGTGAGCCAGCGCGGGATCGCGGTGCGCTGCGAGGGTGTCGTGCACCTCTACCGGACCTTCGCCGGCCACGACGCGGTCGCCCTCCAGGGCGTGGACCTGCAGATCGACCCGGGCGAGCGGGTCGCCTTCCTCGGTCCCTCGGGGTCGGGCAAGTCCACGCTGCTGTCGCTGCTGGGCGGGATCCAGCGACCAAGCGCGGGACGGATCTTCCTCGGCGACGACGAGATCTCCCGGATGGGTGAGCGCTTCCTGGCCAGGATCCGCGCCCGGCGGGTGAGCACGATGCTGCAAGGGGCGACCCGCAACCTGCTCCCCTACGCCACCGCCCGGCAGAACATCGCCTTCGCGCGGATGGCGCTCAAGGGTGCCGACACCACCGGACTGCTCGATCCCGAGGAGCTGCTCGAGCGGGTCGGCCTCGACGGCCAGGCCGACCAGCCCGTGTCCACCATGTCCGGAGGACAGCGGCAACGGCTCGCCCTCGCCTGTGCCGTCGCCACCGGCCCCGAGCTGCTGCTCGCCGACGAGCCGACCAGCCAGCTGAGCCACGCCGACCGGGACGCGGTCGTCGGGTTGATCCACGAGCTGGGCGACGAGCTCGGGACCACGGTCGTCGTCGTCACCCACCAGCCCGAGGTCGCGGAGACGTTCCCCCGGACCATCACCATCCGTGGCGGCCGGGTGGGCCTGGAGGGCCGCGCGGGTTCGGAGTACGCCGTGATCGGCCCCGACGGCATCCTGCACCTCCCCGACCACCTCGGCGACGAGTGGCCGACAGGAACGATGGTGCAGATCGACAGCGAGGACGGCCGGCTGGTGATCAGCCGCCCGGCGGAGACCGAGGGACTGCGATGACGCCGGAGACCGGGACGCCGATGCTCTCGCTGCGGGGCGTGCGCTACACCGTGGGCGGCCGTGACCTCCTGCAGGACATCGACCTCGACTTCCCCGCCGGCTCGCTGGTTGCCCTCGTCGGGCCGAGCGGCTCCGGCAAGACCACGTTGCTGTCGCTCGCCGGCGGGCTGATCGAGCCGACCGAGGGCACCGCCAGCTTCGCCGGCGTGCCGACCTGGACCGGCACCGGTGACCCGCGCACCGGCACCG
Source organism: Marmoricola sp. (assembly GCA_035708765.1). GTDB lineage: Bacteria > Actinomycetota > Actinomycetes > Propionibacteriales > Nocardioidaceae > Marmoricola. The sequence goes on from DASTFI010000088.1 coordinate 14,717, forward strand.
CCTTCGTGCTGCAGGTCTACGGCCTGGTGCCGATCCTGTCGGCCCGGGAGAACGTCTCGGTCGCGCTGCGGGCACGCGGCGTCCGGCCCGACGACGCCGACGAGCGTGCCGAGACAGAGCTTGCCCGCTTCCACATCGCGGACCTCGCCGACCGACAGGTCGAGGAGCTCTCCGGCGGACAGATGCAGCGGGTCGCGATCGCCCGCGCGCTGGTGTGCCGCGCCGAGGTGCTCCTCGCCGACGAGCCGACGAGCGAGCTCGACGAGAACAACCGGGCACTGGTGCTCCGTGAGCTGCGGACCGAGGCCGAACGGGGTGCCGTCGTCGTCGTGGCCACCCATGACGAGGCGGTGGTGGAGGCGTGCGACGCCCACCACGTCATCGACGAGGGACGGGTCACCGCCGCGGTGACGCCGGTCCGGCACGCGCCCCGGCCGATCCTCGACGAGGGAGCCGGCTTCCTGGACCCCGAGAGGTGACCGGGTGACCGGGTCCGGAACCTTCGTGCGCGGTTGCTGGGTACGTCGACAGGTGCTGCTTCCCTACGCCGCCGTCACCACCCTGACGACCGGCGTCCTGATCGCCTCGCTGGGCCTCACCACGACGACGGTGGCCCTGCGACTGTGCCTGGCACTGCTGGTCCTCGGCGTGACCGGCTTGCCCGGACTCGGCGCCGAGCTGGCGGAAGCGCGGCGCCGGGAGACGGGCATCGCCGGTGTCCGCGGCCTCCGGGGCCTCGCCCTGCTGCGGCTGGTCGTGCCCGAGCCCCTGCTGGCCCTGGTCCTGGGCGCCGTGGCCGGCGCCGCGCTCGGTGTCGGGGTCGCACACTGGGTGGCCGGACGGGGGACTCCCACCGAGCACCTGGCGTGGACCTGGTCGGACTCCACGCTGCTGGGCGCGGTGCTGGTGATGCTGCTCGCCGGGGTCGTGGCCGGCTCCCGAGCACTGTTGCGCCAACCCTTGTTCGAGCAGATCAGCCCGGTCCTGCGCCGCCTCCCACCGTCCCGCGCCACGACCTTCCTCGCCCTGCTCGCGCTGGTCGGACTCGCCCTGGCCGGCTACCGGTCACGGCAGGACCTCGGCGCCCAGGACGACTGGCTGGTCGCCGCGGGTCCGGCGCTCGGCGGACTGGTGGCCGGTGGGCTCGCCGTGCTCGCCCTGGGGGCCGTCGGCGCCCTGGGCCGGCTGGTGCGCGGTTCGCGGCTGAGCACGTGGCTGGCGGTCCGTGCCCTGACCGGAGGGCGGGACCGTCGACGGGCCGTCGTGCTCGGCGTGGCCGGCGCCAGCGTGGCGCTCTTCGCGATCTCGGCGGGCAGCGCCGTCAGCAGCTGGGTCCACCAGACGGCGCGGTTGACCAACGGGGCCGCGCTCCGGGTTCCGGTCGATCTCAGTGCGGTGGGTGCGTTGCAGCTGACGCATCGGGTGGACCCCGAGGGGCGCTGGCTGGCCGCTGCGCAGGTCACGTCCGACAGCACTGACCCGAGCCATCGGCAGGCCCTGGTGGACACCTCGCGACTCGTCCGCGTCCTGGGACCTGCCCTCGACGGCACCGGGGCCGACCGCCTGGCCGACGTGGGCGCCCGACTGCGCCGCGGTCCCGCCGTGGCGATCGGGCCGGCGGGCAGCCGCACCAGCACGGTGAGGGTTCGTGGCCGGGTGCTCTCCGGCAACGGCCGGGGACACGTCGTCGTGGCCGTCAACTACATCGACGGGTCAGGCACCTTGTCCACGAGCGAGGGCGTGCTCACCAGCCGGACCGGGAACCTCGCCGGCGAGATCCGGCTCGAGGACTGCCGCAGTGGTTGTGCGCCGAACTCGATCAACCTGCAGCCTGATCGGCACCTGCGCGGTGCCACGGTGCAGCTGGACACGATCCGGCTCGGCGCCGTCTCCCTGCTCCCCTTGCCTTGGCAGGTCGACACCGGCGACGGCGGCGCAACGTCCGGCGCCGACGCCGAGCGGGACCCGGCCGGCCGCCTGCTGCTGGCTCTGGACACCGACGTGGCGGTGCTGCACCTCGACCAGGCGCCGCTGGACGTGGTCGTCACACCTACCGTGCACTTCGCCTCCGACACCACCCTGCCCGGGACCGGCGGAGCGCAGCGGACTCCGCACGTCGTCGCGCAGGTGCCGGCGCTGCCGTTCGTCGGCGGCGGCGGGGTCCTGGGCGACCTCGCCCGCGGCGCCCTGGGCGGCTCCTCCACTCCCCCGGGCTCGAACGTCTACGTGCTCGCCCGCGGGGACACGCCCGACCGGGTGCTGCGGCAGGTGCCGGCGTCCGGCGCTGCCCGGCACATCGGTGACGCCGAGGTGACGCTGCGCCACGATGTCCGGGCCGGGCAGGCGGGCCTCTACGTCGTCGCGGGACTCGCCGGCCTGCTGGCTGCGGTGCTGCACATCATCGCCGTCGCGGCCCGGACGCGCGCCGCGCGCCGGCGCGAACGTCGCGACCTCGGCCGTGTCGGGGTGTCGGCGGCGGTTCGACGCCGCGCACACTGGCAGGAGCTCACCGCGGTGGCGACGGTGGTGGTCGTCCTCGCAGTCGCCGGCTGGGTCGTGACCTGGTGGCTGTTCGGCGACACCCTGGCCCTGGTGCGGCTGCCGGTGAACGGCCTGCCGTTGCGGGAGGACCTGTGGTGACCTTCGTCGGCACGCTCGCCCGCGGACTCCGGTCCCGGGCGCTGCTCTCGGCCGGCTCGGTGCTGCTCACCGCAGTCGCCCTCGGGTCGGCGATGCTCGGTCCGATGTTCCAGCAGGCTGTCGGTACGTCGTACGCCATCAGCCGGATCGGCGAGGAGCCGAACACCGCGACCGGCTTCAGCCTCGAGTTCGCCCCGGACGCCCGCCACGAGCGACAGCCAGGACCCACGCTCGCGACGGTGCGACGCGAGGTCGAGGACGGCAACGGCCCGGCGTTCGCACCGGTCGAGGTCCAGCTGGAGACCGTCCGGGTGCCAGCCCTCACCGGCGAGGTGATGCTCGAGCACAAGCGCGGCGCGTGCCAGCACCTGGAGGTCCGCGGACGCTGCCCCTCGGGTCCGGACGAGACGCTGCTGTCGGGCACGGACGCTGCCTACCTGCACGTCGACCTCGGCGACACCCTGCAGCTGGGCTCCGGTCTGCCCGCCCTGCGGATCGTGGGCACCTACCGGCCGAAGCCGGGAAGCACGGACTACTGGTTCGACCTCTCCCGCCTCGCCAGCCAGCCGCGGCTCGAGCACCCCCGCAAGAAGCCGAACCCCTATCGGCCGGCGCCGCTGTTCGTGGCGGCCGCGGCCTTCGACCGGCTGCCCGTCGACCTGTGGCGCGTCCGGGCCGACACCCGCCTCGACCTCGGCGCGGGGCAGTCCGTGGCAGACCTGGCCGCGGCGGCCGACCGCATCGCCGCGGTGCGGACGACCTTCACCGGTGGCGGCGGCACGTTCACCCCGTCCGACTCCACCGCGCTGAACAGCCTCGACGACATCGTCACCGAGGTGCGCGCCCAGCAGTCCGATGCGCGCGGCTCCATCACCCCGGCGACGGTGTCGCTGATCCTGGTCGTGCTGGTCCTCCTGCTGCGCCTGCTCACCGCCGCGGCCGAGCTGCGAGTGCCCGAACTCGCCATCGCTTCGCTGCGGGGCACCACGAGGCGCCGGTTGTGGGTGCTCGGGATGGCGGAGCCGGTCACCCTGATCATGCTCGCCGTGCCGCCGGGGCTGCTGTTCGGCTACGGGCTCACGGCGGCGCTCGTCCGAGCCTGGCTGGTGCCCGGTCTCCAGGTGCCGGTGCCGGCCGGCGCGCTGCTGGCCGCACTGGTCGTCGCCGTTGCCTCCGTCGGCGTCGCCGCGCTGGCCGTCCAGCGCGTCGTGCGCGCACCCCTCGCCGAGCAACTGTCGGGAGTACGCCGCCCCGCGGCCGTCGGGCGGGTGGTCCTCGTCGCGTTCCTCGCCGCAGCAGCGGCCTGCGTGGCGATGGTCGTGGGCGCCTTCGTGGGCGCGACGTCACGCAAGCCCGACCTGGGTGACTTCCTGCTGCCGATCCTGCTGGCGGTGGTGGCCGGCCTCGCCGCCTCCTGGCTGGTGGCCCGCCTGGCCCGGTGGTACACCGATCGCGGCTCGGACCGCCAGCGGGCGGGCCGGTCGATCGCCGGCTTCGTTGCCAGCCGGGCGGTGTCGCGTCGCCAGGAGGGCACTCTGGTCGTGCTGCCCCTCACCGCCGCGCTCGCCATCGGCACGTTCGCGCTGGGAGTGGACCACGCCGCGGCGTCGTGGCGCGAGAGCACGGCTGCGACGCGCGCTCCCGCCGGCCAGGTCTGGGCCTCCCCACTGGGCCTGGACGAGACGGTGGCGCTGACGCACCGCCTCGACCCGGACGGTCGCTGGCTGATGGCTGCCGGCGCCTCCACCTACCCCCAGGGCCTGGTCGCCATCGTGGACGCCGAACGCCTGGCCAGGGTGGCTGCCTGGCCCGACGCCTGGCTCGACGGTCACGGTGCCCAGGATGCGCAGCGACTGCTGGCACCACCTGGGACCGTGCCCCGGTTCGCCGCCCATCAGCTCTCGGTCACCGCGGACAACGACCTGGCGAGCGAGTCCGACGTCTACCTGCACCTCGAGCTGGAGGATTCCGACGGCCCGCTCAGCGCCGACATCGGTCCCTTCGCCCACGGCAGCAGCACCCGCTCGACGGCGCTGCCGACGTGCGAGCAGGGTTGTCGACTCCGCACCGTGACCATCGGCAAGGGCGCAGCACTGCCGCAGCGGATGTCGGGCCGCTTCGCCATCACTGCGGTGCAGTCCCAGGCTCCCGCGCGTCTGGGCCTGCGCGCCGGCGCCGACCCGGACGGCGTCATCGAGAGGGTCAGCACCAGCAACGGATCCGTCGACGTCACCGTCGACACCCACGCAGCGACGTCGACCGCGGTGCTCAACACCGGCGGGATCGGGTCACTCGCGCCCGTGCTGGTCGGCGCGAACGCACAGTGGGACAGCGTGCCCCTGCGAGGACCGGGCAGGCGGCTGACGTTGCCCGACGGGCCGCTCGACGTACGTCCGGTCGCCACCGCCCAGAGCCTGCCGTTCTTCGGGCCGTCGGGAGTGCTCGTGGACTATGCGGCCTTCGCCACCACCCACCTGCGCCAGTTCGACCAGCTGAGCGACGTCACCGTGCTGGCCCGGGCGGACACGCCCGCAGCGGTGGCCGACCGGCTCCGGGGAGCAGACCTGACCCTGCGCACCACGATGGCGCGCGAACGAGCAGCCCTGGACGGCTCTGCCTATGCCCTCGCGCTGCGGCTCTACGGCGTCACGGCGGCGATGGTCCTGCTGATGGCCCTCGCCGGCCTGGTCTTCAGCACCCTGGTCCAGCTCCCGGCCCGCCGTCGCGATGCCGCAGCCCTGCGGGTGGTCGGGGTCCGTCGCGGACAGGTCCTCGGCGCGGTCGCGCGGGAGCTCCTCGTCGTCCTGGGCGCCGCCGCGACCGCGGGCGTGGCGGCCGGCCTGCTGGCGCAGGTCGTGGTGCTGCGCACCGTGACCCTGGGCTATGCCACCGCGATCAACACCCCGGAGCCGTCCGGAGCAGTGGACCCGTTGCGACTCGTGGTGCTCGTCGCGCTCACCAGCGTGGTCCTCGGCGTGGTGGCCCTGGCCAGCGCGAGCGCAACCGTGCGCGGTGCCCGCGGAGCCACCCTGCGCGAGTCGGCGGGCTGAGGGCCGCGCCGGGCCCCGGTCTGCTGCTGCGCTCAGGAACGCTGCCGGGCTCCGTGGCGCTCGTGCGCCAGGGCGACCGCTGCGTCGCGGGCGGCCCCGGTGTCGGCCTCGGTGAGGGTCCGGTCCGCTGCCCGGAACCGCAGCGCGAAAGCGAGCGACTTCTTGCCCGCACCGACCTGGTCGCCGGTGTAGACGTCGAACAGGCGCACCGACTCGCACAACGGACCGGCCCCTTCCCGCAGGGTCGCGGCCAGCGTGGCTGCGGGCAGCTCGGCGTCGACGACGAGCGCGACGTCCTCCTTGGCCACCGGATAGGAGGAGAACGCCGTCGCGGGGCGCAGGTGCACGGCGTGCTCGAGCAGCAGCTCGAGGTCGACCTCGGCGGCCACGGACCGGGGCGGCAGCCCGAAGGTGGCGCAGACGCGGGGGTGCAGCTCACCGCCATGGCCGACCACGCGGTCACCGAGGACCATCTCGGCGCACCGGCCCGGGTGCCAGGGAGCGACGGCCGCGGACCGGGTCTGCAGCTCCAGGCCGAGCGACTCCGCGACGAGGTGCACGGCGTCGACGGCGTCGCTCCACGACAGCGGTCGACCGGGGCCCCACCAACCAGCAGGTTCGGCCTGCCCGGTGCCGACCAGCGCCAGGTGCAGCGGCTGGTCGGGCAGCGCCTTGGTGAGCTCGTCGTACTCCGCGTCGGTGGGCCGTCGGTCGACCGGCAGGATCGGTGCGGGCCCGGTGGCGCGGGGCACGGTCACGGTGGCGGTCTCGAACACCGTGACGGAGGTCGTCCCGAGGCCGACGTTGCGGGCCGCCGTACGCAGCAGTGCGGGCAGCAGCGTCGTCGTCATCGACGGCGCCTCGCTGCTCAGCGGGTTGTGCAGCCGCAGCGTCGAGCGGCGCGGATCGTCCGCGGGGAGCCCGAGGGCGTCCAGGTCGGCCTTCCCGACGAACGGGAAGTCGACGACCTCGACCCAACCCGCCCCCGCGAGGGTCCGCCCGACCCGCCGGCGCAGGTGCTGCGCCCGCGTCAGGCCGCGGCCGTTCGGTGCCTTGGGCACGAGGGACGGAATCTTGTCGTAGCCGACGAGGCGGACCACCTCCTCGACCAGGTCGAACGGGTCGGTGATGTCCGGGCGCCACGGCGGCACGGTCGCGTGGATGGTGCCGTCCGCGACCGTGACGTCGCAGCCCACGTCGCGCAGGTGCTGGGCCGCGGTGTCCGCGCCGATGTCGAGGCCGGAGATCCGGGCGGCCAGGTCGGCGGGCATCGACACCGTGGCGGCCTGCGGCGGGGTTCCGACGGTCGTGACGCCGGGGTCGACCTGGCCGCCACCGTGGGTGGTGAGCAGCTCCACGACCCGGTCGGCCGCTGCCGCGCAGATCGTCGGGTCGACGCCGCGCTCGAACCGCCGGGACGCCTCCGACGGCAGCTTGTGGCGCTTGGCGGTGCGGAAGACGGACACCGGGGAGAAGTGCGCGGCCTCGATGACGATGCTGGTCGTCGAGGCGGCGAGCTCGGTGGTCTCGCCGCCCATCACGCCGGCGAGCCCGATGGGACCGGAGTCGTCGCAGATCAGGAGGTCCTCGGTCGAGAGCTCCCGCACGACGCCGTCCAGGGTGGTCAGCCGCTCGCCCGGGGTCGCCCGACGCACCTGGATGGGCCCGGTCAGCCGGTCGCGGTCGTAGCCGTGGATCGGCTGGCCCAGCTCGAGCATGACGTAGTTGGTCACGTCGACGGCCAGGGAGATCGGCCGCATCCCGGCGGCCCGCAGCCGGCGCGCGATGACCTCGGGCGTCGGCGCGAGGGGGTCGAAGCCCGTCACGGTGCGCGCCACGAAGACGGGGCACCCGCGGGCGTCGTCGACCACGACGGGGTAGCCGCGGTCGTCGGCCGCCGGGGTGTCCCGCAGTGCCGGGTCGCGGAAGTCCGTCGCGCCCGCGACCGAGACGGCGACCTCGCGGGCGATTCCCCGCAGCGAGAGCGCATACCCGCGGTCGGGGTTGATCTCGAACTCGATGATCTCCTCATCGAGCCCGAGCACCGGCCGGGCGTCCTCACCGGGCTCGCCGGCGCCGACGGGCAGCACGATGATGCCCGCGTGGTCCTCACCGAGCCCGAGCTCGAGCGCGGAGCAGATCATCCCCGCGGAGACGTGTCCGTAGGTCTTGCGGGCGGAGATCTCGAAACCTCCGGGCAGCACACCTCCGGGCAGCACGACGACGACCAGGTCACCGACGCCGAAGTTGTGCGCACCGCAGACGATGCCGACCCCTCCGGCGTCCGACGAGCCGTTGGCTGCATTCAGCTCCTGGCCGACGTCCACGGAGCACCAGTTGATGGTCTTGCCGTTCTTCTGCGGCTCGGGCTCGCAGGTGAGCACCCGGCCGATCACCAGCGGGCCGGTGATCTGCGCACCGGGGCGGTCGATGCCTTCGAGCTTGAGGCCGGTGAGGGTGAGCCGGTGAGTCAGCTCCTCGGTCGTGACGTCGGCGGGGACGTCGACGTACTCGAGGATCCAGGACAGGGGGGCCTTCATCGCAGGGGCCTCTCAGATCTCGGTGCCGAAAGCCGACGAGAACCGGACGTCACCCTCGAAGAGTGGGCGCAGGTCCTCGAGGTTGTGCCGGAACATGAAGCTGCGGTCGATGCCCATGCCGAAGGCGAAGCCGGTGTAGCGCTCGGGGTCGACGCCGCAGGCCACGAGCACCCGCGGGTTGACCACACCGCAACCGCCCCACTCGATCCAGCCCTCGCCGCGGCAGGTGCGGCAGGTGGCGTCGTCGACGCTGCCCTCGCCGTGGCACACGAAGCACCGCACGTCGACCTCCGCCGACGGCTCGGTGAAGGGGAAGTACGACGGCCGGAAGCGGGTGTCGATGCCGGCTCCGAAGAGCCGGCCGGCGAGGTGGTCGAGCGTGCCCTTGAGATGCGCCATCGTGATGCCCTCGTCCACCACGAGGCCCTCCACCTGGTGGAACATCGGGCTGTGCGTGGCGTCGTACTCGTCGGTGCGGAACACCCGTCCGGGACAGGCGACGTAGATCGGTGGCCTGCGCGTGAGCATGGTGCGCGCCTGGACGGGCGAGGTCTGCGTGCGCAGCACGACGTGGTGGTCGACCGGCTCGGCCCAGAAGGTGTCCTGCAGCGTGCGAGCCGGGTGGTCGGGGCCCAGGTTGAGGGCGTCGAAGTTGAGCCACTCGGCCTCCACGACCGGGCCCTCGGCGATCTCCCACCCCATGGCGACGAAGATGTCGGCGATCAGCTCCGACTGCAGCGTGATCGGGTGCCGGCTGCCCCGGCGGGTCCGCGCCGTGGGCAGCGTGACGTCGACGGTCTCCTCCGCGAGCATCCGCTCCTCCGCCTCGGCCTCCAGCACGGCCAGACGGGCAGCGAGCGCCTGGCTGACGGCTCCGCGGGCCCGGCCGACGCGTTGTCCGGCCTGCTTGCGGGCTTCCGGGGGCAGCGCGCCGATCTCGCGGTTGGCCAGCGCCAGCGGCGAGCGGTCGCCGGCGTGCTCGGTGCGCACCCGCTTCAGCTCGGCCAGGTCCGCGGCCTCGCCGATCGCGGCCAGCGCGGCGTCGCACATCGCCAGCACCTGCTCCTCCCCGAGCGGGGTCACCTGCACGGGGTCGTAATCGGTGTTCGGGCCGGACATGGGTGCCTCTCGAGGTGTTGGGGGGACGCGGACGGACCGCCAGAGGCCAGTCTAGGAAGTGCCGTCGGCCGGCTGCGCACCGGTTTCGGGTTCGGGTGCCGGCCAGTCCACGGTGATCCGGGCTCCGCCGCCGGGCGACTCACCGATCACCAGGTCGCCGCCGTGCGCCTGGACCAGCCCGTTGACGATGTACATCCCCAGGCCGGTGCCGCCCCGTTCCCCGTGCTTCCAGAACTTCGTGAACACCCGGCGCCGGATGGCCTCGGCGATGCCCTCGCCCTCGTCGTCGACGACCATCCGCACCCCGTGCGGCAGCGGCTCGGTCGTGACCCGCACCGAGCCCTCGCCGTGGCGCACGGCGTTGTCGACCAGGTTGGTCACCACCTGGACGAGCTTGTCGGGGTCCGCGAGGATCGGACCCACTTCGTGCCCGCGCACGTGCTCGACCTGGCGCGAGGTGCCGGCGCGGACCAGGGCAACCACCCGGGCGATGACCGGGTCGAGCTCCACCTCCCGCGGGTAGAGCGGTAGGCGGCCGGTGTCGATGCGGGCGACGTCGAGCAGCTCGGTGATCAGCCGGGAGAGGCGCTCGGAGTCGGCACTGACCGTGGTGAGCATCAGCTTCTTCTGCTCGTCGTTGAACCGGTCCCAGTTGTTGAGCAGAGTCGTGACGAAGCCCTTCACGCCGGTCAGCGGGGAGCGCAGCTCGTGAGCCACCGTGGCAACCAGGTCCGAGCGCTCCCGGTCCAGCCGCTCCCGCCCACGACCCGACCGGATCACCACACCGACGCGGCGCACAGGTCGTCCCGGAGCCTCCCGGTGCAGCCGCACGGTGAGCAGCACCTCGACACCGTCCGCTGCCAGCCACGACTGCTCGGGGATCCTCGAGCGGGTGCCCAGGCCGCCGTACGGATCGACCGCGCCGAACCAGTCGTGGCCGTCGCGGTCCTGCAGCGCCAACGCATCGCGCAGCGGCGCACCGACCTGCAGCGTGGGCCCGACCAGGCGCATCGCGACGCTGTTGGCGTAGACGACCTGCTGCTGCTCGTCGGCGACCACGACGCCATCGGGCAGGAGCTCCGCGACCGCGTCGGCTCCCGCTCCGGTGCTCAGCTCCACAGCGCCACGGTAACCACTCGAGCGCCGCTCACCTGCGGCGCAGGCCGCGGGCCACCAGGCCGACGCCGAAGATCGCGATCACCGGGCCGAGCACCGCCCACACCGTGGAGTTGCTCATGAAGCTGCCGCCCAGCTCGCCCACGCCCTGGAGGAAGAAGACGACGCCGAGGACGAAGACGACCAGCCCGACCGGCACCATCCAGCCGCCCGCACGGCGTGGGTCAGCCACGCCGGCTCACTCCGCGAGCTTCTGGAGCTCCGCGCGGGCCCGCACCAGCTCGTGCTCGGCCAGGGTGATCAGCTGCTCGAGCCCGGGGGCGCCGTAGCGGTTGACCACCGCCTGCACCGCCTCGCGGATGTCGGGGTCGAACTCTTCGGGGTCGATGGTGTCCTCGGCCATGGCGCTCACCCTAGTCAGAACCGGGTGGCCACCGAAGGCACGTCTCAGCGTGTCGGCGCATCGGCGGCGCAGTCGCGGCGCTCCGGCAGGTCTGCCCTGCTCAGCCGCTCCGCGGCCCGGGCGCGGGACAGGTTCCAGGCCGTCCAGGCGTCGTCCTCCGGCGGCCGGTCGGGCAGCACGCACGCGGCGAGGTCGGCCGGGAGCTGAAGGATCGTCGGCGTGGCGTCGGCGCTGAGGTCGGCCAGATAGGCCCAGTCGATCTTGCCGGTCTCCCGGTAGCGGTCCACGTTGCGCTGGGCGATCCAGGCGTCGGGGTTCACTGCGGCCAGCCCGATGAGCAGGGCCGCGCCGGTCAGTACGGCGGCCCGTGGCACCCAGCGGGCCTGCAGCCGCAGCCCGGCGACCAGCACCCCGAGGACGACGAGCCCGAGCCAGCCCTCGAATACGTCGACCAGCAGCCGAAGGCGGGTGAAGCCGTAGGCGTCCTGGTAGAGGTCCATCCGGTGCAGCGCGGAGGCGACCACCACCAGGGTCAGCACGCAGAGGAGTCCCAGTGCGCCGCGCAACCACCAACGGTCCGTAACCGAGTCGCGGCGGGCCTTGCGGGCCGCCGCCCAGACGACGACCAGCATGAGGAGGGTGGCGAGGGTGAGCTGGGCGAAGCCCTGGTGGACGTAGTCGGCGTAGGTCAGGCCGGTGGTCCGGCGTACGTAGTCGTTACCGCCGAAGAAGGCGGCCGCCTGCGCGGCGAGGAACAGCGCGAAGACCAGGTCCACCAGGAGCACCGGAGCGAGCCACTCGAAGCGGTGCGCACTCGGGCGGACGGCGCGGTCCCGCTCCACCGCGGGCGGGTTCAGCGCGAGGTAGCAGGCTGCCAGCACCACCCCGGCGACGGCCACCGTGACGAAGAGCCGGAACACCGGCTCGGCGCCCAGGTCGGGCACGATGCCGGAGATCCAGCTGCCGAAGACGGCGTCGGCGCTGGCGAAGAGGGCCCCGAAGACGAGCACGGCGAGGAGGCTGAGGAGCGCCGTGCGGACCACGACCACGGTGCTCGTGCCGCCGCGGACCCGGTCACCGGCGGACCGGATGCTCCGACCGAGCCACGGGAGACCGCGCAGGCCCGCGAACGGCCACGCAACGGCACCGAGGACGATCCCCGCGACCGAGCGGGCCTGCACCAAGGCCGTGGTGACCAGGCCGACCCCCGCGAGGACCGCCAGGACCGTGAGCCACTCCGCTGCGCGTACGACGGGGAGCAACGCGAGCGCCGCGCACAGGGCAGCGCACGCCCAGGTGAACGGCCGGTCGCGGTGCCGGCTGAGCACGAGGACGAGCGCGCCGCTGGCCAGCAGCACGGCCGAGGTCGCCAGGCCGAAGGGCTCGAACGGGAGAGTGGCCCCGGCGAGGACGCCGATGAGCAGGCAGCCCAGCAACACCAGCGGACGGCCGGGCACCGACCTGTCGCGCCACAGGCCGCCGAGCAGGAGGTCGACCGTGGACTCGGGCGCCGGCATCGGCCGCGCCTGCTCGGCTACGGCGCCGGGTGTCGACGCGGGACCGGGGCCGGGGACGGAAGTGGCTGCTGCGGGGCGTTGGGACGGCATCGGCTCGTCCTCCTTCGGTGCCATGCTGGGCAGCTCCAGGCGCAGCCGCGCGCCGGTCTCCCCAACGGTGGGGTCGTGGGCGGTGATCCGGCCGCCGTGCAGCTCGGCGACCCAGCGGGCGATCGCCAGCCCGAGCCCGGTCCCGCCGGTGGTCGGGTCGGCCGTGCCGTAGCGCTCGAACACCTCCTGGCGCGCGCTGGCCGGGATGCCGAGGCCCTCGTCGGTGACCTCGAGCCAGGTCCACCCGGCCGACTCGCCGGCGCGGACGCGCACGACGCCGTCGGCAGGGCTGTGCCGGGACGCGTTGTCGAGGAGGTTGGCCAGCAGCTGGTGCAGCCGTCGCCCATCCGCGCGCACCGTGAGTCCGGCGGGCACCTCCGTCTCGTAGACGACCGGGCGTGGTGAGGAGCGGGCCTCGCCGATCACCTGGTCCAGCAGTGGCGTGAGCTCGAGGGGCTCGGCGTGCAGGTGGCTGGCCCCCGCGTCGATCCGGGACAGGTCGAGGAGGTCCTCCACAAGGTCGCCGAGCCGCTCGGCCTGGGCCAGCGCCACCCGGACCGTGTCCGGCTCCGGTGCGGCCACACCGTCGGCGAGATTCTCCAGCAGCGCGACCAGGCCTGCCAACGGGGTGCGCAGCTCGTGCGAGACGGTCGCCACCAGGTCGCGCCGCTGCCGGTCGACCGTCGCGAGGTCGGCCGCCATCCGGTTGAACGCACGGGCCAGCTCACCGACCTCGTCGTTGGCCGTCGTGTCCACCCGCACCGCGTAGTCCCCGGTGGCCATCCGGCGCGCCGCCGAGGTCATCTGCCGCAGCGGCGCCGTCATCCCGGCGGCCAGCAGCTGGGTGACCCCGAGCGCGAGCAGCACCGTCACCGGGACGGCCAGCCAGGCCGGCACCGAGCTGGCGCCGAGCGTGGCCAGCACCGTGGCGACCGTGACGCTGGCGACGACGAGCAGGCCGAGCTTGACCTTGATCGACCTGACCTGGCCCAGCGGCTCGCTCACCGGTCGCCCTTCCCGGGGACCGGCTCGAGCGCATAGCCGACGCCATGAACGGTGCGCAGGCGGTCGGCGCCGATCTTCGCGCGCAGCGCCTTGACGTGCGAGTCGACGGTGCGCGTCGCCCCCGCCGCGCCGGACCAGCCCCACACCTGGGCGAGCAGGCGCTCGCGGGTGAGCACCACCCCCGGCTCGCACCCCAGAGCGTGCAGCAGGTCGAACTCCGTCGGCGTGAGGTGCACCTCCGCGCCGTCCACCCAGGTGCGCCGCGACGCCGGATCGAGGCGGAGGTCGCCGAGGTCGAGCGCCCGGGCACCGACGGTCTGGCTCGCCAGCTCCTGGGCACGTGCCACCCGGCGCAGGAGCGCGCCGACCCGGGCGACCAGCTCCTTCATCCGGAACGGCTTGGTGAGGTAGTCGTCGGCGCCGACGCCGAGGCCGACCAGGATGTCGGACTCGTCGTCACGGGCAGTGAGCATGAGCACCGGCACCGGGCGCTGCTGCTGGACCCGGCGGCAGACCTCCAGCCCGTCGAAGCCGGGCAGCATCAGGTCCAGCACGACGAGGTCGGGCTGGTGCTCGGCGAAGACCGCCACCGCCGCCGGCCCGTCGTGGGCCGTGACGACCTCGTGCCCCTCCGCGCGCAACCGGTCGGCGACGGCCTGGTTGATCAGCGGCTCGTCCTCGACGACGAGGATCCGGGTGGCAGGCATGCCCTGAGCCTAGGAGCGACGGGCGGTGGGACCGGCGTCGGAAACGTGAAGGTCCTGTGCAGATCAGGACCGGTCGAGGCCGGCGTACAGGCACACGGCCGCGGCGGTGGCCAGGTTGAGGCTCTCGGCGCGTCCCGGGATGGGTACGGCGATCCGGTGGTCGGCCCGGTCGCGGAGCTCCTCGGGCAGGCCCCACGCCTCGTTGCCGAACAGCCAGGCGACCCGGCCCTCGAGCAGCCCGTCGCGGCGGGCCGCGAAGAGCTCGGTCTCGCCTGCGCCGTCGGCAGCCAGCACGCGTACCCCTGCGGCCTGCAGGTGGCCGACGAGGGCCACCGGGTCGTCGGCGAGCACGATCGGGAGGTGGAACAGCGAGCCGACGGTCGCCCGGACGGTCTTGTCGTTGTAGGGGTCGACGCTGTTGCCGGCGAGCACCACGCCGGCCGCGCCGACGGCGTCCGCGGTGCGGATCACCGTGCCGGCGTTGCCGGGGTCGCGCACGTCGGCGCACACCACGAGCGGGCCGCTCGGGCGGGAGTCGAGCAGTGCGTCGAGGGCGACGTCGAGGAACCGGCAGACCGCGACCACGCCCTGCGGGGACACCGAGCCGGCCAGGGCACGCAGGCCGTCGTCGGTCACGGTGTACCACGCGGCGCCGGAGTCGCTCACGGCGTGCCGCAGCGCCGTGTGCGTGCGTCCGGCCTCCTCGGTGGCGAACACCTCGGCGACGCAGCCGGGCAGGGGCAGCGCTTCGGCCAGCGCCTTGGGGCCCTCGGCCAGGAACAGCCCGTGCTCGGACCGGGAAGCGCGACGGGCCAGCCTCCGCGCCGCCTTGACCCGTCCGCTCTTCGCAGTGAGGGGCTGGTCAGGGGCCGGGAGGCTGGCCACGTCGGGACGCTTCGTCGAGCCGCTCGATCAGGCGTTCGCCGGGGCGTTGACGTCCTCGGGAAGGGCGCCTCGGGCGGTCTCGACGAGGACCGCGAAGGCGGGCGCGTCGTTGACGGCGAGGTCCGCCAGGATCTTCCGGTCGACCTCGACACCCGCGGCCTTGAGGCCCTGGATGAAGCGGTTGTAGGTCATCCCGTTGGCGCGGGCGCCGGCGTTGATCCGCTGGATCCACAGCTTGCGGAAGTCGCCCTTCTTCTTGCGCCGGTCGTTGTAGCTGTAGACCAGCGAGTGGGTGACCTGCTCCTTCGCCTTGCGGTAGAGGCGCGAGCGCTGACCTCGGTAGCCGGAGGCGCGCTCGAGGACGACCCGGCGCTTCTTCTGGGCGTTGACTGCCCGCTTGACGCGTGCCATGTGATTACTCCTTCAAACTCTGCGGCAAAGTCTGCGGTGGTCCCGCGAGGGGCACTGGACCACCCGTACTGCTGGTGGGTGGCGTGCTCAGCGACCGAGCAGCTTGCGGGCGCGCGGCACGTCGGCCTTCGCGACCTCGGTGGTGCCGGACATGCGGCGGGTCATCTTGGACGGCTTCTTCTCCAGGTTGTGGCGCAGGCCCGCCTTCTGGCGGAGGATCTTGCCCGAGCCGGTCACCCGGAACCGCTTGCTGGCACCGGAGTGCGTCTTGTTCTTCGGCATGTTTCTCTCTCTTCTGCCTCGGCTGGTCAGGTCTGTCAGAGGTCGATGTCGGGGTCGAGGTTCTCCGACCGACGCTTCGCCTTCTTCGGTGTGGTCTCGTTGTTGCGCGGAGCGGTGCGCTCGGCGCGCTCCTCCGCCTCGTCAGCCTCGCGAGCCGCCGCCCGCTCCTGCTTGGCCGCCTTGGCCTCGGCCTTGGCCTCGGCCTTCTTCTTGTGCGGCCCGAGCACCATCGTCATGTTGCGGCCGTCCTGCTTGGGCGCCGACTCCACGAAGCCCAGCTCGTCCACGTCACCGGCCAGCTTCTGCAGCAGGCGGAAGCCCAGTTCGGGGCGGTGCTGCTCGCGTCCTCGGAACATGATGGTGATCTTGACCTTGTCGCCCTGCTTGAGGAACCGCACGACGTGACCCTTCTTGGTCTCGTAGTCGTGCTGGTCGATCTTCGGCCGGAGCTTCATCTCCTTGATGACGACGTTGGTCTGGTTGCGGCGCGCCTCACGGGCCTTCTGGGCGTTCTCGTACTTGAACTTCCCGTAGTCCATGAGCTTGCAGACCGGTGGCTTGCCCTGGGGCGCGATCTCGACCAGGTCGAGGTCTGCCTCCTGGGCCAGGCGCAGGGCGTCGTGCGTGGAGACGATGCCGACGGTCTCACCGTTGGGTCCGACGAGCCGGACCTCGGGTACCCGGATCCGGTCGTTGATGCGCAGCTCGGTGCTGATAGGTCCTCCTGGGTCGGAACTGTGTCTGCCGACCGTCGGGGTCCTCCACGAAGAAGGGCCTCCGCGCCGACGCACGGAAGCCCACAGGATCGGCGGCGCCACCTCTCGGCGGACCACCGGACCGGACCCGACGACCTGCTTCGGTCGATGCGGGTGGGAGGAGCCTCCACTTGTCGGACTGCGTCCCCACGGGGACACAATCGGTCACGGACCAGCATAGCGTCCCGTCCACGGCCGGGGAAATCGGCTCAGGCGACCCGGAAGGGCTCGGCACGCGCCCGGTCGAGCACCAGCCCGTTGCCGGGCAGCTCGGGCAGCGGGAGGTTGCCGTCCTGCAGCCCGTCGAGGTCGCAGAAGAGGTCCCGCTCGATCCGGACGTGGTC
>DASTFI010000089.1:0-22889 GCA_035708765.1 Marmoricola sp.
CTGGTGGAGACCGGGACCGGCTGGGAGGAGATCCTGTCGCGGTCCGGCACCGAGCTGTGGCGGGTGCGCGGCGTGCTGCGGCGCCGGCTCGTCCTGGACGCGCGGCGGCGGCTCCGCGAGTCGTGGCGGCAGCGCGGCGCCAGTGAGGCCGAGATGTCCTGGATCGACGACGCCCTCGACCCGGACGTCCTGACGATCGGGTTCGCGCGGCGCGTCCCGTCCTACAAGCGGCTGACCCTGATGATGCGCGACCCGGCCCGGCTCCGCCGCATCCTGCTCGACCCGGAGCGGCCCGTGCAGATCGTCATCGCCGGGAAGGCGCACCCCGCCGATGAGGGCGGCAAGCGGCTCATCCAGGAGATCGTCCGGTTCGCCGACCAGCACGACGTGCGGCACCGGATCGTCTTCCTGCCCAACTACGACATCGCGATGGCCCAGCCGCTCTACCCCGGCTGCGACGTCTGGCTCAACAACCCGCTGCGTCCCTACGAGGCGTGCGGCACGTCCGGGATGAAGGCCGCGCTCAACGGCGGCCTGAACCTCTCGATCCTCGACGGCTGGTGGGACGAGTGGTACGACGGCCAGAACGGGTGGGCGATCCCGTCGGCCGACGGAGTCCACGACGCCGACACCCGCGACGACATCGAGGCGACTGCCCTCTACGACCTCATCGAGAACGAGGTGGCGCCGCGGTTCTACGACAAGGTCTCGGCAGAGGGCAGCGCCAACGGCCTGCCGATGCGCTGGATCGAGATGGTCCGGCACACCTGTGTGTCCTTGGGGCCAAAGGTGCTCTCGACCCGAATGCTGCGCGAGTACGTCGACCGGCTCTACATCCCCGCCGCCGCGTCGGCGCACCGGATCAACACCTCCTACGACGGCGCGCGCAGCGTGGCGGAGTTCAAGCAGCGCGTGCGCGCCGGCTGGGACCAGGTGCGGATCGACCACGTCGAGTCCTCCGGCGTCGCGGAGTCACCGGAGATCGGCGGGGCGCTGGACCTGCACGTGTTCGTCGCCCTCGGCGACCTCTCGCCCGACGACGTGGACGTCCAGGTCGTGCACGGCCGGGTCAAGGGGGAGGACCAGCTGCGTGACCCGGCGGTGCTGTCGCTGGGGCTGGTGGAGTCCTACGAGGCCGGGCGGCACCGCTTCGACGGGCACCTGGCCCTGGACCGGCCCGGCCCGTTCGGCTACACCGTGCGGATCCTGCCCCGCCACGATGCGCTCGCCAACGCCGCCGAGCTCGGCCTGATCGCCCTCCCGCCCACCTGACCCCATCCCCGTTGAGGGGTCACTTCTGCAGCGTCGAGAGGTCACTTCTGCAGCGTCGAGAGGTCACGTCCGCCGCGTCAGGTGATCGACTTGGCCGCAAGCTTCGCCTCGAGCCTGGCCTCCTTGGCGAGCGACCGGGCGTGGCGACGGGCGCCGGTGGCCGCGTGCCGGGCCCGCCATGCGACACCGGGCTTGCCCTCGGTGTCCACCGCCGCGAGCAGCAGCCCGCCCAGGACGGACAGGTTCTTGGCGAACTGGAGCTTCTGGCCCTTCTTGGCGGCCGGATCGGTCTCCTCCCAGAACGGGTGCCCGGCCAGGGTGGTCGGCACCAGGGAGCTCGCGAGCAGCAGCGCGGACAACCGGGGCGCCTTGCCGAGCGCGAGCGCGGTCGCGGCCGTCACCTGCGTGGCGCCGTTGATGCGCACCAGCAGCGCCGCGTCACTGGGCACCGGGATGCCCTGGCGCTGTGCCGTCGGGCCGACCATGTCGGTGATGCGCCGGGCCCGCTCGACGAGGGGCTCGGGGTTCTTGACGGCCTGGTAGCCGGCGTAGAGAAAGATCGATCCCAGCAGGGGGCGGGCGAGCAGACGTGAGATGGCCATGCCTCCTGCTTACCCGATCCGGCGGCTCGGCACACCTGCGGGCTGGTCAGGTCTGGCGCAGCAGCACCACGGACTGCGGACCCAGCACGAAGGTCTCGCCGGCCTTCACGTGGGTGCCCTCGGACAGCTGGGCGTCCGTGCTGAGCACCACCTCGCCGGTGTGCACCCAGTCGTTCTCCGGCAGATGTACGTCGACGTCGTTCGCGGCGCCGTTGAGCCAGAAGAGGAACGACGCGTCGCGCTGCTGCTCGCCGTGCGGCCCGGGGGAGCGCAGTGGGTCGCCGGAGACGAACATGCCGAGCACCCGCAGGCCGTCGTCCTGCCAGTCGTCGGCTGTCATCTCCCGACCGGTGGGATGGATCCAGGCCAGGTCCTTGGGGCCGCCCTTGATGGTCGGCCGGCCCTCGAACCAGTGCCGCTGCCGCAGGGCGGGGTGGTCGCGCCGGATCTGCAGCGCCGTCCGGGCGATGTCCCACATGCCGAGCCAGGCGTCCTCGGGGCGCCAGTCGACCCACGAGATCGCGTTGTCCTGGCAGTAGGCGTTGTTGTTGCCACGCTGCGTCCGACCACGTTCGTCACCCGCGGTCAGCATCGGCACGCCCGCCGAGAGGCACAGACTGACCAGGAGGTTGGCCGCCAGCCGCTGCCGACAGGCGACCACGTCCGGGTCGTCGGTCTCGCCCTCGACACCGCAGTTCTGGGACCGGTTGTTGTCGGTGCCGTCGCGGTTGTCCTCGCCGTTGGCGAGGTTGTGCTTGTGCTCGTAGGAGACCAGGTCGCGCAGCGTGAACCCGTCATGGGCGGTGACGTAGTTGATCGACGCGTACGGCGAGCGGCCGTCGTCGGCGTACAGGTCCGAGGAGCCGGCCAGCCTGGTCGCGACGGTCCGGATGCCGTCACCCTGGCCACGCCAGAAGTCGCGCATGGTGTCGCGGAACTGGTCGTTCCACTCCACCCAGGGCGGGGGGTACTCGCCGACGCGGTAGCCCTCCATCGAGGCGTCCCACGGCTCGGCGATGAGCTTGGCGTGACGCAGCACCGGGTCCTGGCCGATGGTGGTCAGCAGGTGCCCGCGCATGTCGACCTCGTAGCCGGCGCGGGTCAGCGCCGACATCAGGTCGAACCGGAATCCGTCGACGTGCATCTCGTCGACCCAGTAGCGCAGCGAGTCGAGGATGAGCCGCAGCGCGGCCGGATTCTCCGCCGCAAAGGTGTTGCCGGTGCCGGTCACGTCCCAGTAGGTGTCGTCGAAGAGCACGTGTGCCGGGAGGTCGTCGGCCGCCTCCTCCTGCGCGGCCGTCTCCTGGCTGACCCGGTGGTAGTAGCCCCGGTCGTCGAGTCCGCGGAAGGACAGGCACGGTCCCAGCGCACCACCCTCGGCGGTGTGGTTGTAGACGACGTCGAGGATCACCTCGAGGCCGGCATCGTGGAAGTTCTTGACCATCTGCTTGAACTCGCTGACCTGCTGCCCGCGATCGCCGGAGGAGGAGTACGCCGCATGGGGGGCGAAGAAGCCGATGGAGTTGTAGCCCCAGTAGTTGGTCAGCCCCTCCTCGGCCAGCCGCGGCTCGGAGAGGAACTGGTGCACCGGCATCAGCTCGACCGCGGTGACTCCCAGGTCGGTGAGGTAGCGGATCACCTCCGGCGAGCCGAGTCCGGCGTAGCTCCCCCGCAGCTCCTCGGGGATCTCCTGGTGGAGCTCGGTGAAGCCCTTGACGTGCAGCTCGTAGATGACGCTGTCGCGCCAGCGCCGGCGCTGGGGTGCGTCGCCGTTGCGCTCGGGCCCCCAGTCGAAGGTGTCGTGCACCACGACGCTGCGCGGCACCGAGCCGGCGGAGTCGAGCGAAGAGGGCTTGGTGGGATCCTCGACGTCGTGGGCGTAGATGCTGTCGTCGTACGTCGTCTCCCCGGAGACTGCCCGGGCGTAGGGGTCCAGCAGGAGCTTGGCGATGTTGAACCGGCGGCCCTGCTCCGGCTGCCACGGTCCGTCCGCGCGGTAGCCGTAGCGCGCGCCCACCGCGACCCCGGGGACGGCGCCGTGCCAGATGCCGAGCGAGTGCTCCGTCAGCTGGTGGCGGGTCTCGGTGCCGTCCTCGTCGAAGAGGCAGACGAAGAGGGCCGTCGCCTCCGGGGCGTAGACCGCGAAGTTGGTGGCCTCCACCGACCAACTGGCTCCGAGGGGCCATGCCCGCCCCGGCCACACGGCCGCGGTCTCGTCCGGGCTGCTCCATTCTCCTGGTGTCACCGGCCCATTGTGGAGCATCGGCGCGCCGCGGCCGGGAGGCGGCACCGTGCGGGCCGCACGAGTCCGGCGCCGGGGTGACCCGCCGCGCAGCGTGCTCGCGGGCTTCTCGGTACCGTGCCCACGAAGCGGTGCGACAACGACGTGGCGACGACTGCGACAACGAATGTGGCGAGGAAAGGACAGGGCGATGGGTGAGCTGGTACGCCTCGAGGTGGAGGACGGGGTCGGCACGATCCGGCTGGACCGTCCCAAGATGAATGCGCTGAACAGCGAGGTGCAGGAGGGCATCCGCCGGGCCGCGCAGGAGGCGACCGAGCGCGACGACGTCAAGGCCGTGGTGCTGTACGGCGGCGAGAGGGTGTTCGCGGCTGGCGCGGACATCAAGGAGTTCAACGCGATGTCCTACACCGACATCGTCAAGCACTCGGGTCCCCTGACGAGGTCGATCAGCGCGGTGGCGCGCATCCCCAAGCCGGTGGTCGCCGCGATCACCGGCTACGCCCTGGGTGGCGGGTTCGAGCTCGCCCTGTGTGCCGACGTGCGCTTCGCCGCCGAGGACGCGGCTGTCGGCCAGCCGGAGATCCTGCTCGGCATCATCCCCGGGGCCGGCGGCACCCAGCGGATGGCCCGGCTGATCGGGCCCAGCAAGACCAAGGACCTGGTCTTCACCGGCCGGTTCGTGAAGGCGCCCGAGGCGCTCGAGCTCGGCCTGGTCGACCGCGTGGTCCCGGCGGCCGAGGTCTACACCGAGGCGGTGGCCTGGGCCCGGCAGTTCACCGGTGCCGCCTCACTGGCCCTGCGCGCCGCCAAGGAGTGCATCGACCGGGGACTCGAGACGGACCTCGAGACCGGGCTGGAGATCGAGCGGCAGCAGTTCGCGTCACTGTTCGCGACCGAGGACCGCACCATCGGGATGCAGTCCTTCCTCGAGAACGGACCGGGCAAGGCGGCCTTCGTGGGACGTTGAGCCGACTGGGTCGTTGGACATCTCGCGACCCGTCGCGGCGGACCGGACCGCCGCGCACAGAGCACGCGCTACGCACCGAAGGAGCAGCAGATGGGCAACCCGACCGATCCCGACGAGACGCCTCGGCGCCCCGCGCAGGCACCGGCCGCCGGGCAGCGTGCCGCCAGACCGGCAGCGCCACCGGCGCCCACGAGCGGTCGTCCGCCGGCAGGCCCGGCCGGGCAGCCGGCCCCAGCGCAAGCCCGGCCTGCCTCGCAGGGCGCCCAGCGACCGGCCGAGCGACCGGCGCAGCGACCGGCTGAGCGACCGGCTGAGCGACCGGCCGAGCGACCGGCCGAGCGACCGGCGCAGCGACCGGCGCAGCGCCCAACCGAGCGCCCAGCCACGGGCCGGCGCGTCGACCGGTCGGCCGACGAGCCCTTCCCCGAGCGGAAGAAGAAGAAGGAGCGCTCACGCAGCGCGCTGAACGCCACCCGCGACCAGCTGGCCAACATCGTGCGCGTCGTGTTCATCCTGCTCGCGCTCGCGCTCGCGATCGGCGCCTTCCTGGTCGCGGTGCGCGACAACGTGAGCAACGACAACCCGCTGGTGAAGCTGATCTGGAACGTCGCCGACGCCATCGACGGGCCGTTCTCGCGCGACAACGGGATCTTCACCTTCGACGGCAAGAACGCCCAGACCAAGGACGCGGTCGTCAACTGGGGAATCGCGGCGATCTTCTACCTCGTGGTGGGCAACATCATCACCCGGTTGATCCGGCCGGGATCGAGGAAGTGAGCCGGGTCGCGGCGCCGGGGCTTCGTCGTCTCCTGTGATTGACCCCACCCGGACAGGTGTTCCTGCGGGTCCGACTCGCTAGTAGCCTGCGAAGCACCCGAACTCTGATCCAGGAGGGGCCCTGCCGGGCCGATACCCCTATGAACATTGTCGTCTGTGTGAAGTACGTACCCGACGCGACTGCCGATCGGCACTTCGAGTCGGACAACACCGTGGACCGCGATGGCGTCCCCGGCCTGCTCTCGGAGCTCGACGAGTACGCCGTCGAGCAGGCGCTGCAGATCAAGGAGAAGGCCGACTCCGCCGACGAGACGGTGGTGACCGCGCTGACGGTCGGCCCGGCCGATGCCGCCGATGCCGTGCGCAAGGCGCTGCAGATGGGCGCCGACAAGGGCGTGCACGTCGCCGACGACGCGATCGCCGGCTCCGACGCGGTCGCGACGTCGAAGGTGCTGGCCGAGGCGATCAACAAGATCGGTGAGGTGGACCTCGTGGTGTGCGGGATGGCCTCGACCGACGGTGGCATGTCGGTGGTGCCGGCGATGCTCGCCGAGCGGCTCGACCTGCCGCAGGTGACCTTCGGCTCTGTCGTGGAGAGCCAGGGCAACCAGTTCCGCATCAAGCGGGACGGCGACACCGCCACCGAGGTGATCGGCGCGACCGCACCGCTGGTGCTCAGCGTGACCGACCAGTCCGGCGAGGCCCGCTACCCCTCGTTCAAGGGCATCATGGCCGCGAAGAAGAAGCCGCTGGACTCCTGGTCACTCTCCGACCTGGGTGTCGACGCCGGTGAGGTCGGTCTCGCCGCGGCGTGGACCGCGGTGGAGTCCACCGAGGCGCGCCCGCCGCGCACGCAGGGCGAGATCGTCGCCGACGAGGACGGCTCGGGCGCCACCGCGCTGGTCGAGTTCCTCGCGTCGAAGAAGTTCATCTGAGCAGTTCATCTACAGGACGGTAAGCACAGTCATGAGTGAAGTTCTGGTTCTGATCGACCACGTGGGCGGCAAGGTGCGCAAGCCGACGCTGGAGATGCTCACCCTCGCGAAGCGGCTCGGCGAGCCGTCGGCGGTCTTCATCGGACCGGCCGACCAGGCGTCGGCTGCCGCGGAGAGCGTCGCGAAGTACGGCGCGGAGAAGGTCTACGCCGTCGACGACGCCGAGATCAAGGGCTACCTGGTGGCGCCCAAGGCCGAGGCGCTGCAGCAGCTGGCGGAGAAGACCGGCCCTGCCGCGATCCTGATCACCTCCTCCACCGAGGGCAAGGAGATCGCCGCCCGGCTCGCGATCAAGCTGGAGTCGGGGCTGATCACCGACGCGACCGACGTCCAGGCCGGTGACGGGGGCAGCCCGGTGACCACCCAGTCGGTGTTCGCCGGCAGCTACACCGTCGCGGCGAAGGTCACCAAGGGCACCCCGATCGTCACGGTGAAGCCCAACGCCGCCAGCCCCGAGGAGTCGGCCGGCGCCGGCACCCTCGAGGAGTTCGCCGCGACCGTCTCGGACTCGGCCAAGAAGGCGCAGGTCGTCGCCTCGCAGCCGCGCGAGGCATCGGGTCGTCCCGAGCTGACCGAGGCCGCGATCGTGGTCTCCGGTGGCCGGGGCACCGGTGGCAACTTCGAGCCGGTGGAGAACTTCGCCGACGCCCTCGGCGCTGCCGTCGGCGCCTCGCGTGCGGCGGTCGACTCTGGCTGGAAGCCGCACGCCTTCCAGGTCGGCCAGACCGGCAAGACCGTCTCCCCGCAGCTCTACGTGGCCAACGGCATCTCCGGGGCGATCCAGCACCGGGCCGGGATGCAGACCTCGAAGACGATCGTGGCGGTCAACAAGGACGAGGAGGCCCCGATCTTCGAGCTCGTCGACTTCGGTGTCGTGGGCGACCTGCACACCGTCCTCCCGGCCGCGACCGAGGAGATCAACAAGCGGAAGGGCTGACGCGCCGACGGGTCCCCTCGTCGTGCCGAGCCCTCGACGCAGTCCGGCCAGCGCCGCGGTCGTCCTCGTGGCGGCGGTGGCCCTGGCCGGTTCGCTCCTGCTGACGGTCTGTCGGGTCTTCACCCCCTCTCCGCAGGTGTTCGTGGCGGCCACGTCCTTCGTCGCGTTCGCGCTGCCGGGCTACCTCCTCGCGACCGGACTGCTCGGGTGGCTCCGAAGGCGTCGCAAGGGTGAGTCCCGACGCTGGACGACCGCGGCGCTGGTGTGCGCGCTCGCCGGTGCGCTCCTGCACGCGGGCCTGCTCGCTCCGTCGTACCTCGGCGAGCATCCGCGTGGCCGAGCGGACCTGACGGTGCTCACCGTCAACCTCCTCTTCGGCGAGGCGGACGCCGAGCAGGTCGCCGAGCTGGCGCGACGGTCCGACGCCGACGTCGTGGTGCTCGAGGAGATCACCGCCTCGGCTGCCCGGGAGCTCCGGGCGGCGGGTCTGGGGAAGGGCAGGCCGTACGCCGCCGGCCACGTCGGCGCGACCTCGCAGGGCACCGTGGTGGTGTCCCGGTTTGCCCTCGACCGGGTCCGGGAGCTGCCGGTCAGCAGCGGCGCCTGGCAGCTGCGGGTGCACGCCGACCGTCCCTTCACCCTCATCGCCGTGCACACCGCCCAGCCGCTGACCAGCATCGATCGTTGGCGTCGCGACCACGCCGTCCTGGTCGAGGCCGCTGCGGCCGTGACCGGACCGCTGGTGATGGCGGGCGACTTCAACGCCACCCTCGACCACGCGCCCATGCGCGCGCTGCTCGGGACCGGTCTGCACGACGCCGCGCGGGAGGCCAACGCGGGCTGGCAACCCACCTGGCCGACCCGGACGCCGGGCGGGCACCGTCTCGGCAACGGGCTGATCACCATCGACCACGTCCTCCTCAGCAAGGGGCTCGCGGCGATCACGGTGCAGGCCGAGCAGATCGACGACACCGACCACCGGGCGCTGGTGGCCCGGCTCGCGTGGCGCTGAGCATCCTCGCGAGCCGGCCGGTCAGGAAGCGGCCCGGACCGGGGAGACGGTGACGACGACGCCGGATGGACGGGTGAGCGCCACCGCGACCGGCGCCATCGTCGCCAGCCACGCCACGACGCCGACGACACCGGCCGCCACGCCGCCGGAGCCTCCGGCCGCGATCGCGACCACGGCAGCGATGACCGACCACAGCGGGACGACCCCAGCCCGGCGCAGGCCGATCATCAGCAGCAGCAACCCGACGGTGAACCCGAGGATGAAGAGGGCGATCATCACCCCCGCCGGTGCGTAGCCCGCGACGTCGAGTGCACGCAGGGCGGCGTCGTCGAGGCCGGCGGCTGCGCGGATCGCGGGGAAGCCGAACTCGCCCACCATGTGGGACATCGAGGCGAGGGCCCCTGCGGCGAACAGGAGGCCACCGAGGCGGGTCAGCACACGACCACGCCCGGCGGCCAGCATCGCCAGGGCGAGCGCGGCCGGTGCGAGCAGGAACACCGACAGGGTCGCCAGACTGCCGGCCAGCAGCCACGTCGTGGAGTGCTCGCCGACCTGATGGACCAGCCCGACCGGGTCCTGGCCGTTGTCCGGGTTCACCACCCGGCGCAGCAGGTCCGCCGTACTGAACGCGACCGCACCGGCGAGCGTGCAGCCCGCGACGAGACGGGGTGAGAGGGGAAATTCCATGACGTGTGCCTTCCTTGTCGGACTCGGGAAGTCCACGTTCGGTCTCCCACCACGACTTCCGCGTCCCCACGCCTGGCGATTGTCGGGATGACCGGTGCGTCGAGCGATCCCCCTCGGGACGTACGGCGGTCCACCGGGAAGCGGACTCGGACGGCGCCGGGACGTCCTACGCTGCGAGCGTGAGCATCGAGCGCCCGGCGCGAGCCGACCTCCTCCTGGCGGGGGTCCTGCTGGTGTTCGCTGTCGTGAGCGTTCTCACCAGGAGCCCCGACGAGGGCCCGTGGGCGGTGACCGTCCCGACCGCGGTGGTGATGACCGCGGCGCTGGCGTGGCGGCGCAGCGCCAGCGTCACAGCGGTCTGTGCCGGCGTCCTGGCGATGCTCACGCAGACGCTGCTGGCGGAGCCGGCGGGTTCGTTGTGGGCGTTCACCGCGATGCTGGTGCTCACCTACTCGGTGGCCGCCGAGCGCGACGAGGGCCGGGCTGCCGTGGGCGGATCGGTGATGCTGGCCGGCCAGTTCGTGACGGAGCACGTCGACGGCGGCGTGGACTACGTGTTCATCGCGATCGTCTTCGGTGGCGCCTGGCTGGTCGGCCGTGCGGTGCGGCAGTGGCGGGGTCGCGCCGCCCACGCCGAGGACCACCGCCACGAGCTCGCGCTGCTCGCCGTCGCGGAGGAACGCGTCCGGGTCTCGCGTGAGCTGCACGACGTCGTCGCGCACGCGCTCAGCATCATCGCCGTCCAGGCCGACGCCGCCGAGGCGGCGCTGCTGCACGACCCCACGCGTGCCGCGGAGCCGCTCCGGGCGATCCGCTCGTCGGCGCGCGAGGCGCTCGACGACATGCGTCAGATGCTGGCGCTGCTGCGTTCCGAGGAGGCGGACTCGCTGGCGCCGGTCCGCGCGCTGCCCGACCTGGCCGCCCTGGTCGAGTCCACGCGTACCGCCGGGCTGCTCGTCGACGCCCAGCTGCCCGACGAAACGGCACTGGGCCGGGACACCGTGGATCCGGCCGTGGGCACCACCTGCTACCGGGTCGTGCAGGAGGCGCTGACGAACGCGTTGCGGTACGCCGACGGACCGGTGCGCCTCGACGTGGCGCTGGCCTCCCGGGTGGTGCGCATCTGCGTCGTCAACACCGTGGCCACCGAACCGCGAACGGCGTCGGGGACCGGTCGAGGGCTGATCGGGCTGGCCGAGCGGGTGCGCAACGCCGGTGGCTCGTTCTCGGCCGGTGTCGAGGGGGACCGGTTCGCCCTGCGCGCCGAGCTGCCCTGTCGGGTTCGCACGGGCGTCGCCGGTGTCCGGTCGTGACGACGGTCCTGCTCTGCGACGACCAGGAGCTGGTCCGCTCCGGCTTCCGCCTCATCCTGGACCTCGAGCCGGACCTCGACGTCGTCGGTGAGGCGGCGAACGGGCAGGAGTGCCTCCGGCGGGTCGCGGAGCTGCAGCCCGACGTCGTGCTCATGGACCTGCGCATGCCCGTGATGGACGGCGTGGAGGCCACCGGCCGGATCGTCGCGGCCGGCAGCGCGACCAAGGTGCTGGTGCTGACCACGTTCGACCTGGATCAGCACGTGTACGACGCGATGCGGGCCGGCGCCAGCGGCTTCCTGCTCAAGGACGTCCCCCGGGACGAGCTCGTCCACGCCGTGCGGGTGGTGGCCCGTGGGGAGTCGCTGCTGGCGCCGCGGCTGACCCGCCGGCTCGTCGAGCGGTTCGTCGCCCAGGCACCGCCGTCGACGGGTGTTCCGGAGCTCTTGGCCGACCTGAGCCCGCGCGAACGTGACGTGCTCGCCCAGGTCGCCCGCGGACTGACGAACGCCGAGATCGCCGAGGAGCTCGTGGTCGGTGAGGCGACGGTCAAGACCCACGTCGGCCGGATCCTGGCCAAGCTGGGGCTGCGTGACCGGGTGCAGGCGGTGGTGCTGGCCTACGAGGCCGGGTTCGTCCAGCCGGGGTCGCAGCGCGTCAGTGCACCGGTTGTGCACCCGCAGCGCGGCACCGGGAGTTGACCTCGTCGATCGCGCCGAGCAGCTGCACGTTGGCGGTCACCACCGCCTCGTTGTCGCCGTGCGCAGCGACCACCTTGGTGAGCGCCTCGTCGAGCGGGGTCAGGGCTGCCTGCGCCTGGTCGTCCGCACCCTCGAGGATCGTCCCGAGCCGGCGGGCGAGCACAGCGTTGTCGTGGTCGTCGTAGATCGTGGTCGGGAAGGCCTTGCGGACCGCCGTACAGGTGGAGGCGAGGTCACTCTGGTCGCTGCTGCCACAACCCGCGACGAGCGACGTGACCAGCAGGGCGGACAGGAGCAGCATGACGGGCCTCACGTCGGGCGAGGGTAGCGGCTGCCCGTACGCTGGGACCGTCATGACCGTCTACCTGGACCACGCGGCCACCACGCCGATCCTTCCCGAAGCAGCCGAGGCGATGACTGCGCAGCTGACCCGCGTCGGCAACGCGTCGTCGCTGCACGCGTCGGGACGTGGCGCCCGGCGCGTGGTGGAGGAGTCGCGGGAGACGATCGCGCGCGCGCTCAACTGCCGTCCCGGCGAGGTGGTCTTCACCTCCGGCGGCACCGAGTCGGACAACCTCGCCCTGAAGGGCCTCTTCTGGCAGCGCCGCAGCGAGGACCCGCGACGGGTGCGGATCATCAGCACGGCGGTCGAGCACCACGCCGTGCTGGATCCGCTGCACTGGCTCGCGGTGGACGCCGGTGCGGAGGTCGAGCTGGTCGGGGTGGACGGGCAGGCGCACCTCGACCTGCCGGCCCTCCGCGCCGCGATCGAGCGAGACCCGGAGTCCGTGGCGCTGGTGTCGGTGATGTGGGCCAACAACGAGGTCGGCACGGTCCAGCCGATCAGCGACGTCGTCGCGGTGGCCCACGAGCACGGCATCCCGGTGCACACCGACGCGGTGCAGGCGGTGGGGCAGGTGCCGGTCGACTTCGCCGCCTCCGGCGTGGACGCGATGACGTTGACGGGGCACAAGATCGGGGGGCCCTACGGGGTGGGCGCCCTGCTGCTGCGCCGCGAGGTCCAGCTCACCGCGCTGCTGCACGGCGGTGGCCAGGAGCGCGACGTCCGCTCGGGCACCATCGACCCGCCCGCAGTGGTGGGCTTCGCCACTGCTTGTGAGCTTGCCGGCAAGCAGCAGCCGGACGTCGCCGCACGGCTCAGCGCGTTGCGCGACGACCTCGTCGCTCGGGTGCGGCGCGAGGTGCCGGAGGCGGTCTACAACGGCGACCCCGTCTCCGACGTACAGCACCGGCTGCCCGGCAACGCGCACCTGACGTTCCCCGGCTGCGAGGGCGACTCGTTGCTGATGCTGCTCGACGCCCGCGGCATCGAGTGCTCCACGGGCTCGGCGTGCAACGCCGGCGTGCCGCAGCCGTCGCACGTGCTGCTGGCCATGGGCCGCACCGACGAGGAGGCCCGGGCCTCCTTGCGGTTCTCGCTGGGCCACACC
The DNA here is from genome assembly GCA_035708765.1 of Marmoricola sp. Classification (GTDB taxonomy): domain Bacteria; phylum Actinomycetota; class Actinomycetes; order Propionibacteriales; family Nocardioidaceae; genus Marmoricola. The sequence goes on from DASTFI010000089.1 coordinate 12,960, forward strand.
TCCACCGCGGCGGACGTGGACGCGCTCGTCGGTGCGATCCGGCCGGTCGTGGAGCGCGCCCGGGCAGCCGGACTCACGTCGCGGTCGGCGGGCTGATGCGCGTCCTGGCAGCGATGTCGGGCGGCGTCGACTCCGCGGTGGCGGCGGCGCGCGCGGTCGAGGCGGGCCACGACGTCACCGGCATCCACCTGGCGCTCTCGCGGAACCCGCAGTCCTACCGGACCGGCGCGCGCGGGTGCTGCACGATCGAGGACAGCAACGACGCCCGCCGGGCGGCCGACGTCATCGGGATCCCGTTCTACGTCTGGGACTTCTCCGAGCGGTTCCACGAGGACGTCGTCGAGGACTTCATGGACGAGTACGCCGCCGGTCGGACGCCGAACCCGTGCCTGCGCTGCAACGAGAAGATCAAGTTCGCCGCCGTACTCGACCGGGCGCTGGCCCTGGGCTTCGACGCGGTGGTCACCGGACACTACGCGCAGCTGCGCACCGGGTCCGACGGGCTGATCGAGCTGCACCGGGCGGTGGACGCCGGCAAGGACCAGTCCTACGTGCTCGGGGTGCTCACCCAGGAGCAGCTCGCGCACTCGCTGTTCCCGCTGGGCGACTCACCGAAGACGGAGGTGCGTGAGGAGGCTGCGCGCCGGGGGCTCTCGGTGGCGGCGAAGCCGGACAGCCACGACATCTGCTTCATCTCCGACGGGGACACCGGTGGCTGGCTGGCCGAGAAGCTCGCGGACGCGGGGGTGAACACCGCTGGCCGGATCGTCGGATCCGACGGTGAGGACCTCGGGACCCACGAGGGGTCCTGGCGCTACACGATCGGCCAGCGCAAGGGCCTGAAGATCGGTCGGCCCGCACCCGACGGCAAGCCGCGCTACGTGCTGGACATCGAGCCGGTCTCCGGCACCGTCACGGTCGGCTCCCGCGAGGAGCTCTCGGTCTCGGCGCTCTCCTGCATCCGGCCCCGCTGGTGCGGCTCGGTGCCTTCGTCGTTGTCCGGGACGGTCCAGCTGCGGGCGCACGGGGACGAGCACCGGGCCCTGGTCCGCGTCTGCGGCGACGACGTCACCGTCGACCTGCTCGACCCCGCCACCGGCATCGCCCCCGGTCAGGCGGCCGTGCTCTACGACGGGACGCGGGTGGTGGGGTCGGCCACGATCGCGGCGACCGGGCGGACGGTTTCACAGGAGAACGTGTGAAACCGTCACTTCACCGGCGTTGCAACACCAGTGAAGTGACGGCTTCGTCTGCGAGGTGACCGGCCGTCAGCTGGCGTTCTCCGGTGCGGGCTGCGACGTCGCGACGGACACCGGTGAGATGACCGCGATCCTGGTCGGCTCCGTGCCGGCGTACATCCCGACGATCCGGATGCTCAGCACGCCCGCGTCGTACGACGCAGTGACCACGTCCGCGGTGACGTGGCCGGCTGGGTCACTCGACGGTGACAAGTGCCCCCTCAACGGTGGAGAAGTGACTTCTCAACGGCGCAGAACTGACCCTTCAACGGCGCGAAAGTGACTTCTCAACGACGCGGCGGGAGGGGGAAGAACATCGAGGTGCGGGCGGCGTACTCGGGGTAGCCGGGGCGCTGCATCATGGTGCGCTCGAGCGGCTTGGCCCCGGTGGCGAAGACCAGGAAGTAGGTCATCGCGACGGGCGAGAGGACGGTCAGCGCGCCCCACCAGTTGTCGGGGAGGGACGCGGCCGCGATCAGCCAGATGCCCCACCAGACGCAGGCGTCGCCGAAGTAGTTGGGGTGCCGGGTCCAACCCCACAGGCCGCGGTCCATCACCGGGCCGCGGTCGGGGTCGCGCTTGTACGCCGCCAGCTGGGCGTCGCCGACCGCCTCGAACAGCACGCCGACGACCCAGAGCGCCACGCCGAGCCAGGCGAGCCACGCGGTCGAGGTGTGGGTGACCGCGACGACCTGCACCGGCAGGGCGACGAACCAGACGGCCGCACCCTGGACCACGAACACCTTGCGCACCGCTGTCGCCCAGGACGCGCCCTCCAGCATCGCGGCGTAGCGCGGGTCCTCGTGGCCCTGGTTGCGCTGGTGGATGTGCCAGGACAGCCGCAGCCCCCAGAAGGACACCAGCACCACGAGCACCCACCGGCGCCAGTCGCCGGCGTCCAGCAGCGTGGCGACGACGGCGCTGAGGAGGGCGGTCGCAGCCAGCGCCACGCCCCAGGTGACGTCCACGACGGCGAACCGGCCGCTGTGGCGGGCCACCAGCGCGGTCACCGTCATCGCGACGGCGGCGAGCAGCAGGCAGCTGCCGGAGACGACCAGGAAGTCGCTCACCACGCACGCACCGGTGGCAGGGTGTGCGGGCCGGGACGGACGGCGAGGATCTGGTCGACCCCCATCCGCCCGTCCCGGAACGCCATCCGCCCCCCGACGAGGTAGAGCCGCCAGACCCGGATGACCTCCTCCGGCACCAGCCGGCGCAGGTCGTCCAGCCGCGACTCGAAGCGCTCCAGCCAGTGGTCCACGGTCCGCACGTAGTGCTCGCGCAGCGCGTGCACGTCGCGCACCTCGAGCCCGCCGGCCTCGATCAGGTCGACCGTCTCGCCCACGGGACGCATGTGCATGTCGGGGGCGATGAAGGACTCGATGAACGGTCCGCCGCCGGGGTGCTTCCCGGCGCGCGACATCTGCTGGATGAGCACCCGGCCACCTGGCTTGAGCGCGTCGTGCAGCACCTCGACGTACGTCGGGTAGTTGGCCTGACCGACGTGCTCGCCCATCTCGATCGAGGCGGCGGCGTCGAAGCTGCCCCGGAGTGAGCGCTGCGGCGTCGGCGAGTCGGACAGGGCGTCGCGGTAGTCCTGCAGCCGGATCTCCACCCGGTCGCCCAGGCCGCGCTCGGCGATCCGGGCGTCGATGAACTTCTTCTGCTCCGCGGAGATCGTCACGCCGGTCACCCGGGCGCCGAAGTGCTCGGCGGCGTGGAGCGAGAGCGAGCCCCAGCCGCAGCCGACGTCCAGGAAGCGGCTGCCCGCTCCCAGGCCCACCTTGCGGCACACAAGGTCGAGCTTGTCGGCCTGCGCGTCCTCGAGGGAGTACGACGGGTCGTCGGACGTCCAGTAGGCGGAGGAGTAGGCCAGGTGCTCGTCGAGGATGGTGGCGTAGAACTCGTTGGACAGGTCGTAGTGGTGGCTGATCGCCGACCGGTCGCGCTCACGGGTGTGCAGCCGGCCCTTGACGTGCGACTGGGAGTCGGGCGCACCGGGGCGTCGACCCAGGGCGCCCAGCCTGACGGCGGTGCGCAGGGCCGCCGCCAGCGTGCTCGGGGTCGCTCGGACGCCGGAGAGGCGGCGTTGCCGGGCGACCGCCCAGACGTGGGTCAGCGCGGCGTCGAGATCTCCCTCGACGTCGACCTCGCCCAGGACGTACGCCTGGGCGGCGCCCAGCTCACCCGGGCTCCAGAGCAGCCGGCGCAGGGCCGTGGGCGAGCTGATGCTCACCCGGGGTGCGTCGGGCGGGCCTGCCTCGGAGCCGTCCCAGGCGCGCAGCCGCACCGGCAGCTCGCCACCGACGAACGGCCGCAGGGCCTCGGCCAGCTGCTGTGCGGCGCCGGTCCGGGTGCGGGGTTCCGTGGTGAGGCTCATCCGTCCTCCCGGGTCAGGGTCAGCTGTTGGACGTCGAGGTAGCCGGAGGCGAAGCCGGCACGGGAGTACTCCAGGTAGAAGTGCCACATCCGCAGGAACCGCTCGTCGAAGCCCAGGGCGAGGACCTCCTCGGAGGCGGCCAGGAACCTCTCGTCCCACCGGCGCAGGGTCTCCGCGTAGTGCCGGCCGAACTGCAGCCGGTTGCTCACCCGCAGCGACGTGTGCTGCCGAGTGACCTGGTCGATCGCCTCGGTGGAGGGCAGGAAGCCGCCGGGGAAGATGTACTTGTTGATCCAGGTGTAGGTGTGCCGGGTGGCCAGCATCCGCAGGTGCGGCATCGTGATCGCCTGGAGGGCGACGGTGCCGCCTGGCGCGAGCAGGCTGTCGATCTTCGAGAAGTACGTCGGCCAGAACTCGTGGCCGACCGCCTCGATCATCTCGACCGACACGACGGCGTCGTACTCGCCCTCGACGGCCCGGTAGTCGAGCAGGTCGACGTGCACCCGGTCGGCGCAGCCCGCGTCGGCGATGCGCTCGCGGGCGAGCTGCTGCTGCTCCGCCGACAGCGTGACCGAGCGCACCGTGGCGCCCCGGGCCGCTGCCCGGATCGCGAGCTCGCCCCAGCCGGTGCCGATCTCGAGCACCCGGGTGCCGGCCCCGACGCGCGCCTGGTCCAGCAGCCGGTCGATCTTGCGGTGCTGCGCGGTCGGCAGGTCCTCGGTGGTCGGGAGCCGGTCGAACAGTGCCGCGGAGTAGCTCAGCGAGTCGTCGAGGAAGAGCCGGAAGAGGTCGTTGGACAGGTCGTAGTGGTGCCCGATGTTGTCGCGGGTGTTGACCTCGGTGTTGCGGTGCTCCTGCGGGGGCCGGCGGACGTAGGTCGCCCGGAGGCGCTGCATCCACTGGGGCACCAGCGTGGTGATCTCCTCGCAGAGGACGGTCAGGGTCTCGGCCAGGTGCGGGGCGTCCCAGGCGCCGGTGAGGTAGGCCTCACCGAAGCCGATGAGGCCGTCGCTGCCCAGGCGGGCGAAGAACTCGTCGGGGCGGTGCAGGAGCAGGTCGGCCGGTGCGCCGTCGGTGCTGACCGTGATGCCCAGGCGTCGGGTCGCGGCGGCGAAGACCTGGCGGGCCACCGCGGCGGACACGCGTGCTCGGGTGCCGGTGGGCACCGGGCCGAGCATCGGCCAGCGGTCGAGGTCGACGCGGGTGGGTCGGGATCGTTCGGGTGCGAGGGTCACTGGACTCCCTCCTGTCGGTGTCGTGGTGGGCGGGGTCGGACGGGCAGTCGCCGCAGCCAGAGGGCGATGCCGTGCACGCGGATGAGCACGGCTCCGACCATGGCGGCCGGGGCGGCCCGCAGGGGAGAGATGGTCGAGGAGCGGCGGCCGAGCACGGAGGCGTCGAAGACGCTGCCGTCGTCCGTGGTGAGCCGCACCGCCACCGACAGTCGGCCGGCGGCCGGCTCCGGAACCACCAGGTCGTAGCGGCCGTCCGTGCCGTGGAACGGCGAGACGTACATCGCCTTGTCCACCGACGCGCGGCCGTGCTCGTCGGGGTGGACCAGGTAGGCGTGCCGGTCGCCGTAGGTGTTGTGCACCTCGACGACGGTCGCCAGCGGCGCGCCCTGCGGGTCGCGGCACCAGAAGACGGTGATCGGGTTGAAGCAGAAGCCGAGGGCCCGCGGCTGGGCCGCCATCAGCACGGTGCCGCGCGCGGAGCCGTCGTCGAGCCGCAGGCCGTGGCGCTCCAGGAAGGTGGCCACGTTGGCCCGGATCGGGCGGTCGGGGTCACCGAGGTGGTCGCGTGCCTCGAAGCGGCCCGTGACGAGGGACGCGACCCGGCCGTGGTCGGGCAGGGCGTCGAGGTCGACCAGCCACCACGTGGAGCGCTGGGTGAAGTGCTTGCGCAGCGGCCGGCGCCGGGTGTGGGAGATGGTCGTCCGGTAGATCCCCGTGAGCGGCTGCTCCTGTGCGCGTGGCCGCGCCGGTGTCGGCCAGGTGAGCCCCAGCCGCTCGACCGCCTGCAGGCCCGAGCGGGCGCCGTCCTCGTGGAAGCCCCAGCCGCGCCAGGCGCCGGCGAAGACCATCCGGTCGGTGTCCAGCTCGTCGGCGCGCTGCTGCGCGGCCACCGAAGCGGGGGTGTACATCGGGTGCTCGTAGTCCATCGTGGCGATTACCTGGGACTGGTCCACCAGGTCGGTGCCGCCCAGGGTGACCAGGTAGCGGGTGCCTCCCGGTGAGGGCAGCGCCATCAGCCGGGTCAGGTCGTAGGTCACGACCACGCCGCCCTGCCCGTCCCCCTCCGGCCGCTCGTAGTGGTTCCACGACGCCCAGGCGCGACGGTTGCGGGGGAGCACCGAGGTGTCGGTGTGCAGCTGGGCGAGGTTCGCGGAGTAGGGCATCGCGCCCAGCACCGCGCGCTGCGCCTCGCTCGGCCGGGCGAGCAGGGCCAGCGCCTGTCCCGGGTGGGTCGCCAGCACCACGGCGTCGTACGTCGAGCCCTCGCCGTTGCCGTCGGTGATCTCCACGCCGTCGGTCGTCTCCAGGACGCTGGTCACCTTGGTGCCGGTGCGGATCTCGCCGCCCTGCTCCGCCACGGCGGCGGCCACCCGGTCGACGTACACGTGTGAGCCGCCGGTGACCGTGCGCCAGCGGGGTGAGCCGAAGACGCCGAGCATCCCGTGGTGGGAGAGGAACGCGAACAGGTACTGCGCGGGGTAGTCCAGCGCCCGCGCGGGGTCGCAGGACCACACGGCGGCGACCAGTGGCGTCATGAAGTGGCGGCAGAAGAACGGTGAGAAGCCGCCGTCGGCCAGGAACTCCGCCAGCGTGCGCGGGTCGGGCTCGGCCGACTCCAGAAGCGCGCGGGCGCGGCGGTGGAAGCGGGGGATCTCGCCGAGCATCCGCAGGTACGACGGACGCACGGCGTTGCGCCACGAGGGGAAGACGCCCCTGGGGCCCAGCGCGCCGGCCCACTCGAGCCGATCGGCGTCCGAGCGGACCGACATCGACATGTCCGAGGCCTGCGTCGGGACGTCGAGCTCGTCGAAGAGCCGCAGCAGCGTGGGATAGGTGCGCCGGTTGTGCACGATGAAGCCGGTGTCGATGGCGACCGCGTGCCCGTCGGCGCCGGCCACGACGTGGGTGTCGGCGTGCCCGCCGAGGCGGTCGTCGGCCTCGAAGACGGTGACCCGGGCCTGGTCGGGGCCGGGCCGCGAGGCGACGTAGGCGGCGGTCAGCCCGGCGACACCGCTGCCGACCACCGCGATGCGCCTGGCGGTCGGGGCACTCATGCGCTCTGCTCGAAGTCGAACAGGGCGATCGGTGCCGAGGTGGGGGCGCTGGAGCCGCCGGCCGGCTCGACGGTGATGCCGGCCGCCGTCGCGACCGCGGCATCGCCCTCGAGGAGGACCTCCTGGTCGCCGCCGTTCGGCATCAGTCCCGCCGGCACCATGTCGCCGGCCCGGTCCTGCAGCCAGAGCTCGTAGACCTTGCCCTGCGGCGCTTCGGGCAGCCCGTTGGTGATGAGCACCGCCTTGCGCTGCGTCACCGACCGGACCAGTCGCGCACTCGCGTCGCCGGGCAGGTCCACGTGGATGCTCTGCGCGTCGGGGGCCCGCAGCACCCGGTCCGCGGCGGTCTGCACCTGTGACGTGCCGTCCTGGATCTGCTCCACGGCGACCACGGTGCCCACACCCACGACGGCCAACACTGCGGCGGCGGCCGCGAGCGTCCTGGGGTTGAAGCGGAGCCGTCGGCGGGCAGCCAACGAGGTGACGTGCCCGGCCGACGCCGGTGCCTGCGGCTGCGCTGCGCCTGCGGTGGTGGATTCCTCGTCGGTCGGGATCTCCGGCGGCAGCGGCCGGACCTTCCCGATGTCGGCGAGCACCCGGCTGCGGAGCGCCGCCGGCGGCGGCGTCGCGCTGAGCTCGCCGAGCTGGGCGGCGCTCTCCTGGAGGCTGGCGACCTCCGCCCGGCACTCCGGGCACACCGCGAGGTGCTGCTCGAAGCGCACCCGCTCCTCGTCGTCGAGCGCGTCCACGGCATAGGCGCCGGAGAGCGCATGGATCTCGTGAGCAGTCATTGGCCCACTCCCATCACGTCGCGCAGTCGAATCAGGCCGTCCCGGATGCGGGTCTTGGCCGTGCCCAGGGGAAGGTCGAGCATGGTGGCCACCTCCGTGTGGGTGTAGCCACCGAAATAGGCGAGCTGCAGCGCCTCGCGCTGCACGGTGGTCAGCGTGTCCAGGGCGGTGCGGACCCGGCGCGCCTCCATCGAGGCCTCCGCCGCCTCGGCGGTGGCGTCGTGCGCGGGGGCCTGGTCGTGCTGGTGGTACGTCGTGTCGTGCCGCCCCGCCGCCTCGGCCGAGCGGACCCGGTCCACCGCGCGGCGGTGGGCCAGGGTCATCAGCCACGAGAGGGCGCTGCCCCGATCGGCGTCGAACCGGCTCGAGGTGCGCCACACCTGGAGGAACACCTCCTGGGTGACCTCCTCGGCCTGCGCCGGGTCCCGGACCACCCGCAGCACGAGTCCGTGCAGGCGGGCCGCGGTCGCGTCGTACAGCTCGGCGAACGCGGCCTCGTCGCCGCGCGCCGCCCGGGTGAGCAGCGCCGCGAGCCTGAGGTTGGCGTCAGGGGTGCCCGCCCCCTCCGGCGTGCGGTCGCCGGAGGGGACGGAGCTGAGCGGTGTCACGTGTCGATCCTGTCTCAAGGAGGGCGTTCAGGTCACATGCCCGGCATGAGGACCGTGTCGACGACGTACACCGTGGCATTGGCGGTGGGGATGTTCCCGCAGAGCACCTGGGCGTTCTCGTTGCCCACGGTGAACTCCTCACCGGATCCCTTCACGGTGACCGTGTCCCCGGCCAGCGTCTTGTGGGTGCCGGCGAGCTCGTCGGGGCTCAGCTTCCCGGCGATCACGTGGTGGGTGAGGATCTTGGTCAGCGTCGCCTTGTCGGCCAGCACCTTGTTGAGGGTGTCGGCCGGGATCTTGGCGAAGGCGTCGTCGGTCGGGGCGAACACCGTCAGCGCGTCGGCGCTGTTGAGCGTGTCGACCAGGCCGGCCTTGCCGACTGCGGTCACCAGGGTCTTGAGCAGCGGGTTCGCGCTCGCGGCGGAGGCGACCGGGGCGGTGGCCATGCCGTTGAACGAACCGGCGCCGTCCTTCGGGATCAGCTTGCAGCCGGGGCCGAAGGTCTGGTCGCCCGCGGAGCTCGCCATCGAGGTGTCGGCCTTGGCGTCCTTGGCCGCATCGGTCTTCTCGGTGCCGTTGTCGCTGCCACACGCGGACAGGCCGACGGCGAGGACGAGGGCGAGCGACGCCACGGCGCCACCTCGGCGGTTGATCTTGCTGATCTTCATCTCTGTGCCTTTCGGTGAAGGTGCGATGACGGGGGTCAGAGCGCTTCGGGAGGGGTGGTGCGGTCGAGCGGTGCTGCGGGTCCTGCGGGACGGGAGCGCCGGCGGGGCGCCGTGCTCGCTGTCATGGGTGGTTCGCGGTCCGGGACCGGACGGATGGGCGGAATGCGCACTTTTCTCGGCCGCTGCGGTGCGACGGTGGTCACACGCTCAGCACCCTCAGGAGACCGTCACGACGATCTCCTGGATGCCGCTGGAGCCCTCCGGGAACGGGGTCATCCGGGCGGAGGTCTGCACGTTGCCGTCCTGGTCGGTGCAACGCACGGCGAGCTGGTGCCGCCCGGACGTGGCCCGCCAGGGCAGGTGCCACTGCCGCCAGTAGTCGATGCCGGCGCTGGGGCCGAGCCTGGCCTCCTGCCAGCCGCCGCCGTCGATGCGGACCTCGACCTTGGCGACGCCGTGGTGCTGCGCCCAGGCGACGCCACCGATGGCGACGGTGCCCGGCTCGAGGTTGGCCAGCGGGCGCGGGGTGTCGATCCGGCTGGAGAGCTTGATGGGGGCGCGCGTCGCCCAGTCCCGGTCGGTCCAGTACGCCGTCGCGGCGTCGTACGTCGTCAGGGTCAGCCGGTTGAGCCACTTGGTGGCACCGACGAAGCCGTACAGCCCCGGGACCACCAACCGGGCGGGGAAGCCGTGCTTCCGGGGCAGCACCTCGCCGTTCATGCCCAGGGCGACCATGGAATGGCGTCCGTCGAGGGCGACCTCGAGCGGCGTGCTGATGGTGAACCCCTCGACGTCGGTCGACAGGATCTGGTCGGCCGTGCCTCCGACGCCGGCGCGGTCGAGCAGCGCCTGGAGGGGTACGCCGGTCCAGCGGGCCGCGCCGACGAGCTTGCCGCCGACCTCGTTGGAGACGCAGGTGAGGGTGATGTCGTGCTCGACGATCTCCAGCTGGCGCA
>DASTFI010000090.1:0-19078 GCA_035708765.1 Marmoricola sp.
TCGGCAACACCACCCTCACCGTGCACCTCAGCGAGCCGGACGAGGAGCGCTGATGTCGGAGCTCACCCTGGTGCTGATCAGGTTCGCCTACCTCGCGATCCTGTGGATCTTCGTGCTCGCCGCCATCTCGGTGGTGCGCTCAGACATGTTCGGCGCACGCGTCGCACGCGACGGCAGGGCCGAGCGGCGCGCTGCGAAGCAGTCCCGGCAGAAGCCCGCTCGCCCGCGCCGTGGAGCGCCCACCCTGGTCGCCATCGTCGAGGGCGCCAACCGCGGTGAGACCGTGTCGCTGGAGCAGGCACCGCTGCTGATCGGGCGGGGCAATGACGCGGCGATCCGGCTCGACGACGACTACGTCTCCACGCGGCACGCACGGATCGCCAGCTCCGCCGACCAGTGGTACGTCGAGGACCTCGGCTCCACCAACGGCACCTACGTCGGCAGCAGCCGCATCTCCCAGGCGACCGCCATCCAGCTCGGCTCCCAGGTCCGCATCGGCAAGACCATCCTGGAGCTGCGCAAGTGAGTGCGGCGAGCACCCCCGCATCCGGCGCGCTGAGGCTGCGGTTCGCCGCCGTCTCGGACGTGGGCCGCGTGCGCAAGGACAACCAGGACTCCGGCTATGCCGGGCCGCACCTGCTCGTCATCGCCGACGGGGTCGGCGGCGCGGCGCGTGGCGACGTGGCCAGCAGCGCCGCGGTCGAGGAGCTGAAGCGGCTCGACCGGGACCCCGGTGACGTGGCCGACGACAGCCTGGGGGCGCTCGCCGGCGCGGTGCACCGGGCGCACGACCGGCTGCGCGAGATCGTCCGCGACCACCCCGACCTCGACGGCACCAGTACGACGATCAGCGCCGGCATCTTCGACGGCGCCAACCTCGGTGTCGTGCACGTCGGCGACAGCCGCGGCTACCTGCTGCGCGACGGCCGCCTGGAGCCGCTGACCACGGACCACACCCTCGTGCAGAGCCTCATCGAGGAGGGCCGGATCACCGCGGACGAGGCGCGGGTGCACCCGCACCGCAACCTCATCCTCCGCGCGGTCGACGGCGTCCACGAGCCCGACCCCGACGCCCACATCGTCGCGCTCCGCGAGGGCGACCGGCTGCTCTTCTGCTCGGACGGCTGCTCCGGGGTGCTCGAGGACGAGCTGATGGCCGGCATCCTCGGCCAGGGCGACCTCGACGCTGCCGCTGCCCAGCTGGTGCGCAGCGCCCTCGAGGCCGGCAGCTCCGACAACGTGACGGTCGTGGTCGCCGAGGCGCTGCCCGACCCCGGCGACGGCACTCCGCTCCCAGCGGCCCAGATCGTGGGTGCGGCACTCACCCAGCCGCACCTCAACATCGACGCCGACCACACCGGCAACCTCGGCGAGGACGACCTCGCGCTGCTCGCCGGCGCCGAGGACGACGACGTCGACCCCGAGGAGCTGCGCTACGCGCCCCGCGAGCCCCGCCGGATGCTCTGGCTGCGCCGGCTCATCGCGCTCGTCGTGGTCCTGGCCCTCATCGGCGTCGGCGCGTACTACCTCTACGGCCTGAGCCAGGACCAGTACTACGTCTCCCGCTCCGGCGACCAGGTGGCGATCTTCCAGGGCGTGCAGGCCGACCTCCCGGGCATCCGGCTGCACCACGTCTACGAGGACACCGACATCGAGCTCACGGACCTGCCGGACTCCTACCAGCGGCGGGTGCGTGACGGCATCAGCGCCGAGAGCCTGGCCGCCGCCCGACGGGTGGTCGACAACCTGCGCAGCTTCGCGGTGTGCGGCGACGAGGCGCCCACCCCGAGCCCGACCCCCCAGCCCCGGCCCCGACGGACCGCGAGTCCGAAGGCGACAGCCGGCCCGACCAAGGCTCCCGCGCCGACGGCCGGACCCACCCGCAGCGCGAAGCCGTCGCCCTCCCCGACCGCCCCCGCGATGCCACCGACCGACTGCGGGGCGACCTCGTGAGCGGCCTGGCCAGCGCGGCCCGTCCCGGACCGCTGATGGAGTTCGTGCACCGCCGCCGGCGCGGTGCCGAGCTCTTCCTGCTGGTCCTCAGCCTGGTCGTCGGGCTCGGCGCCTACGCCGCCGTGGGCATCGGCCTGGACGGGGAGGTGCCGGCCGACATCATCGGGTACGGCGGCTGGCTCGCGGCCCTGGTCATCGGCTGCCACGTGGTGATCCGGCTCTGCGCCGAGTACGCCGACCCGATCCTGCTCCCGGTCGTGTCGGCCCTCAACGGCCTCGGCCTGGCGATGATCTACCGGCTCGACCAGTCCGGCGCCGTGGGCACCGGCAGCAACGCCTCCAAGCAGCTGGTCTGGATGACCATCGGCGTGCTGCTCTTCGTCGCCGTCCTGGTCGTGCTCCGCGACCACCGTCGGCTCCAGGCCTTCACCTACACCTCCGGCCTCGCCGCGCTGGTGCTGCTGGTGCTTCCGCTGCTGCCGGGCATCGGCCAGAACATCAACGGCGCCCGGATCTGGATCCGCGTCGGCTCGATGAGCTTCCAGCCCGGGGAGCTGGCGAAGGTGCTGCTGGTGATCACCTTCGCGGGCTACCTGGTGCAGCACCGTGACGCGCTCGCGCTGGCCGGCCGCCGGGTGCTCTTCGTCGACCTGCCCCGCGGTCGCGACCTCGGCCCGATCGTGGCGATGTGGCTGGTCAGCCTCGGCGTCCTGGTCTTCCAGAACGACCTCGGCTCCTCCCTGCTGTTCTTCGGGATCTTCCTGGTGATGCTCTACGTCGCCACCGAGCGGCCCGGCTGGCTGATCGTCGGAGCGGTCCTGTTCGCCGTGGGCGCGTGGCTCGGCTACCTGACCACCCCGCACGTGCGGGTGCGGGTGCAGGCCTGGCTCGACCCGTTCAGCCACGACTCGGCCTACCAGATTGTGCAGGGCATGTACGGCATGGCCTGGGGCGGGCTCGTCGGCCGTGGCCTGGGCGAGGGGCACCCGTCGATGACGCCGTACTCCTACTCCGACTTCATCCTGCCCTCCTTCGGTGAGGAGCTGGGGCTCACCGGAGTGATGGCGATCCTGCTGCTCTACGGCCTCCTGGTCGAGCGCGCCCTGCGCACCGCGCTCATCTGCCGGGACAACTTCGGCAAGCTGGTCGCGGTCGGCCTCGCCACCGTCTTCGCGCTGCAGGTCTTCGTGGTCGTCGGCGGCGTGACCAAGCTGATCCCGCTGACCGGCCTGACCACACCGTTCCTGTCCTACGGCGGCTCCAGCCTGGTCGCCAACTGGGTGATCATCGCGCTGCTGCTCCGCGTCTCCGACCAGGCCCGCCGGCCGCCGCCGGAGCTCGACGCGGGCACCGAAGAGAGCGACGCCACCCAGATCGTCAGCCTGCGTGGGCTGAGGTGAGGCTGGCATGAACCGTCCCATCCGGACCCTCGCGATCGGCTGCCTGGTGCTCTTCCTGGCGCTGCTGATCAACGCGACCTTCCTGCAGTACTGGCAGGCCGACGAGCTCAACGACCTCTCCGCCCACCCGGACAACCGCCGGGTCCTCAACGCCGACTTCTCCAAGCCCCGCGGGTCGATCCTGGTGCGCAACACCGCGGTCGCGGAGAGCAACCCGTCGAAGGACCAGTTCAAGTTCCAGCGCGTCTACCCGCAGGCGCTCCAGGACGCGCACATCACCGGTTTCTTCTCACGCGACGCCGGCATCGGCGGGATCGAGGCGACCCAGAACGACATCCTCTCCGGCAACGACGCAAAGCTCTTCGTCAACCGGGTCATCGACCTGGTCGGCAACCAGGAGACCCGTGGCGGCAGCGTCCGGCTGACCATCGACCCGGCCGCGCAGAAGGCGGCCTTCGACGGGATGCGCGCCCTCGGTCCGCGGGTACAGGGGGCCGTGGTTGCCCTCGATCCGACGACCGGCAAGATCCTGGCGATGGTGTCCAGCCCCACCTACGACCCGCGTCAGCTGGCCACCCACGACTTCGGCGCCGCCCTGAAGGCGAAGAAGCGCTACCTCGCCGACCCGCTGAACCCGCTGAACAACCGCGCGATCGAGGCGGCGCTCCCTCCGGGGTCCACCTTCAAGCTGGTCACCGCGGCAGCGGCCCTGGAGAGCGGCAAGTACCAGCCGAGCACCAAGGTGCCCGGTGGCGCGCGTCTCGACCTGCCGCTGACGAGCACGGACCTGGTGAACGAGAACGGCAGTGACTGCGGCGGCGACCCGATCACGCTCACCCAGGCGCTGCAGGTCTCCTGCAACGTCTCCTTCGGCGCGGTCGGCCTCAAGCTCGGCGACGACACGCTGCGCAAGCAGGCCCAGAAGTTCGGGTTCGGCGAGCGCTACTTCCACGAGCTCGACGACGACCTCACGCGGCAGGCGATCAGCAGCTTCCCCGAGGACCCGGATGCCCCGCAGACGGCGCTCTCGGCGATCGGCCAGTACGACGTCAAGGCGACGCCGCTGCAGATGGCGATGGTCGCCGCCGGGATCGCCAACAACGGTGACGTGATGCGGCCCTACCTGGTCGACGAGATCCGGACCAGTGACCTCGACGTGCTCGACCGCACGGAGCCCGAGAAGCTCTCCGACGCCATCTCCTCGGCGACCGCGCGCAAGCTGACCGACATGATGGTGGCCGTCGTCGACCGCGGCACCGGGACGACCGCGCAGATCCCCGGAGTGCGCGTGGCCGGCAAGACCGGCACTGCCCAGAGTGCCCCCGACCGGCCGCCGTACGCCTGGTTCGTCTCGTTCGCGCCGGCGAACAGCCATCCCCAGGTCGCCGTGGCGGTGCTGGTCCAGGACGCCGGGGTGGACCGGGACGCGATCTCGGGCAGCGGCCTCGCAGCGCCGATCGCCAAGTCCGTGATGGAGGCGGTGATCAACCCGTGACGCCACCCCTCGCCGCCGACACCGTGCGGGCCGCCCTCGGCGAGCGCTACGAGCCGCGCCGACTCATCGCCGTGGGCGGCATGGGCGAGGTCTGGCGCGCCACCGACCAGGTGCTGCAGCGCGACGTCGCGTGCAAGGTGCTCAAGGAGGAGTTCGCCCACGACCCGGGCTTCCGCTCGCGCTTCCTCAACGAGGCGCGCGCCGCCGCGTCCCTGCACCATCCGGGGATCGCCGGCATCTTCGACTTCGGCGAGCGGGCGGGACGCCGGCCCTACCTCGTGATGGAGCTCGTCGAGGGCGCCCCGCTGACCGAGGCCCTGCACCGGGGACCGCTCGACCCCGAGGACGCCCGCGAGGTCGTGGTCCAGGTGTCGGAGGCTCTCGCCGAGGCCCACGACCGCGGGCTGGTGCACCGCGACGTCAAGCCGGGCAACATCCTGGTCCAGGCCGACGGCCGGGTGAAGCTCACCGACTTCGGGATCGCGCGTGCCGCCGACGGCGTCGACCTCACCCAGACCGGACAGATCATCGGCACGCCGACGTACCTCTCCCCCGAGCAGGGACGGGGCGAGACGGCGACCCCGGCGAGCGACGTCTACGCCCTCGGCGTGGTGCTCTACGAGTGCCTGGTCGGCGAGCGGCCGTTCCGGGCGGACGGCCCGGTGGCCACGGCGCTCGCCCACATCCAGCAGCCGGTGCCGGAGCTCCCCGAACAGGTCCCTGCCGACCTGGCGGCCGTCACCGCCCGTGCCCTGGCGAAGGATCCCACCGACCGCTATCCGGACGCCGCGGCGCTGGCCGCCGCCCTGCGCGGAGTGCCCGAGGCCGGCGCCGTCGCCGCCGGTGCGGCAGCCAGTCCGGCAGCCGGCGTCACGGCTGCGATCGGTACGGGGGTTCCGGCAGCAGAATCGGCAGAAGCGGGTGGAGCGGCCACCCGGTTGATCACCGGAGCAGGCCTGGCAGCGTCGGCGACCACGCCGGCCGGCCCCGCGACCACGGCCGCCGCCGACGGTCCCGGAGATCGACGGCGCCGCCCGCCCGTGCCGGTCCTGCTCATGCTCGGCCTGGCCGCAGTGCTGGCGATCGGACTCGTGGGCAACGCGCTCGCCGACCGTGGCGGCGCACCCGCCGCACCGGCGAGCAGCACGCCCTCGACCACCGAGGCCGCCCGGAAGAGCGTGGTGATCGATCCGCAGCAGTACGTCGGCAAGCCGGTGGCCGACGTCACGACTGCCCTGGGGAAGCTGGGCCTGAAGACCCGGCAGCAGCCGAAGGCGAACCCCGGCGGTCACCGCGCCGGCACGGTCGCCGGCTTGACTCCCACGGGACGCGTGCAACCGGGTGTGACCATCACGCTCGCGGTCTGGTCGGCGCCCCCGCCGCCTGCCCAGACCGGTGACGACCACACCGAGCCCTCGGACGACAGCGGGTCGGGCGACAAGGGCAAGTCCGATGACAAGGGCAACTCCGACAACGGCAAGGGCAAGGGCAACAAGTGAGCAGCAACGTGAACGGAGAGACGAATGGCTGAGGGCTCTTCGGGGAACCCCTCCGGACCACACCGGATCGGCGGTCGCTACGAGCTGGGTGAGCTGCTCGGCCGGGGTGGCATGGCGGAGGTCCGCAAGGGCACCGACGTCCGGCTCGGCCGGACCGTCGCGGTCAAGCGGCTGCGCACCGACCTCGCCAGCGACCAGACGTTCCAGGCGCGCTTCCGCCGGGAGGCGCAGTCCGCGGCCTCGCTGAACCACCCCGCCATCGTCTCGGTCTACGACACCGGCGAGGAGGTCACCGAGGAGGCCGGCCACCCGGTCGCGCAGCCCTACATCGTGATGGAGCACGTCGCCGGCCGGACGCTGCGCGACATCCTCCGGGAGGGCCGCAAGATCCTTCCCGAGCGCGCCCTCGAGATCACCTCGGGCGTGCTGTCGGCGCTCGACTACAGCCACCGCGCCGGGATCATCCACCGCGACATCAAGCCCGGCAACGTCATGCTGACCCCGTCGGGCGACGTCAAGGTGATGGACTTCGGCATCGCCCGCGCCGTGTCCGACGCCCAGAGCACGATGACCCAGACGGCCGCCGTGGTCGGCACCGCGCAGTACCTCTCTCCGGAGCAGGCCCGGGGCGAGACCGTCGACTCGCGCTCCGACGTCTACTCCACCGGCTGCCTGCTCTACGAGCTGCTCACGGGCCGTCCGCCCTTCGTCGGCGACAGCCCGGTCGCGGTCGCCTACCAGCACGTGCGGGAGGTGGCGCCGCCGCCCTCCGCGCTCGACGAGGACCTGGCGCCGGAGATCGACGCCATCGTGATGAAGGCGCTCTCGAAGAACCTCAACGAGCGCTACCAGAGCGCGGCCGCGATGAAGGCCGACATCGATCGCTACCTCGCGGGCAAGCCGGTGCAGGCACCCGCCGTCGCAGCCGACGACGCCACCGCGTTCATCCCGGCCGGTGCCGCGGCGATGGGCGCGGCGTACGGGTCGCCGACAGCGGTGACTCCCGTGGTCCCCGGCCAGGACGAGGAGCCGGACCGCAAGCGTCGTACCGGACCGCTCGTGCTGCTCAGCCTGCTCATCGCGCTGCTCATCGGCGGCGCGGTGTACGCCGGACTGCAGCTGTTCAGCGGCCCGGACATCCAGCAGGTGTCCGTGCCGCACGTGGTCGGCAAGACCAAGCCCCAGGCGGAGCGGCTGATCCACGACGCCGGGCTGGAGGTCGGCAACGTCACGGAGGAGAACTCCGACGACGTCCCGAAGGGCAGGGTGATCAGCCAGGACCCCGCCTCCACGCAGACGATCGACGAGGGCAGCACGGTCGACTTCGTGGTGTCCCTGGGCCACGCGGACGTGTCCATCCCGGACGTCATCGGTGACAACCGGGAGACCGCCAGCGCCCAGCTGCAGGATCTGGGCCTGAAGGTCCGGATGAAGGGCCGCACCGACGACGCCACCAAGGACGACGTCATCGCCACCAACCCCGAGGTGGGCCGGAGCGTGCCGTTCGGCAGCACGGTGACGCTGATCTACTCCACCGGTCCGCGGAAGATCCCCAACGTCGTCGGCAAGCCCGAGGCCCAGGCGCGGCGCATCCTGGAGAAGGCGGGGTTCAAGGTCGACACCCTCCCCGACGGCTCGTCGGAGGAGCCCAAGGGCACGGTGACGGCACAGAGCCCGAAGGCCGGCCAGCCGCAGCCCTCCGGCACGACGGTGACCATCCTGGTCTCCACCTTCGAGCCGCCGCCGCCGACGCCGACGGAGACACCGAGCCCCACGGAGACGACCTCTCCGTCACCGTCGCCCTCGGAGTCGCCGAGCCCCAGCCTGCCGACCACCACACCCGGTGGGTGAGTCGACCCGGTCTCGTCGACCCGGTCTCAGGGACGCTCGGCCGGTGCCGGCGCCCGCTCGGCGTACTTGAGCGCCGCCGAACCGGTGTAGGCGGAGATCTCCAGGTCTGCGGACGCCGCGACGTCGTACCCGAGCTCGTACTCCACCGACCCCTTGATGATGCCCTGCACGTAGTCGTTGTCGTCGAGGCTCGCCTCGAGGTCGGAGATGCTGCCGATCGCCCTGATGGTGTACGGCGGTGAGTAGGGCACGCCGTGGAGGATCACGGTGTTGCCCACGCACCTGATGCCGGTCGTGGAGATGATCCGGACGCCCTTGATGCTGATCGCCTCCGCGCCCCCGGCCCACAGCGCGTTGACGACGGCCTGGATGTCCTGCTGGTGGATGACCAGCGCGTTGCGCGGGATCTCGCCGGTCTCCTCCACCCGCTGCACCATGCTCGGAGGGGCGTCGTCGAGCGTCACCGTGACGCCGGGCCCGTGCACGGCGGTGAAGCCCGCCGGTCCCTGGAGCTGCGCGACCTTGCGCTGCAGCTGCTTGACGGTGGTGTCCTTGATCGACCTGGTGAGGTCGTTGATCTGCTCGGTGAGGGTGCTGACCTGGTCCTGCTGCTGGTTGACGTGGTGGCGTTCGGCCAGGACCACGTGGTCGAGGTCGGTCACGCTGGACTCGCGCAGGTCCAGCCCGCCGGAGCTGAGGGCGGTGGTGACGAACAGCGCACCGGCGAGCAGGAACGTGCCCAGTGCCGGCAACCGCCAGCGCCGCCGGGCGGCCCGCTCCTGCGCCTCCTGCAGCGTGATCGGCTCGGCGTCCGGGGGGGCACCGGACGTGTCACCGGACCGAGATCGCCACAGGCGCTGCAGCGCCGTCTGGCGGTGCTCGTGGGACACGGTGTCTCCGGTGTCGTCGGTGAGGGCGTGGGTCGCGCCGCGGTGCGGGGCAGGCGACTACTACGCTAGCCGACGACCCACGCCAGAGGAGTTGGAAGTTGTCCAAGCCGAAAGCCCGCATTCCGAACGTCTCGGTGAGCGGCTACGAGACCTCGGTCACCCGCACCGTGGTCGCTGCCCTGCTCGTGATCATCGGCATCGCCTGGATCGCCGTCTACACCAACGTCGCCATGGACGCCGCCAACTTCACCGCCGTCACCAAGGGCGAGAAGGGACCGAGCAACCCGCTGCCCTGGATGGCGGACCTGGCCAAGTGGAACTACTTGATCGGGTTCGGGTTGATCTTCGTCGGCCTGGTCGTCGCCTCCCACAAGAGCACTCCGCTGGGACGCGGCCGCGGCGTCGTGGTCGGCATGCTCGGGTGCTTCCTGATCGGCCTGCTCTGGATCGTGGTCTTCTACTTCGCCGGGCAGGAGACGAGCTTCCACATCCCGGTGATGGACCAGCTGCAGAACATGAACCTGCTCGTCGGCATCGGCTTCATGGCCGTCGGGTTCAGCTACGCCACCAAGTGGGAGTGACTCCACAGGGTTTCCCACACGCCCACAGGTGAATGACACCCGTGTAGTTCTCCACAGGTTTGCGCACAGCTGGGGATAACTCGCGAGCACGCCCTCGACAGGGTTCCGACGAGGTCGGGGCGGCCAGACGCACTGTCCGTCCAACGCACCACCCGACGGCCTTCACCGGTCGCGGACCCGTTGCTCCCGGGCCAGGTCGGTCCCGGTCAGGTGGCCAGCGTGAAGGCGCGCAGCACCACGATCGCCAGCGCGATGAACGCGACCACGACGGTGCCCGACCACTGCAAGAGGGTCCGGCTGGGGCCGCGTGGGGTGAAGACGACGATCGCGGCGAGCAGGGCGCCGCCGACGAGGCCGCCCAGGTGCCCCTGCCAGGAGACGTCGCGCGGACCGACGAACGTGAAGAGCAGGCCGAGCACGAGCCAGGTGCCCACCAGTTGCAGGTTGACCCGCAGCTTGAGCGCGATCACGAAGAGCGCGCCGATGACGCCGAAGATGGCGCCGGAGGCACCCAGGGTCTGGGTGTGGGGTGAGGAGAACGCCATCACCAGGGCGCTGCCGGTGATGCCGGAGACCAGGTAGATCGCCAGGAAGCGGGCCCTGCCCACGGCGGACTCGAGGAGCGGGCCGAGGAAGTACAGCGCCAGCATGTTGCTCGCGATGTGCCAGAACTCCGCGTGCGCGAAGACCGACGTGACCACCTGCCAGAGGGACCCGTCGCTGACCCCGGGCACCCACTGGTGCCCGGTCACCGCACAGCCGGCCTGGTCGAGGCCGGGGTAGTAGCTGGCTCCGTCGGTGGTCTCACAGCGCCCGGTCGGCATCAGGGTCAGCCGGTCGAACAACCGACCACGCTCGCCGCCGTCGGCGATGATCGCCAGCCAGACCAGCGCGTTGACGCCGATCAGCACCAGCGTGGTGGTCAGCGGGTTGGCGCTCCGGGCGCCGCCGTACGCCGCCCGGCCGGACCGGGTGGTCTTCTGGCCCTCCTTGACGCAGGACGGGCACTGGAAGCCGACCGAGGCGGCGACCATGCAGTCGGGGCAGATCGGCCGGTCACAACGCTGGCAGCGGATCCAGGTCTCGCGGTCGGGGTGCCGATAGCAGCGGGGTACGGCGCCGGGGCCGGCCAGGTTTCCCCCGGCCGGGCCGCCCGGTGTGCTCACGCCGGCCTCATCGCGTCGCTCGTCGTCCTCGCCGCAGGCAGGCTTCAGCCGCGCACGATGTCGACGGACTCGATGACCACGTCGTCGACGGGACGGTCACCGGCACCGGTCTTCGCGGTCGCGATCGCGTCGACGACGTCGCGGCTCTCCTGGTCGGTCACCTCGCCGAAGATGGTGTGCTTGCCGGTCAGCCACGGGGCCTGCCCCACGGTGATGAAGAACTGCGAGCCGTTGGTGCCGGGGCCGGCGTTCGCCATCGCCAGCAGGTAGGGCTTGGTGAAGGCGAGCTCGGGGTGGATCTCGTCCTTGAACGTGTAGCCCGGACCGCCCATGCCTCGGCCGAGCGGGCAGCCGCCCTGGATCATGAAGCCGTCGATCACCCGGTGGAAGACCAGGCCGTCGTAGAACTTCTCGCCCGAGCGGCCGGCGTCGTCGCGGTAGTCCTTGGTGCCCTCGGCCAGGCCGGTGAAGTTCTCCACTGTCGCGGGTGCGTGGTCTCCGAACAGGTCGAGGCGGATGTCGCCCTTGTTGGTGTGCAGGATGGCCTGGAGCTCCGACATGAAATTCCTTCCGCGGGATACGGGACTCCGCAAATCCTTGCACGGGTTTCCCAACTCCACCCGGCGGGGCATGATCGGGGGCACGACCCCAACACGCGGAGGGAACATGCTGTTGAAGAAGTCACGCAAGGGACGCCTGGAGGACACGCTCGAGCACGCCGTCGACCGTGCCCGCGACCAGGCGACCGACCTGATCGAGCGGATGGCTCCCCATCTGGAGCACGCGCGCGACCGGTTGGCGGACGACTACCTTCCGGCAGCCTCCGGCACCGTCGCCGGTGCGGTTGCGGGAGCCCGCGAGGCGGTGCCGGTCGTCCAGGACGCCGCGTCCGAGGCGGCGCGCCGGACGGCGAAGAACTACCGGTCCGTGGTGCGCCCTGCGGCCCAGGACGCCTATGAGTACACGCGCGACGTCCGGGTCCCCGCTGCGCGCGAGGCGTGGCACGAGGCCCGCGACAAGGCCGTCCCGGCCGCGCAGGCGGCGCTGCTCGCGGCGCAGGAGCGCGCCCGGGAGAAGGCCGCTGAGGTGCAGGCCGGCTTGCCCGGGCAGAAGAAGAAGTCCAGCAAGGGCAAGAAGCTGCTGATCGCCCTCGGCGTCGTCGGCCTCGGTGCGGGTGTCGCCAAGCTGGTCCAGGGCCGACAGCGGGACCGCACCCTGCCCTACGTGCCGCCTACGCCGGCCACCCGGACGACCTCCGCCGAGGCGGCCGCCCACCCCGGGGCTGCGTCCACCGCGGGCTCCGCGTCGGCCGCCGCGGCGAGTGCCGCTGCGGAGCAGGAGGCCCTGGGCAGCCGGCCGGACAACCTCGACGGCGGGGTGCCCGCCGGGCCGCAGGTCTCCGGAGGCACGGACGCCGGCGGATCCGGGCCGGGCGAGGCGCTCTCCGACGAGCACGACGGACCGCACCCGGTGACCACCCCGGACACCCCCGCGGACTCCGAGACCGTGGAGCGGCCGGACGCCTGAGCGGCTGGTCCGTACGACGACAGCGCGCCGATCTCCCTCAGGGGACGGCGCGCTGTCGTCTGCGTGCCTGGCGTTGCTCCCGGCGTACCTCCCGCAGCGGCGGCAGGTCCCGGGGCCGGTGCTCCTCGACCCAGCGGTCCACGTCGAGCCACCAGTCGTAGAGCCAGCGGATGCGGGCGTCCCGGCCGGCGGGGATGTCCGCCGCCGGCACCCGCCACCAGCCCATCAGCAGTTCCTTGTCCATCGGCAGCACCCGCCACACGTCGGCCGCCGTCACCACGTGGTCCAGGCCGGTGTGGGCGACCAGCAGGACGTCGGTGCCGGGCGCGGCGTCCAGGGCGGCGAGCACGCCGCCGGGGCGGGGTGGCAGCACGTGCTTCATCGCCTCGGCGCGGTCCGCCATCTCGGCGAGGCCCTGGTCGCGCAACCGGCCGATCGCCCGCCGCCGGCGCTCCTGGGTGAAGTTGCCACCCTCGGGGAAGATCACGAAGGCGTCGTTGTCGTCGAGGTGGCGGGCCAGGTCGGCGATCTCCTCCTCCACCCGGCGTCCGGGCCGCCGTACAGGCGCGATGAACCGGCTCGGCAGCCGTGTCAGCACGATCCCCAGTGCCGGGTCCCAGGCGAGCGTCTGCTTGAGCACGACCCGGGGCTCGCGCCGGTACCAGTGCATCAGCGCATACATCAAGGTGAACGAGTCGCCGGGTCCGGCGTGGCGGCAGAGGACGAGCAGCGGTGAGCCGGGGAGGGCGTCCGGTGTCGGGCCCACCGTGCGGATCCGCAGGCGCAGCACCCGACGGGCCTCCCGGAAGAACACCACCAGGTAGGCCTGCACGATGTCGTAGTGGATGCGCTCGAAGTAGGGCCGACGCACGAAGAGCCCGAACCCGCTGGCGATCCAGAGTCCGAACAGCTCCAGCAGCGCCAGGCTCTCGAGGGTCAGGTGCACCACGAGCAACCAGAGGAGCCGCACGGGTCGCAGCCACCCCGGGGCGAACGGCGAGAGCACGCCCGTCACGAGCAGGGTGAGCGGCAGGGTGAACCACATCAGCGCCGTCAGCACGATCACCAGCGGCGCCAGCACGAGGCGCTGCACCAGCGCTGCGGCCATCGGTGACATCAGAGGTGTTCTGCCAGGTAGCGGCTGCCGGCCTCGTACGCCGACTCGATGCGCCGCTCCACCAGGGAGGTGTCGCGGTAGGCGCGGGGGGCGTCGTCGCGCTCGCTGCCGGTGGCCGGGAGGACGTGCGCCACCACACCCTCGGGCAGCTCGGCCAGCTCTCGGACGAAGCGGTGCCGGCGGGCGATCTCGAAGGAGACGCGAGCCACCTCCCAGGGGCGCTTCGGTGGTTTGAGCGGTCGGTCCACCCGACCGACCTGGAGCACGAAGATCCGGCGGGCCCCGAGGGTGACCGCCCGGCCGAGCGGGATGGAGTTCACGATGCCGCCGTCGAGGAAGTGCTCGCCGTCGACGACGGCCGGCGGCAGCAGTCCCGGTACGGCGGCCGAGGCCATCACGGCCGGGACCACCGGCCCGCTGCTGAACCAGTGCTCGGTGGCCCGCTCGATGCTGGCGGCGCAGCACTGGAACGGCACGGCCAGGTCGGCGAACGTCACCCCGCCGAACTCCGCCTCGAGGCGTCCCTGCAGCGGCTCGGAGGAGTGCAGGTGGGTGCCGGTCCGGACCGCGCGTCGCATCTGCCGCCAGGCTGGGTCGGCGTAGATCTCGTCGCGGCGGGCGATGTCGCGCCACAGCTCGACGAGCCGGTCTGCGGCGGAGGCGTCCGGCTGGCGGGCGACCACCAGACCGTTGAGCGCGCCGACCGACGTGCCGAGCACGAGGTCGGGGCGCACGTCGTGCTCGAACAGGGCGCGCAACATGCCGACCTCGACGGCACCGAGCAGGCCGCCACCGCCGAGCACGAACGCGGTGGGCGGCGGCATCGGGTCAGGCCGTGGCCAGCTCGGGGTGCTCGCGGCGCAGCCGGCGGGTCGTCTGATGCTCGACGAAGAAGATCGTCACGGGAATGAGCCCGGCCAGCAGCATGATCAGCAGCTGGGGGACCGACCAGCCGGCCTTGCGGGTGAGCAGGAAGGCCACCACGACATAGACCATGTAGATCCAGCCGTGCACCAGCCAGACGAAGGTCAGGTCGGCGCCGAGGGTCTGCAGCGCCGTGCCCTCGGTCAGCAGGTACTTCGCCAGGGAGGCCAGGGACCCGACCACCAGCAGGACACCCACCACCAGGGCGAGGATGCGGTAGCCGGTGAACAGTCGTCGGGGGATCGTCGCGCCGCCGGTCAGGGAACTCACCCCTCCGACGCTATCGGCTGCTCGTCGACGACCACGAGTGAGTCTCGACACCATCGCCACCAGATGAACACCGCGAACCCGCCGAAGACCCACCACTCGATCGCGTAGAGCAGGTTGCGCAGGGCGGTGGTGCTGGACACCTCCGGGATCGAGGCGGCGCTGACCTGGGCCAGGCCGGGCTCCTCGGTGTCGCGGGTGACCACGAAGCCGCCGTACAGGTCGCCCTGCACGTGCTCCACGATGCTGGCCGTGCGCATCTCGGGGATGACGTCGTCGTGGACGTCGGCGTCGGGCTGGCCCGAGCCCTCGCTCGGCTGCAGCCAGCCGGTGACCTGCGTCGTGCCCGACACCGGCGCGGAGCGCGGCTCGGCGGTCCAGCCGCGGACGACGGGCATCGCGGAGCGGGTGCCGTCGACGAGCACGGGGGTGACGACCCAATAGCCCTTGCGGCCGTCGAGCCACCGGTCGGCGACGTAGAGCGTGTCCGCGGCCAGCCAGCGGCCGGTGAAGGCGACCGGACGGCCGAGCTGGGCGCCGGGGAAGGGGTCGTCGCCACCCATCACCTCGGACAGCTGCACCGGGGCGGCGTTGGAGATGTCCCTGGCCTCGGCCGCGCGGCGCGTGCTCCAGGCGTCGTACTGCCAGATGCCCAGCCCGATCGCGATCGCCAGGCACAGCAGCATCAGGAGGTGCCCACCCCAGTAGCGCGGGGTGAGCAGGGTGAGCACGCCGCCAGCCTACGAGGTGCTCGGGCACGGACCGGACCACGGCCTCGGTCGCCGCCCAGGTCGCCCCACGGTCGCCACGGCGTCCTGCGAACGGGTCGTTCCTGCGACGCAGGACGTCCCGGGATCGGGGATCGGGAATCGGGGATCCGGTGGAGCCTAGGGGACTCGAACCCCTAACCCCCTGCTTGCAAAGCCCAGAGGAGAACGCAGCCGCTACCAATTGCGCCGCAGGATCGCGGATCGGGTGGAGCCTAGGGGACTCGAACCCCTAACCCCCTGCTTGCAAAGCAGGTGCGCTACCAATTGCGCCAAGGCCCCTTGGGCGGAGCCGGTGGCCCCGGTGGCGGAGCGATCAGGCGTTGCCCGGTGCCGACCGCGTTGCAGGGTCGACGTTGTCGGTGGCCTGCTGCCAGAGCGCCTGCTCGTGCTTGCTGGCGTCCATCTTCTTCTTGACGACGACGCCGGCCACGGCGGCCAGGACAACAAGGAGCAGCTTCTTCACGTGGACCTCCAGTCGCGATGTGCAGTGGGCCTAAGAGGACTTGAACCTCTGACCTCTTCCTTATCAGGGAAGCGCTCTAACCGTCTGAGCTATAGGCCCGGGGGGCTCTCAGGAGAACCGGAGGGAAGGCTACCCCATGCCCCGGAAGGGCGACAAAATGCCCTCAGTCGTCCTCCGCCAGGGTCACCTCGATGCCGCCGAGCAGCGTTGCGGCGAGGTTGTAGAGGAAGGCTCCCAGGGTCGCGATCATGGTGATCAGCACGACGTCGACCACGGCCACGATCATGGTGAAGCCCAGCACCCGGCTGGTGCCGACGTACTGCTCGATCTGGAACGGCGTGCCGCTGGAGCCACCGACGGTCTCCTGGACGGCCGAGTCGATGGAGTCCCACAGCCCGGCCGCGCCGAGCACGGACCACACGACGGCGACCGCCACCACGGTGACCACGCCCAGCGCGATCGACAGCAGGAACGCCGTCTTCGTCACCGACCACGGATCGACCTGGGTGATCCGCAGCCGCGCCTGCCGCGGGTTGCGTCCTCCGCCTCGGGAGGGGGCGGGATCCGTGCGCGGCAGGGTGGTCGTGTGGGGCAGCGACGTGCTCGCGGACGAGCCGTAGCCGGTCGTGGCGGCGGGTCCGGACCCGCTCGCGGCTGCCGAGGACCGGGCCGACGACGAGCGGCTCGAGGAAACCTCGCGCACCCGGTCCTGGCGGCTGCCGCGCGACTTGCGCTCCTTGGCGGGGCGACTCTTGCGGCTGCGACCCGACGGCTTCGGCATCGGCGGCAGCACCGGGCCGTCGGAGTCGGACGAGCCCGAGTCGTCGGTCGCGCCGGCCAGGCTGCGGCGCGGTGCGATCGACGTCTCGTCGGCGCGACGGTCGGACATCAGTCCTCCTGCGACTCTGGGTCGGTCTCGTTGTCGTGGTCAGCGTCAGGGCTGTCGTCGATTGTTGCACTCGGGTCCGCGTCACCGGAGTCACCGAACGCCTCGACGTCCTCACCGTCCTGGGCGGTGACCTGCTCTGCTTCCTGCTGGGCCACCTCCTGCGCCGCCTCGGCGGCCACGTCGTCGCCGGCCTCCTCGACCGCCTCGTCCACCGCGTCCTCGACGGCACGCTCGACACTGCGGGCGACGACGGCCACGGAGTCGCCGCTCTTCGGGCTGACGAACTTCACGCCCATCGTGGAGCGTCCGGTGGGCCGGAAGTCCTCGTTGATCGGGCTGCGCACGACCTGGCCGCTCGCGGTGATCGACATGACCTCGTCGCCCTCCTCCACGATGAAGGCCCCGACCAGCGAACCGCGGTCGGTGTTGGCCAGCGACATCGCCTTGATGCCGATGCCGCCGCGGGACTGCACCCGGTAGTCGGTGATCCGGGTGCGCTTGGCGAAGCCACCGTCGGTGATGGTGAAGACGTACTGCGGGTGCAGCCCGAAGTACGGCGAGGCCGGGGTCTCGGCCGCCTGCTCGACGGACTCGGCGTCGCCGCCCTCGGCCTCCGCGGCCATCTGCGCAGCCCGGATGACCGACAGCGACAGCACCGAGTCGCCGTCACGGAACTTCATGCCCTGGACGCCGGAGGTGGCCCGGCCCATCGGCCGCAGCTGGCTGTCGTCGGCCTGGAACCGGATCGCCTGCCCCTTGCGGGAGACCAGCAGCATGTGGTCCTCGGGGAACACCAGCTCCGCGCCGATCAGCTCGTCGTCGTCCTCGCGGAAGTTGATCGCGATCACGCCCGCCTGGCGCGGGCTGTTGTAGTCGGCGAGCCGGGTCTTCTTGACCAGTCCGGTGCGGGTGGCGAGCACCAGGTAGGGGGCCTGCTCGTAGTCGCGGATCGCCAGCACCTGCGCGATCTGCTCGTCGGGCTGGAACGACAGGAGTCCGGCGACGTGCCCGCCCTTGGCGTCGCGCGACGCCTCGGGGAGGTTGTAGGCCTTGGTCCGGTAGACCCGGCCCGCGGTGGTGAAGAACAGGATCCAGTGGTGGTTGGAGGTCGCCATGAAGTGCTCGACGACGTCGTCGCCCTTCAGCGCGGCGCCGCGAACCCCCTTGCCGCCCCGCTTCTGGGTGCGGTAGTTCGACGCGAGCGTGCGCTTGGCGTAGCCGCCGCGGGTGATGGTGACGACCAGGTCCTCGTCGGGGATCAGGTCCTCCATCGAGAGGTCGCCGTCGGCGGCGATGATCTGGGTACGCCGCTCGTTGCCGTACTTCTCCACGATCGCCGTGAGCTCCTCGTCGACGATCGCGCGCTGCCGGCTCACGTTGGCGAGGATGTCCTCGAGGTCGGCGATCTCGAGCTCGATGCGCGCCAGGTCGTCGATGATCCGCTGCCGCTGCAGCGCGGCCAGCTGGCGCAGCTGCATGTCGAGGATCGCGGTGGCCTGCAGCTCGTCGATCTCGAGGAGCTCGATGAGCCCCTGCCGCGCCTCGGCCACGTCGGGCGACCGGCGGATCAGGGCGATCACCTCGTCGAGCATGTCGAGCGCCTTGACCAGCCCGCGCAGGATGTGCGCGCGCTCCTCGGCCTTGCGCAGCCGGAAGGCGGTGCGGCGACGGATGACGTCGATCTGGTGGTCCACCCAGTTGGACACGAACTGGTCGATGGAGAGGGTGCGCGGCACCCCGTCGACCAGCGCCAGCATGTTGGCGCTGAAGTTGGTCTGCAGCTCGGTGTGCTTGAGCAGGTTGTTGAGCACGACCCGCGCCACGGCATCGCGCTTGAGCACGACGACGAGGCGCTGCCCGGTCCGGTCGGAGGTGTCGTCGCGGACGTCGGAGATGCCCTGCACCTTGCCGTTGTCGGCGAGCTCGGCGATCTTCACCGCGAGGTTGTCGGGGTTGACCATGTAGGGCAGCTCGGTGATCACCAGGCAGGTGCGCCCCTTGTTGTCCTCGTCGACCTCGATCACCGCGCGCTGCGTGACGGAGCCGCGGCCGGTGCGGTAGGCCTGCTCGATGCCCTGGTGGCCGACGATGAGCGCGCCGTTGGGGAAGTCCGGTCCCTTGATCCGCTCCAGCAGCGCGTCCTGGAGCTCCTCACGGGTGGCGTCCGGGTGCTCCAGGGCCCAGCGCGCGCCCTCGGCGACCTCGCGCAGGTTGTGCGGCGGGATGTTGGTGGCCATGCCGACCGCGATGCCGGCCGAGCCGTTGACCAGCAGGTTCGGGAAGCGC
>DASTFI010000091.1:0-5040 GCA_035708765.1 Marmoricola sp.
CGCGATCACCTTCAACCCCGAGGAAGTCGCGGACAACATGAAGAAGTACGGCGGTTTCATCCCCGGGATCCGGGCTGGAAAGCCGACGGAGGAGTACCTCAACTACGTGCTCTCCCGCATCACCTTCCCGGGCTCGCTCTACCTGGGCATCGTCGCCCTGATCCCGTTGATCGCGCTGGTGCTGGTCAACGCCAACCAGAACTTCCCGTTCGGCGGCACCTCGCTGCTGATCATGGTCGGCGTCGCCCTCGACACGGTCAAGCAGATCGAGAGCCAGCTGCAGCAGCGCAATTACGAAGGATTCCTCCGCTGACATGAGACTCATCCTGATGGGGCCCCCGGGGGCCGGGAAAGGCACCCAGGCCCGTTTCGTCGCTGAGCGCTTCGGCATCCCGGCCATCTCGACCGGCGACATCTTCCGCGCGAACGTCTCCCAGGGGACCGAGCTCGGCAGGAAGGCCAAGAGCTTCATGGACGCCGGCGAGTACGTCCCGGACGAGGTCACCAACCTGATGGTGCGCAACCGGATCGACGAGCAGGACGCCGAGCGGGGCTTCCTGCTCGACGGCTACCCGCGCACGCTGGCCCAGGTCGACGAGCTCGACGGGATGATCCGCTTCACCGGGCACAAGCTCGACGCCGCCGTGGTCCTGACGGTCAACCAGGAGGAGCTCATCTCGCGGCTGCTCCAGCGCGCGGAGACCGAGGGCCGCGCCGACGACACCGAGGACGTGATCCGGCGGCGGCAGGAGATCTACGCCGAGCAGACGGCGCCGCTCATCGACGTCTACCGCCAGCGCGGACTGCTGGTGGAGGTCGACGGGCTCGGCGAGATCGACGAGGTCACGGCACGGATCTTCTCCGTCCTCGAGTCGGTCCCGGAGAGCTGAGTCCCCGGTGGGCCTCTTCGGCCGCAAGGTCCAGGTGAAGTCGCCGGAGCAGGTGGCCGCCATGCGGGTCGCCGGGCTCCTGGTCGGAGAGACGCTGGAGCTGCTGCGCTCCTCGGTGGCGCCCGGCGTCACCACGGCGGACCTCGACGCGATCGCGGAGGAGCACATCCGCTCCGCCGGTGGAGTGCCCTCCTTCCTGGGCTACGGCCGGCCGCCCTTCCCGGCCACCATCTGCACGTCCGTCAACGACGCCGTGGTCCACGGGATCCCCGGCGGTGAGGTGCTGCGCGACGGTGACGTCGTGTCGATCGACTGTGGCGCCGTCGTCGACGGCTGGCACGGCGACGCGGCCATCACCGTCGGTGTGGGGGAGCCGGCCGCCGACGTCGTGGAGCTGATGCGGGTCACCGAGGAGGCGCTGTGGCAGGGGATCGCCGCGGCCCGGGAGGGCGGCCGCGTCTCCGACATCTCCCATGCCGTCGAGCAGTTCGTCCGCGCCCAGCCACACCCCACGGGCGGTGACTACGGCATCCTCGAGGACTTCACCGGCCACGGGATCGGCACCGAGATGCACCAGCCGCCCGACGTACCCAACTACGGGCCACCGGGCCGCGGCCCGGAGCTGGTGCCGGGACTGGCGCTGGCCGTGGAGCCGATGATCACGCTCGGCACCGCGGAGGTGGTCGTGGACGCCGACGAGTGGACGATCCGCAGCGCGGACCAGACTCCGGCAGCGCACTTCGAGCACACCTTCGTCCTCACCGGGACCGGCACCTGGGTGCTCACCGCCCTGGACGGCGGGAGGGCTCGGCTGGCCGAGCTCGGGGTGCCGTACGGCGGCTCCTGAGCCGCGCGGACCGGGCGCCGAGGCACTCGGCTTTGTCGGTCGGGGATGTGATGATGCTCCCGACCGGAGCCACGCGGGGTGGCGTCGTCGGGGAGGGGTCGCGCGTTGGGGCAGAGCAGTCAGGGACGATCCGGGCGTCGCGGGGCGCCGCTGAAGGTGCTCGAGGACCGGACACCGCTCAACGGCGACCGCGTCGACATCGCGACCCGGGTCGCCTGGCTCCTGCGCACCGCGCGGTTGTCGGCCCCGGCCACCCGGGGACTTCCGCAGTACGCCATGGTGGAGCGACTGCGCGAGACCGGCTTGGCCGTGAGCCGCAACTGGGTGCACCGGCTGGAGGCAGGCGACCTGCGCTCGGGGCTCGGCGCCGAGGGCTACGAGAAGGTGCTGGGGCTCGCCCCGGGCCGACTGCGCGCAACCATCGACCTGGTCTGCCGGTCCGGCCCGGTCAGCCCGCCGGACAGCGACCCGGGCGCGCTGCTCGATGACGTCGTGGCCATTTCCGCCGCGACCGACGCAGTCCTCGTCGACCGGCCGACGGGTTGGCAGTGGTTCACCTGGGCTCGACAGTTCAGCCGGCCGGAGGTCCGCGGCCTGCGCGTCCAGGTGGCTCGCGCCCTCATCGAACGCCTGTGCAGCGAGCTGTGCCGTTCGGTCGACGCTGCCTACGACAGCAGGTACGAGGCACTCGCCGCGATCCGCAGCGGCCCCTACGGCGACCTGGTCGTGGAGGCGGCACGCGCCGAGATCGCCGATCCGCACGTGCAGTCGGTGATCGACCTGATCAGCGCCGTGGCCGAGGTGGTCGACGACGCAGCGCGCGAGTTCTGCACCGAACTGGTCGGCGACGCCCGGGCACACGTCGCGCTGGCCGGTGCCCACGGCGTGGAGAACCTGCTGGCCGCCACCGGCGCGGGCGGTCCCGAGTGGGCGCGCCTGGGCGCTGCCGTGGCGGCCGCCTTCGACCGCGCCGAGCCCGACTCCGACCTCGCCGCCGGCCTGGCGCACGCGCTGCGGTTGCTCGCCGCGCGCAGGGTGCCGCTGCCGACGGTGTCACGTCCGCTGCCCCCGACGGTGGAGGCCGACGTTCCTGCCCGCGGGGCGACCGCCGAGCAGTGGAGTCGCTGCCAGCGTCTCGCCGCCGACATCGGTGCCGGGCTGGGACTCGGGCCGGACCCGATGCTGGCGCGGCTGTTGTTCGACCTGCTGGTCGGACGCTCGGGCAACAGCGCGTTCGCCAGCTCGCGGCTGCTCTCGGCCCTGCCGTTCGCTCCCCAGGTGGTGGCGCACGTCCTCGCGTTCGCCGAGGCCGAGACCGAGCCGGCCCTGCGCCGTCGGATGGTCCAGCGGATCGCCAGCGTCGCCGGCGCCCAGGCACCCGAGGGCGTCGGCCACTGGCTGGAAGATGCCGACCTGCGCCCGGCGGCCCTGGTGCTGCTGGCACACGGAGGGGTCCAGCCCGACGGCGCGCTGCTGCGGAGCCTGCTCGCGGTGCCCGACGCCTGGTCGCGGGCGCTCTACGCGGCCGGCATGACCGGCCATCCACTGCTGACGGAGGCCGCGGCCACCGGCCAGCCGGCGCATGTCGCCGGGGCCGCCCGGTGGTGGCTGCGGCACGGCACCCGCGTGGTGGACCCGGTGCCTGCGCCGCCCGATTAACGCTCGCGCCTGATGATCACCTAGACTGGTGTGTCGGCCCAACGTGGGCGCGTTGCGGGGCTGCCTTGCGGCTGCTCGAACATGGGTTTTCCCGCGCGGCCTCACGAGGTCCACCCGGACGACGTCACGACGTCGGCCGGGGCGGTTCCCGGGCCAACGGTAGATGCCCATCCAAGGGCAACGATGCAACAGATTGTGGAGGACATGCCGAAGAAAGAAGGCGTGATCGAGATGGAGGGCGCGGTCGTGGAGGCCCTGCCCAACGCCATGTTCCGGGTCGAGCTGACCAACGGACACAAGGTGCTCGCCCACATCAGCGGCAAGATGCGCCAGCACTACATCCGGATCCTCCCCGAGGACCGGGTCGTGGTGGAGCTCTCGCCGTACGACCTCACCCGGGGTCGCATCGTCTACCGCTACAAGTGACACCAGCCGCTACCGAGAAAGGGCTGACATGAAGGTCAACCCGAGCGTCAAGCCGATCTGTGACAAGTGCAAGGTGATTCGTCGCCACGGCCGCGTCATGGTCATCTGCGACAACCCGCGCCACAAGCAGCGCCAGGGCTGAGCAGGAGGAACACAGTGGAGGTACGCCGAGCGCCAGCGAGGTGTGCCGAAGCGAAGCACCGCACCGGTCAGCCCAGTGCAGCAGGGCTGAGCAGGCCGGACAACTGAATACCGACGACAACGTGAACGCTTAGGTCACAACTGGGCTCGACCCAGCTGCGACTGAACCACCTCCGGAGCGGATGGCCGGAGCTCGGAGCTACAGCCCGAGACGCGACACGACCACACCACCGTGATCAACGAAGGGCTCTGCCCTTCAGGAAAGGGCCAAACCATGGCACGCCTTGTTGGTGTCGACCTCCCGCGCGACAAGCGCATCGAGGTGGCACTCACCTACATCTACGGCATCGGCCGTACCCGCGCCCAGCAGCTCCTCGCCATCACCGGGATCGACCCGAACGCTCGCGTCCACATGCTGGGTGACGAAGAGCTGGTGAAGCTGCGCGACGAGATCGAGGGCAACTTCAAGATCGAGGGCGACCTCCGCCGCGAGGTCCAGGCGGACATCCGCCGCAAGATCGAGATCGGCAGCTACCAGGGTCGCCGGCACCGCATGGGCCTTCCGGTCCGCGGCCAGCGCACCAAGACCAACGCCCGCACCCGCAAGGGTCCCAAGCGCACCGTTGCCGGCAAGAAGAAGGCCAAGTGACCCGCAGGTCGCTCGCCGCTTCCCCCTCGAACTTTCAACCCACACAGGAGTAGTAACCGATGCCTCCGAAGAGTCGTCAGGCGGGCGCCAAGAAGGTGCGCCGCAAGGAGAAGAAGAACGTCGCCCAGGGCGAGGCCCACATCAAGAGCACGTTCAACAACACCATCGTCACCATCACCGACCCGACCGGCGCGGTGATCTCGTGGGCCTCGGCCGGCACCGTCGGCTTCAAGGGCTCGCGCAAGTCCACGCCGTACGCCGCCCAGATGGCCGCCGAGGCCGCCGGACGCCGGGCGATGGACCACGGCATGAAGAAGATCGACGTCTTCGTCAAGGGTCCGGGTTCGGGCCGCGAGACGGCGATCCGCTCGCTGGGTGCGATCGGCCTCGAGGTCGGCACCATCCAGGACGTCACCCCCACCCCGCAC
>DASTFI010000092.1:0-3255 GCA_035708765.1 Marmoricola sp.
GAGTGGCCCGCCTGGTGCGAGGAGAAGTGGTGGGGCAAGCGGCTGAGCGCGCTGCGGGTGTCGCTGGCCGACGCGGACACCGGCATCGTGGCCGAGCTGCTCGAAGACGCGTGGCGGCAACAGGCATGAGCCGGCGCGAGATCGCCCAGACGCTGGTCGACCGGCACGGGCAGACGTTCGCCGAGGAGGCCGGCATCACGCTGCGCGACAAGCCGTCGCCGCTGTGGCGCCTGCTGGTCCTGTCGCTGCTGCTCTCGGCCCGGATCTCCAGCGAGATCGCCGTGGCCGCCGCACGCGAGCTCAGCAAGGCCGGTCTCCGCACCCCGGCGGCGATGCGCCAGGCGACGTGGCAGCAGCGGGTCGACGCGCTCGCGCGGGGACACTACCGCCGGTACGACGAACGCACCGCGACCATGTTGGGCGAGGTGGCGGAGCTGCTGCTCGACAGGTACCACGGCGACCTGCGGAGACTGCACCAGGACTCGACGGACGTCGAGGCCGACCTCCAGCAGTTCAAGGGCATCGGCCCGACAGGGGCGGCGATCTTCATTCGCGAGGTGCAAGGTGTCTGGCCCGACCTGGCGCCGTACGTCGACAGCCGGGCCGCCGACGGGGCGCAACGACTGGGTCTGCCCCGGTCCGCCGACCGGCTCGCCGGCCTCGTCGACGCTGCGGACCTCCCGCGGCTCGTCGCCGGATGTGTCCGCGCGGCGCTCGACGAGACGGTCGTCGACGATGTGCGGCCGCGGCGCCCGTCGTAGTTTCATCAAGGTCTGTACCCAAGCCGTCACTTCCCACGATGCCTGCGCCATGGGAAGTGCGACGTCCCCTGGATACCTTGATGAAACTCCAGTCAGAGCGGTCGGACGAGCAGCGCGGTGCCCTTGCCGGCGGCGCGGGTGAGTACGACGGTCGCCTCACCGTCCCCGCGCAGGGCCAACCGTTTCCGCAGCTCGTCGGGGACCACCTGCACGCCACGCTTCTTGATCGTGAGCCGGCCGATGTTGCGTGCGCGCAGGGCCGCCCGGAGCGCCTTCTCCTTGTACGGCAGGGCCTCCAGCACCTGGTAGGACCGGGCGAACGGGGTCGTGAACGGCTGGTCGCTCGTGACGTAGGCGATGTGCTCGTCGAGGAGGCCGCCGCCGACGCCCGCGGCGACCGCGGTGACCAGCCCGGCCCGGATCACGGCGCCGTCGGGCTCGTAGAGGAACCCCTGCACGCCGCGCAGCGACTGGTCGCCCGGATCGTCCTCGTCGGTGATCGTGGCCAGTCCGGTCGCCTGGATCACGGTGGCCCGCCGGCGCACTGTCGAGAGCTGCGGGGACCAGAGCGCGGCCTCCTTGACCTCGCCCGCGTCGCTGACCCACTCGGCCTCCACACCGGCCGGCACCAGGTCGTGCGGGATGCCCGGGGCCACTTTCACGCACGACGGCCGCTCGAGCAGCGACTCCACGAACGACCAGGGCGGAGCGTAGGCGTCGACGTCGAACACCCGGCCCCGGGCGGTACGACGGGCGGGGTCGGCGAAGACCACGCCGAACCGGGTCAGGTCGACGGAGGCGGCGTCGGCCTCCAGCACGGCGCCGCCGAGACCGAGGGCATCGAGGTTGGCCGCGGCCACTGCCACCCGGAGCGGGTCCAGGTCCACGCCGGCGGCGGTGAGGTCCGCACGGGCGAACGCGACCAGGTCGCCGCCGATGCCGCAGCCCAGGTCGAGCACCGAGTCCGGTTGTGCCGCGGCGACCCGGGCCGCCCGGTGCTCAGCGACCCGGAGCCGGGTGGCCTGCTCCAGTCCGTCGGGCGTGAAGTACATCGCGGCGGCCAGCTCGCCGAACTTTGCGCGCGCCCGGGCCCGCAGCTCGACCTGGGTCAGTGCGGCCGCGGCGTGCTCGGGGGAGGCCACCTTGCGCAGGGCGGTGGCGGCCCGTATGGGGTCCGAACCGCCCTGTGCGTCGTACTCCTGAGCGGCGCGTCCCAGCAGGGTCTGTCCCTCGGCGGACAGCAGCCACCGGAACGCCTCGAGATCCACGGCACGAGTCTGGCACTCGACTTGACCGAGTGCTAATCGCGGCATAGATTCTGCTTAGCACTCTCACCACGAGGGTGCCAATGCTTGCGAAGACGTGCGACCCCCGCGACGGCGTGCGGACGAGCAGGCACTAGCTCTCAAGACAAGTGAATCCACTCGAAATACGAGAAAGTGGAGGTCGACATCGTGTCGGTCAACATCAAGCCGCTCGAGGACCGCATCGTCGTCAAGCCCCTCGACGCCGAGCAGACCACGGCTTCCGGCCTGGTCATCCCGGACACCGCCAAGGAGAAGCCGCAGGAGGGCGAGGTCATCGCCGTCGGTCCCGGCCGCTTCAACGAGGACGGTGACGAGCGAATCCCGATGGACATCAGCGTCGGTGACAAGGTCATCTACAGCAAGTACGGCGGGACCGAGGTGAAGTACTCCGGTGAGGAGTACCTGATCCTCTCGGGTCGCGACGTGCTGGCCATCGTCAGCTGAACCAGCCGCAACATCATCTGACTCCGCCCCGGGCGGCCTGACGCGTTCGGGCCCCTGGGGCTGTGTCTTTCGCAAAGCCGTTCGGAAGGAACAACTCCCCAGATGCCGAAGATTCTTGAGTTCGACGAGGACGCCCGCCGCGCCCTCGAGCGTGGCGTGGACGCACTCGCCAACGCCGTGAAGGTGACGCTGGGTCCCAAGGGCCGCTACGTCGTCCTGGACAAGAAGTGGGGCGCCCCCACGATCACCAACGACGGTGTCACCGTCGCTCGCGAGATCGAGGTGGACGACCCGTTCGAGAACCTGGG
This sequence comes from Marmoricola sp., assembly GCA_035708765.1. GTDB lineage: Bacteria > Actinomycetota > Actinomycetes > Propionibacteriales > Nocardioidaceae > Marmoricola. The sequence goes on from DASTFI010000092.1 coordinate 2,821, forward strand.
CGCCCAGCTCACCAAGGAAGTCGCCACCAAGACCAACGACGTCGCCGGCGACGGTACGACGACCGCGACCGTCCTCGCCCAGTCGATGGTGCACGAGGGCCTGCGTGCGGTGGCCGCCGGTGCCAACCCGATGGGCCTCAAGCGCGGCATGGACCTCGCCGTGGAAGCCGTCGGGAACGCGCTGCTTGACGCCGCGCGTGACGTGGACTCCAAGGAGGACATGGCCGCCGTCGCGACCGTCTCGTCGCGCGACTCGCACATCGGTGAGCTGCTCGCGCAGGCCTTCGATAAGGTCGGCAAGGACGGTGTGATCACCGTCGAGGAGTCCAACACGATGGGCACCGAGCTCGACTTCACCGAGGGCATGCAGTTCGACAAGGGCTACATCTCGCCGTACTTCGTCACCGACGCCGAGCGGATGGAGGCCGTCCTCGA
>DASTFI010000093.1:0-11443 GCA_035708765.1 Marmoricola sp.
CCGAAGTTGCCCTGACCGTGCACCAGCGGCGCCCGCATCACCCAGGGCTGTGCGAGCCGGACCAGGGTGTCGTAGATCGCGGTGTCGCCGTGGGGGTGGTACTGACCCATCACGTCGCCGACGACGCGCGAGCACTTGGAGAAGCCGCGATCGGGGCGGTAGCCACCGTCGTACATCGCGTAGAGCACCCGCCGGTGCACCGGCTTGAGCCCGTCGCGTACGTCGGGCAGCGCCCGCCCGACGATGACCGCCATCGCGTAGTCGATGTAGGCCTGCTGCATCTCGTCGCGCAGCTCGACCACGCGCACCCGCGGGTTGTCCTCGAGCGGCTCGCCGGGGAGGTCGTCGCCGGGGTTCTCGGGGGGCAGATCAGTCATGTTCGTCCTTGTCGACCATCAGATGGCTGTGTTGGATTTCGACATCCATGCGGGGCTCGCCTCCGGCGCGACTCGTTCCTCGTCCCACCTCCGGCTCACTCCTCTAGATGTCGAGGAAGCGGACGTCTTTGGCGTTGCGCTGGATGAACGACCGGCGCTGCTCGACGTCCTCGCCCATCAGGATGGAGAACATCTCGTCAGCCTGGGCTGCGTCCTCGATGCTCACCTGCAGCAGGAGCCGGTTGTCGGGATCCATCGTGGTCTCCCACAGCTCCTTGGCGTTCATCTCGCCGAGACCCTTGTAGCGCTGGACCGGGTTCTCCTTCGGCAGCTTCTTGCCTGCTTCGAGGCCGGCCTTCATCAGCCCGTCCCGCTCGGCATCGGAGTAGACGAACTCGTGCTCGTGCGGCTTGTTCCAACGGAGTCGGTAGAGCGGCGGCTGCGACATGTAGACGTAGCCGTTCTCGATGAGCGGTTTCATGAACCGGAACAGCAGCGTGAGCAGCAGGGTGTTGATGTGGTGGCCGTCGACGTCGGCGTCGGCCATCAGCACGACCTTGTGGTAGCGCAGCTTGTCGAGGTCGAACTCCTCGTGGATGCCGGTGCCGAGGGCGGAGATGATCGCCTGGACCTCGGCATTGCCCAGCACCTTGTCGATCCGCGCCTTCTCGACGTTGAGGATCTTTCCGCGGATCGGCAGGATCGCCTGGATCCGGGGGTCGCGGCCCTGCCGGGCCGACCCGCCCGCGGAGTCGCCCTCGACGATGAAGACCTCGCACTCGGACGGGTTGTTGGACTGGCAGTCGCTCAGCTTGCCCGGCAGGCCGCCGCCGCCGAGCAGGCCCTTGCGGGAGCGCGCCAGGTCGCGGGCCTTGCGCGCCGCCAGTCGCGCGGACGCTGCTGCCTGCGCCTTGCGGATGATGTCGCGGCCCTCGACGGGGTTCTTCTCCAGCCATTCACCGAGCTGGTCGTTGACGACCCGCTGCACGAACCCCTTGGCCTCGGTGTTGCCGAGCTTGGTCTTCGTCTGGCCCTCGAACTGCGGCTCGCCGAGCTTGATCGAGATGATCGCGGTGAGGCCCTCGCGGATGTCGTCGCCGGAGACGCGGTCCTCACGCTTCTTGACCAGGCCCCACTCCTCGCCCCAGTGGTTGACCTGCGAGGTGAGCGCCGCGCGGAAGCCCTCCTCGTGGGTGCCGCCCTCGTGGGTGTTGATGGTGTTGGCGAAGGTGTGCACCGACTCGTTGAAGGAGGTGTTCCACTGCATGGCCAGCTCGAGGCTCATGTGGTTCTCGACGGTCTCGGGGGTGTGCGCCTCGAAGTTGATGATCGTCGGGTTGGCCTTGTCCTTGCGCCGGTTGAGGTACTCGACGTAGTCGACCAGCCCGCGGTCGTACTTGAAGCGTCGCTCCAGGCCGCCGCCCCGGGCCGGACGGATCGCATCCTCGCCCGCCTGGTCGACGTCGTCGGGCACGGTCTCGTCCTGGACCGCCTCGACGACCTCCTCGGCCGCCGGCCGCTCGTCGCGGACGACGATCTCCAGGCCCTTGTTGAGGAAGGCGTACTCACGGATCCGGCTGGTGATCGTCTCGAGGTTGTACGTCGTGGTCTCGAAGATCTCCTCGGAGGCGTAGAAGGTGATCGTGGTGCCTCTGCGCTCACCCTCCTCCATCGGCCGGACCTGCTCGAGGTCGCCGTCGGGCACACCCACGGTGAAGGTCTGCCGCCAGAGGTGGTCGCGGTTCTTCACCTCGGCGACCACCCGGGAGGACAGCGCGTTGACCACCGAGATGCCGACGCCGTGCAGTCCGCCGGAGACCTTGTAGCCGCCACCGCCGAACTTGCCGCCGGCGTGCAGCATCGTCAGTGCCATCGTCAGTGCGGAGATGCCCTCGGTGGGGTGGATGCCGGTGGGGATGCCGCGGCCGTTGTCGTCGACCCGGACGCCGCCGTCCTCCTGCAGGGTCAGCACGATCCGGTCGCAGTAGCCTGCCAGCGCCTCGTCGACGGAGTTGTCGACCACCTCCCAGATCAGGTGGTGCAGGCCGCGCTCACCGGTGGAGCCGATGTACATGCCGGGGCGCTTGCGGACCGCTTCGAGGCCCTCGAGGACCTGGATCGCGGAGGCGTCGTACTTGACCTCCGTGGGCGCGGGCACTGCTGCCGCCGATCCCCCGGTGTCCTCGACGGCCTCGTCGGTGCTGTCCGGGAGTTCTGGCTCGTTCGCCACGCGGTTCCCCTCTGGGTCATTGCTCGGTCGGATCCCGGCGCCGGCCGGGCGTTCACAGGGACTCGGCGGGCACAGGAAAGGCCGCCACTGCAGTGCCTGCGCCGCTCGGACGACCCGAGGGCCCAGTTTACCCTTCAGCGCCCCGAAAGCACGTCTCCGCTCCACAGGGTGGGGCCATGTTCGTGCGAAGGACACCCTCAGCGGCTCGTGAGGGTGTCTGCAACGCGCTGCTGGGGGGTCGGACGGGCCCCTGTATGTCCCCGGGCCGCCCAGAACGCCTCTGGCGGCCGCAGGCGTCCCGGCACCGGCGGGATCAGCTGCGGCTCAGCCGTAGGTGTCGCGCGGACCACGTCCCTTGACGCGCAGGCGCCCTCGGGTCCAGCTCGGCGTGTGCGGGCCGAGCACGTCGATGACCTCGACCGTGCCGTCCCCGAGCACCTCGTTGAGGCGGCGCACCACCGCGGCGGCGAGCAGCTTCATCTGGGTGGCCCAGGCCGTGGAGTCCGTGCGCACCACGAGGCGACCCTCGGCGTAGGTCTCGGGGGTGACGTGCTGGGCGACCTCGGCACCCACCACGGACTCCCAGCGGGTGAAGACGCCGTGCACGCGCAGCTCGGTGCTCCAGCCGTGCTCGCGGACGAACCTCCCCAGTGTCGTGTCGAGGGTCTGGGGGTCGCGCTCGTCCGGATGGGCGCCGCTGCTCTCCCCGGGCGCGCGGGACGAGCGTCGTCGGTGCTCGGGGCCGCCCTTGGCGAAGGTACGCCGCGCCGGCCCGGTGCGTCCGGCGAGACCGCGAGCGATGCTGCGCGCCAGCTCGAGTCCGCTCTCGTCGTGCACCGGCGGTTCGGCCGGCTCACCCGAGGCAGGTGCGTCGTCGGCGTGGCCCTCAGCCGTCACGGGTGACCCCCTCCTGGTCGACCGTGAACCGGTCGCCGCGCAGCTCCTCCGGCACGTCGGCGGCCACCGCCGCCGTGATGAGCACCTGCTCGGCTCCGGCGACCAGCTCGGCGAGCTGGCTGCGACGGCCGACGTCGAGCTCGGCGAAGACGTCATCGAGGATCAGGATCGGGTCGTCGCCGTCGGCGCGCAGCAGGTGGTACGACGCGAGCCGGAGCGCCAGCGCGAACGACCACGACTCCCCGTGGCTCGCGTACCCCTTCACCGGCTGGTCCCCGAGCTGGAACACGAGGTCGTCGCGGTGCGGACCGACCAGGGTGACCCCACGGTCGAGCTCGTCCTGGCGGCGACGGGCCACTTCGGCCAGGAGCGCCGCCTCGATCTCGCTCGCCTCAGTCGCACTCAGCGCGAGGCTGGGCTTGTAGGACAGCTGGGCGTCGTCGCGGGCCGCCCCGCGGGCGACGGCCTCGTAGGCCTTGCCCACCAGGGGGCCGAGCTCGTCGAGCAGCTGCAACCGGCGGGCGATGATGTCGGCCCCGAGCTGGGCCAGGCGGGCGTCCCAGACCTCGAGGGTGGACAGCGCCGCGTCGGCCGACCCGCCGCTGCGCCGGGCGATCCCGCTCGTCTTGAGCAAGGAGTTGCGCTGCTTGAGCACCCGGTCGTAGTCGGCCCGGGTTCCGGCGTACCGCGGCTGCTGCAGCACGAGCAGGTCGTCGGCGAACCGGCGTCGCTCCGAGGGATCGCCCTTCACCAGCGCCAGGTCCTCGGGGGAGAACAGCACCGTGCGCACCAGCCCGACCAGCTCGCGGGCCCGGGGAAGCGGCGCGCGGTTGACCCGCGCCCGGTTGGCCGCGCCCGGGTTGATCTCGACCTCGAGCACGGCCCGCCGGTCCTCACGCATCACGGCGGCCCGCACGACCGCCTGGTCGGCGCCGGTCCGCACCAGCGGGGTGTCGCCGGCGACCCGGTGCGAACTCAACCGGGACAGGTAGTCGATGGCCTCGACGATGTTGGTCTTGCCCAGGCCGTTGCGTCCGACGAAGGCGGTGACGCCCGGGCGCAGCTCCAGCTCGAGAGCCTGGTGCGACCGGAAGTCGTGCAGGGACAGGTGGGCTACGTGCACGCGACCAAGTCTGCCTCCTCGACGCCCGTGCGGTGCGTCGTGCGGTGGGCGGTCAGCTCTCGCTGTCGGTCTGCGACCCCGTGTCGGGGTGGCCGGCGCCGGCCTTCTGCGACTCCGCCGACTGGGTCGGCGCACCGGTCTGCGACGGCTGGACGTCGGGCTCCTTGGCGACGTCGCCACCGACCGGCGGCGCGGTCTGCATGGCGTGGCCGCCGAACTGGTTGCGCATCGCGGCGATCGCCTTCATCGCCGGGCTGTCGTCCTGCTGGGACACGAAGCGGGCGAAGAGGGCGGACGAGATCGCCGGCATGGCGACCCCGTGGTCGATGGCGGCCTGCACCGTCCAGCGACCCTCGCCGGAGTCGGCGGCGTACCCCTGGATCTGGGAGAGCTTGCTGTCGTCCTCGAGTGCCGCGACGAGCAGGTCGAGCAGCCACGACCGGATGACGGTGCCCTCGCGCCAGGAGTTGAACACCTCGGTGACGTTCTCGACGAGCTCGACGGACTGGAGCAGCTCCCACCCTTCGGCGTAGGCCTGCATCATGGCGTACTCGATGCCGTTGTGGACCATCTTCGCGAAGTGCCCGGCACCCGCCATCCTCCCGGCGTGGACGAAGCCGCGCTCGCCATCGGGCTTGAGCGAGTCGAGGGCCGGCTGGACCTTCGCGACCTCCTCGGCAGGGCCACCGCACATCAGGGCGTAGCCGTTGTCGAGGCCCCACACACCGCCGGAGACACCGCAGTCCACGAAGCCGACCTTGTGCTCGGCGAGCATGGCGGCGTTCTCCGCGTCGTCGGTCCACTTCGAGTTGCCGCCGTCGACGACCAGGTCGCCCTCACCGAGCAGGTCGGCGAGCTCACGGATGGTGCTCCGGGTGGCTTCCCCCGCGGGGACCATCACCCACACCACCTTGGGGGCGGGAAGCTGTTCCACCATCTCCTGCAGTGAGCCCACGTCGGAGACGTCGGGGTTGCGGTCGTAGCCCACGACGGTGTGCCCGTCCTTCTTCAGGCGGGTCCGCATGTTGCCGCCCATCTTGCCGAGCCCGACCAGTCCGATGTCCATCCGTGCCGCCTCCTCGAGGTTTGCCCGTTTGCAGGTGCTCCGACCACAGGTTCTCACTGTCGGTGTCCCACTCTCGGTGTCCCACTCTCGGGGGAGAGCTGGCCGGGTGCAACCTGCAGTCCCCGGCCGGACGGTCCGGCAAACGCCCCGCGGCCGGTGCGTCAGGAGAGCAGCCGACGCGGCATCAGCAGGTAGCGGAAGTCGCTCTGGGCCTCGCCGTCCAGGGAGTCGACCCCGGACAGGACGACCGGCTTGGACGCGGTGGTGAAGGCCAGCTCCACGACCGGGCTCTCGATCGCGGTGAGCCCGTCGAGGAGGAACTGGGGGTTGAAGCCGGTGGTGAGGTCGTCGCCGGTGGTGCGGGCCTCGAGCGACTCGCTCGCCATTGCCTCCTCGCCGCTGCCGGCGTCGAGGGTGAGCACGCTGTCGCTGAAGGAGAGCTGCACGGCGGTGTTGCGCTCAGCGACCAGGGCGACGCGCTTGACGGCGTCGATGAGGACCGCCTTGTCGACGCGGGCCACCGTGAGGTGCTCGCTGGGGAACAGCGAGCGGACCTTCGGGAACTCGCCGTCGAGCAGCCGCGTGGTCGTACGCCGTACGCCGCCGCCGGCAGAACCCTCGAAACCGATGATCCCCTCACCGCTGCCCGAGGCGGACAGGGCGATGCTGATCTCGGAGCCCCCGGTCAGCGACTTCGCCGTGTCGGCCAGCACCTTCGCCGGCACCAGCGCGGCCGCGGTGACGTCGGAGGTGGCGGGGTTCCACTCCAGCTCGCGCTGGGACAGGCGGAACCGGTCGGTGGCCAGCATCGCGATCGCGTCGCCGTCGAGCTCGAGCCGGACGCCGGTCAGGACGGGCAGCATGTCGTCACGGCCGGCCGCGGTGACCGCCTGGGCGACCGCGTGCGCGAACAGGTCGCTCTTGACGGTGCCGCGCGCCTCGGGCATGACCGGCAGGGAGGGGTAGTCCTCGACCGGCATGGTCTGCAGACTGAACCGGGCCGAGCCGCAGGTCAACGAGACCTTGGCACCCTCGACGCTCACGTCGACCGGCTTGTTGGGCAGCGAACGACAGATGTCGGCGAGCAGTCGGCCGCTCACCAGGACCCGGCCCTCGGCCGAGACGTCCGCGTTGAGGGTGGCCCGGGCGGACGTCTCGTAGTCGAACGTCGAGAGCGTCAGCCCCTCACCGCTGCCGGATCCGTCACTGCGCGCACCGGCCTCGATCAGCAGGCCGGCGAGCACGGGAGCGCTGGGACGCAGCGGGAGGGCGCGGGCCGTCCAGGCGACGGCTTCGGCGAGAACATCACGCTCGACGCGGAACTTCACGGGTGCTGCCTCCTGCGGTGCCGGCGGTGCCGGTGATGGGTTCGGGGTGATGCATCCTGCCACGGCGCGACGACGTGCGGGTGGTTGTCCCCAAGCGGGGGCTGACCCGGTTGTGATGCGACGAAGGGTCCAATTGAGAATTCAGTCGTCGTAGTAGGGCCGGTGGATTCTGTGGAAAACCACGGTCTGCGCAGGTCAGGGGCAGTTTGGGCGTCCCACCGCCCTGTGGAGGGGGCGTGCGCAACCCGCGGCCGGGTGTGGTTCGTCGGCCGGCATGTGCACCGGACCGCCGGGTTGTGCACAGGGTTTCCCACGGGGATCCACCGATCTGGTGCCGGGAACGCACAGGCGCCGGACGAGCCGGAAGGGTGACCGGAAGGGTGAACCGGGTGCTGCCTGCTCACGCCTGCTTGGCCTGCTGCTTGATGCGCGTGGTCAGCTCGGTCACCTGGTGGAAGACGTTGCGGCGCTCGGCGAGGTCCTTGCGGATGCGCCGGTCGGCGTTCATCACCGTCGTGTGGTCACGGCCGCCGAACTGCTTGCCGATCTGGGGCAGGGACAGCTGGGTGAGCTCGCGGCACAGGTACATCGCGATCTGCCGGGCGGTGACCAGCGCCCGCGTCCGGCTGGGGCTGCACAGCTCCTCGATGGAGTAGCCGAAGTACGACGCCGTCTGGGCGATGATCAGCCCGGCAGTGACCTCCGGCTCCCCGCCCTCGGGGATCAGGTCCTTGAGCACGATCTCGGCGAGGGTGAGGTCGACTTCCTGGTGGTTGATGCTGGCGAAGGCGGTGACCCGGATGAGCGCGCCCTCGAGCTCGCGGATGTTGGTCTGGATGCGGCTGGCGATGAACTCGAGCACGTCGGCCGGCGCGTGCAGCCGGTCGGCGGCCGCCTTCTTGCGCAGGATCGCGATCCGGGTCTCCAGGTCGGGCGGTTGGACGTCGGTGAGCAGGCCCCACTCGAAGCGGTTGCGCAGCCGGTCCTCGAGTTGGGTGAGCAGCTTGGGCGGGCGGTCGGAGCTGATCACGATCTGCTTGTTGGCGTTGTGCAGCGTGTTGAAGGTGTGGAAGAACTCCTCCTGGGTCTGCTGCTTGCCCTCGAGGAACTGGATGTCGTCGACGAGCAGGACGTCGACGTCGCGGTAACGGCGCTGCAGCGCCGCGGTGTTGGCGTCCTTGATCGCGTTGATGACGTCGTTGGTGAACGCCTCCGAGGAGACGTAGCGGATCTTCGCGCCGGTGTAGAGGCTGCGCACGTAGTGGCCGATCGCGTGCAGGAGGTGCGTCTTGCCCAGCCCCGAGTCGCCGTAGACCAGCAGGGGGTTGTAGGCCTTGCCCGGAGCCTCGGCCACTGCCACCGCGGCCGCGTGGGCGAAGCGGTTGGACGAACCGATGACGAAGGTCTCGAAGGTGTAGCGCGGGTTCAGCGGACTGTCCGGGATCCCGGTCGCCAGACTGGCGCCAAGTCCATTTGTCGACAAATCGCTTTGTGACTTGATCGAGTGCCCGAGGGTCTGCTGGGTGTTGGACGGACGCACCTGCTGCAGGTGCCCGGGGAAGACGCCGCCGGTGGCGCCGGCGATGCCGGGGCCCGCTTCGGCGCGACGCGCCTGGTCGTCGGCGGGCGCGGGGGCCATGGCGGCCGTCCCAGTGCCAGTGCCAGTGCCGGACGGACTCGCGGGGGTGGTGCCGGGCAGCACCGGGTCGGTGTCGAGGGTCTCGTCGACGGTGACGGCTATCCGGATCGGCTTGCCGAGCTTCTCGCTGAGCTCGTCCTCGAGGCGGGTGCGCAGTCGACCCTCGAGCTGGCTCTGGGTGAACTCGTTCGGCACCGCGATCACGGCGGTGGTCTCGGCGAGCATCACCGGCTTGCTGGCGGAGATCCAGGCCCGCTGGTTCGGCGCGAGGATCTCGATCAGACCCGGCCACAACGACTCCAGCTCCGACTCCTGCTGCGGGCCGTTCGTCTGACTCTCCACGCGGTCTCGCGCTCCCCTCTGTCAAGGCTGTACGAACGGGGTGCTGTCCACACCTTTGTCCACAGCATGTGCACCACGGCACGTGGTCTGCTCGGTGGTGGATTCCGCTGGCAGCACGGCATCCGGCGATGGGTGCGGTGTTGCGGAACCTACCTACGATCCCACCTGTGGAGCAACCAGTTGTCCACAGGCCCGCGGCCCTTCTTCGGCGTGTCGTCGCGCCCTTTCTGCCACCGGGTGGAAAGGTACGTCATTTGGGTTGCCGGCACATCGGCAACCCGGCAGGAACCCGGCACCCGTCGCGTCGCCCACCCCGCCCTCGGCGTGCTGCCCTCCGGCTGGGGAACGCGCCGAATTGACCGCCCCAGAGCGCTCACGTACCGTGGAGCGGTCGAGAACCGGTTCGACCGGTGCCGCATGTCCACGACCGGGATCGCGACGTCGTACGACGTCGTCGATCTTGCTGCGCGGGCGGGCGGTGCCAGTTGTCCGACGAGGCAAGACTGGCGGCCTCGGCCGTGCGAACCGGTTGTCGACACACCCAGGGCGAAGGTTCGAGTCTGTGGAGACACGGTGGCTCGGGTCGAGCCCCTTCGATGAACACGTGGGAGTTGACTCGTGAGCAAGCGTACGTACCAGCCGAACAACCGGCGCCGGCACAAGGTGCACGGCTTCCGTCTGCGGATGCGCACCCGCGCCGGCCGGGCGATCCTGTCCAACCGCCGTCGCAAGGGTCGCAAGAGCCTCGCCGTCTGAGCCGGCCGGCTCAGGAGGCGGCCAGGAGACGACGGGGTGCTCGCGACGAGCAACCGGCTCAGGTCAGCCGACGACTTCCGACGATGCCTACGAGCGGGTGGCCGATCCGGCGGCCCGCTCGTCGTCGTACACCTTCTCGTCCCTGACTCCGCGTTGGACGGCACCGCCGGAGCGGCCGTGGCCGCGCCCCGGGTCGGCTTCGTCGTCTCGCGCGCGGTGGGGACAGCCGTGACCCGCAATCTGGTGAAGCGGCGGCTGCGCCACCTGGTGCGCGAGCGGCTGGCCGACCTGCCGGCGGGGAGCCTGGTCGTCGTGCGGGCCCAACCTCCGGCCGCGACGGCGAGCTATGCGGAACTGCGCAGCGAGCTCGAGCGTTGTCTGCAGCGATGCCTGCGCAAGGTGGCCTGATCGTGTGAAGTACCTGCTCATCGGCCTGCTCAAGGCGTACCGCTTCGCGATCAGCCCGCTCTACGGCCAGGTCTGCCGCTACCACCCGTCGTGCTCGGCCTACGCGCTCGAGGCCGTCACCGTGCATGGCAGCATCAAGGGCAGTTGGCTGGCCGTCCGGCGGCTGGCGCGCTGCCACCCCTGGGCGCCGGGTGGCTACGACCCGGTGCCACCCCACGAACTTTCCCGCTCGAACCACCTGACCCGAGGAGCCTGAGTGGATTTCCTGTCTGCCATCGGCAGCTTCATCATGACGCCGCTGTACTACCTGATCTCGGTGGTGCTGGTCGGTTTCCACAAGGTCTTCGGCGGGATCTTCGGCGAGACGTCCGGTGCCGCGTGGGCGCTGAGCATCGTGGGGCTCACCGTGCTGATCCGAGCCGCGCTGATCCCGTTGTTCGTCAAGCAGATCAAGTCCAGCCGCAACATGCAGCTGCTGCAGCCGAAGGTGAAGGAGCTGCAGAAGAAGTACGGCCATGATCGCGAGCGGTTGGCCCAGGAGCAGATGAAGCTGTTCCGCGAGACCGGCACCAACCCGTTCTCGTCGTGCCTGCCGATCATCGTGCAGATGCCGATCTTCTTCGCCCTGTTCCGACTGCTCGACCACGCGGCCAAGAACGGGACCGGCCACGGGGTGCTCAACGACCGGCTGGCCACCCAGTTTGCCGACGCGACCCTCTTCGGCGGCAAGATCTCCTCGACGTTCGTGAGCACCGAGCACACGACCGTGCGGATCATCGCCGCGGCCCTGGTGATCGCGATGACGCTGACCACGTTCCTGACCCAGCGGCAGCTGATGAGCAAGAACATGCCGGCGGACGCCATGTCGGGGCCCTACGCCCAGCAGCAGAAGCTGCTGCTCTACGTGCTGCCGCTCGTCTTCGCCGTGGGCGGCATCGCCTTCCCGATCGGGGTGCTGCTCTACTGGACCACCTCGAACCTGTGGACGATGGGCCAGCAGTTCTACGTGATCCGCAACAATCCCGCTCCCAACACGGAGGCGTTCCGCGCCAAGCAGCAGCGCGACGCCGAGAAGCGGCGCAAGCACGGGCTGCCGGAGCCGGAGACCGCGGTCGCTGGAGGCACGGCGGTGGAGACCGTCGACCCGCCGGACCGTCGACCGGCCCAGCGCCAGCAGCCGAAGCGCCAGTCGCGCAAGCAGCGCAGGAGCCCGAACCAGGCCAAGAAGCCCGAGACGCCCGAGTCCGAGTAGTCGCCCCACTTGTCCATCGACCCCC